>JAPLYO010000012.1 GCA_026395555.1 Candidatus Peregrinibacteria bacterium | reverse complement strand
AGAGATGTTTCCAGATGTGAAGATAGTTCATGTTACCGACGAGAATCCACAGGAGCCCACGGAACACACGGATTTTTGGAACATATGGAGGGAGACGATAATGAAAGCTGTGCCAGGTGGTGCGGACTATATATTTGCATCAGAAGACTATGGCTGGAAGCTGGCAGAGACGCTTGGTATGGAGTATGTACCGGTAAATCATGCGAGAAATTTGGTGCCTATTTCCGCTACAAAAGTGAGAGAAAATCCGATGAAATATTGGGATTATATTCCAGAACAAGTGCGTCCGCACTATGTAAAACGAGTATGTATTTTTGGGCCTGAATCTACGGGAAAAACGACATTAACCAAAAATTTAGCTGCCCATTTCAATACCGTTTACTGTGAAGAATACGCGAGAGGACTGCTGGAATTCAAAGATGGTAAAGTAGATTACGAGGACATTACGAGAATTGCGCTCGGACATGCGGCATCAGAGGAGGCGCTTGTTCGTCAGGCGAATCGTGTATTATTTAGCGATACGGATCTTATTATTACGAAACTATGGAGTAACATTCTCTTTGAAAAGTGTCCGGAATGGATTGAGGAAATGATACTGACTCGACATTACGATATGTATCTTTTGACGGACGTAGACGTGCCGTGGGTCGAGGATAATCAGCGCTATCTTCCCGAACAAGAAAAGAGAAAATGGTTTTTCAATTTGTGTGTTGAGGCATTGGAAAAATATAATCGCCCATATGAGATTATCAGTGGAGGGTGGGATGAGCGTCTACAGAAAGCCATATCAGTCGTTGACAATATACTGCAATGATAGAAACATACCTGAACACTATTCAGAAATTATCAGCAAAGCGCGGTCTTACGAACGTCGAAAAGAAGCGTCTTGAAAAAGATCTTCAAGCGGTGAGTGAACGACTGCAGAAAAAAGAGTATCAGAAGGGAGGATTTTCGATGAATAAGTTCGATGTGCCCGATAGGACTCGAGAATTTTATGTTTATCTGCAGTTTTATTGTCTCATAGGAAAGACGTGGGCTGCAGTACTGAATGAGCTGCATATCGAAAAATATAAAGAAATTGTCGACCTCTGTCCGGGGTATACGCCGAAGATCGAGCTGGCACTTTTTTACCTGAAATATAAGGGAAAACTCACTATTCTTGATAAAGATAGGAACGCTATGAATGAGCTTGAGAAGTTTTTAGCACTTTTTGAACCTCAGTATACAATAAACAAAAAGACAGTAGACATGTTCCGATCCAGGGCAAAGAAATATAAAATGGTGCTGGCAAATCATATCGTTGATGATCTGGTTATTGACTACTTTTCGAGCAAGTGGTCGATTAGTTCACATGATCTTTACGAGAAAGAGGGGCAGTTTCAGGCGCTTTGGCAACGAGTGCTGGAACATGAACAGGATCATTATGTAGAAATTTTACCGCAAATAGTGCGTGCACTTGAGGGCTATGTAGAGACAAAAGGTTGGATTTGCATAACGCATTACAAGAGCTACATGGAGAAGCTTTTAGATTTGGAAAACGCCACTCGATTTACCCGGAAACTTTTGAAGGGAGTGATCGCCGAGCTCATAAAAAAAGGCTTTAAAAATCACGAGGAAATTCCCGCAAAGGCATTTAAAAAATTTCGTGGGCATTTTGGGCCACGTGACTGTTTTGTGCTGCAGAAATTAGTTTAGCCGCTGTACGAGCGGTAGGTACTTTGTGATGGAGGCGGTGGTGGTGGCGCGGTTCGTGCGCGCTGGAGCTCTGCCTGAAGCTTTCGTACCTGATCTTCGAGGCGAACAATCTCAGCTCCTTTTTGATGCAGATCGCCGCCTGCTTTTTTGTAACGACTCTCGAGATCCAAATTTTGCTGTTCGAGATTGGAATATTTCTTCTCAAGATCGTGAAATTTTCTGCGAACCTCTTCATTGAGCTTAACTTGTCCTCCAGCGCTGAGTTTCCGAATAAATACGGAGAGTTTATCTTTCATGTCGGTATCGCTGTCACTTTGTTTGATGTCGAGCGTCTCGCCACCGATGACAGCGTGGAAGTTTCGTACCGTTCCAAGAATTCCTTTCTTGACGGAGATAAGTAGAAGTTTAAAGCTTGAGTCCTCGCCAAAAGCCGGCTCGAGAGCGGTAAGGGCAGCCTCAATATCGCGCCAATACGTCTGATTAAGATTTGGATCGAGAGGGGCTTCTTTCGTTTTCTTATCGGATGAGGCGATTTGCTTGAGCTCACCAATAAACACGGCAATCTTGTCTTTAATCGTCGCGCCGTCGTCTTTTTTCTGAATCCAAAGATGAACATTATTGATAGTCATCAAAAGATGCATGCCGACACCGACCTCACCATTCTCGATCATCGTGCGAAGAGCATAGAGCGATTGGAAGTCTTTATCTGGATAATCATGAACAAGTCCATCAATACCCGCAATAACGTCTCTCCAGAAAAGCGCTTCGGCACTGGCAGAAGCTTGTTCCGACTGAGTAGGCTTTGAGGGGAAGAGATCAGTATGCTCGGCCTTTACCTCGCCAACGAAGCGAGAAAGTTTCGTAAGAACGGTATCATCGCTATCGCCTTTTGCGATGCGTACATATTTTCCGCATATGTGAAAATTTACATCACTCTTTCCAAGCTCTCTTTTGTGAGATGCTTCACGAATATTTCGAAGGGCAAGTTCATCAGGTGTACCTTTGAAAGCCTGGGCGAGCGCCACAATTTCAGCGTTAACATCTCTCCACTCAGTATGGCCTTTTGCAGGGACAAGTGGTTCGGCAACGCCCTTGACAGCACCATGAACGGTATCAGATTGGTGTTGCACCGGCACTTCGTCAGTCGATGGCGCGAATGAAGTTGCGAGAAGTGGTTTGAGCTGAGTAAGGAATGTTGAAATTTTTACTAAGGCCGCATCGAACGAGTCGCGCGCCAAGATCGTTAATGAAACGCCATGGATAGTGATTCGCACAGGTGTGACATGGTCTTGTTCTACTGAAAATGCGAGATTATCGAGATCGGCAAATTCTTGGCTCTGTTCATCGAACGCGGTTTTTTGATCTGCTCGGTCTGGTCCCTGGTCGGTCATAAGAAGAAGTTATGTACGCTTCAAATTATACCACGATATGGCATTTAGGGCAAACGGCCGTTTCGGCGATGTTAGCTTGGGAGCATTCCGAGATTGGAGATGAACTCGCTCATGAATAGCTCATCGGTATTCGTAGCAGTAGCACTAAAGACAGCCTTGAACGCCTCCGCATTGCCGATGTTGGCTCGATCGATATAGTCAATGACGCCCTGAAGGATAGCCGTGCGTCGGGTGGTGAAGTTATGGGAGCTGAACATGACCGGCTGAATACCCTTCGTGGAGCAGAACTCCAAATAGGCAGTTTTAAACTGGGAAATTTTTCCTTCCAGAGGATGGGGGGCGACATTCATCTTTCGTTTCTCGAATGGATCGAGAAGAGCGACCGCACGGGCATCCAGAGTCATGCCGGATGGTGAAGGAAAGATAATCTGCGTAGGGACGGTGGAAGACGCTACAGGGGCAGTAGGGGTAGTTGCTGTGGCACGTGGTGAGCGACGTGCGGTTGTCGCTGTACTACCGGCAGGAGCTCCTCGGAATGAATCTAACTCTTCTTGTTCTATAGGCAATCCCTCATCCTGTGTCTCGAAATCTTTTGCGCCCTTGCTCGTGAAGAATCCTTGTTCAACAAGTTTTTGAATAATTAATTTTCGTGCTGGGTTGCCGATCGGACGTCGAATGAAGTTAATGAGGCGTGTTTCGACATAGCTAAGGAATGAGCAGTTTGTACTTGCGCGCTGCTCGTGCCAGTCATCGAATAACTCAATCATGAATCCGGACTCGAATACACCATCGGCAATCTTATTTTGTCTATAAAGTAACTGAATCTCTTCCGAGGCGAGAGCAAGTGCAAGAAGAGGACTTCGTTTTTTTGGATCATTATGCACGCCTCCAACTTCCTCGACAGATAAATCCATCGAACCATCATCCTCGGTTAACTTAGGGACGAGAAAGTGGTCATACATTTCATCTTTTGTGAAATATCCAACATCAAAACTTCCGTTCGTAAACTCACGTCGATAATCCGGCGGTAAGTCAAAGCGATCCTGGTGGTGCTTACCTTTTTCATTTCGAGTACAGATTACGCCGAATCCGGGAGGAACAGGAATTCGCTCACCTGTCTCTGGGTGAATGTACAAATCACCAACGCGCAGTCCAAGGGCGTATTTGATTACGGCCAAATTTCGAGGATCAATTCGATTATCTTCATCGACGATCAGAACTCTTCCTTCTTTTAAGCATGTAATTAATGCACCATCATCTCGCTTATCGAGGCCAACGGTTTTGCCAAGAATATCATATCGAGACAAACTTGGATTACCGGAAAGAACCACAGCAGGTTTACCGGAAAAAAGTGCAGCAGCATGCTCCGCTAATTTAGTTTTACCGGTACCGGTAGGACCAAAGAGCTCAACATTATGACGTTTACGAAGGGCGGACATGATAGAATTTTCAGGCGTTGTTTCGTCTCCAAAGAGAAGTTTTTTTCGACTTGGAGTTACAACGTAACGCTGCCCGGTAAGTCCATTATTGCGTTCAGCAACATCTTTTGGCACACGTCGTACGAGAAGACCTTTATCAAGTTTAATTTCATCTCGTCGCAACTGAATCTTCGCCTCGATATCATTCGCAGTAATTTGATTGAGCTCAGTAGTGCACTTCATTCGGTTATTTTTCAATTTTGCGAGAATGGCATAATCGCTTTTGCGATATCCACGTCGCTCTCGAACTACCTGATTATGAATATTTTGTTCTTCTTCTTCGGTCCACATGATGAGACTATTGAGAATTCGGCTCAACTGTCGAACGAGTCCGATCTTTTCTGTTTGCGTGAGCGTATGGTCATTGCTATACATGGCTTGAATTTTTTTTGCCTGAGAAATCTGCGCATACATGCGTTCATAGAGATCGATGTACGCACGCAAAACTCCCTTCATGGCGAAGAGCTCTCGGAGCGTCTTGATAGTTTCAGCATATTCCATCGTAGCGGTATATGCAGGATCAGTCTCGGTTCTCATATCATCGACGATATCACTATCAACAATACTTGTAACCGCTCCTTGAACGAGCGTCGTCGGATCTAGAGTTGGGTCACTCAATAAATTGAGGCGTGCAACAAGGGCACGAGCTTCGAGTACAGAGGGCATAATAACCGCGAACGAGGCATCAAGCTTCTGTTGTTCCGGATTATTTGCATCCGACCACTGCTCCTTCGGAGGGAGAAGAGTGAGCACTCGTTTCCCTATTCGAGAATTAAGAAATCTTGGAGATTCAGGATAATCCATAGAAAGCAATTATAAGCTAAAATTATACTTTGTCAAGAATGCGACTCCAGGCAGCCAGCTTTCGGCGGGGGTAATCCAGGAGATTTACACAGTGGAAGCCGCCTTCTAGGGGGTTATAGGGATTGGCATACGTATCTTCGACCGCCTTGCCATCGCTACCCAGCCCATAGGCCACAACGATCACGCCGATGGATCGTAGTTTTTGAATGATCTCTTGGACACGGGTCGGACTGTTGCTGCCACCATCACTCGTAACCTCAACAACCTCGATAATTGGTTCGATATCCGGGTACTGTCCATGGATGCCGTCCATAAACGCCTCGAAGACGAGTTTATTGGCGCGAAGATTTTGAAGATATATTTTTTCACCAGATGTTAATGATGTAGTGTCTTTGCCTTCAAGTTCTGTAAGATTTTTTAACTCACGAATGCAGAAGCCTGTCTTGATGCGATCGAGCGTGCTTGGCTGATCAGGTCGTTCTTGTTTATCAGTAGTTTCCTCATCGATAATTTCTTTATAAATCTCCTCAAGAGGATCGTAGTCGTTCGTGCCTCCAACTGCCTCGCTTGCGGCATACCAGGTGAGCGCCTGTTCAACGATATCGAATTGTGGACTCAATTTTTTTAATCTTCTAAACCCATTAAACTCAGAAGCGCCGTAAGTACCGAACTGCCATGTTTCTGTTTCCAGGCGTAGATCGCGATTGAGTGAACGTGAAAGAACTTCAAGCTCTTGCTGTTTTTCAGCCGTAACGATATTTTCAAGCGTTTCGATGAGTTGCTGAGTGGTGAGTTTGGCAGGTTCGGACATACTCGCGCTCGCATCGAGAATTTTGCGACGACGAACTTTGACGATGCGGAGTTCTTCTCGTTCTTGTGTTTCATGACGTAACCACACCTCAGAATCGACGAGTCCTGCTCTCTCGTCAAAATAGAGAGAAACAGGATCCATAAGCACTTCTCCATCGGCGACGGGATAACGAGGAGCTTCCTCGCGAATCATGCTTCGTGAAATAACTCGATCGAGAATAGCTCGAAGAGCATCGATGAGCATCGGGTGATCAGGGTCACTATCGGCATTAGGATTTTTGATTTGTTTCATCTTTTCCGCAGCACGCAAAAAACCACGAACAAATTCCGCCATCTGCTGCCGCTCATCGGGTGGAACGTCAGGATGTTTTTTCTCAATTAGATCTTCAATAGGATCTTTTGGCTCTAGTGGTTCCAAATCAAGGGCTTCAGACTCCATTTGCTCCTGGGTATCTTGAATCTGTTCGTCATCAGGATGCTGTGAGATATAGTCCTGTAACTGTTTATACATTTTTTCAAACTCTTCTTCGGGGTTGAAAGACTCTCCCTCTCCTCCCTCGCCACCCTCACCCTCTTTTCCATCTTGAGAATCGGATTTACCGTTCTTTTGCTTACCACCCTTATCGCCACTTTTTCCTTTGCCTTTGCCTTCTTGTCCCTCTCCATCGCCATCTTCACCCTCTTCTCCGCCCTCGTCATCACCCGTAGGCGTATCTTCTCCGCCGTCATCGGCCTTGTCAGAAGGTCCGGACTGTTCGTCGGAATCGTCGCCATCTTCTTTTTCTTTTTTATCCTGTTTTTCATTCGGATCACCTGGAGGCGTAGCGTCGAAGCGAATCCACGAACGACCATCCCAAATTTCACACCATCCATGACCATTGCCACTGTTGATAACAGCATTTCCCTTTTTATTGACGGATTCTACGTGGTGACCCGTTACCATTCGGCAAGGAACACCGAGATTGCGCATCATGGCGGCCATAAGCGTATTCGCAGAGAAGCACTCTAAGTGCGCGGCAGTATCGAGATTAACAACATAATCGTTTGGGGTGGAACTTTTCTTGAGCGAGAGCTGTGTTTTTCGCGCAGCTTCCAGGCGTTCCTGATCATTTTTTCCAGGTGGGTATTTATGATTTTTACGAATATACTCTCGGATAATGCGTGCCTGCTCGAGGGGAGAGTGTGGTTTTTTTCTGGCTGCAGTAGCGGCATCTTCGGCCTTTTGAGATAGAGCAGTTTGATACAGAGGTTCTGTATCTTGCTGAGTTGGGCCATTCACGACCGGAATTTTTTCTTTGGAAAAACCAATACTGAACGTGCACTGTTTCTGAATTCGGAAAAAGAAATTTCCATTTTCATCACGAATAATTTCAGGAGTATCTCCGGTAGTTTTTAAGGTAGCAAGATCAAGTGCATACCCATTCGGAACCGGAATAGGTTTCATGCCTCCACCACGAAGTTCCCCCTGGATAGTGTATTGCTTTCCGATCAGTGCAGGCGTCTGGGTGTAGCGATGATATTGTGCCGTAGAATCCCACTCCAGGAGTGCCGTATGATTGAATCGGTCCTTTCGGTCGATGGCGTAATATCCACGAAGCGGAGGAGAAATTTCGAGCTGATATCCGGTACCATTTGGATCTTTTTCGAATGTTCCACCTTCGGGTGTCTTATACGTTTTTTGATGATCGGGCGTATCGCTACCTCCGGGAGACGGCTGCCCTCCGCCATCACCTTCTTCTCCTTTTTCTTCTCCTTCTTGTTTTTCGCCTTCCTGTTTAGATTTTTCCGGCTCAGAATCTTCACTTTTTTCTCCTTCGGGCTTAGCCTCTTCTGATTTTTGTTTATCATCTTTTCCGCTCTCATTTTCTACCTCTTCAACTTTTTCTCGAGTCTCGTTTTTTATTTTTTCCGCCTTTTCAGTTTTTTCCGCGGGTTTATTTTTTGCCTCTTTCTTCCATTGTTTTTTATCGGTTCGGAGGAAGTATTCATACAGTGGAAAAATGTCGGAATTTATGCGCAACAATTTTTCACCAGGAGCATTTTCAATGTGTTTAATAAAACCGAGTGTACCGGCAGATTCCAGGTCATTGATGGCGTTTTGGACAGCGGGATCCATGTTCTGAGTCACACCCATAAGAGCCAAAAGAAACTGAATGTGAAGAGGTGTATTTTTTGGATTGGAGTTGAGGGCCGCTCCTGCGCGTCGGCCAATATCAGCAAGTTTGTCGCGTAAAATAGGGATATGGACAGCTCCCTTGTGGATGGCGATAGTCTGGAATACCGTTTCGTAAAAGAGTTTATGGGCTGGGTTGTTGAGACGTTGTTCATATAATCGAACAGGCTCGGCGTATTGTGGATTATTCTTGAGCTCTGCCACATTTTCCATCGACTCGATCTGAGAGATGACGAGTGCGGTAAGCTTGTCGAGATTTTCTGGTTCCAACTCTCCTTCACGTACCATTACCTCAAAAGTACCGCCAGGATGTCGCGTAACGGCCACGGGTGCAGCCGCACTCGGATTAGTGCGAACAACAATTTTTCGGTTCATCCTAGAGAGCAGACTCGTGAGATTATCTGCAGTAGCTTGTTGATCGTTTGTTTCTCGTACGTTGGGAGCCATAAAGCAAAATTAAGAACGAAGTAGCTGTAATAATTTTTCTTGAAACGAAGCGTCCATGCTGGCGACAAGCGTACCTGTATGGCCAACAAGAGGGACGTCTGAACCCTCACGATCAGTTACAAAGCCTCCCGCACCTCGAACGATATGGAGTGCCGAGGCCAGGTCCCAAGGCTGAGCTGGGCCGTGATTCCAGTGATGAACCACGCCAAAGTGTCCACCTTTCGTAATACTCGCAATGTTGAGAGATGGTGAGCCTCCTTGTTGTAAAACTTTTTGAATTTCACCTCGCGCACGCGCACGAATCATGATCTGAAGCGCATCATTATTTTCTGGAGTAGGATGAATATTTACAAATCTCGAGGTAGAATTTGGCTCTCCGGAAGGGAGAGGAAGGTCATGCGCAGAATGTTCCGGATTAAATCCATAACTCTGAATGAGACGAGATTTTTCGCCTCCAATCGCATAATACAATTCACCGGAGAAGGGATTATAAACAGTACTAAAGAGCATTTTACCCTCATACATCAGGCAAATACTGACAGCAGAAGTATTTTCATGGGAGATAAATGAATTTGTAGAGTCAACAGGATCGATTACCCAGCAGTAACGTGACGGATTCAATGTTCCTCCTCCTTCTTCGCCGATAATGTCGTGATGAGGGAACGATCGAGAAATTATAGATCGAGCAATGCGCTCTCCTTCAACGTCGCACGGAGTGACTCTCGTACCGTCGTTTTTGTACTCAACAAGGGGTATATTCGAAAGCAATCGCGCATCTTGAAGAAGTCTTCCAATGTGAAGTGCGGCTTTTATGCCTACCAGAGCCACATTTTCCTCTGTAGCGGGAAGATTTCTAGAGGGCAGTTTCAGCTCAGTAAAATTTGAAATGACGTGATGTTCGAGATTATTCAGTGACATGAGGTGAGGATAAATCTTGTACGAGTTTTGATGTTGAATACAGTGCGTGTTTAAGCGAAGCAATACCACATTCTCCACGACCGGTTCGCGCATCGAAACTTAAGGTATGGAGACTATATCGAAGGAGTGCGGCCTTATACAGGTGAGCCTCATCTGAGGTCGCATCGATATTATGACCCTTAACACTTATGTATGATTTTCTGAGAGTGGTCAAAAACTGATACATTTTTTTGAATCGAATATCTGACTCAATAAATGCTAAATCCGATGGTAATGAGTCTATAGATGGAAGATCAATATGGGCAAGTGCAAACGTTTCGAAGGCGCAGAGATTATGAAGAGCATCCTCCGTAAATTCTTTTGCCATGACGAATTTGATGTCATTTTCCATCTTTGCAAAATCAACCTCAACGATATCATCATCGCAATTTGCCCAGTCGATGAACCACACATTTTTTCGTGCATCGAGAATATGATTCGCAAAATTCAAGTCCCGATGCATCACGCAGACGTCAGCATCGACTACCGTTTTGGATTGCTGTAGGCCAGAAAAACGATGAAGTGGATTTGGAACAGAAATGGAATCGGTAAGCGTAAGTTCATCGCTATCTTCACTGCCCGGAAGAATATTTGAAATATTATTTTTAAGCCATGTTGGCTGTAGTGGAAGTTGAAGTGAGAGCTGAGTGATAGGATTAATTTTTTTTGTTCGACGAGTATTCGCATAGAGTTTTTCCTGGAGAACATCCAGAGACTCTTGGAATACATCGATAGCATCAGCGATGGACGCATCGGTATTAGCCGATTCATATACAGACTGGAACGTTCGCGGTTTGCCTCGCAGAGCGGCAAGACCAATTTTTACACCGGTATATTCGCCCATAGAAACAGGTGGATCAAAACCCGGAACACGACCACCAAGCATATCTTTCACTTTTCCGTATCCATCAGCCTCTCGCTTAATATTTCGATGTTTATCGATCTTGATAATTACCGGTTCCATGACAGTGTTTCCTTTTCGCGCCGTCGCCAAAAAGAGAAGACTTCCGCTAAAACCACCGCCAAGAGGCGTGAGTTTTACGGAATCTCGATCCATAAAGATTGCCTCCAAAATGGCTCGCTGATCATGATTTAACGACGTAAGAAGTGTAGCCGGTTCGAGCTCGCACGCCTCAGTCCAGTTGATAGCCTCGGGCGAAGGCGGCTCAATGCCGAGATGTTCACAGAGATTTTTTACCCCCTGAATTACGCGAATAAGTTTTCCAGGAAGCCATTGCCGAAGAGCCGCATGGTGATCGGCTAAGTTACTACTCGCGACAAGCTGTGGGCAAGCGGAAACATCCGGACATCCAAATTTATGCTTAAGAGAATCGGCATTATCGAATACTCGAATATTTGTATGAGATCCCATCGCAAGAAATTTAATACGATCAAGATATTCAGGCTCTGTAATCATATCGATGCCTGTAATTCGAAGGACAGCTCCACGAAGCGCATTAATAGGGATTGAAAGCGCTGTCACATCGATATGTTCGATATGGGCATCACGATAAATTTCAGCGATTGGTTCGGCAAGTTCCGCCCCAGGGGTTCCTGCGATCGCATGAGTTCCGTAGAGAAGAAGCTCAGGAATTTGCTTCGGATCGTTTGGATCGTGCAAATCGCGGACACTAATAATTCCCACATTTTCGCCATTTTTTTGTGCCTTCACGGCAGCACGTAGAAAAGTAGGTACCGGTCCTGACCAGCCATTTTCTGCCGTACCCAAAATACGCTGCGATTCGTCTTTACCGACATGAACGTTATTTTGTTCAAATCCGGCACCAACGAAGTCATTTGTAAGACTGTCGGCGATAATGACGATATGGGACCGAGGAGTTTCCATAGGTGCGAACTATACGTCAAAAATGCCTAGACGTCAAGATTAAGGCTGAATATCAAAGCTACATCCCAAGATTCAAAGCTAACTCATCTCGCCAAATGTTTTAAGCTGATCAGCTTTGAGCATCTCGAGCGCCTGTCCACAGGCAGCTTTGTAGGTGATTTCTTCATCGATAGCTGGCGCGAATGCATAGGAAAATCCGCACTCCTCAATTTGTTGAATGATATCCTTGAGCTCTTGGCTGGAGATGGGGGCCTTTTGATCAACATCCTCCTCTCTGATGAGCCCCCTGAGACCAAAGGATACGGAATTTTCAGTAGCATTAAGGGGCGAAAGCCGGAGATACACATCTTCTACATCAAAAATCTCTCGTAAACGCTTGAAATCATAATTGAATCCTTGGAAAAGAATAAAATTAAGAGAAATCATGCGTGGATTAAGTTTACGGAAATCCTTCGCAAACTTCGCAATTTCTGGAAGTCCCATTAATACTTTTCCTGTCGGTGCCATGAACAAACCGGAACGCATGTCTTCATCGGTGCCGTGAACACTAAACTGCATCATAATGTGTTTAGCGATGTCTGGATATTTCAGAAAATCATATACGCGTACTGAAGGTGCCGTTGTACTCATGCCAATCTTGACATGAGGCCATCTTCTAACGAGTTCCTGGATGGAGGTAATGACATTCGTAATATTCGCCGTTGGCTCACCCATGCGAGTATAGAGCACGTTAAATTCTTTGCTCTCCATTGGATCCGATGAGCGTCCATATTTTTTTCCCTCCTCGAGGCAAAACTCTACCTCATTGACGATATCTTCCGCTGTCAAAAGTCGTTTGAATGTCTGCCTTACTGAACAGAACTTACACTTCATACTGCATCCAACCATAGTACAGAGCGTAATGACCCGTTTATTTTTATCGCTAATATTTCCAAAATCACGGTATCGATACGGTCTCGTTCCGAGTTTATTTTCATTCGGAAGATATACGTCCCCCAACTCAATAAGACTACCGTCAGCCAACTGAACGACATAAGCCTGTCCGCACTGCATCTGAATGGTTTTAATAACGGTTGTATCTTTGAACATGCAGAAGGGAGAATAATTGATGTAATTGTACGTGAAAATAACACTGCAAAGCAATGTCGAGCCCTCGTGCATTTTTCCATTCTGGAGCCGCCCATGGGATTTGAACCCACGACCCTCGGTTTACGATACCGATGCTCTACCACTGAGCTAGGGCGGCACTCCTCGGCTCGCGAACACACGGAGCACTCAAAGCCAGCCGAGTATAGCTCAAAACCGTCCGTTGCAAAAGATGAAAACAAAGCAGGTAGACGTGGCCTCACAGCGCTCTTAGCTGAAAGTGGCAGCTATCCGTCCCGCGTCCACGGGCTACGGCACTTCTCCTGATCTGCTGACGAACCGGCTCCATGACAGGGGCTAGCACGAGACTGAGGAGTTGCCTCCCGAGACTCTTCCTCGTAAACTGAGGAGAGGTAAGTCGTGATGGCTGATTCAAAGAATGCAAAAGAAATAGGAGGCTCATAATGAAAATGAGTTAAGAAATATTTTTTTCTGAAATGGAGGGTCTAACTACGCTACAGAGTTTTTAAACAATACCGGGTAGAAGTTTTAAGATAATTTTTCAGGGAATATGAGACAGAGATATGATTTTTTATAGTAAATAGTATTATGCAATTTCTTCCTCCTTTATCGCTTATATAACCGTATCAATCCCGTCACTACGCCTTGAATTTCCAGATCATGTTTAGCACGTATCGGCGGATATTTTGGATTTTCCGCCTTGAGATATGGTCCTTTTGCATCCTTCATGAATCGTTTTACCGTATTTCCATTATCGACGAGTGCTACCACGATATCATTCACTTTTGGCTCAAGAGAGCCACATACAACGACGAGATCACCCTCATGTATTCCGGCATTAATCATGCTGTCACCCGTTACACGTAACAAAAATGATTTTTTTAATTTATAAATTAAATCTTCGCCGACCGTATACCAGTCGGAGATATACTCCTCACTCATGACCGGTCCGCCCGCAGGAACAAATCCTAATAATGGTAATCGATTTTCGCTTGGTGTATCGAGTCGCTGCTTCACACTTCCAAGCATCTCAATACTGCGAGATCCATCGCGTCGAGAAATATATCCTTTTTCTTCAAGGCCAGTAAGGTGCTTCAGGATGCTGTTATCTGAGCTCACGCCCAAGGCTTCTCGCAACTCGCGCAATGTAGGTGATGTGCCGTGTTCGAGCTGATAGTTTCGAATAATTTCGAGAACCATCTCTTGTTTCTCGGTGAGTATTTCCATACAAAAAAGTGAAGGTACTCAGAGTATAGGTGAGCGTTCACTCACCGTCAAGAGAATAATTATATTTCGATCCGATTTGGCTTGGTAGTGAGGATTTGGATCATCTCACTTCCGGACTGCGGTCTCGCATCGGGATCCGAATCGCCACAGCGAAAAATAAAATCGAGAAGTTGATGAAGTTCTGTACGGCAGTCAGCGGCTTTTGGAATGAGGGTCGAACTCATAATTTTGCGTGCATTTGGTTTGAAGACGCAGTTAAATGACCTCATAAGAATAATGGCTCTTGGAGCGTTCGTTCGTATGCCGTAGAGAGCTTTATTTCCAAGTTTTTCACCATAGCGCTTACCGCTTAAGAGATCGATAGCGGTCATTGCGAGAGAAAAAGCATCAGTTGTTTTGTGATATGACCCTCGAGCAACCTCGGGTGGCATATAAAATGGAGTTCCAAAAAGTGATTCAGTTGTAAAATCACGTCGACGCATAGTATCTGGATCTATGAGAGTGGTTGGCCATTCTGTTGTGCGTAAGCGTCTTAAATCGACTACAAGATTTGCTGGTTTGATATCACCATGAACGACGCCATTCTTCATCATCGCATCGACTTGAGGAATGACACCCAATAAGAGATTTCGAATTTCAGGAATAGGAAAATCATCACGGTAGTCAGATAAAGTACCGGCATCTATACCGTGCGCGAACTCAACAACCTGGTGCGTAGGATGACACTCGAAATAATCAGGAAAACCGGCGCGTAGGAGTGGCTCGCGAACTTCACGCCAAACATCATGGGCATCGCGGGCAACCGAAGGCAGGGTTGGTAATGATGGATTGAAGTATTTTACAGCAATGTGTTTAGAGGCGACCCCCGGCGGAGGAGCATATCGTCCAACAGGACTGGCTCCACCATCGAACGTTTCCGTGAGGGTATAATCTACACCATCAAATTCAATAGATGAAGGAGGAGGATTGTGATGTTTTTCCAGGGAAGACATAGGGGGATCTTAGAATACGCAGTGCGAGAGTATAATGGAAAATTGGAAAAAGACGAGCCTAAAAACAGCTTCCAGCGGATAAAATATGAAAAAAGAGGAGAATTACTCCCTCCACGAGAACTCCTCGTACCCCTTGGGGCTCATGCCGAGGCAAAATAACTGATGTGTATGAAGAGAGCGTTCGTAATCCAAAAGAGCTCTATCAAGCCTTAGCTCCCACGTATTGAGATATTTCACGAAGGAGATATAAGTAGCATCATTTTTTATCTCTTCTCGTGTTTGTAGCTCCTCCAGTACGCGTACGAGAACCTCGCTCAACGCCTTTTCGGCAATATACTTATCGTGAGAAGGAAGGGTAAAACCAGAGGTTGCATCACGTGCGACGATGAGTTCTTTCAAGAGCGACTCATACGTATGAGGCATGTTTTTCCGCACCAATTCAACTAAAAGAGGTATCCTGTCCGCGCGGGCGAGAAATGTCTCGTATACAGCGAGCCAGCAACGTTCGACATGAAAAATACGTTCCAACATGCTGAAATCTTACTCCCTCTCTTAATCCTCTTCCAGGGGTTTTTCTTGGGTCGTGGCCAGGTGCTGTTGTTTGGCCTTATTGATAAGCCGTAGGTGAAATTCGGGATTAGGGATCGAGGTGAGCTCAATGCATGTTGGGCTCGTTCCAAGAGTGATTTTCAAATGACCAAAATTAAACATATTTTCCAAAAAACCACTCTGGTATTTATGAACATCGCGCATAGTGGCCAGATCGACCGACTCCTTTTCATTGACGAAATACAACGATCGCGTAATGGCGAGAATTCGCACATCGGTAATGATAATAACCGTGAGGTAATGCTTAAGAAGTACGAGAAAAAAACGATGAATATAGTAGGTAAGAATAGTTCCGACAACGAGGATAAGCAGGTGGAGAAGTACGGGAGTAAAGACTTCAGAAATGGCCTGAAAGTAGAGTGAAAATAGAACAATAAGAACAAGAATAAAAATGAACAGAAAAAACTCATGGAACAGTGAGGTCCAGTGTTTTCGGCAGAACGCCAAAACTTCTTCTTCGTGCGCCTGACCACGAAAGTGTCGATCTTTGTTTGAGGTGATAACGGGCTCGTTCGATTCCATGAGAATAATTTATGCGGTAATAATCCAGAGAAATATGCTTAATAGCAGAATGCTGAGAACGTAGAGGTAAATGTACATTCGCACTCCGATAAAACCAAAAAGTAGAGTATAGTTATTTTCCTCAAGAGTGAGGAATTTAAGTACCCCTCGAAGTTTAATCAGCGAGAAAACAAGAAACATAATCGACACCGCATTAAGCGCTGAAATATAGATAAATGTTGGCGTGAGGGTAATGGTCATAAGGAAATTCGTTTAAATGTACGTAGGTGAGCATGGGCGCTACGATCCCAGGAGAAGCGATGCGAGTAGTCTTTTGATAGGGTGTGAGTTTGGGAATGTATCAATGTGTCCCAGCCTTTCTCGAGTGAATTTTCACCTTCGGTTTGTACATATATGGCATCATCTCCTGCGATTTCATGGTGAATGTCTGTGTCGGAAATCAGGAGGGGAAGATGTGAGACCATGGCTTGCGCGAGAGGAATATTGAAACCTTCTTGTGATGAGAAATGGACAAAACCGCGACTTGCTTGATAGAGCGCAGCGAGATCAGTATCGCTCAAGAATCCTGTTTTCTTGATCACGGTACGGGAGTTCTCGGGCTCCGTCAACGCGCCATCAAAATCCGCATAGAGAGAGTCTTCATGAGATTTTCCCCCGACGAGGACGAGTGGATATTCACATGTGTGACTTTCGCAATATTTTCGATACGACTCGACCATCAATTTCACATTTTTTCTCGCATCATATCCGCCAACGTAGAGAAAGAATTTTCCATTCTGCAAACCAAATTTTCCCAAGACTTCACTCATGACATCCTGCGATATAAGTTTATGAAATATTTCTGACACGCCATTTTCTATGACGGTAATATTTTTTTCAGGAATTCCACAGAGCCACATGATATTTTTTGCCGAAGTTTCCGATACGGTAATGATATGGTCTGCTTGACTAGTCGCCACGCGACTCATCCGATGTGCAAGGCGCGAAAACAGTCTTCGTTGATATTTTTTTGAGGTCCAAGGAATCGTATCATGTACGGTCACGATCGTTTTGTCCGCCGACTTCTTGAACCACCTGACGCAAGGGTACGGCAGCCAAATCACATTCACTTTTTGTTCATGAAAAAAACCTGGCACCTGAACCTGTTCCCACCAATGTTTTCCTAAGCTTTTTCCAAGCCATTCTTTTTCGGGAATAACTACTGCGGGTAAATCAATATTCTCGAGCTGCATCTGTTCAATACATTGTTCATTTGGAACGGCGATCACAAAATCAAGATGATGAACCTCGTCTCGCCTCTCACGTTTCATTTTCGAAAACTCACGCAACAGCTGAATCGTATACTGCCCGATGCCCGTATACGGATACTGCAAGAACCGTCCATTAATGCCGATTTTCATGGTGCTAGTATACACTATTGGTATCGAATTTGACTTTGCCTAAAATCCTGATGTATTCAGAAATTTCGGCGCCGAAATTCTCAGCTTTAAAAACAACTATTTTTAGGAAATAATAGTATAAAAAAATAAAAAATTATAATATCAATGTACGCGACTTTTTATCCCATCGACATAATGAGCTCCGCAATCTGC
Organism: Candidatus Peregrinibacteria bacterium; assembly: GCA_026395555.1. Lineage (GTDB taxonomy): Bacteria > Patescibacteriota > Gracilibacteria > UBA1369 > UBA12463 > CALREA01. The sequence continues at coordinate 75,890 of JAPLYO010000012.1, read as the reverse complement.
CCCGCGGCCCTTTTGAACCTAACTCCGAAAGGCTTCAATCTATCGGAAAGACCATCGCGCTGCTTTTCGTGTTTCGCCAAGTCAGTCATCAAACTGATAAATTTTTTATCAGAAACGGGCTCGCGTAACGCCTCTACCGCGCCGGCCTCACCCAAAATCCCGGCATTTACGATTTGATCACCACGACTCTGCTCGGTTCCAAGAGGAATAAGTACGCACGGTTTTGCAAGAACGCACAGCTCGGCAATCGCACCCGCTCCCGCGCGACTCACAACGATATCGGAGGCGGCGTACACATCAAAAAGTTCATCATGGAGATAAGGGAAGGAGCGATATCCGCTCTTACGTCGCATAAGGTTTTTTATAAATGATTCATCCACGCCCCTACCGGTCAGATGTACGACATTGTACATCCCAATGAGTGTATCTACATTTTTCCACACGAGTGTGTTAATGCTTTTTGCGCCAGAACTTCCACCCATGACGAGAAGTATTGGTTTTAAGTCGTCAAAATGCAAGAAGGATAGACCCTTGGCACGAACACCACGCACAACCTCACGTCGTACCGGCATGCCCGTCCATAATAATTTTTTTGCAGCATCACGGCGAGAAAAGTATTTCATCGTCTCAACCCAGCTGACACAGATCACTTTTGCAAAGCGTGCACACATACGATTGGCTAATCCCGGCTCTACATCGGCCTCGTGGAGGACGATAGGAATCTTGAGGGTCCATGCAGCCAATACCACAGGGAAGCTCACGAAACCGCCCTTACTCATCACGACATCGGCACGAAATTTCCGCAAAATGCGCCACGCATCGACGCATCCTTTTACGACACGAAAAGGATCCACAATATTTTCCAGCGAAAGATATCTTCTCAATTTTCCCGTAGCAATAGAGACAAAATCCACACCATATCGACGGCATAACTCTTTCTCGGGTCCATGGTGAGAGCCAATATACAAAATATGCAGACCCTGGTGGTCTGATTTTTTTCCTCCGTTGTATCGCTCTTTTAGCTCCTCAATAACGGCGATATTGGGCAGGACGTGTCCCGCTGTACCGCCTCCTGTGAAAATTACCTGCATGTGATCCGGATGAAGATGAATAAGCTGATATATTTAATAATACGCCGATACCGATGAGGGTAGCAATGAGTGACGATCCTCCGTAACTGATAAAGGGCAGCGTAATACCGGTAGTTGGGAAAAGGCCGGTGTTCACACCAATATTAATAAACGCTTGGATGGTGATCCATGAAGTAATTCCAACGGCCGTAAGCTGTGCGAAGCCATTAGGAGCACCTTCTGCGATGGCGAAACCGCGATAGGCGATGAGCCCGTATAGGATGACGATGAGTGCTGTTCGGACGAAACCAAGCTCTTCAGCGCTGGCGGCAAAGATGAAGTCCTCGGACGCCTCAGGAAGCCAATAAGATTTTTGAACACCTTGAGCTAAGCCTTTTCCAAAAAATCCTCCGCTACCTACGGCAATTGCAGCCTGCTCGGTCTGCCAGCAGTAATCTTCGCGGCACTCGGCAGCGGGAGTAAGAAAGGCGGCAAATCGTTGACGGACATGAGAAACCGCCATAATAACAAAAAGAGATGCAATAAAAACCGCTAGAAATCCGATAGCAAGATGACGAATACGAGCACCGGCAGCAAAATAGATAGCGACCGCAGTTGCCGTAATAACAAACGCACTTCCCAAGTCTGGTTGAGCGAGAATAGGTAACAGCATACCTCCGGTAATGAAGCAGAAGGGGAGAAATCCATAATGAAATGTCGTAGTCTCACTCTGTCGCCGCTCGAACCATACGGAGAGATAAAAAATCAGCGCGATTTTTGCAAACTCGGTGGGCTGCAATGAAGTATTGAAAATAGTAAGCCAGCTCTTGGCGAAGGTATTATTTGCCGATCCAAGAATGAGCACCACGACGAGCGCCGCAATCGCAAATCCAAAAATATACACCGCAAACTTCTCCCAAACACGAAAACTTATTTTAGCGATCACGAGCATGGCTCCTATGCCGATAAACATACGGAGTAGGTGTCGCTTGAAGAGCAAATAGCAATCAACGGCGGCATTATCGCAGCTCGGGTAGAGTACGCCCGGGGCCGAAATCTGAATAGATTTCGGCACACCAATACTGGTAATCATAATAAGCCCAATGACGAGCAGTATTCCCGTATAAACGAGTAGTTGTGTATCGACCTTGTGTTGGGTATCCATGTGACTGGTATGGTACAATGCGCGAGAAGCTCCATCAAGCTGATTCACATGAAAAATCTCTTCAAGATACCATCTCGTCAACATCTCGCCTTTACAATTATCTTCATTGGAATGCTAGCTCTCGACCAACTTACCAAAGTCTGGGTCATTCGATCGCATAGTCTCCCTCTGTATATTATTCGAAATTTTTTCCGAATTATTCATTCCGAAAACACCGGAATCGCCTTTAGTATTCCTATTCCACAAATAATACTCATTCCCCTTATTATGCTTATTATCATTTTTGGACTCAACGCTCTACGAAAGGAGATGAATCTTTCTCATCCCATCGCTTTCACTTCTATCGCCATGATTCTCGCCGGCGCCCTCGGCAACCTCCTCGACCGCCTCCGGCTAGGGTATGTCATAGACTTTATCGCCATAGGAAAATTTCCCGTATTCAATGTAGCCGATGCGGGAATTACGGTGGGTATAATGATCCTCATGATTTGCTATTCGAGGTTGAAAAAAACGAGGTAGATATCTCGGTAGTAGGCTAAAATTGACAAAAATATGATATATGGATAAAATATCGATCCATAGAGTACGAACAATATGACAAAAGGATTGGAGCATAATACAGACGCCGGCAGAGATATGAGTAACGGCATTGAGGGTGGCAGGAGAGCCCGGGAGCTCGACCTCATTGCAAGGATTTTACCTGGTATACAGGGAGTAAGAACAAACACGATCCTCGAGGTTGAGGCAGCTGTAAATGCATTGCGTGGTAAAGGGGAAATGCCAAAGCTTTTTCCTGCTAACGTACCTCCATCGGCCGAGCGTTTTAAGGAATTTGAAATCAAAGATCTCCCAATGTACACAGCAACAAGGGCAGTGTTATCGAGAGGAAAAATAGGAAAGGATATTGGACGCCACAAGAATAAAACCGTACAAGAACTTATTGATTTTGGCGAAGAAGCGGTCTTGGACTTTGCCAAAACAGCATCATATAGAAAGGACGTTAAGGTTCTCTTTGGGTGGCTTGAGCGTGCGGCTACGGAAGCGCCGTTAACCGCAGCCGAATTGACGATGAGTATATCGGAACTGCTTTTGACTCCCGAAGTGAAGGAGAGGTTGATGTATGAGTATGATGTGAACGACTACGAAAGAGAGCGTGCGCTTGGGTATTGCTATGGTTATCCAGGGGATCTGCCGAAAAGTTCCTATAGATTTGGACGTGGCGATGAAGGGAACCTTGAGCTAACAGAAGAGAGAAAAAAATTATTGAAAGATTGGGAGTGTATTGAGTATCCAGATTCGGGGAGTTTTCATGAAAGATCGGATGCACACGTAGTTTTCCGCAGGCCGAAATCATCTATCAAGACACTTGGAGACCTCCTGCGTCTGGGAAACGATGGCCTGGAAGATAAAATAGGAATAAGAAGTGAGGATATAGGGGAAATGAAAGTATTCTTAGAAAATTTTTGCAATACAAGACTTCCGAGGAGAAAAACTCGCGAATAATTGAGCATAATAAAACCCCCACACCTTGCGATGCGGGGGCTTGAAAGTTTGCCTATCAGTCAAGAAAAGTTTTTATGTTTATATTTGACTGAGGAACTTTATTTTTGTTTTTGTCGGAACTTATATGGCCTGGACATTTATTTTATAGTCACCGCCTTGTGACTCTCTGTTTGCGTCAGACACGTTCTCTAATATAGGTGAGATCGGTATGACCAGAAGTGTATCGAGGTAGCCAACCCGTGAAGGAAGGCCAAGCCTAAGTAAGGACAGATAGAGGAATAAAAGATGGAGGGGAGACAAGTGATCCTTGCGGATTGCTTGGTAGCTTTTCTAGGGCTTGTAATATTTTTTTTGTTTGTTTGGTTTTGGTTTTTTGTTTAACACTGCTTCGCTCTGGATCTCAACTCAGATTATATGGGCAGGTATTAATGCCAAAGTTTATTCCCCTGTCTGTCGTCACTTCGCCGATCTGTCAATGAACTACTCGTTGTGTTCATTGCAATATAGGCGAAGGGAAATGAAACGTCAAATTTCTAGCATCGACGTAATTGTAGAAAGACGTTTGCCTTAAAAAGCAGCTTTAAAAAGTCGGTATTGCTCCTCCCACTGACCCTCAAAAAGATGATTTCCCGTAATGATATCCCACCCAGCACGCTCCGCCTCACGTAAGAAACGCGTCATTCGTGGGTGATAGATGGATTCAATGGCGATTCCGTTACCATGATCTTCCCAGAAAGAAATAGGAAGTGGAGAGATATCGGAGCTCATTCCTGCCGAAGTTGCCTGGAAGATAATGTCATAGGGTTCGAGTCCATCACTCGCCTGCGCGGCATCGCCGACAAATTCTGCTCCAAATTTTTCCGCAACCTCTTGCCCTTTTTCGGCGGTGCGATTGACGAGAAATACATGGGCGCCCGCTTTTCGAAATGCATACGCTGCGGCTCGCGCCACACCGCCTGCCCCGAGGAGCATGATTTTTTTCCACTTCAACGTCGTCATTTTTTTGCGATTCTGTTCGAGTGCCGCACGCATCGCACGCTCCACTCCACACCAGTCCGTATTGTATCCAATAAGTTTCTTGCCTTCTCGCACGACTGTATTGATCGCACCAATTTCTTGCGCCACCGGATCCACCTCGTCAACCAGCTTCATACACATTTCCTTAAAAGGATGAGAGATAGCTAACCCATCGTAGGCGCCATCGCGCATGGCATTTAAGAAAACTCCAAGGTCCAAACCGCTTGCATCAAGTTCTATTGGCTCAAAGCTCGCATCAATCGAATCAGCCTTGAACGCCTCGGCGTAGAACTGAGGGGAAAGGCTGTGGCCGACCGGATTGGCGATGATACCGAAATGCCGCATGGGAATATGTACAAGAAAACATGGCTAGTGTAGCATCGTCCTGCAAGAATATGGAAATAATTCCCATTAAAACAAGAAAGATAACGCCCGAGGATGATCTCATCGAGGTGCTGATGCGTGGTCTGAGTGCTGCGAAGATTGCGCTTCAAGATGGAGACATCGTCGCTATCGTTTCGAAAATTGTCGCCCTGACAGAGGGTGGTCTGGTTGATATACGAGGAAAAAAGATTTCAAAAAAAAGCCGCTATGGGACCTATAAGGATAGTGCTGTGCTTATCGATTATATCAAAAGCGAGGCTGATCTTATACTTGAAGGCGATATGTTTTTAACGATAAAAAATAATATCTTCACACCAAGCGGGGGTGTCGATACCTCGAATGTTCCTGAAGGATACGCCATTGGATGGCCGAAAAATCCATACGCTTCTGCGGAAATTTTAAGGAAAAAAATCTTGTCAGGAAGAAAGATAAAAAAAATTGGCGTACTGATTTTTGATTCGTATATTATTCCACTACGAAATGGCGTAACGGGAATTTCACTGGGCTATAGCGGTTTTCAAGGAGCGGAGGATTATCGAGGGAAGAAAGATCTTTTCGGAAATACACTTCGAGTAACGCAAAAGAATATTTCCGACGGGCTCAGTGCCGCCGCCACAGTCGTGACGGGTGAGGGACGCGAATCGATTCCATTTGTAATTATTCGCAAGGCACCAGTAAAATTTGTTAAACGTGTTTCTCGCACAGAGATGATTTGCGAGCCAAAAGATTGCCTTTATCGGGTATTGTATCCGAAAGAAATTCTCTAAAAGTCAGAAAAATGTTAGGACCGCATGGTACGGTTGGTCTGTTTGATGTGAGGTCTCAAACAGTGGTACCTAATATTTTTTTGATATGGTTTTTGGTATCTCCCCTAATCTACTTTTGAAAAGCTATCCTACGATATACAAACCCATAGCAGCTTGATACTAAATTGCTATAAAATTGATATCATTTCAAAACTGATAAAAAAGGACCACGATCAAGGAGATCATAATATCACCTGATAAAACTATCCTATAACCCAATCATTTATGCCAAATCTCTTTATGCGAATTAGCTCACAATTAGATGAAGAAATTAAAGAGCTTATGCGGATCGAGGGCTATATCAGTCGCGCGGAATTCATTCGATTTCTCATAAAGTTCTATAAGTATCATGGAGAAAAGCAGTCAATGTCATTACGGGACGAAAATGATATCAAGCGAGGACAAAAGGCAAAATGGCTTCGGGAAGGCGATGGTGACTGGTAGGCCTTTCCTTGCATGAGGGGAAAAACCTGTTAAACTAGAAGCCACAAACTAACAACTCTATGCCAACAACCTACTCGGTTTTCGACATAGCCGGCCCCATTATGGTCGGTCCAAGCAGCTCCCATACCGCGGGGGCGGTGAAGCTGGGACAGTTGGCGCGCGCGATATATGATTCGACCCCGGACAAGGTCGTTTTTCAGCTGCACGGCAGCTTTGGAACGGTTACAAAAGGACACGCCACCGACCGGGCACTTTTGGCGGGAATTATGAAGTTTAAGACGAGTGATCCTCGCATAAAGGATGCTTTTAAAGAGGCAAAAAAGAGACATATAGACTACGAGTTCCAGGTTGTCGACCTCGGCCCTAAGTTTCATCCGAACACGGTGAGGATTATTTTACAAAAGGGAGATCAGTCAATGAGCGTAACCGGTTCCTCCATCGGAGGGGGAAATGTAATGATATGCCAGGTGAATAATTTCAATGTTGATATTAGGGCCATGGCGGGAAAATATAAGTCGATTATCGTCTCTCACGATTCATCAAATAGGGCACTTGAAGAGCTAACAGCCTATCTTATTAAAAAAGGCCACCATATCGCTAACGTTCAGACCTCGAAAATTAATAGCCACGCAATGAGCATTGTGAATATCGATAAGAAGCATCTCACACTAAAAGAGGTGCTGGCTCTTGAGCAAATTCCCGGCATTGAGTTCGTTCGATCTTTAACTAAATTAGCGCACTAATATGTCATACATGTTCAAAAACGGGGCACAGCTCCTCAAGCTTTCCAAAAAGCTTAAAAAACCATTGTCAGAAGTGGTGATTCGATATGAGATGGAAATAGCAGATGCAAGCCGCAAAGAAGTAATGGATAAGATGAGGAAGGTTGCCGCGGTCATGAAGGAAGCGATTAATGGTGGTATATTCGAGCCAAAAAAATCACTGAGTGGAATGTCCGGAGGTGGAGCGGGAAAGTTGATGAAGTATTTTCAGAGGAAGAAAGGAAAGACCTACCTGAATGAACTTGCGATTCGAGCAATGACATATGCGATCGCCACGGGTGAAACAAACGCCTGTATGGGCCGTATTGCAGCCTTCCCAACGGCGGGTGGATCAGGTGTGATTCCGGGAGTAATTATGGCAATTAAAGAAGTAGATAAGCTTTCGGAGGAGAAGGTATTGCGTGGATTATTTACCGCAGCAGGTATTGGAATTATTATCGCAGAGAACGCGACGCTTTCAGCAGCAGCTGCAGGTTGTCAGGCAGAGGTAGGAGCAGCGAATTCATGCGCCGCAGCAGCGGCGGTAGAGATGCGTGGCGGAAAACCGGAACAGGCATTAACGGCTGCAGCAATGGCTATGAAATCAGCCCTGGGGCTTGCATGTGATCCACTTGGCGGCCTCGTGGAAGTTCCATGTATCAAGCGTAACGCACTCGGAACACAGCACGCACTCGGTGCGGCCGACCTCGCGCTCTCCGGAATCGTCTCCTACATTCCATTCGACGAAGTCGTCGAAGCGATGTGGAACATCGGAAAACTTATGTCACCAAAGATCAGAGAAACAGCCCTGGGTGGCCTCGCCGTCACGCCTACCGGCATGCGAATTCGCGCCAAGCTCGGCCTCCCCGCACTAAAGAAGTCACATCTCCTTGAATAATACATCATGCAATCCACGCCTTTCCGCATCGTCGTCCTCGCCTCGACGAATGGTACCGACCTTCAGGCGATTATTGACGAAATGAAAGCTGATAAAATGCCAGGCATCGAACTCGCCGCCGTTATTTCCAATAAGAAAAACTGCTACGCACTTCAGCGCGCCAAAGAGCAGGGTTACGAGGCGATATACATAAGTAAGAACGATCCCCATACTCACGCTCCCCGTACGCGCGAGCAGTTTGATGCTCAATTATTTTCAACGATCGAAACGCTCAATCCCGACCTCGTCGTCCTCGTGGGCTATATGCGCATTCTTACGCCGGGATTCATCGAAAACCTCAACAAAAAGCATATCCAGATTATCAATATTCATCCCGCTCTTATTCCGAAATTTTCCGGTCCTTCATTCTTCGGAAAATCGGTTCACGAGGCCGTGCTTGCCGCCCATGAAAAAGAGACGGGCATGACGATTCACCGCGTTACCGCCGACGTAGATGCCGGCGAGATCCTTCTCCAAGAATCCATTCCAATCGACCAAACGGATACCGTCGACACCCTCAAGCAAAAGGTTCAGGCTCTCGAAAAGCAGTACTATCCTGAGGTTATTCGCCAGCTCGCCAAAGCTAAAACGACATAAGGACATAAAACGAATAATTGACAATAGTAGTGAAGGCGAATAAAGTTCAGTCTTCATTATTTTTATATATATGTCAGCACCAGAAGCTCCGAATGATGATTCCGCAGACAAAGATCTCCAAGATGGTGATATGAACGAAGGTGCAAGAGTTTATGAGGCAGCTCATCTCTTTACGCCTCGAAAATCAGGAGGGAAATCCTTATCCTCAACGGGAGGCGAAAACGACACACCCTCAATAAAACCTGATGAATATCCAAACCTAGCGAAAAATCCTGGCCTCATGAAGCGCGTCTGCAGAGCCTATGTTGGGCATGTGATGCAGATTAGAAGCGGAGTGCGCCTCATGACTACAATCATACTGCGCCATGATGATCCGATGTCGCTTCGCGCCGAGGTTCGACAATGTATCAATGATCTTGATCGATGCGAGGGAGGGCTGATTGGGTTTAGCAGAAGTATACTTATCGAAGGTGGTACGGCGAGTCGTAGCAGTGACGAGCCAAATAGTGTAGACGAAAATATCGGACCGGTAGAACTTCAGGGGCTTGTCACGCGATTGGAGCGAGAAATGGATGTGGATGCCGCGGTTGGTGAGGACGAGGGAACATACAGTATTCGAAGACCAGATAGTAGTCGTATAGTTCCACATGGAATTATGCAGCAGATAGATGGCGAGGAGAAGCCACTGGTATTGAAATATTTAGATCATCTAAGCGCTCTAGGGAAAGAGCGAAAAACGGTTCCGCAATATATAGCCGACAAGCTAGGCATTGTCGTTACGCGGCCGCAAAAATAAAACTATTCGACTACCTCCACTTCCAAAAATACTTGGTAGCACTTTGAACGTGCAGCCAGAATACTCGTTTCATCAACATGCTAAAGAAGTTTCCACCACTGAGTCTTTTGTGATAGTGCTCTACTTTTGCCTCGGGATAATAGACAACCTTGTATCCCGCTTTTCTCACCTCTTTGCACAAATCAAAGTCCTCCATAAACAAAAAGTATCGCTCATCAAAACCTCCAACCTCATCAAAAATTCTCCGCGGTAGCATCATCGCCGCCCCGGTAATTAATTCTACCTCCTGCGTACGATCATGCTGGAAATCTCCCATCAAATACTTCTTCACTCTTCCTCGAAACCACGGCAAGTATCGCAAAAATGTTCGCTTGACCGCCAAATCCAAGAAGCTCATATCTCTTCGGCATGACTCCTGAATCGTTCCATCGCTATATACTAATTGTGGCCCAAGCATGCCAATATTCTTATGTGATTCGAGGTAGTCCACCATCTTTTGCAGCGTATCCGGATAGACGGCGGTATCGGGATTAAGAATAAATACGATATCACCACTTGAGTTTTTTACCCCCAAATTATTTCCTCCTGCGAATCCAACATTTTTCGCAGACTTGATAAGCTTCAGTCGGCCTTCCTGCGCAGCCTGCTCCAGGAACCCTACACTTATCGGATCATCAGAGGCGTTATCCACATACACAATTTCATAATCAAAATTGCTGACACTTTTTTCCAATGCCTCTACCTGCAACTTCGGGAAGTACTTATGATTGAAATTGACGGTGATGATAGATACCTTCATATGACAATACGTTAGCATATTTCAGACTACCCCTTCAATCTTCGCATCATCAGTTCACGAGCCGATGGATCTACTTTTGCCGTATTATCCTTCATCGTTAACTCCCATTTTCCATACACGAATTTACTATCCGGAACATCTTTTGCCACCGAAATGCCTCCTCCGATAAAGCAGTTATTTCCAATTTTCACTCCAGGCATCAGACTTACATTAATACCTATTCGTACATTTTCTCCAATAATGGCACCTAATTTATTGCTACCACAAGCCACTTTATCCTCTCCGATCACGACCGATATTGGACCTTCATCTAATCGCAAATTTCCCGTAACCGATCCCGAGCCAAAAGAACTGCCTGAGCCGATAACGCTATCCCCAATGTAATTTGTGTGGGTCCATACTCGATCAGAAAGATAGCTCCTAGCGATCTCAGTCGAATATCCGGCAACTGACCCCTCTCCGAGATGAGAGTCGCGTACGAGGACGTTATTGGCCACTATGGCGTTCTTGCCGATATAGGCTGGTCCCTGAATAACAGCATGATCGAAAACTTTTACTCCATCCTCAATAATCACATCTCCACGAATGACCGCTGACTTGGCTATCGAAGACTTCTTTGAAATTTTTTGAATATCTTTTTTCTTTCCGTTCGTTCTTCCAATAAGCATCTCAAATAATTTTTTCCAAACTAATATTAAATGCCAGGGATACTTAACCGGCTGCCAGAAGCCGCTATAAGGCAGTGCCACAAACTTCTCTCCTGCCTGAATTAACGAATCCATTGCAACTTCATATCGATCATCACGACTTGTCTTCACTTTTTTCAACGCCGCAAAAAGTTTCTCCGGTTGCGCATGGAGGTGGAACACGATATTTACCAGATCGCTCGGTTCTTTTCCAGCGCCTGGCTTCTCAACAATGCCCGTGATAGCGCCATTTTTTACTTTCAAGTAACCACCAGGAAAATATTCCGTCACTTTTTTTGCCACCAAAAATCCTGCAACTTTTTTGTCACCTTTCATCGCCTTTTTCAGCACCTCAAAAATGGAATCATCCACAATGTCATTCGAGCTCACGACCAAAAAAGCCTCATCACCAATCCATTTTTCCGCTGACAATACCGCTCCGGCCATGCCTTCTTCTAATTTTTTCTGCTCAAGAATGGTAAAAGGTTTTTTCAATTCCGAAGCCATTTTTTGTAGCTCATCCAGATTATGTCTCCCTCCAATCACGGCAACATCACGAAATCCGGCACGTGCCAACTGCTCCACCTGCCACTGCAATAACGGCTTTCCGCAGAACTTCAAAAAATTCTTATCCGGAAGTGGATCCATTCGTTTGCTTTGCCCTGCCGCGAGAATGATAACTTTAGGAAATTTCATAAGAAATTAGCTTACAAGTTTATCTAACTTATTCGTATTAATTGCACTTCTCAACTCAATGCCAATTCGCTCGCCATAGCTCAATGAGTCGCCAAAGAGATAAGAGCTATATGGTGTAGACTTCGTACCAGGCGATCCAGGAATACGCATACTTACATCAAAAATTACAAATTCTTCTTTCCCATTTTCAGCGACAACGGCACCCTGAAGGGCAAAAGGTCCAACCATTCCGGGAGCAACTTCTTTCGCCATAATCTTCACGAACTTTTCTCCAATCTCGTAGGCTTTTTCTACGAGAGACTCCTTCATCGTAACGGCATAGTGTCCAGTCTCGATCATTTTTGGCTGCTGGAGTTTCAGAACTTCTAGCTGCTGATCAGCGGGAAGCCGCAAGAATCCATCCAGATTCGTCTGTCGTCGCGTATCGGTTCCCATTAATTCTAATCGTCCGCTCTTACCGACAAGTGGCGAGTAGAAGAAGTTCAAATTCACATGTGCGCCCAAAACATATTCTTCAATAGTAGCCTTCTCAAAAGCCTCCATCGTAATTTTGTCCTCCTTTATCATTTTTTTCGCCGTCTCCAGACACTGCTCCGGAGTAGAAGCCAAGAAAAATGCACGCTCGTAGCCACGAGTCGCCTCATTCACCTTCACGATCGCCAATCGATCAATTTCTTTATAAGATCCAAAAATCTTAGGAATTCTGATTCCAGCCTCTTTCAGAAGCCAATATTGATTCTTTGGTTGATCGCGCTCTTCGAGCTTAACCGCCTCACGATTTCCATAAATTGGCACAAAGAATTCTTTTTCAATTTTTTCGAAATCGCAGTACACCCAGAAATATCGGTTATGAACGAAAATCACATTCATCTTTCGAAGTCGCTCCTGGAGCGCAGGATTCGTAATATCAGAAAACTTATCGACGACGATAACATCATCCACGCATCCCACCTGGAAGTCTCCAGATTTGTCCTCATCATCTCCGCAACCACCTCCCGATCCGCAGGCGCCACCACCGCAGCAACCACCCTCTTCCGTCTCCTCCTCTTCTGGCTCTTTATCCTCCCAAAATGATCGAACTTTATAATACTGCGTATAGGTTTTTTCACGGCCTTTTTGGGCAATTACGAGCGTTTTGAAGCCGAACTTCTTGACCCCTTGGCACACATCGAGAGCACTATGCCCACCGAGTACGCCGATAGTAATTTTACGTGGGTCATACTTCGCCACGAGCTCTTGAATATGTTTCTGCGTAATTTTTGAAGCCATGGGATGAAAATGTAATAATCTTGTGGGCGCAGTATAGCAGAATGGGGAGGGCACGGCCATCAAAGCCCCTCAAATTATACTAAAATATCAGCTTCAGAATTGACGAAAATTAAAAAAAATGGTATAATTAAAAGACAAAATACAACGCTTATGCGCGCTTCGACAAATCAACCATCAGGGCCTTTTGACCCTCATACGACAACAGAAATACTCATAGGGCACTATAGGTTGCACGGCTATCCTCAGGGCGTAACCGAGGGGGATGTTAGCGGTGATGTGCGGGATTTTGTTCATGGTCGAATTATGAGGCTCACGGAAGTTGATCCGTTCTATCTCAGCGACGCGAAAAGAGTGGAGCTACGTATCGTGGGAGGTATGGCAAACCAGCTCGGTATACAATCAAAAACAGCTCCGGAAGATGTGCCACTTACCGATGAAGAGTCTATGTTTCTTAAGGATATCGGGCAAAATCCATTACCGGAAAATATTGAGGCATTTGAAGAATATCTCGGAAAACATAATCTTCCCGCAAAAGAAATTCTCTCCCTGAGAGTGCGAATGCGGGTAATGAGAGCGATTATATCTCATTATATGAGCGATGCAGAAACTTTTTTCAGAGCGCTTACCTCACCAATCGTGCAGAATATGCTTTCGGGAGACGAGTATCGCTTTATGGAAAAGTACGTGAGCCCGGAAATGCGAGTACAGCTTTTAGGCCATTTCAAGGCAAATAATGACAGGAATAATCTGCCACAAGAAGTGGGAATGATGCTCATGCGCTACGCCATTCAGAGCGAAGACGAGCGATCGGCGATCATGCTTTTTGAGGCATACCCAAACGTATATACGGTGAATACCATATTGAAAATTCCAGGAGAAAAAAGAGATGCATTCATCATAAAAATGATAAGCCGGTTCGTTCCCCAGCTCTCTCTTGAGGAAAATAGTAAGGTGAATTGGAAAGTAGTATTCGAAAAAATAACAGAACCGAGCGAGTATTTCGTTCCACTTGCAAATCGCATACCGCAAGATTTGGAAGTTGCTGACGCCTGGGGTGCCATCATAGACGCGACTATCGCGCAAAGAAGTGAAAAGTATATTCAATGGCTCCGTAGCATAGTGCCCAGCTACGGACTTCCAAATGCCGCGTTCACAAAGCTTATGCAAGCGGCGCATATTGAATAGGGCGAGGCATATTATCCCAAAACCTCCTTCAATCGATCCTGTTCGACAGCTTCTTTCAATTCTCGTGCAACGCGCCTACCGGTACTCATGGGAACGTCATAACGAAGCCACGTATAGGGCGAACCATCGACGTAAGGATTGGTGCCGGCGACGATGCGGGCGGAGATCTCGAAGACAAAGAGTTTAAGATTTGGATCGACGATCGCCTCCAAGCAGAATGGTCCAAACAAGCCGGCAGGTCCTACGCCCTCTAGGCCGCGTGATTTTTCCACAACCCTGCGTCCCATAGCGAAGAAGTCAGGAAGCATGCTCTCTCGAACAACGATGGGCATGTTGCCAACGATGGTATAGCTCGTACGAATATTGGCATCCAGCTGATCTTTTGCAGAGATACGTCCGATAGAGTCTGCGTTTGACTCATACCGTTTATCGAAACTCATGATCTCGAGTTCGTCATTGATTGGGGAGTAAAAATAATGCGTATAGACCGGTACGCCCACGATATACTCCTGAATGACATAATCTTTTTCCTCAGGATATTCTCGGATTCGGTCATAGAACTCATCCGGTGTATTTGCGACGAAATATCCCATACCACCCTTCGCGCCGTGGAACTTTACGATCGCCGGTCGATCAATCTCTTCGGGGGTATCAAAAATTTTCGGTACGTTTAGGCCGCTATCCACAAGCCATTCTTTCGATTTCATACGATCAGACTCCCACTGCAAAATGCCTCGCGTGCCGTAGTGCATCATGGAGATATCCTTTACCTTTTCGGATCCGATATAACTCACGAAACTTCCATGAGGAATCAAAATAGCATTTCGCTTTTTTAGCTCCTCCTCGATCGTAAAAAAATCAGAAAACTTATCAATCTCAATAATCTCATCAGCAACTTTATAGCTCGTATATGGCTCACTTCTACCCTTTTCACACACAGCAATCGTCCGGAACCCCTCGTCTTTTGCCCCCTTCAGAATCTGAAGAGCTGAGTGACTTCCAAGCGTCGCGATAGTGTAATCTTTGTAAGATGTCATAGGTAATTTTAGGCATTATATGGAAATTACAGCTATATGTAAAGCTAATTTGAATTATTCTTAAAGCTATGGTATACTTATAAAAAATAAAAAATACAAAAATGTCCGATTCAGACAAGCATCTAGGCGACAAATCAAGCGAGAACGGCATCGTGCTTCCAACGAGTTTTATTGAAGTATATTTTCAGTTAACGAAAAAAGGATGGCAGCAGGGCGATACGAGTAATGAAGCAAAGGGGAGTCAAAAAAAGGGAACCATCGAAGTTCAGCGCCTTGTACTCGAAAAACCGTGTTCAGGATTGGTGGGAAATGTTCAAAAGATGAGAGCAATCATGACATATAAAGACGGAAAAGTTACGTGCCAGATGTACACAGATCCTTTTGTACCCTATCTCTACAGGGAATCCACAAAAGATATTGGAAGTGTCGGTCTATTCATGCAGGAAATCGACGACTACGAACAGTTAATAAATCCACCATCAAAAATAGAAGGCATTCGGAGGGTCACGAAAGAAGCCATGAAAACAACACAAAGGCTCGTTCGCGGAGAAGATGGGATTCTACGAGCCGAGAAAGACTAATTAGTGACGGAAGAATCTATATCCGGTCGTTACCATACTCATACCGAGCTCATCGGATTTTTTGAATACCTCGTCATCACGAATGGATCCGCCCGGCTGAATGATCGCCGTCACGCCATATTTCGCAGCCTGTTCAACAGCATCAGAGAAAGGAAAGAAGGCATCAGAAGCCATCACGCTTCCCGGAATTTTTTCACCACCTTTTGTCGCGCCGATAAACACACTATCTACACGGGACATCTGACCCGCGCCGATTCCGGTGGCCACCTCCGTATTGCCCTGTACTTTTGCAAACACTACGGCGTTGGAATGTACATGCTTCACGACAACATTAGCGAAGAGCATCGCCCGGATCTCCTCAGCGCTTGGCGCTTTTTTCGTTACAACTTTCAGATCACCCTCATTGACGATATAGGTATCTTTCGTCTGAACGAGAATGCCTCCGGCTACTTTTTTGATATCACGGCTCTGAAGATCTTTTACAAGTGGTCCCGTTGCGAGCAGTCGCAAGTCTTTTTTCTTATCTAATTTTTCCAATGTTTCTTTAGCAAAAGATGGAGCAATAATAATTTCCAAGAACCATTTTTTTTCAAGAACAAAATCGGCAACAGCCGACGTGCACTCGTGATTGAGTGCTAAGACTCCACCAAAAGCAGACATGGTATCAACCTCAAACGCGGCAACCAAGGCCTCTTCGATCGTATTGGCCGTCGCAACGCCGCACGGATTATTATGTTTAATAATCGCCGCTGCAGGCCGTTCAAACTCCTTCACCAACTCTAATGCGCTATCGCCATCAACGATATTATTGAATGACAACTGCTTTCCATGAAGCGTCTGCGCATTCGTAATATTCGAATCATGATTTTCTGGATTTCGGAAGAATACTGCTTTCTGATGCGGATTTTCTCCGTATCGTAGTGACATTACTTTTTCATAATGTAGATCCAATAACTCCGGTTCGCCCAACTGCTTTCGGAAGTAATGATCAATCGCCTCATCGTATTGAAATGTTTTTGTGAATGCTTTTCGTGCTAATTTTTTTCGGAACTCCAAGGTGGTATCTCCTCCCGCAGAAATCTCAGCAATAACGTCATCGTAGTCAGAAGGATCCACTACTACCGTCACGCTTTTGAAATTCTTCGCCGCGCTACGGATCATCGACGGTCCACCAATATCAATATTTTCAATCGCCTCATCCTCGGACACATCCTCTTTCGCCACGGTCTTCTCAAACGGATACAAATTCACCACGACCATATCGATGGTTTCAATGCCCTGCTCCTTCAAAATCTGCATGTGCTCAGGATTGTCGCGCACGGCCAATAGCCCTCCATGAACCTTCGGATGTAATGTTTTTACTCTTCCATCCAAAATCTCCGGAAAGCCGGTAACCTCGCTCACATCAGTCACGTTCAAACCAGCTTCACGCAAAGCTCGTGCAGTCCCTCCTGTAGATAAAATTTGCACTCCATGCGAAGCTAATCCCTTCGCAAACTCGACTACTCCCGTCTTATCCGAAACGCTAATTAAAGCTCGCATAATTACGTTGTTAAGGGCTTCAAATGGGGCCTCTAGACCGTCAAACCTGGCGGAGTATAGAGGAAAGATATGGGCTTGTCCAGTAGCGTTTTGGGCGCATTAACTTACGATCACCATATTGTCTCGGTGCATAATCTCGTCCTCAATGAACGTCGGAAGCAGCTTCACCAATTCTTCTGTTTTGCGACCCTTCATCTGGTCGACATCGCGTGAGCCGTAGTTGATCTGGCCAAAGGCAACCAACTCATCATATTTATCATGAATAGCCACTACGTCGCCGCGTTCAAACTCGCCGTAAACTTCTCTGATGCCCACAGCGAGGAGCGAGCCGCCCTTAGAGAGGGCGCGAGCGCATCCATCATCAACTACTATATAAATATTGTTTTTCGTCTTAGAACGCATCCACATCAATCGTCCACCGCATCGATCATCGCCACCATTGCCGATGACTGTTCCGCGAAATGGTTTTCCTGAAACGGCATCAGTGAGAATATTGGGGATAGTGCCAGAAGCGATAACGGTTGATATGCCTGAATGAAGGGCGTATTCGGCAGACTCAATTTTGGTAATCATGCCTCCAAGAGATTTTTTAGAGACCGTGGTAGAGGCATAAGATTTAATCTCGTCCGTCACATCATCGATCTGCGTCAATAACACGGCATCCGGATTTGTATGAGGATTAGCGGTAAAAAGCCCATCGACATCAGTTAATAGCACCATGGCGTCAACACATAACATTGAGCTAACTTTTGCAGCCAGTGGATCATTTCCTCCAAATTTAAAACCAACATACGTAACCACATCGTTCTCGTTCACGATCGGAACGACGCCCATTTGCATGAGCAGATCCAATGTATTTCGCATCGTGAGGAAGCTTTCTCTATTTTGAAAGTCATGATCCGTGAGTAATGCCTGACCTACCGAAATAGAATATTTTGCAAAAAGTTCTCGGTACTTATCCATGAGTACAATCTGACCCACCGCTGAAAGTGCCTGCCTGTAGGGAATAGTTTTAGATTCTTTCTTCAACGTCACCTCGCTACGTCCAGCCGCCACCGCTCCCGATGTAACAATTAAAACCTGAATGCCTTGTTTCTGTAGTGTGGCAACCTGATCCACGAAGCTCTCCAAAAACGCATCATTCAGCGTATTATCATCTTTCGTCAAAAGCGCGCTTCCCACCTTCACGACGACCTTTTTGATGGGTCTTTTGCGAATGAGTTGAGCTTGAGTAGACATAGAAAGAAAAAGTGAGCGATTATTGCAGCTTCTCTCTCAGTCCTTGCGTCCAGCTACTTCGAATTTGCTCTAGTGGAAGACTGAAATCACTACCACCTTTCAATACAAAAGTTTTTTCAGCAACGGTTTTTCCAATCTCAATAGGCATCACTCCGCGCGCAGTGCAGGCCTTCATAAACGCCTCCCGACTAGCAGGCTCCACCTCCACCACAAATCCTCCGGTCTCACCAAACAAACTCTTGTCCAGACGCAATCCCGATGCGCCAGCAACTTTTCCTGAATCAATCTCCACGCCAATATTTCCATCATGGAATCCGCCGATGCACATTTGTGCCGCAGCAACCAGCACACCACCAATACCAATCGCCTTCGCTGATTTTACAAGTCCACTAGCGACGCAATCGGTCATCGCAAAAATTTCACGCTCCACCATCGCAAAATCCGGCTTCGGAACATTCGCTCCAATACCCGCCCCCATCACGCGATAATACTCACTCGCGCCACACTCATCTTTTCGCTCGCCAATCATGTACAGCACATTTCCGGCTCCTTTTAATTTCATCGTCACGGCCTTTCTCGCATCATCAATTTTTCCAAAACAGGCCAGAATAGCCGATGGGGGAATCGCACCACTTGCTCCTTCGTTATACAAACTCACATTTCCGGAAACGACGGGTGTCGCAAACTCAGGATGATTTTTCAACTTCACACCCTCGAGTGCTTCTTTGATACCGCGAATACCATCAACCAACTGCGCCATCTGATCAGGTTTTTCGGGATTTCCATAATTTAAACAGTCAGTAAGAGCCTGAGGATAAGCGCCAACCGCTGCACACGCACGCATCGAGCCGACAACTGCATTTGCACCCTGCCAGTAGGCATCGATATCACCATACCACGGATTACCCGCTACGGCATTGGCTAAACCGACATACTTTCCATCGCCCAACTCTTCATGATCCAAAAACGGCACCATCACACTCGCATCCGCCTCGCCGGTTTCGATTCGAACAAAGCCCTGAACCTGCTTATCATATTTTTCATAAATCACTTTTCGAGAAGCAATATTCTCACTCGATAACATTTTTAGTAGCACCTCATCCAAACGTGCAGGCATCTCAAAAACGGGTTCCAAGAGCTTTTTCTCAGCAGTCTTAAAAGGCCTGTCATACAAAAATCCTTCCGTAATATGTTCCGCTTTTGCATCACACATTACCTCGCCTTCATATTTCAAAATATAATTTCCTCGCGTCACGTGGCCAATTTTCGAGGCTCGCGCATTTTCACAAACCATCGGCAAGTTCCACTTCACGTTGTAATGATTCAAAATAAAATCCGTGATTTCAGGATCGCACGCCCACATAAATCGCTCCTGGGTCTCGCTACAAGCAATAACCGCTGCGGGTATTGCAGGATAGGCGACATGTATTTGTTCCAAATGCACCTCCGCACCAAAACCTTTCTTCGCAATTAATTCTACCGTCGAGCAGATATTTCCACCGGCGCCTAGATCTTTGAACGCTACTTTTCCGAGCCATCCTCGCTCTTTTAACTCGCGAAACAGATCATATGTCGAAACCAGAATATGCCTTTTGAGAAATGGATTCGGTTCCTGAACCGCACTTTTTTTCGCCTCCAGAGCGAGCGAAGCGAGCTCAGATCCCGCTCCCGTTTCTTCCATTACTTCTGAAAAACTCTGTGAAGCAAAGCTCGCTCCACCCATACCACTTCGATCCGTTGGCTTACCTACGGCCACAAACTCATATCCTTTATCAGCAGCCTCATCAGGAACATAGGAGTGAATGACTTCACTTTCCAGTACCGTTCCAATAGCCACGACATTTACCAAACAGTTTTCATTATAACCGGCATGAAACGCCACATCGCCTCCGACATTCGGTACACCAATAGGATTTCCATAGCCACTCACTCCGCTGAACACGCCTCCCGCGATCCACTTCGACTGATTTCTCGTAATATCTCCGAATCTCAAAGAGTCCATCGTTCCAATGACGCGTCCGCCCATACAGGCGATATCACGAACAATTCCGCCCACGCCCGTAGATGCGCCCTCAAATGGCACGATCTGAGACGGATGATTGTGACTCTCGTGAGCCACCACCACGCCATAACGCTCTATGGATCCATCTGGCCGAGCAAGTTCTGTTAAGCTAAAAACACCCGAATCTTCTCCGACCGGCACGATGACATTCGGTGCACTCACCGGAAAACCACGTAAATGTTTGCGGCTACTCTTGTAGGAGCAGTGCTCCGAGCCCTGAATACCCCAAACAATCGCTTCTGTAAGCGTAGGATCACGTCCAAGAAGCTCTGGAATATGTCGAGCCTCAGCGATACTTAAACCGATTTTATGTTTTTGCAGGACCCCTACGAGTTCCTCATCAGTCAACTTCGAAAATGGAAGAATATCCTGCATACGCCCGCACTATAGCAGACCGCGGAGGCTGGAATCAACGCAAACCACCGTCAAAATACATAAATTTGTATCAAGAAAAGAATTCGCGTACACTCACCCTCCTTTAATAATTATTATGGCACGTGAAAATCTTCCGGAAAGTAACGATCTAGGCCTGTATCCCATCCAAAGACTTCTTCCCGATCTGGAGAGTGGAGAGAAGGAAATTGTTCCCGGAAAAAGGGTTATCGTCCGAACACATGGTCGAATGTCGCTCATTCCTAAAGCTGAATTACGTCCACCAGTGAAGCATATCGATATTACTATTTGCGAGGCATGTAATCAGTTTCAGACGGACGTGAGGGCTCAGATCACCACCCACGGTGAGCCAAAGGTACTTTTTATCGCCATCAGATTGGCCGGAAAGACACTTGTACTTTTTGATGAACAGAAGGACATGTTGAACCGCGACAAGGTGCGAGAAATCGAGCGCGATCTCAAGGCTTATTTAAAGCTAAAAGAGAAAGATGTTGCACCTGCAGTAGAAAGAATTTTAACGAAAACGCGAGATGCCGCTACTCAGGCCGAAGCTGACGAGGTTCGTTTTGATAATCACGACCGAAGAGGAGGCAGAGGTAGGAGATAGTTTTGGGATATTGACAAAATGAGTAATGTTAGTAGAATGTACACCTGTAACAAAATATGGACACATGGCAGGAGAAAAACATACATCAACAAGACCTGAATCGAGCGAGGCTCCACGGCAACCATCTTTTCATTCGCTCCCTGCTGCGCGCCCTTCACGTCAGAGCACGTCAATTGAAGATGTTATGCTTCAGACAGGAAGTGTTCCAGAGAGAAGGACTATAAGTAACGATACACGAAATGCTATACGGAGCGTTCTAGTCGCTGTACTCATTGCGGGCGGAGTGTACGGGTATTTAGATTACAAGAAAGAGCGCGACCAAGCAGAGGCAGTACAGGTAAGGGCAGCAAAAGATGCAGAACAAAAAGCGACAGAAAAAGCGATTCAAGATGAGATACATTATAAAGCGAAAATATTGATTCGGGATGCAGAGAAAAACGAATTGGATGAAAAAGTAAAAAATGCCTTAGAAGAGGCTCAAAGAGCGAATAAGCTGAAGATTATCAGTCCAACCAAGCACGGAAAAGCGAAGCATAAGCATCAAAAAAACCGCCCATAGTTGAGGCGGTTTTTTAGTTTCTTCGCGGAGAAGAAAATTATTTTACGAATGGGATCAATGCCATGAATCGTGCTCGCTTTACAGCAAGAGCGATTCGTTTCTGACCCTGAACTGGAAGTCCGGAGTAGTAACGTGGAACGATTCGTCCCCACTGAGAGACGAACTTACGGACGAGCCAGATGTTCTTGTAATCAGCAAAAGTCTGGATCTGGTCGGTGAATCTATTTTTTCGGTGTTGGTAGGTTGCCATAGAAGAGAGAGTGTTAAGTGTGTGTAGAAAAGTAATATAAATTAGAAGGAGCTGTCCTGAGAAATCGCCTCGCCCCCAAGGGACAGGTTTGTTAACCCGCCAAGCCCAAGATTGAGCTCATCAAGAGGTGGCTCATCAGATGACATTCCGAATGGAGATCCTGAAGATCGAGATTGAGATGGGCTGGATGCACTATCCATCTGCTGATCCATATCATCACTCTCCCAATTTCCTTCGGCATTTGGAAGGCTGTTACCATCGCGTCGTTTCTCAAGCATGATAATATCCTGAATGACAACCTCGGTACGATAACGTTTGCCCTCACCAGATGGGTCATCCCAGCTGCGAGTCTTGAGATAGCCCTCAACATAAACGAGATTGCCTTTGCGAATATATTGTTCGCAGATTTCAGCAAGCTTCGCCCATGCGACGACTTCGTGGAACTCAGTTGAGTCATGTCTCTGATTATCTCGTGTAACCCACTGTCGATTTGTGGCTATACCAAAGGTAGCAACAGGCTGACCACTTTGGGTAGTCTTCATGACAGGATCACGTGTCAAATTTCCGATAATGATAACTTTATTAATGCTTCTCATATTTCAAGCAATTGAAGAGTAAAAATTAAATCGAAATATCTGGATTATCGAGAATGGCCTTGAGCTGTTCATCAACCTTACTAAGGTCTGCCTTTGGGGCGGCCTTTGGTGCAGGAGCTGGAGCTTCTTCCTTTTTCTCAACTTTGACCTCAGCTTTTGGGGTAACGTTTGCAGCGCTTGCTGGTACCTCTGAAGGTTTTTCAGCTCGTGCTGGGCGTGCGGCGACTGGACGTGGGCTATTTCTTCGCTCCATATCCTCATTATCCTTAGCTTTTTTCTCCTCAGCCTCCTTCAATCGGAGTGCCTCAGCCTCTTCTTCGTAGGCCAAAAGACCCTTGAAGACGTAGTTCTTTGGGCAAGTAACGATCATATGTCGAACAACTCCCATTTCAATACGGATGAGTTTTTCGAGCTCCTGAACGTGCTCAATGGGAAAAGCAAAATGGAACGTAGCATACGTACCACGATCGTATTTTCCGATACGATACGCTAAATCACGGACTGGTGTGACCTCTTGGTCAATAACCTTGCCGCCGTGCTGCGACAAAGCCTCCTGAAAATCTTGAACCTTGGTCTTCAAATCGGTCTCAGTGAGATCCGGTGGAAGAATGACCATCAGTTCGTACTCCCGAACATCTTCGGGCATAGAGGATCGAACCTCCTTTTGAGAAACTGCCATCTTTCTTTGGGTTAAATATATAGGCTTAAGCTTTTTTCATATTGCAGAGAAAAGCAGAAAGTGCGCAAAAGGTAGCAAATTGATGCCGAATAATCAAGAAGAACATGAGGTAAATGTCAGTTCGATATTTGACAAGTAAAAATAAAGATTCAGAGTATACGTTATTCAAACCCCCTAAAAATAGCTAATTCGCAGCAATAATTGGTAATTGTCAATGAAAAGGAGATACAAAAAGTAGCATTAAGTATCGGGTATGCAGCACAAATAAAATGGCTTAAAATAGAGAATAACGCGCACTTCGTTCCCGGTGTTGACATATCGAAATATAACCTTTCTTAATAAAGTCAATAGTGCCCCCCTAGACGAAACATCATCACCCGCTATACAGTTAGTACGTAAGTACACACGTTGTCTCGACATCGTGTAACATAAAGACTAACCCGACTACATTGTCTGTCACGTCAGTCATTACATCAAAGGTAGCAGTTGCCGCTCGTCTTCGACGCCACGAAAGGGTGTTTGGTAAGAATAGTATGCTTGGCCATGCGTTCAAGAAGTCGTATGATGGCATCCTCGCGGCAAGCAGCCTTATCGGAACCTATTCCGGTATTAAGTTGGCATCCCATGTTT
This sequence comes from Candidatus Peregrinibacteria bacterium, assembly GCA_026395555.1. Lineage (GTDB taxonomy): Bacteria > Patescibacteriota > Gracilibacteria > UBA1369 > UBA12463 > CALREA01. Next base: position 51,600 of record JAPLYO010000012.1, on the reverse strand, counting down.
TTTCTAATCTCAAGGCAAAGCACCGGGCTCGAGTGGTCGCCCCAACGGCAGCCACGCTCTATAAGAGACTCGCGGTTCTCACCGTGGGAATTATGAGTGTCACGGCGGTGCTCGGTAGTACGTTCGATGTCTCCTATGCTCAATATGGTGATGAGTACCTCAATCAGATTAGTCAGGAGGGAACATTGGTCGCCGATCAGGATGGATACTTTACAAAGGCGAACCCACAGACCACACATACGCAGCGATCATTCAAAGACATAGCGCAATACACCGTCGATACAGGCGACAATCTCTCATTAATTGCAAAGCGCTTTAATATTAAGGCGGAGACATTGGTATGGGAGAATGGTCTAACGATGACGAGCGTTTTGAAGATTGGTCAAAAATTAAATATTCCACCAAGTGACGGTATTAGTCACCGTGTGACAACAGGGCAGAGCATAGAGAAGATCGCCGCCTTGTATAAGGTTGATGCTCAGAAAATTGTTGCTATGAATAACCTTCAGGGGGGAGTAATTACGCAGGGACAGATTATCTTCGTTCCTGATGCTAAGCCGCTTCCAACAGTACAACAACCATCAGCAAGAACGATCGCCAGAGCTACTGGTCGTGATGCTCCGGCAAGAAATGTTGAAAGAACATCCCTCTCCAACTCATCATCATCTCCAAGTGCCGGTAAGTTCATGATCTTCCCAACGGTCGGTGTACTTACGCAGGGCTTCCATTCAGGTCACTACGCCTATGATATCGCTAATCGTTCAGAGCCACCGATTTGGGCTGCTGCAAGCGGTACAGTCGTAACGGCTACGATGGGAGTATGGGCCGGAGGATACGGTAATCACGTTGTTATTGATCATGGAAATGGAGTAAAAACGCTCTATGGTCATATGACATATCTCACGGTAAAAGTCGGAGACAAGGTCACGCAGGGAGAGGTTATTGGTCGCATGGGTCACACGGGAAACGTTCGTGGAGTAACGGGAATTCACCTTCATTTCGAGGTAATCGATCATGGCGTGAAGAAGGTACCTAGCAACTACTATTGATGAACCGCCTCAAGTATACAAATTTACTGACTCGAATCTGGCACATTCCTCGAGATGTTTTTATTATATGTATCGAGATATATCAACATACTTTCTCGCCCGATCACGGTATACTGAAGAGATTCTTCCCCTATGGGTACTGTAAGTTCGAGCCTACATGTTCGCAGTATATGAAGGAGAGATTGAAAGCCGATGGAATGGTGGTTGGATTTTTGAAAGGAGTCTGGCAGATCATACGATGCAATCCGTGGAGTAAGGGGAACCGTATGAAATAATCACTATAGCGTGGTATTTTAGATTGACTAATTCGGCATTAGTTCTATAAAAAAGCAATACGGTTACACAACTTTCAGCTTCAAAGTTTAGACTTTTACGATGAAGTCGTAGGAAAAGAAAAAGTTTCCTATAAATTCTTACGAATTCCCGTGAGGCTCCCTGGTCTTATCTTGTTCAAAATACAAAAAAGTGATATAATGGAAAGAATCAAATAAAGCCGCAACAGCGCATTCCAAAGCAAAAAACAAAAACAATATGTTCAAGAAAATAAAAGAAAAAATCCAGAATCGAAAAAAACAACATCAGGAGATGCGAGCCAATGGTGCACAGCAAAATCCATCTCGATTTGATCAGGCGGTATTTACCTGGAGCGCACCACTCCGACACAAGGTTGAGAAAGGACAGATATGGATGATCGTTGCTTCAGTTATTATTGCTGCATTGCTTTTTTATGGAGCATATACGGCGAACTGGTTTTTCGTGGTGGCGATTATGACTGCCGCTATCGTCTACGCCCTCGACCACATGGAGCCGACGCAGGAGATAGAAATTAAGCTCTCGGATTATGGCGTGAAGATGGGAGAACATGGCATACCCTTCAGTAATATAAAGGGTTTTTGGATTGTCCATTATGGGCCATTCATCTCGAGACTGTACGTGCGAACCTATCAGCACTTAATGCCAGATATTGGTATCGAGCTGATGGACCAAGACCCCGCAGAGATCAGAGAATTTCTCACGCGCCACATTGTGGAGTGGGAGGGGAAACAAGAAGGTCTCATGGATATTTGTACACGATTACTTCGGTTATAATTTTTTAGAAATAGAATAAAATGCCCCCAGAAGTACCATCATCATCACCGACACCGCCAGTGGAGAATAGCGACTGGATGAACCGCCCGGAAAGCGTGGAGCTCATTAAGTGGAAGCATGAAACAGTCGAGCCGGCAAAAGAGAAAGATATGAAAAAAATCGACGATTTACTCGAACAGCATCTTGGTAAAAGGGAGTTTGTAGAATCATATGGAAATCAAAAAAATAAAGCATTGAACGCGATGAAATTGTATATCGATCGAGCCTATGCTCTCTGTGAAGCCGAAGCACATAAATCCGATGTAGATGCAGCAGGAAGAGCGTTATGGAATGAAAGATTTTTCAAAAATTGCGAAGATGATGTGAATCAATATTACTCCATGATCACCGCCTTTCTCGTGGAGGCCGCCAGGAAAAACGATAAGGAGGGGCCAAATAAGGGAAAGATCGATCTCAATGTATTATTCGATCTCGCCGAACGTGGACGCGAAATATATTGGGAGATTTCCAAGGAACCAAAATATGCCGACATTCTGAGAAAAATAAGCACACATGCAAAGCTTACGCCTGACGATTATAATTTTATCATCGCCAAAATCCCTCCGGAAAAAACTCCGGGTGAGGTTAGTGCAGATGCAAGCATGAAACTTCTTGAGGCATCAGGAGCAATTACGCTCTTGTATGCCATGAGTCCATCTGAGAGAAAGACATTTGCGGAACATATTATTAATACCATGCCTTCGGATAGAGCGATCGGGCTCATTACTTCATTAGGAAGTTCTGGGTATCTGACGCAGCTTCAACTGACAGATAAGGACGATGGACTATTCGCAAAGATGAAGGCAAAGGGGCTTATTCTTGACGAAAATCAGCAGAAGAATCTCGAGTCCACTATTGAAATTGGTCAGGCAAAAGCAAAAATGATTCGCGCCAATATCGATACGGGTATTCGTGCGGATATGGATAAAAATCTCGCTATCAAATTTTTCGAACCACGTTACATAGGTGGGTTTGCGTTGATGGCATGGAGAGGAGCGAACGCAGCGCTCTCACTGATCGCCTATAGAAATGATTTGTCGGAGTATCTCAAAAGTCCGTGGTTGATTGCTGATGTGGGAGGTATTCTCGCCGGTAGTGCACTTGTGGGAAACCCAAGCGTTCTCGAGTGGATCAAGGGAAGTGCGGACGCAAAAACACTGGAGACTCAGGCGCAGAAATTAGCTGTATGTCAGCTTGTTATCGATAAGCCAGGAGTGACAAACACATATTTTGTAGATCCTATGAGAGGAAAGACCTCAGAAAATGCGACGGGAATGATCGAACTGATAAGTATGATACGAGAAAAGAAGGAGATAGCGCACGAACCGGCGGATGTGAGAATTGATGACATGCTGAAAATTGCCGAGGGTAATGATACAGGAACAAAAACACGTATTGCCAGTAAGCCGGTAAATCCGACATTGATCGCGCTGCTCAAGGAAGCCAAGAGCGGAAAAGACAAGGATGAAATTGAGCAGTATGCTAGCACGGTCTGCTCCTCGAAAATGTTGAAAAATACAGAAGTATTTAATCAATGGATCGATGATCTTAAACGTATAGAAGGAGTAAAAAAATAAAACATGGACATTTTGAATAACAAAAAGGCTTTCGCGGCAAAAACCATCATGATGGATAGGGACGACATGAATACGACGAGAAAAACAGAAGTATTACTTCCTCTCATGGCGGAAGAAGGACTCTATCAATCTTCAAAGCTCAAGGTTTTAGGGAGTGCAGTAACCCAAGCAGCTATGAGGCAGGGCGCGACAAGAATCAATGCGATGAATGAGATTGATGAGCAACAGAGCGCTACCGATCTCGCAATGCAAAATGCAGAAGGTAAAGGTATGGAGGAGGCAAAACGAAGAGAAGATGAACGTCTCGAGCAGATAGAAAGATCTCAGCCAAAAAGAACATTCATTACCCCAATGGCTCCTCAAAAAAAATCACATATACTACGTAATACCCTTATTCTTGGAGGTATATCCTCAGCCGCTTTATTGGGTGGGGCTCTCACGTTTCCCTTCTTCGGAAATGTATAGGCGAATAGGAACATAACATAAAAATGAAAAACACACGCACTCACATCATCAGAACACTTGCCCTCAGCCTCCTCGTCGTGGTGACACTCGCGAGTTTCACGAATGTGTTCGCGGCGAGTACGGTGCATGCGCAGGATGCTGCGGCCCCAACGCCAACGGCCGATGCTGCAGCAGCCGCAAAGGCTGATGCAGCCCAGGCGGAGGCGCAAAAGACCCTCGATGCTGCAAAGACGGCGGCTCAGGCGGAATATGACAAAGCGATAGCTGCACCAGGAGCAGATGACGCCGCAAAAGCGGCGGCACAGCAAAAACTCGATGCCGCAAACAACTCGGCCCAGCAGGAATACAACGCAGCGGTCGGTGCCTCAACCAATTCGGCTAGCGCATCTGCTGCTCCGCTCACAACGTTAGGTGGTCAGACGGTAGGAGAGGTATTGCCGAATAATGACATTATCGTGATGCTCTCAAAGGTTCTCGCCATCGTTTTAAGTATGATTTCGCACCTACTCTGGCCATTACTTATGTTTGCCGGTGGTCTTATGAAGAGTGACTTCCTCTATACAGGAGCCATCGATTTGAAATTAAGTGAGATGTGGATTCAGGTAAGAAACCTCGTAAATATCGCTTATGTTCTCCTCTTGCTCGCCGTCGCACTCTACAACGTCGTAGGTCTTGGTGAGACCGTCTCCATGTTGGAGCTCAAAAAGGCTCTTCCAAAAATTATTCTTGGATTGATTCTTGTGAACTTCTCGTATGCCGGCGTAAAAGTCGTCCTTGATGTGATTAACGTCGGTACGACATTCGCCTTCTCTATTGGGAGAACCGACGCGGCGCTCACGCAAGCTACTCTTCTAAAAGTAAACGCAGCGCAAGGACCTATTTGCGACACGCTAGGAAGCGGACAGCTTGCTCAGGGAATTGGAACAGAGGCAAAAGATAAGGCGATCGCTACGCAGTGTTCTGCGATAACAAAAGCGGCAGATAAGGCGAAATGTATCAAAGGAGTAGAAGCGGTTTATGCGCCGAAAGCTGGAAGCGCTGCCGATAGCAAGGCTATGTGTGTTCCGGATAAGGATGGAAATTTGATGATGAACCCTCAGGTAAAGAAGTATCTCAATAGTTGGAACATTGATAGCTCCCTGATGATTATTGCGATTAAGTTTATGAATATCCAGGATCTTCCGAAGGTTTCAGCGGCAGCTGCCAAAGGCGGCCTCTCTTCGCTTACAATTAACATGCTCTTCTCAGTAGTTATGTTTTTGATTTACGCGGTAAGCTTTATCGTATTGATTGTGATTCTTTTTGCCCGCGCTGCGGTACTCTGGATGATCATTATTTTTTCACCGGCGATAGTATTCAATGCGACATTTACGATTCCCGGAGCAGGAGGACATACGAGTAAGATTATTAAAACGCTGATATCCCCGATGCTTATTGGTTTTGTCCTTTCCATTGGATTTATCTTGCTAGCAACGATGCAAAATATTAACTATAACGGTCAGGGCGCCCTCGCAAGTAATGCGCCAACTTCGAGTATTGATACCTTTCAGGATCTCTTGGTCGCTATCGGAAGCATCGTATTCCTCTGGATCGGTATTCAGGCCGCTAGCAGCGACACGATCGCCGATGGCGTCACGAAAACCATTATGGACAGCGCACAGAGTGCCGGTACATGGCTCGCCAAGGCTCCATTCAAATACGCTCCTCTCTTCCAGGTCGCCACACCTCACGCCGGCCATCACGAACTTCAGGACATGGGAAAGATTGGTGTTGGTTTAGATCAGGCTAAATATGCTATGGAGACAATGTTGAGTAATGCTGATGCGACACGAAGATCGGATGCACTCAAGGCTTTTGGAGTTAATGTTGAGGTATCAATGAAGATGAAAGACGTTAAATCGATTGACCAGCTCACCTTGGCGCTAAAGAGTCATCCAGATATTGAGTCTTTAAGACATAATCCTAAGGCGGACTCTGAAGAATTCAAGGAGCTCGAAGGAGCGGTAAAACGAATAAAAAATACAAGCCCCGACTTAGTTCGCGTAGGTGCAGCAGGATATAACAAGGATTTTAAGGAATTTTCAGAAGCGGTAGAGAGAAAAGATATGCCACAGGTAGAGAAACTTCTGCCGAAATTTATGCCAAGTGACCAGCCTGCTGCAGCTACGCCCGTTAAGCAAACTCCAGCTGAAGTGAGTGCTGATATGAAAAAGCCGGGATCGGTCGTCGCAGTAGTAGTGGGTGAATTGAAGGGTGGATCAACTCCCGACCCAGATAAAACAGCCGCAGCAATTGACGAATTTAACCGCAAACTTAAGGATGGCGGAATGGCTTCAGCCGCAGATAGAGGAAAGGAAATTGCGAAGCACTTCGTCGCTGAAGGCGTTGCTGACAAGGCGAAGAGAACGGCAGCCATGAATGCTGCGCTGGCACATATTAGAGGGCAGGCCGCCGGGGATAAGATCATGCCAGATGCTGATGCGGCAGCACTCGTTGCCGCTATAAATGCCGCCCCATAATAACAAAGTACCAAAGCAGAAGTTTCTCATAGCCAACCAAAAACTTGCAATACATGAAAAATATAGTAAAATACAATCAAAGACAGGACAGAGGTAGAAGGACTAATAACCCCCTACACTTATGAATAACTGGTATACACACCAGCTCCTGAAGTGCCTCAAGGCCGAGAACGTATTGTTCACGGGCAGGAGGGCTTTTTTCGCTGCAGGTTCAAGTGGATCCGGATCGGGAGGAAAATCTACAGACGATGACGAGAGTCTCAAGAAGCCAGCTACTCCGCTTGATGTAATGACGGACAGTATGGGGAATAAAATTATGGGTTCGCTCAATTCGACGAATGCCGATGATCTCATGAAAAATTTGAATAAGATGAAGAGCGATGGGAAGTTGAGCACGGGGAATTACGAAAAGGCAAAAAGATTGGCGAAAAGTGGTATGTTTATGGATCGCACGCTTGCATTGCGCCTCACGCAAGGTTCAATTACGTCATATAGATTTAATAAACTCTACGAGTGTTCTCATGAGCCGAAAGGAGATGGCAACGAGCCATTGTTTCGCAGAGATCTCGCCGAGCATGAGCTCACCGGAAGAATTTCTCCATCAGATTTTGATATCACGCTCAGTGCGCTCGACAGCAATAGTGACAAACATAAAAATGCAGCTAAAGAATTTATTCGCAATCCGAAGTCCGCAAAAGACTTCAGGAACTTCATGAAGGAGAATCCTCTCAACGAGAAAAAAGCTCTTCATGATATTGCAGGAGTAAGTGCTTTTGATAGCGAAGAAGATCGTTTCCGCAAGAGTCTTACGGAGTTTGTAGGCGTAGAGGCGCAGGATTATTTAAGTTCAAAAATCGACTCACCCGAAGATGCGGAGAAAGTTCGAGCCATGATCAAAGAGTTTGGCGAGGCGAGCAAGTCGCATCTCGACTCATGGGGTGAGCTGACAAACAAGACAAAAGAATCTGTCGCAAAGGGTGATCCAAAAATCGAAAAGGCTATCGATATCATGCTGAGTGAAAGTTTTGGAGATGCCATTCGCAAATCAGAAAAACCAATTAATCGCGAAGATATCAAGAGAGGAATGGCCGAGGCAAGAGAAAAAACAGGTGTAGATCTTTCAAGATTAATTCCCGAAGATACGATGCGTCATATCGAAGAGCGACTTCGATTCCTTCAGGATATTCAGATAAAAATTGGAAAAAATTACGATGCCATTACCATCAAGGAGCTCGCTCCACGCATGGAGGAGACGATGAAGCGCATAAGTCTCAAACAAAACATTGTGGCCTGCAGCAAGCAATCCGGAATTAATCTCAAACCGGGAACAAAAATTCAATACATGATGGAGGTACTTCGCGACGACAAGACTATTGAGCGCAAGTGGGTAACCACTGAGGTTCAAGGCGTATATCTCGATAAACCTACGGGAGAAAAGATTGAGTGGAACGGTGAGATGTTTGATGTAGAAAACATGCCTCTTGTGGTAGTGACCGGGGCGGGCAGAGAGACGTTTGGTCGCTTCAAAAAGTGGGTAGTAGATACACAGGCTCATCAGATTATTGACGGGAAAGGAGAGCTTGATAACGAGATTCAGTTCGATGCGATGAAGCTTCCCATCAAGGAAGGGATGGAGCTGGAGTATGAAATAAAAAAAGGAGAAGGCAGCGAAACAAATATGGCAAAAATCGCGAAAATTCATCCGGATGGGTTCATTGAGCTCGATCGGGATGTAAATGTCGTATACCCAGAAAACGGCACGGTGGCCGGGCAAATGCTCACGAATCCTATTGGAAAAAAGAGACTCACCTATGGAGAGTTTGCGCAGTGGATTAAGCGATTTGGCGTTGTGCCACATCTCAAAACCAACACAGAGGCGCAGGAGGCCTATAATAATTGGAAGGCCATTCATGGAAATCCAGGTGCGGCACCGGTCAATTTTCAGAAAGGTGGGCAACTAAGTTATGGCCCTATTGAGCAAAAAAATGTACTTACCGTAAGGGAAATTACGAAGGGGGATGATGTTGAGATGACGCGTATTAGTAGGGCGTCTTACCGCCCTGCAGAGCTTCTCCGACATGCGATGAGTGCCAACTGGCGCTCAAATGATCCACTCGTCGTCGCGACAGCTGCGACGGCCATGATTCCAGAGAGCAAGCGCATCGAGGCGCGAGACAGGTACGCAAAACGACTCGAGAGAGAGCTAGATGAGATTGCCGATATGCAGGAGCTGGAGGAGGAAGAGCACGCCCTTCACGACGCTCATGCAAAGGAAGATGCTCATGGTGCTCACGCAGTCCCAGCATTAACTCCAGAGGAGGCCCAGCAAAAAGACTGGATGGATGCAGAGGCAGCTAAGCAAAAGGCAAACGTCACCATTCCGCATGAGGGAACGATCATGCACATATGGAATGAGACGCAGTTTATAAGTGCTCAGGATGTCGGAGAGCTCGGCAAGCACATTTGGGAGTACTGGAATCGTACATGGGAACGTAGAATGAAAAATCGCTTCGCTAAATTCGGTTCGCATCTGCCATTCATTGGTACGGAAATGTTGCGTATCAAGGAAGACACCGAACACGAGGAGGTCGGAAAGTTCAAGCATGCCATGGAACACATGGGTGACTTCGAAATTCGTGGACTTTTGAACGGAAGTTCAAATCAGGATCAGATCAAAGCCTGTATCGAGGTTCTCACCGAGAAAGGTATGATGAGATGGGACGATGTACGTACTTGGAAGGCGATTAACCGTATTCCTGCTCTTTCAAATGATAAGAAAATCCCGATTCCAAATGATGGTAACGCGTACGCTATCGTAGGCATGAGTGAATCAGGCATACCCAAAAAAGGTATGGATTACCTCAAGGAGGCCTTCGAAAATATCTGGGGAGATGATAATCTTTATGACTCCTGGAGGGCAAAAAACAAGGGTGCGTACAAGTCTGGTTTGGACAAGTACAAAAGCGATGCTGCGGCACTCGAGAATGACCCAAATGGCTTGAGCGGTGGCATGAAAATGTTACTAAGTGAACATATGCGAGGAAATCAGGTGGATCCGCAGAAGTATGAGGAGTTTATCCGATACGCTATCGAAGAGGGGAAGTCGAACGCAGAAAATAGACTCTATTATATCGTCATGGGTGTAGCCACAAATCTCCTTACGCTTGACCGTGTTGCCGATTTGAACGGCCTTTGCAATAAGCAGCCATGGCTCGACTTCTTCACGCAGGCAAAGGATGAGAATAAGCCTTTGACGCTCACGACGATGCAAAGTCAGGTCCCGCCATATTACAATAGAACGTTCACGGTAAGCGATTTCAAGGTGATGGCGAATTTTTTTGATAATGATTCGGACACAAGCAAAAAGAAGTTTGGTCCAGGAAAAAATGTACATGACTTCTTCTGGAAAAAAATTATGCCTCATCATACAACGCAGACGAGAACTCTGAAGGCATCGCGAGGAGCCGAGGGTATGGATCATGATGACGCTCACTTTTTCATGCCGTGTCTCGATTATCGGCAGGTGAGAAATATGTGTGGCTCATCGGCAGGTGATAAGAAGTACTTCTCACCACCGGGATATCTCAACGTATTCCCGGGATTCAGCGAATGGTCACGAACGCTCGCTGCAACGAAAAACAGAACTCTCCTCGAAAAAGCCATTCTTTCGTACGTGAATTTTGATGGAATTATTACAGGACGCTTCCTGAAGAGCGATACGAAAAAGCAGGTTATTTCTGACAACGTTTTAGAGAATGACGGATCGGTAGTAGATCCATTAACGCCATCGAAATTCCATATAGATCAGATGAGAAATATGATTTTAAAGATTGGAGCGAAAGCAGAAAGAGGCGACAGATGGAAGTTGTTATTTAAAAAAATTGAAAAAGCTTCGGAGGATAAAGACGGAAAGGGTCAGAAAGAAATTGAAAATTTTATCGAGGAGTTTGGTCCAGAGCTTAATAGCGCCATTAACTCCATTGGTGAAGAAGAACTATTCAAGATCGTCAACAGCTGTAACCTCAAAGGATACAGTGGAACTCCGGATCCAGTCTTGGTAGCCAGAGCAAAAGCAAAAGCAGCTGCGCAGGCAGAAGCAGGAGGAGAATAACATCAAGTCAAGAAGCACACTACAATCCCAACGCGATCTTACCAGCCGAGATTTCGGCGATTTCACGCGTGATGCCAGCCTGACGGACCTGGTTCAAGTGTAGGGTGAGGTCTGACATCATTTCAGTGGCACTATCCGTGGCGGCACGCATCGCGACCATTCGAGCTGAGTGTTCGGAAGCAGTCGTCTCTAAGACGGCCTGGAAGAGCTGCATTTGGGTCAGCTGAGGAAGGAGCTCTTCGAGAATGACATCGGCCGAAGGTTCGAAGAGATATTCCTCGCCTTCTTCTTTAACGTCTTGATTCATGTGTTTGAAGAGATTGAGCTCTGCGCCCATCTCGACGAGTGTTTCGGTACTGAACGGAAGCAGCTGAAAGGCAGTAGGCTTCTGGAAAAGCGCAGAGATGAAGTGCTGGTATACGAGAACGACACGGTCGTATCGTTTTTCAAGGTAGGCATCCAATGCAATTTTTCCTACAGGGAGAGTGGATTCAAGTGTTGGGCGATTGGTCATGCCCGTGAAAGAAGCTATGACATTTCGGCCTGTGCGAGCCAAAAATTCACTTACACGTTTTCCAACAGCAATGTAATCAACTTCTACTCCGGGAATTTCTTTTTTTAACTCTTTTTCATGCTCTACTACTTTTTTGAAGAGTAACGCATTGAAACTTCCACAGAGTCCACGATCTGATGAGTAGGCAACAACGAGAACATGCTTCGTTTCATCGCGTACCTCGAGCAATGGATGAAGATCAGGATGCGTTTTATCGGCAAGATGCGAGAGAATAATCAAGGCTGTTGAGGCGTACGAACGCATGCCGAGAGCATGGTTAACCGCACGTTTCATTTTAGCGGCAGATACGAGCTCCATAGCTCGCGTAATCTGTTTCGTTGCCTTGATAGATTTAATTTTTCTGCGTATTTCTCGACTTCCTGCCATGGGTAGTAATTAGAATGATGTAAGGGACTTACTTCGCGTTATTCGCCTTGAACTCGTTCTTGTATCCACTGATGATCTCCTTCAATTTTGCCTCATTTTCCGGAGTAATCTCTGGCTTGGCGGCAAACTGATCCATGAAGACCTTCTGAGCAGAAGACAAGTGGTGGAAAAAGCCCTTCATGAAGGCCTTTACCTCAGTTGTCTCTAGGTCGTTCAAATGACCGTTGATAGCAGCATAGATAATCGTAATCTGTTGCTCAACAGGAGTTGGCTCATACTGATCTTGTTTTAATACCTCAGTAAGACGGGCACCCAAATCAAGTTGTCGTTTTGTAGCGGCATCAAGATCGGAACCGAACTGCGCGAACGCAGCAAGTTCACGATACTGAGCGAGCTCAAGTCGAAGTTTACCAGCAACCTTCTTCATGCCCTTTACCTGAGCGGCAGATCCTACACGTGAAACGGAGAGACCTACGTTGATAGCCGGACGTATACCCTTATAGAAGAGATCCGGTTCCAAATAAATCTGACCATCCGTGATGGAGATAACGTTCGTAGGAATATAAGCAGATACATCACCTGCCTGAGTCTCGATGACAGGGAGCGCTGTAAGCGATCCACCACCATTTTCCTCATTCAAACAAACAGCACGCTCCAACAAACGGGAGTGGAGGTAGAAGATATCTCCAGGATAAGCCTCACGACCAGGTGGACGCTTGAGCAAGAGAGAAATCTGTCTATAAGCCCATGCATGTTTTGAAAGATCATCGTACACGACGAGAACATCTTTTCCCTGATCGACGAAGTACTCACCAATGGCACAACCAGAGTACGGAGCGAGAAATTGGAACGGAGCTGGATGAGAAGCACCTGCGACAACGATAATAGTGTTCTCCATAGATCCATGTTTCTCAAGCTCGGCAACGATCTTAGCGATCTTTGACTCCTTCTGGCCGATGGCTACGTAAATACAGATCACATCTTTTCCTTTTTGGTTCAAAATTGTATCAATGGCAATAGCCGTCTTTCCCGTCTGACGATCGCCAATGATGAGCTCACGCTGACCACGACCAATCGGAATCATGCCATCGATAGCACGAATACCGGTCTGAAGCGGAACGCCGACAGACTTACGAGTGATAACACCAGGAGCAACTTTTTCCACAGGGTACTGTTTCTTGCTTGCGATAGCACCCTTGCCATCGAGTGGCTCACCCAAGGCGTTTACGACACGTCCAATCATCGCCTCGCCTACAGGAACAGAAAGAATCCGTCCGGTTGACTTCACGACATCACCTTCTTTTACCTGCTTGGAATCACCAAGGATAACACATCCTACCGTGTCTTCTTCCAAGTTGAGCGCCCAACCATATACGCCATTCGGAAACTCGAGAACCTCGGACGATTTAACGTCCTTAAGGCCGCTCAAACGAGCGATACCATCACCAACCTCGAGAACCGTACCAGTGTGTTCAACGGTAGAGGTAGATCGAAAGTCCTGAATGTGCCTTTTGAGGGCGTCTAGTACGGAGTCTTGCATAGGGTAGGGGCGTAAAAGAGAGTAAATAGGTGTAAAATATTCGTAAATTTAAAGCGCTTGAAATTGTCGAGCGAGAGCCGACAATCGTCCGGAAACAGAGGCATCATATCGTGAGTCATCGACCTGTAATATGATACCGCCCTTAATACTTGGATCTACCTTGAGATGAAGTTGAACTTTCTTCCCAAGTACTTTTTCAAGTTGAGAGATAAGCTGCTCTTCTTCATGGGCGACAGCGACCGTTGCTGTTACTTCGACAATATTATGCTTTTCATTCCATATTTTTTTTGCATGACGCATGATGGAGCTAAAAAGCTTTTCCTGTCGATTTTCTTTTAAGAGTAGCCAGAATGACTCGGAGAATCGTTCAGCGGCAGCAGGTGCTTTTGAGACGACGTTGACGAGAACTTCGGCGTACTGTTTGGCGGTAAGTTTCATGAAGAGTATCTAAGGGGGAAATTATTTCTGTCCAAACTGTTCGGTAGCTTGCATAGCAAGTCGCTTCTGATCCTCAGGAGTGAACTCACGTTCAATGATCTTCTCGGCGGCCTTGACGACCAATCTTCCGAGTTCTTCACTAGCCTCCTTGAGCATCTTCTCCTTCTCTCGTGCGATCTGGAGCTTACTCTGTTCAAAGATGGCCTGAGCCTCACGGCGTGCGCTCTCAGTAATGCTGTTTTTAGCCTCTTCAGCGCTCGCAGCAGCAGCCTCGATCATCGCAAGGGACTGAGATTTTGTCTTCTCAATCATCTCGCTACGTGCTTTTTCAATATCCTTAAGTGTCTCATCGGCAGCCTTGGAGTCGCTAACGGATTTAGCGATCATATTCCTACGCTGTTCTAATTTTTCGAGCACTGGGCCATAAACAAACTTCTTAAGAATGAAAAGTAAAAGAAGAAAGTTTACGAGCTGTGCAGCAAGCATTCCGAGATTAATGCCTAACTTTGAGATTAATTCCATGAGGAAAGATAATTAAAAAAGAGAAAATTTGGAACGGGAGCATGACGCTCACTACGTTCGCGTCGTATTAAACGAACTTGATGATAAGAGCAACAACGAGAGCGTAAATAGCGATAGCTTCTGCGAAGGCGATAGCGAGAATCATAGCTGTCTGAACCTTTGGAGCTGCTTCTGGATTTCGTCCGATAGCGTCGAGACCATGTGCACCAATCTTACCGATTGAGTAAGCTGGAAGTGCTGCGCCAATAGCGATAACAAGCGCTACGAAAAGATTTTTATCCATAAATTGGGTGTATTAAATAATAAATTTATGATGCGGTAACAGCATGTTTTTGCACTCCAGCAGGAGCGTCCCTTGAGGGATCTGAGGTATGCGCAACCTCGTCGTGTTCACCGTGACCAGTTGATCCCATTTTGAAGAAGACCAATGTAAGAAGTGAGAATACCAATCCCTGGATAAGACCTACGAAAAGTTCAAGGCCGTAAAAAGGAAATGGTGCAAGATAGGGTGCCAAGAAACCGATAACCGCGAGCAGCACCTCACCCGCGAATATATTTCCATAAAGACGGAAACTAAAGGAGATAATCTTAGAAAATTCAGAGACAAGCTCAAGCAATCCAACGGCAAATCCAATCGGATCTCTCAGGGGATTCACGAAGAACTTTCCCCAGTATCCGCCAAACTTGAGATTCATCATGCCATATACCTGAGTCATGAAGACCGAGATAAAGGCGATAGCAAGCGTCATGTTTACATCAGAGAATGTTGATCTAAAGAGCGGAACAAGAATCTTGTGACCCTCTTCGACCTCCCAGATACCAATCGGTCCAACTCCTGGGAAGATACCGAACCAGTTCGAGACGACGACAAAGAAGAAGATCGTGGCACAAACACCAAAGAACTGTTTTGTCTGTTTTGTATCCTGTGTGACCGAGTGAAAGAAGTCATACAATCCCTCAATAACCGTCTCAACGAGATTCTGGAAACCGGTAGGAACGGCACTCTCCATGTACTTTCGGGAAAATCTCCATGCGACGATACATAAGAACAATACCGAGATCCATGACATAAGAAGGGTATTTCGAATTTCGAAACCTCCAACATGTCCGACCGTTTCAGAATAGATAGTAGGTGGTGAAAACGAGCTCGCCTCAGCGGGTGAGTTTTTTGAACCCGTTTCTGTTTCAGTCTTGGCAGTTTCAGGAGCATTTACTGTTCCCGTTTCAGTGACCTTAATGTTTTCTACTTCTTGTGACATGCTATATCGAGTTAATTTCTTGAGTTATGGTTTTGATCTTTCGGAAGGCTGCTATTGAGGTAATGGTGAAGGCGATGATGATTCCAATGAAGAGAAATAGTGGCGACGTTCCGAATTTTTTATCTGCGTAGGCTCCTGCGAATCCTAGTACGACGATGGGGATGACGACGATGTATCCGAGTTCCCATGCTATATCCAACGCTAACCACATCGCTGACCGCTCTCCCTTCGTCTCTTTTTTATCCATTCGTACAAATTATGATGAAGATTTACCTGACATGTCTTGTATGCGTGTGTGATGTTTTCGGAGAGCATGGAGTCGAGCGCTCTCTTTGGCGACGAGGGTCATAGCTTGTACATATTCCTCATCGCTTTCTTTCTTGAGCTCAGCGAGCTTCTTCGCATCGGCAAGAGCTTTTTCTACCTGTTCCATAACCATCTCATCTGCTCTTTCGGCGTGTGCTGATAGTACGGTGATTCCCATAGCATCAACTTTTACAACACCATGACTAACGGATACATAATGTGTTTCTTCAGCTGTTTTGAGCTGGATAACACCATGTGCAAGTGCGGTAATAAGAGGGATGTGATGTGGTAAAACCGTAATTTCTCCATCAACCGTAGGCATAGTGGCCGACTCAACATCTTCTTGGAAGACGATTTTTTCCGGTGTGACGAGATAAAAAGGAATTTTCATGGGGGATTTTTTTCGAAGAAAGAAATTTTCTAAAGTACTAAGCCTTCATGACATCATCGATACCACCCTTCATATAGAAGGCGTTCTCATTCTTGTCATCATGTTTACCAGCCAAAATTTCCTGGAATCCACGGATAGTTTCCTTGAGTGGAACGTACTGACCTGGGGTACCGGTGAATGATTCAGCGACAAAGAATGGCTGTGAAAGGAACTTCTGAACCTTACGTGCACGAGATACAGTCTGCTTATCTTCTTCTGAAAGCTCTTCCATACCCAAGATATTGATAATATCCTGAAGGTCCTTATAACGCTGTAATACGCGCTGTACGCCAAGGGCAACAGCATAGTGTTCCTCACCAACGATCTTCGGGTCCAAAAGATTAGAAGAAGAATCGAGTGGGTCAACAGCCGGATAAATACCAAGCTCAGCAAGTTGACGAGTTAATACGACGGTAGAGTCCAAGTGTGAGAATGTTGTAGCAGGAGCTGGATCCGTAAGATCGTCAGCTGGTACGTAAACGGCCTGAACGGAAGTAATTGAACCCTTATCAGTAGAGGTAATACGTTCCTGGAGCTCACCCATTTCGTTTGCGAGTGTTGGCTGGTAACCTACAGCGGACGGAATACGTCCGAGTAACGCTGATAACTCAGAACCTGCCTGAGAGAAGCGGAAGACGTTATCTACGAAGAACAACACATCCTGATGCTCCTCGTCACGGAAGTACTCAGCGATCGTAACTCCTGTAAGAGCTACGCGGAGACGAACTCCAGGTGGCTCATTCATTTGTCCAAACACTAAACAGGTCTTGTCCAAAACTCCAGAGTCTCTCATCTCTCCATAAAGATCATTTCCTTCACGTGTTCGTTCTCCAACACCGGCGAATACAGAATAACCTCCGTGTGCGGTAGCAATATTATGAATCAACTCAGTAACGATAACGGTCTTACCTACACCGGCTCCACCGAAGAGACCAACCTTTCCACCCTTCATGAAGGGACAGATAAGATCGACAACCTTGATACCAGTCTCAAAAATCTCCGTCTTCGTCGACTGATCGACGAACTTAGGAGCAGGTCGGTGAATAGAATATGTTTTTTTTGTTCCAATTTCTTTCTTGACGCCATCGATAGGCTGTCCCAATACATTTACCATTCTTCCAAGCATCTCTTTTCCAACAGGAACGTGGATAGTCTGACCTGTTTTCGTTACTGATGTGCCGCGCTGAAGACCATCGGTAATTCCCATCGCAACCGCTCGAACGTTGCCCGAACCGATGTGTGACTGAACCTCGAGGGTAATCTTTTTTGAGTCGATCATTAACTCAAGTGCCTCATAGATACCAGGAAGGTCGCCGTCAAAATGACAGTCGACAACTGGACCGATGACCTGAATGACACGACCGAATGCAGCGGAGTCAGCGAGAGTTGCGTTAGACATAAAGATCAAGAAATGAAATATACGTAATTAGTTCCGAAAGATAGTAGAAATGTTGCAAGAAAAAAGCAAGGGTAAAATTTAAACTTTATGAGGGGTATCGAAGTTCATAAAGCAGATTTGCCACAAAAGCAGGAAATATGTTATAATTGCGGCCACGAAGAAGTTGGTAGGATCTCATATGGTTAACGACGTATTTATGGCGACAACAAGCAGCTCAGACATTCCAAGATCTACGGCGGGCGACGAGGAGTTGGTGGCCAGTATAGATACCGAGACTGAGCAGGAATCCCCCAATGCAGGAGTAAGAATCAAGGATCGTGAGCTTAGGCCCTATAGCTCACTCATGCTTGATGATGCGAGAAAAAATAGAATTTTTGAGGGATTGACGATGAATGTGAAGAGACGAGCGGGAGATGTAAGAGCTTCCCTGAAAGGTATTATGAACGATCTCGTCGATGAGGTAATTCGAGATCATCATCTGCTTCCTGATGAGTTTCTCGACCTCCTTGAAAGAGGAGACGCAGCAGACGGTTCGAGCTCGAACAAGCTTATTAGAGACTTGTTAGAGAGTTTTTTTGGTGGCCTGCAGGAGCGAAGAAGTCACAGATTCAATGAAGAGGGTGGAATTACCGGCGAACTGCCGTTTAAAGCGGAAGGAGACAATCAAGAGCAGGTGGAAGGGGCGAAGCGAGAGTTCGGTGAATTTATCGACGTATACGGAACCGAGCGAGAAGAGCGAAAGGTATTTGAGATTATAGAGAAGCTACAGGAAAAATATCCGAATATTGATGTCATTGATGTCATAAAGGGCGATCGAGACATAATGGAAGATCTCACGGAAAGGATCGCGCAGGAGACACGCGACATCTGTACAGCAAAGTTTGAAGAGGCTTTTAAGAAAAATCGTACAATATTGGACTTTCTTTTTGAGCGCGTGCTCGGCGAACAGGGAGATAAAATTTTAACATTAGAAGGACCGCGAAAACAATTAATTGAATATCTGGAAAAGATAGGATTCAGACTGGAGAATCTGGACAGACTCTTGTCGTTGCAGCCGGTTTTTAAGGTGAGAGAAGAGCGCCAAAAGGTGAGGAGACAGCAGCGAGTGAAGTCACAAGAGGCGCTAGGAGAGCCGAAATTTGGCGTAACGAATGGAAACAGTTTTCATAGTTGGTTCGCGCGTCATTTTATCAAGGACATCAGAGAACAGAGAGATCCGAAGTTCAAAATGGACCTCGCAGAGACCACGATGGTAAGCATGAAGTCCATGTCTCGAATTATCGTTCCGAAGGCTGAGATGTTGGTACCAATTCGTATGCTCGTCGAAGAGGCAAAAGGTGGCGAGAAAAAACTTCTATGGAGAATGGAGTTAGATAACGTGCCGGTAGCTGAGGCGCGGAAAATAATTGGTAGAGAAATCGAAGAGGGTAAAAAAACAATAGATAAGATCAAGGACGAGGCGCTGCACTTTGTGCCGGACGCGGTGCCCGAGAAGCAAATGGCAGTATATATTCCAACAATCGAAAATGAGCGAAATATAAAAAACCTTCTCGCATGGTGCGAAAATCCATCATTATTTATGGAAGATAATCCCGAGGCGAGGAAGTGGATTGCAGATACGTATCAGCTGCATGAGTATGCAGCAAATGCCGAAGATTTAGACGGAATGATTGAGCGCATTGTGGGGTATCAGGCCAGAACGATGCTCGAGTTTTGGTATAAGTCTCATGACATGTTACCAGGGGGAGATACCAAGGAGCTGGAGGAGAGAACAGCCGCATTTGAAGCTCGATTTAGAGAGAGATTTGGAATTGTTCCAGAAGAGATTGTTCCGGTGAAACTCCGATGGCGAGTTTTGCAGGAAGTGGATGAGTCTGGTAAACCGGTCCTCCGCGACTTTATGAGGGCAAAAGTACCAACGTACAAATACCATGAAGTGAAAGATGGTGAAGAAGATGATGGCGAGGAAAAGCCATTAAGTCAGATTGATGGAAAATGGTATCAAGTGAAGAAAATCGAGGAGGTGACTCTATATGAAGTCACCCTTCATCATCAGGATGAGCCTTTGACGGTATATTTTTTCAGCCCAAATTTCGAAAAAAATGGAATGTTATGGAACTCGAAGACATTCCAGTCCAGAGTTGTATCACAATTGCGACAAGGTGAAAGAGAGGTGACGGACGGTACACGAACATGTATTGCCGTAAAGGGAAGTGCTCATCGACAGAGGAGAAGAGCTCTAGATTTTGTTTTTAATGAAATAGGTGGAACGACCGTAAAGGTGGAGGATCCGAGTAATAATCGCCTGAAAAAAAAGGAAAGACCGTCAGTAACGGCCATTCTTTCAGCGCATCATCGAGCGGGTCAGCGAGGGTCAAGACATCACATTCGAACGAAGGATGGCAAGATGGTGACGGAAACAGTTGAGGTACAACTCTATACGATAGAGAACCTTTGTATCGGTTGGTTAAGCCAAGAAACAGTCATGTCGCACGACGTATATGATGCCGATCGCTCGCTCGGACTCTTCAGAGATGTGTTATTCCCAGGACTTATATTCCCAGCGATGAGAGATTTCAATAATGAAATTCCCAAGTATAAGCCACAAATGAAGTAGCAGTTCAGGGCAATACGAGAGCGGGAAAAACTAAGCCCGAAGCAATGTAACGAAATCGGCAAACTGCATCGTCTCCTGTTTTTTCGTAGCATAATCACGTACCGCGACGGTCTTATCTTGCGTTTCTTTTTCGCCGATAACGACCATATAGGGCACACGAGTATGCTCAGCATTTCGTATTTTCTTTCCAAGCGTTTCGGAAGCGCTGTCGATCTCGACACGCATACCCTGCGCCTTCAAAGCATCGAAAACCTCAGTCGCATAAGGTAAAAACTGATCGCTCACCGGCAAGATTCGAACCTGTACTGGTGCGAGCCATGAAGGGAATGCTCCGGCATAATGCTCAATAATAATTCCCATAAATCGCTCAAGTGAGCCAAAAATAGCCACATGCAATACGGCAGGTCGATGAGATTTACCATCTTCTCCTGTGTAGCTTAAATCAAAATTTTCAGGCTGCGTGAAGTCGAGTTGAACGGTTGTAAGTTGCCACTCGCGTCCCAACGCATCCTCGACCATGATATCGATTTTTGGTCCATAAAAAGCGGCCTCACCCTCACCAATGAAATACTCCGCGCCCCATCGCTGTACACCCTCAACAAGATTTTTTTCAGCAAGTTTCCATAATGCATCATCACCAAAATATTTTTCCGGCTTTTTCGGATCTCGTATGCTCACGCGAGCACGGAAGTTTTTGAAATCAAACTTTTCGTAGACTACACGTGTCAAACCCAAGATCATATCAATTTCAGAACCAATCTGATCATGTCGTACGAAGTGGTGCGTATCGTCCTGCGTTACGGCACGCACTCGGAATAATCCGTTCACTTCACCGCTTTTTTCATTGCGATACACGGTCGTATTTTCAGCATAACGAAGCGGTAATTCACGGTATGAGTGTGCCTCTGCTTTGTATAATTCAAAATGATGCGGACAGTTCATTGCCTTCATGACGAGAGCATCTCCGCCCTCTTCAGTTTCCATGACGGGCATCATGGCATCGTACTTTCCCAAATGTCCGCTCGTTACATACAGCGCGTCTTTCGCAATGTGCGGAATGCAGACGTAGGAATATCCACGTTTTTCTTTTTCATTCGTAATGAAGTCTTCAAGTATTTTTTTCAAGCGTGCGCCCTTTGGAAGGAATAACGGTAAACCCGCACCAACAAGCGGACTAAACGCAAATAATCCTAGCTGCTTTCCGAGGACTTTGTGATCACGTTTTTTTGCCTCTTCAATTCGTGCGAGGTATTCTTTTAATTCCGCCTCCGTCTCAAAACAAACACCATAGATTCGCTGCATTGATGGATTTTCGCTGTCGCCCTTCCAATATGCACTAGCGATGCTCGTGAGCTGAAATGCACCAACTTTTCCAGTCGTTTCCGTGTGATTTCCGCGGCAGAGGTCGACAAACTTTACCTCACCTTTTTGATCCACATTTTCATAGAAGCTTACGCCAGTCTCACCCTTCGCCGCCAGATCCTCTACAAGCTCAATCTTGAATGGCTGCTCGCCACCTTTCATGCTTTTCAAAAAGTCCTTTGCCTCGGCGATTGTTTTCTCTTGTCGTACGAACGTCTGTCCCTGTTTTCCGATATGTTCCATCTTCTTCTGGAGGTCCTTCATGTCTTCCGGGGTCAACGTCCTTGGAAGCTGAAAATCATAATAAAAGCCATTTTCAATAACCGGTCCTACGCCCAACTTCGCATCAGGAAAAATTTGTAATACCGCCTGAGCTAACATATGCGCGCATGAGTGTCTCATGCCATAAATTGGATCTGTTTCTGCTGGTTTTGATGATCGTGGGGGCATGAAAATTATATTAAAACATAGGAGCCCACACATTCTAGCTTCTTTCCCTCACAATGCAAACTCTGATCAAAATATGCTACACTCGCGACAATGAAACTTAGCTCCCTCCATCTCGAAAATTTCCGCAACTATGCGAGACTCGATTTTGCTTTTCCTGATGAGCCAATCGTCATATTGAGCGGAGAAAATGCGCAGGGAAAAACGAATTTTCTGGAAGCGATGTATCTGATGGCAATTACGAAATCATTTCGTATCGGTGATCGTGAATTTTTGAAACAGTTTGATAAAGACTATTTTCGAATCGAAGCAAGAGGTGTCTCGGGAGGGCAGTACCAAGCGAATAAAACGAGCGAGGCTATACATTTGGAGATGTGCGAGATTCACGCACCGCAGCACCAGCGCGTACTGAAAAAAAATGGCACCAAAATCTCAGCTCCTAAATTTTTAGGACACATCAAAGCTGTTCTCTTTCGCCCAGAGGACCTTCATATTCTCACCGGTGAGCCCGCTCTTCGCCGTAAGTATCTGAATACGATCCTTATACAGACCATTCCCGGTTACATGAGGCAGCTTCAGACATATCAGAAGCTTCTATCTCAACGCAATGCTCTTCTGCTTCAGATAAAGCTAGGATCTGCCTCAATGGCCGACCTCGATATATGGGACCCACCGCTTGCTGAAGCTGGAGCAGCTTTACTGACTAGTCGAATTGAGTTGGTTGATTTTCTTCGAAAACAGCTTTATGAACAGGTAGGAGCGGCACTGTACGAGATAGAGTACGCATGCTTCCTCCATAATTCAGCTTTGCCGCAGCTTCAAAATGAGCTACAATCTCTTCTCCTTCAGACTCTTGTACAGGCTCGTTCACGCGACACGCGTTCAACTCACACCTCCGTCGGCCCACATAGGGACGATCTACGCTTAAAAATACGCGGATATCCACTCGAACTGACCGCTTCTCGCGGAGAACTCAGATCGGCACTCATGGGGCTCAAGCAGGCTGAGATTGCCTGGTTTAGCTTTAAAACAGGTGAAACTCCTATAATTCTTCTCGATGATATTTTTTCCGAACTCGACTCAAATCGTAAAAACGATATTTTTGAACCCATTTTCAATGGCGTTCTCGCCCCACTTCTGACGAATCTTCCCTCGACGACGCAGATTATTATGACCGTTGCTGATGGCAACCCTCTTCCTACCTCTCCAAAGCTACGATCAGCTTCAACGGTGAGGAAAGTTCATGGAGGGCAGATAATCGATCAATAGAGCTCTCTTTGCCGTATCAGCTTTGCCTTGGCTTTAAGGGGCTTTTTGTGATATAATGACAAAACAAACTGAATCAAAAATAAAACAAACATGAACTCCCAAATCGTACAAATAATCGGGTCAATTCTCCTTGCAGGTGTGCCGGCGGCGGTATGGGGATATATTTTTTATGTGAAAAACCCATATAGAAGAAGTGTAATTTTCTACGCATTTTTCCTCGGCGCGACGGCAGTTTTTCCGATTCTTTTTTATAAATATCTCTGGCAGTTTTTCCCATGGATCAATGCTTTTCGCTATACGCAGCCATTTACGGCAAACATGATCGGTCCTACAGGCTTCGTGAGTATTCCGCTAAGTATTATACTCACCTTTAGCATTGTCGGCGTTATCGAGGAGCTTATGAAGCATATTGCCGTTCGTGCGATGGGTCAGAGTGAGTTTCATGATATTGATGATGTTATCGAGCTTTCTATTCTTTGCGCGCTCGGATTTTCTTTCACGGAAAATATCATGTACTTCCATAACATTTGGGTGCATCAGGGGCCGCAAAACCTCATGTTGCCGTTTGTGTTCCGTTCGATTTTTTCTACCTTCGTTCACGTACTTTTCTCGGGAATGATGGGATACTATTATGGTATTTCTTACTTTTCAACACCAATCTTGCGTCAACAGAAAAAGATCATCTGGCCAAAAATGATGGAGAAGATTTTCGGAATCGATGACGAGAAGATTTTTGCCGTACAGAACCTCATCCAGGGCTTCCTGATCGCCGCAACCCTCCACGCTATTTTCAACGTTTTCCTCGAAATGGAGTGGACCTTCCTTCTCGTACCATTCCTCATTGTTGGGTATATTTATCTGACATATCTCTTCGAAAAGAAGGAGAATAATAAGAAGTTTGGTTACCTTACTACTCGCGATAGAAGTGAGGAGTCCCACCTCATCGCCGACACGGTTGATGCGATTATAGGATAGAGTGCCTCTATAGACTTGAATCTTCCGCAAAACCGTGCTACGCTGCTCGGTACCATGACAAATGACAAAATTATTGTAAAGGGCGCTCGAATTCACAATTTAAAGAATGTGAGCGTAGAGATTCCGAGAAATAAGTTAACGGTAATGACGGGTCTTTCCGGTAGCGGAAAGAGTTCTTTAGCTTTCGATACGATCTATGCGGAAGGCCAAAGACGATACGTAGAGTCACTTTCGACCTATGCACGTCAGTTTCTTCAGCTTATGGAGAAGCCGGATGTTGACTCGATTGAGGGTTTAAGCCCGGCTATTTCTATCGACCAGAAGACCGCACCGCGTAATCCGCGCTCCACAGTCGGAACGGTGACGGAAATTTATGACTATTTGAGACTTCTTTTTGCGAAAATTGGTCATCCTCACTGCCCAGAGTGTGGAAAAGCGATATCCAGACAGTCTACTTCCCAAATCGTAGAAACGGTTGCTGCGATGCCAGAAGGTAAGAAAATTTTAATTCTTTCCCCGGCTGTTCGCGATCGAAAAGGTCGCCACGAAAAAGCCATCGAAAAGATTAAGAAAGACGGCTTCGTCCGTGTTCGCGTGGATGGAGAAGTAGTAAACGTCCTCGAGATTCCTGAACTTGATGAGACAAAAAAACACTCAATCGATGTGGTGGTTGACCGTCTCGTGATTAAAAACTTCGGCAGAACGGTAGAAAAACTCTCAACAGGAGAGGAGATTGAGGTTCCAAACTCAGATCGATCCCGTCTCGCCGACTCCGTAGAAATCGCACTCAAACACGGAGAGGGAATTATGATTATTCAGGATAATGACACGAAAAAGGAAGAAATATTTTCCGAGCGATTTGCCTGTCCGGAGTGTAATATTTCTATTCCGGAAATCTCTCCACGATTTTTCTCTTTCAACTCTCCGCATGGAGCCTGTCCTACCTGTCACGGCCTTGGCACGAAGTTGGAGATTGATCCGACATTAGTTCTTCCAAACAAAGATTTAACGCTCGCCGAGGGGGCTATTATGCCGTGGTCCGCTACAACATCGCACCTTACCTGGTATAACCGTATTCTCGAAGCGGTAGCGAAAACCTATAAATTTTCCATGAACACTTCGGTAAAAAATCTCTCGAAAGAGGCGATGGACTTGGTGTTTTACGGAACAGGAGATAAGAAATATACGATTAACATTGGCGCGAGTAAGCCTACGGAAGGTGACGATGACGAAACGCCAGCACTCTCTCCCGGTTTCCGTGGAGAATATACAACAACATTTGAAGGTGTTATTCCAAACCTTGAGCGTCGCTATCTGGAGACAGATTCAGACTATGTGAGAAAGAAGATCGAGACCTTTATGCGCATTCTCGACTGTCCGATGTGTCATGGCAAGCGTCTTCGCCCCGAGGTTCTCGCGGTGAAGGTCGGCGATATGTCTATTATTGACGTTACGGAATTTTCTGTCGCAAAGGCAAAGGCATTTTTCAACGGACTGGAGCTCACGGAAAGCGAAAAGCATATTGGAAAATTAATCTTCCAAGAAGTGAACTCGCGATTACAATTTTTGACGGACGTCGGTCTTTCATACCTCACACTTAATCGTGCGGCGAACACGCTCTCCGGTGGAGAGGCACAGCGTATTCGTCTCGCTACACAGATCGGCTCACGTTTATCAGGCGTAGTTTATGTCTTAGATGAGCCATCTATCGGACTTCACCAAAATGATAATGAAAAATTAATTAAGACACTTGTTCATCTCAAGGAGCTTGGCAACACGGTCATCGTCGTTGAACATGATAACGACATGATGCTCCAGGCGGATTACTTGCTCGATATCGGACCGGGTGCGGGAAAACATGGCGGACGAGTCGTTTCACAGGGCACGCCACAGGAGGTCATGGATGATCCAAATTCGTTGACGGGTAGATATCTTTCCGGCAAAGAGAGTATTAAAATTCCAAAAGTTCGAAGAAAGGGAAATGGTAAGCAGTTGGTAATTGTTGGTGCATTTGAGCACAATCTCAAGAAGGTAACAGCGAAGTTTCCACTTGGTACTCTTATCGGTGTTACGGGTGTCTCAGGGAGCGGTAAGTCCACACTTATCAATGATATTCTCGTAAAGAAGATCTCGCAGGAGCTCTATGGAAGCCACGAGCAGCCGGGTCGTCATGAGCGCATCGAAGGTATTGAGCATATTGATAAGATTATTAATATCGATCAATCTCCGATTGGCCGTACACCACGTTCAAATCCAGCCACCTATACCGGAGTATTTACCGACATTCGTGAAATCTTCGCTCAAACCTCTGACTCACGCATGCGTGGCTATAAGAGTGGTCGCTTCTCGTTCAACGTGAAAGGAGGTCGCTGCGAAGCATGTGCGGGTGATGGTATCAAGAAAATCGAGATGCACTTCCTTCCAGACGTGTACGTACCTTGTGAAGAGTGTAAGGGTCGACGATATAACAATGAAGCCCTTGAAATCCGTTACCGTGGAAAAAACATTGCCGACGTTCTCGATATGACTACAGAGGAGGCACTCGAGTTCTTCCAGGCGGTACCATCTATCAAAACAAAGATGCAGACTCTTGTAGATGTCGGTCTCAACTACCTCCATCTCGGTCAATCAGCAACCACGCTCTCCGGCGGCGAAGCCCAGCGTATCAAGCTCGCAACAGAACTCTCTCGCCGCTCGACCGGCCGTACCCTCTACGTCCTCGATGAACCTACCACCGGTCTCCACTTCGACGACGTCCGACGTCTCCTCGAGGTTCTTCAGCGTCTCGTAGAGAAGGGCAACACCGTTCTCATCATCGAGCACAACCTCGACGTCATCAAATGCTGTGATCACCTCCTCGACATGGGCCCAGAAGGCGGCGACGGCGGCGGCGAACTCGTAGCATTCGGCACCCCCGAAGACGTCATCAAATCCAAGCTCTCCCTCACCGGAAAGTGGCTGAAGAAGATTATGTAGAGAGTTGACATCTTTGCATTAAATGCCTAAAATAGGCTCTTATTTGTAATTTCTCCTTTATGGCTCGAATGGCCATTCTTCAGACCGAGTTAACCGATGAGACAATCCATCCCGATGAACTTGCGGGGATTCCCGGGAAGCATGAAGCTAAATATGGAGAAAATATTGTTCGGGGCGCTGAATGGATAGGATTCAACGGGACCGAGCCATTCACTGGAGGATATGCTAATTTCGGGCGGTCTATTGGGTTAAATACGCAATCGGGACGTCTCCATGTTGGTAATATTCAAGATGAAGCGCCACTCGAATATAGATTAGAGGATTTAGTATCATGGGAATGGTCCCGACTCAGATATACGGATAAAATAGGGAGTCGCAATCCCATGATAATGGAGCTTGAGCGCCTCGCACGTGAGAATATTGGCAGAATAGAGCTCATCGATGTAGAAAATGATGGTACGCCCAATAGCATGTCCGCAGGTGACAAGGGTGAGTTTGAGAGATGGAGGACAAAGTATCTAACCGCAGTCGAACAATCGAAAACGGGCAAGCCACGGATTGAGGAGTTTTATAAAAGGAACATGGAAGAAGGAAGATACCTATCGCCACGTCAACTTCGGATACTCTTTGGCGAACGTATCGACGCTTTAATGCGTAGGGCTTCATAATGAAAAAAGTAGAAAAACTCATCCGTTATTACGGAGATATTTTGTCATGGAGAACACCGGGGATATTTTTTCAATAAACATTAAAAAACATACAAAAAACCGCACAATAGCTGGAGTGACAAGTTATGAAAAAGTTTTGCACAATGGTTGAACAAATTAAGTATCATTAGATGTAATTAAATATCATATGATTGTATTAGATTTGCTTAACAGTAAACAAATAAGCTTAATCATGAAATATAATAAATATAATTAGATTTAAACAAATTAAGAAAAGTGTACAAAAACATTGTAAACCATAAATAACTTTGCTAAAGTTGGCACAACAAAGTAAGAGTTTAAATAAGTTACATTAAATTAAGTTTGATAGGGTTTAGTTAAAGTTCAGGTTTCCCGAGTCGGTAGGTAGGACAACGTAGACTTTAATAAAGTGTAAAAGAATATAAAAAAGTATAGTAGAACAGCCTAAAGTGTAAAAAAGTATAGAGAAGTTGACATATCGTATGCTATGCTAGGGATCCATGAATGAAAAATTCTACACCCCGAAGCAGGTCGCTGAGATTCTCCAGGTTCATCAATACACCGTATTGAAGTGGATCAGGGAAGGGAAGTTGCGAGCACTCAAGTTTGGACGGGTCTACCGAACAACCGAGAGTGAGATCAACGCCTTCCTCGGACAGACGGCCCACGACTCCGCCATGGACGTAATTCGTTCCTCGTCGGCGGGTCAGGCAGGTAACGTGACGCTCTCTCAGGTCACTCTACCGATCCCGGCACACTTTCCGAGCTACGCAGCATCGGAGGCGCGAGAGGAGGTTATGGAGAGTCAGCCAGTACGACAGATGCCACCTCCGCCCGCATATAGCATTCCGAACATTCCCAAAAACTTCTCCGAAACAAACGACCAAGTGTACAGCATCAACCTAGAGACATAGAGAAAAAGAATCACAAAAAAATCCCTCAAAGTTCCTCAAAAACTCTCACTCACCCTCCCACCCCTCACTCACATGATTCTCAACTGCTATACGTGCGGTAAGTCCGTCTCGAATAAAATCAATCTTTGCCCATATTGCAAAGCTGAGGTAATCGAGCTCGAACTGAACCACTCACCGGTAACTTCCACACAGGAAGGGAAAAGAAAGACATTTGCCGGATCATTGCTCTCGCTGGTACTCGGATAGAGTCACGCGAAAAGCAACGATAAAAGACCCCAACTCACACCCCCAAACAGGTATAAAAATTTTGCCCTAGAAAAGCATTGAATTCCACCAACATACGTCACCCTTAACTCAAAAAGAAGGGCGGCTTATGTTCGTATAGGGAGATATGTAATCTACTTGCCCCCGCACTGCCTTTTCGCAATCAGGGCGGTACAAGAACGAACATTGTCGATAACCGGCTGGATGGTGCCCTGAATAACACCATTCATATTGATAAGCTCCTTTTTAACCTCATCGCCCGAGGCATCAGAAGTGTAGCGGTATAGCCCTTCATAGTATGCTTTGCGCTTCGCATTTTCTTCGTCCTGATTGTAGCGATCATGTTCGCTCGTGGCGTTATCGAGGAAGGTGGAGTAATCCGGCGGACTTTTTGCGGTTCCCGTGCGTAAGTCACGAGTCAGGTTGTTGTAGACGCCGGCGAGATTCTGTTCTGGGGTGAGCTTATTCATCTTGATATCGAGGAGTCCGCCAAGGAAACGGCCATTATGATCCGAAGGAACATCGAGGAATACATTAACACGATTGGCGAGCGACTTAGTGGATTGCTGTGCGGCTGGTTTAAGTCCGGCCCAGCTCGAGGTGAAGTTATTCCACTGCTTAGTAAGAGCCGCCCAGTCGGCATCCTGGCAGTTGCGATACTGCTCTACGCGGGAGGCGTATTTTTGCTGAGTAGCGGCAAAGAGGGTATCGAAGCGGTCACTGCTGATAGTGCCATCCTTGAGCATAGGATTGTCGCGCATTCGCTGAATGATGGCCGCCGGTGGACGAACCTCGCCCTTAGTGCCTTCTGGCGCAGGGCGTTCGTCGTCCGTGTCGATCACGTGACGAACATATTCGAGTTCGAATTGAAGTTCATGAATCTTCGTGCTGAGTTCGGTGAGGCCGCCGGCCTGACATTGAAAAATCTTCTGTCGGAGCTGGTTCTCGGCACCCTCAATCGTTTTTTGAATGCTAAATATATCCTGTTGCTGACATGAATTCCGAGTGAAAATATCGCCCCAGTTTTCATAAAAATCAGAGAATGATGCGCCGTCCTTGATGAAGCGACCCCAGTTATCAAAGCGCTTATTAACGGGGCAACCTTGAATTTGCGGATAGGAGGAAGACCCAAAGGGATTGAATGAAGCACCGACACTTACCTCGGGCACGAACACGACCCCAATGACTCCAATCATACCAACGCAAGCCACGAGGGACGCTAGTTTGGTGATTCTACCGATATGAGTACGTGCAAGTTTCATGGGGTGGATTAGCTATTAACATCATTTTTATCGCAAACATTTTGCGCATTGGTACCGAGGCGAACGAAGATATCCTGGAATGACTGGAAGTAGGCGGTCATTTGGCGCATTTCTTTGATCATTTGCTGATACGAGGCGTTCTTGGAGGCGCCAGTGTCTTGGATGGGTTGTATGGACTGATTATTGATGAAGTCTTTGCGATTTACGGCGAGCTGAGCCTGTATCTGATCGACGACATTTACCTGATCGGCATTTGCGCCGGCATTGGCAAGTGCCTCGTCTTTCACGCGTTCAGGGGTACTATCTTTTGGATTTCCATAAGGAAGATAATTTCTCACATACGCATTAAGCCGCTTACTGAAGTCGCCCGTAACAAAAGGTCCATACTTGTTCGGCGTAATTACCGGCGTTGGAACCATAATAATGTTCATATTAAGCCGATCGGAGAGCTGAATAGCAGACTTACATTTTGTGGACTCATAGGTATTTCCCGTAAGTTTATTGGGAGTGATATTTTTCGATAGAAGCTTCTTCATGTCTTCATTCATGGCGGCAATCGTACATTGAATGCATGTTTTTGTAGGGCTAAAAGACGTATAGGTCCTTATTTTTTTCTCTAAGCTTAAACAGAAAATTTCATGTTCGCTGCCACCGATCTTGGTACGATAGGTATAGAGAAGGGTGCCACCGATTTCATTGCAGAAAGAATTGGTAGGGGGCATGAAGACGCCCTGAGATTTTACAGGAACCTGGACGAGCTCGGGAGGTGTCATAGTACTGACGTCGATATTTTCTATGGAAGTTGCAACCACCGGTGAGCCCGAGTTTGTTGATTGACCCGTAGTGTCGGAAGAGGTGTTATTCGTACTATCGGCTCCACTCTGCGCGTACTGATCGAGCGCCTTGTTGAGAGGAGACCCGGAGGCGCAGTAGTTAAGGGGGTTTCCGCTGGCAGATGAACTTTTAAGAATATCATCAAGCGTGAATGTCTTGGCTTGATTAGAGGCGAGAGAGGTGTCTGACGATGGGTTAGCGGTGCCTCCACCAGAGGAGCCGGCGAGATTCGAAGAAGTTCCTGTTGAGCCAATGTTGGCAATTTTCTGAACAGCATCCTTGAGAGAGATACTTTTTGGTCCAAATGGTTGTTGGTTGAGGTAGACCTTGGTCTTGTCGACGAAGAGCACTTCCTCAATCAAATTAAGGTCATTAATAAGGTCAAAACCCGAGTCATCCAGATTGCCATTCGAGAATATCTCAGTAGGTAAAACAGCTAACTGCAGGTCGTACTTCATCTGTCGCTGTCGCAAAATTTCACTATAGGATTTTTGAATTTTTTGTACATCGGCAACGGCCTTGCTCTGCGTATAATTAATTTTTCCTCTCATGAGTGGAGCAACCGAGCCCTGCAATACGGCCTGCGCATCAACAAGAGTGAGTCCATAGGCACCCGCGAGCTCGAGCATAGCATCCTTATCTGGGCGCTCGAATATCTGCTGATAGGTATATATGTAGAGGTTTTTTGGAGTATCACCAAATACATCCCCGGAGGTAATTTCTCCGTTGGGATTACTAATACCAACCCCCTGTAATAGTTTTGAAAAAACAGCATGGGTGGTTGGTGGAGGATCTAATGTGGGAGAATCGGTCGCCGCGAAGGCCGAACGAGCCATCCGTACAGCTCTTCCCATTCCTACGTCATGATCAACGCGCACGGCCGCTCCAATGAGCAGAAGTGTAACGGTAAGCGATAGAAGGAGTGGGCGTTTCATGAGGAGAGGGCTTAGGTGCAGTTGGCGGTAGTGACATCTTGGAAGCGAGCGGGATAGGTATCAACTTTTTTTCGAACATCCACGAGGTGATCGTAATATTTAATAAGAAGTTTAAGTGTTTTTTGATACTCGAGATGCATTGGATACTGAATTAGAAGTTCGCTGTATGAGCGCAGAACGCTATCGAGAGCGCTTTGAGAAGCCGTGAGTTCTTTATTGATCCATTTTTGTCGAGAAACATAGGAGTTTGCGGTGGCCTCTTGATACTCTCCGCCATGTTGGATGGCATTAATGTCCTGTAGAACAGTGCTTTGCTTCACGCGTAATGATTTGGAATAGGTCGCATAAAGAGTGTCGATACGGAGGAAGAGGCAGTAGGTACTGAGGTTCATTGTTGCGCCAACAGCACTGCACTCGGCATCGTTTTTTGGAGGTGCGGTGAGGGCTTTGTCGTCGCTATTATTTTTTGTAAAAGCATCCATGTAAGCATTAACAATGTTATTTACCGTCTGATGGTACAGAGAGCTTAGGTTTTCCATGGAGTCATCGGTATTCATAAGCTTTTGCTGAATTTTCGCCAGATCATTCACGGTAAAAGGTGTATTGTCTGCGGCATTTGAGGTAAGGGGAATAAGCTGAAGAGCCAGAGAGACGAGCAGACTCACTAATACTCCGGAAAAAATCCCATGACCGAGAGGACTTCTGAAGGAAGATTTTTTGACGATACCGTTATGGGATGAAAAGAAAGACATAAGAAGAGAAAATGAAAACGTTATATGATTATGGCGTAGTGCTGCCATCTTTTTTGATACACTTCTGGGTAAAGCCTGGGAGTGCCTTATCGAAGGCGTAGAAATAGCCATCCAGCTGAATCAGGAGTTCATTGAGCGTACGAAGTTTTCCATTAATACCAGATATTTTTTCCGTAAGCGCGGTGGATTTTTTGGCAAAGGCCGTCTCCTCAACGAAAGACTGGAAGGTTTTTTCGGCAATGAGAATTTGATCACGAACTTTTTGGTCACAGAATGCTGACTCATTACTGGCATCTGATTGATATACGGAAGTGAGTGGGAAGGAGTTTCGAGCAGCTATGAGAGTGCTTCGATAATTATTGAGACGGTCGAGACCGACCTGCAAAAGCTCAGAACTAGGGGCGGCATTTTTGAAATGATCATTCATGAAATCAATAAAGTTCTTTTGTTCCGATGTGAAGATAGCCGGCATCGCATCTACGCAACTTTGGTCAGCGGTGTCGATAGGAGCCGTTGGTCCAACGACGATGGGAATATCAGGACTAACCTGAGCAAAAATCATAGGAACACCGGTTGATACTGCAACAAACATTGCGACCCCAATAAGTGATCCGGTGATATAGGTACTGTAATGACGAATGCGCTGGCTCATAACGATGTCGGTAAAACTGGCAGAATAATAACATTACTTTTTTTCAAAATCGTTCCATGATCTTTTGTAGATAGTATCGCAAAAATTCGATCTCCTGGTAAGAGCTGTCCGGTATTATCTATGACCGAGGCGCATGGACAAGAAGTGCAGATCGGAAGGAAGGCGTATACCCCCGGTGAGAGTTTAGATGTTTTTTGAGCAAGTGTTTTCTGGAGCTGAGTAAACGCTGCTGAGCGTTTAGCGTCTGAGGCTTTTTGAGCCGCCTCCTGTGCGGTTTTTTGTTGCTGCGCTGCATCTTCCTGAAGTTTTTTCAGCTGAGCATCACGGGCATCCTTGTAGCAGTCGTAGGTGTTGAGAACACGAGCCGCCATGATAGCGAAGTCCCCACGTGTCATGCGATAGTCCGGAGAGAGGGACTCCACAGGAGTAACGATGAACGACTCCTTGGTCTTCGTGGAAGATTTGGAGGTTGGTGCGATAGTATACGGAGTGAGATCCTGGGCAACTTTCATGAATGGGGCGTACCACGCATCATTCGCTCCTGCAGTGACAGTGTCGAGACGGATAACTCGCAGCATACGAAGTGCCTCGATGAGAATCTTTACCGACTCAGCACGTGAGATGTAGGAGAGAGGTTTGAATGGAGAGAAGCCGGAGCTGTTTTTTTCTCCGACATATCCCGTAATTAAGTTGAGCAAGAATGATTCTTTTACAAAAGGATAGAACCATGATGGCGGTTCACTGAAGGTAATATCAGAGAATGGTGATGGGGATTGGTAGGCGGCTGGGCGCGGAACGATACACAAAGCTTTGAGGACGATTTTTGTGTATTCCGCGCGTAGAATAGCTTGATCCGGTTTAAATACCTGCTGCCCATTTTCTTGATAGCCTTCAATGATACCATCATTTTGCAGTACGGATACCGCCCTGTAGAGGTCCGTTCCCTTGGTAATATCAGAGAAGTTTGATGAAGGAAGGAGGGAGTCCGCTGGAATAGCAGCTACCTGAGCCTCCACAGATGTACTAGCAGGAACAGAGAACTCGGCCGGATCGAGAATGATAGGTTTTGAAGGAATATTGGTAGCAATAAATATCTCTCCAATAATTTTTGAGTCTAGCAGTAACTCATACGCATAAGGCATATCGGGTACATCACGTAGTCGAATCGACACTCGTGAATCAGTGATGAGTATGTGTCCACTTGAATCAACGAGTGCTAATCTTGTATCGCCATGAGAGTCTCGACTGATTACTTCTGTTCCACCGAAATAAGCAGGATCATCAGCGGGAATGCTCTTAAGAAGAATAGAATCATTCGCATCGCGATCGGCGATGTGAACGCCCTTCATGGTTTTCGTCGTAATGGGGGTATAGGAGAGAGTGGTAGGATCAATCGTTACGTCAGTATTCGCATCAGGAACTGCGAAGGAGCTCGCCAAAACAACATCATTCGGATCTACGACCTCTACGGTTGCGAGGTAGCCAGGAGCAGATACGCGTGCTCGTAATGTGTATCCTTCTTTGACGATGTGGAACTTTCCGGTTTCACGCTCGTACTCAGCAACAACTTCATTTTTGATATTACGGATAACGGTTTTGCCGGCAGTTTGAAGTCCGCTTACGGAAAAGTTGCCGACAGAGTCAGTAGTATAATCTCCAATAATCTCGGCACTACCGCCCCTTTCTCGAACGAGAGCAAAAGGGACATCGCCCTCGCCCGGACTGATATATCCCTGCGCACTGCCGTCCTGAGTGGAGGCGTGCTTGAGGTAAATGTTCGGAACATAAACGCGTATGCCTAGTGTCTGCTGGCTGACCGTGCCATGAGCATTTTCTGCAAAAATATTCACTCGAACGTCGCCATCTTTGTAGTATGGACCAAATTCAAGAGATGGAAGGGTCGAGCTGACATCGTTATCGTTTTCAGGATTACCGTCCCCATTGGAGTCTTTCGAAAGATCAGTATCGGCGTAGTATTTTACGATTTCTGATTTGGCATCGATAATACCGGATAGGTTAATACGAAGCGTCTTGCCAAGGGCAACACTACGCACGTCTTCACCTGTGGTAGCTCCGGCTGCAGTTCCATCGCCGCTAACTCCACCTTCTACAGATGAAAGCGGTGGGGCTGAATTTCCGCATATTTGAGGTGCAAATAAGTATACAGACGATGGCGTACCTTTGGCACCTTTCGCTCCAAGCGGTACAATTTGGAAATAAGTGTTTCCGTATGGAAGCGACAGCGAGACAGACAGTGAAGGGCTGTCGGCGATCTCTTCCGTTACAACATGAGCATTGTAAGGGATTTGACCACTGGCAGATGGGAATAAATACTGTCTCTTCTGAAGATCGGTATCTATGCTCCATGTATCAAGTTCATATCCAATCACGCCACTACCGGAAGCATTCCATGAAAGAGTAATAAGATCGCGCTGTGAGTCATCAAATGAAACGCCAGTTACGGCACCCGCGACCGGCAAGAGGTCATTGAGCGATGATACCATAGGGCTGGAGGTATCAATTTGATTGAAGTTGTCGGAAGTGTGTTTCGTCTGATTCTCTTTGAAATAAATATCTCCCCCGAAGCTATAGAAAACATCAGTGTCACCATCGTTGTCGACATCTATTTGGCTCAAGATAGGATCACGACCTGTTTCAAGCGTATAAGCAAGAAGCTTCTCGGCATTTCCAGTCGCAGGATTAGAGAGATATATACCTACAGGCTGAGCAACATCCTGAGCGTAATTTTCCATCGTTGAGGAGAGAGTTGCGGGTGGATTTGTATCCGCCCCCGCTGTTGCACCACTCGGATCTCCGGTGGCTAGAGCAACCATTTTTGGACTTTCCATAAGCGCCATGTCGCTCTCGCCCGCTTGAGCCGTGTAACGGCTTAGTGGAGAGTTGGATGATGAAGAGGCGATGAGCCCATCGGAAAGTTCGGTAGATGTATTGGCGAGATATCGCTCTAGCTGATGGCTCAATGTGCCAGATGCATTAGCGCTATACGTGTCACCGTTCTGGCTCGCATTCGGTAATGTTGAGATATCAACAGGAATTTGTTCGGCCACGAGGTGTATCTGGCTAGCACGTGGATCGAAACTACCAAGCTTGTTCTTGATACCTTGATTGACATCGGTGGTTGTGTTTTTCACGCCAGTATTAGCATTCTTGAGTTGCTGGTTGACGGCATCGGCACCGGTTTTAATGGCGCCCTTAGTAGTATCAACACCACTCTTGATAACATTCTTTGCACCCTGCTGAAGATTTTTCGCAGCAGTATTAGCAGCATTGCCAACATTTTGACCGAGACTGTTTACTCCTCGGACGAGATCAGTAGTCTTGCTATTCACGTCATCAGCAAAGCTCTTGAACGTGTTATAAATCACATCAGTTCCAATCTCGAACTTGAGTTTTCCTCGGAGAATAATCTGTTCAACGGCGTTGTATTTTATCGGAGGATAGGTTACTGTTTTTTCTAAATCAATACTGAGAGGAGGCGTAAGTGAGCGCTGAGTAAGCTGCTCAATCATCGTTTTGAGATTGCTCTTAACGCTGTCTTCGTCGACAATGTAGTATCCTTTTTTGATAAGACATACGACCTCTAAGAGGTCCTTAATGCTCGCAAGCGCTTTCTTGAGATTAACGCCTTTAATCTTATCCAGGCCTGGGATTCTCGGTGCAGGTGGAATATCTGGGAGTTTGAAGGTAGGAAGAGGCGGCAGATCCGGTAGATTTGGAAGAGAAGGGAGGGAAGGAAGCGCAGGCAAGACGGGAATAAGAGAATCAAATGCCGCGCCGAGATCGAGAGTGATCTTGGAGATATTTACGCCACCCAGTTCAGCTAAGAGATTGGCATCTATCGGAAATTTGATAGAAGGAAGTGTTGGGAGGAGGATCTGTTTTGGAGCAAAAGTTAGATCTGGCCAGACGATATTGACGCCCGTCTCTACACGAGAAAAATCCATAATGATATCAGGCCATTTTGGAAATGGAATAATTGGAGGCGCGGGAATATTGACCAGGGCATTGAGGAGCATAGGGAAGAGTGAGCCTCTCTCAGTCTTACAGCTATCACAATTTGTCGCATATTTCTGAGTAATATCTATAACTGCTTGCCATTGAGCCAGAACCTTCTTAATCGATGTAACCATATCAATCCAGGCTCCCAAGCGTTTCTCCTGTCGGCGAACATATCCGCCAAGGAACTGACTCACCGTGGTGAGATAGTTGATGATTTGACGAATATATTTCGCCTCAATATTGCGATACTGAAGAAGTTTTTTAGGAAATTCTTTGTAGGCATTGAGAGCCCTGAAATTGTCATCAATTTTTTTGAAGATGATATTTGATTTCACGTCAATGAGTCCACATACATCAACAAAATGTTTATCTTTTGTCTCCTTGTCGCATCCAAAAAGTGATTTAAGACGGAAAATCTCAAGATTAAAATCATTGAGCCATACGGCAAGATTGGCCTGGAGCTTGAGAATCTGACCCTTGGTGAGGGAAGGAAGAATAAGGAGAACAGGCTTAGGCTCGATCTTGATAAGAGGGACACTATTGAGCCATGCAAGGAAGGTAGAGTATCCAGCAATCTTGCCGGATGACATCTGTGGAATCACGGCTCTACCGAGTGAGCTGAGCTGAGGATACATAAGATAGAGATCTGGAAGATCAGTAAGTTTATCCAGAATCTCTTCAATTTGTCGATCGATCCAGTCTGTAAATGCTGCTGGGAAACCAGGGACGCGAATATTTGCCGCTACATTTGTTTCAACACCATAACCCTGCAAGAGCGCTGTATTGCTATTTTTATTCGTCGTATCGGTACTTGGGAACTTCTTGCCACCGCCCGCGATGGTTGAGGTAAATCCACTGCCACCGCCTCCGCCGGAACCGAACGATGAGGCGTTTTTTAGAACGGCACTCATTTTTTGAGAAACCGCTTTACACAGGCCTTCTGGAATAAATGAAATATTTGGAGCGAAGGCGTAGCACTGACCATTTTTGTACGAACCACCAAAACATATACCAAATCCGACCTGTCCAGTGAGTGTCGGCGAGACATAGATACGGAATGTTTGAGATGTATTTTGGTATGGGCATGGTGGCCAGATCGGCCATGGAGTACATCCACCAGCGGCTCCAAAGACGGGGATAGCTACAGGATCATCACCTGCGGCGACTCCCTTAATATTGATCGGACCTGGTGCCAAGAACGCAAAATTCACCGGCAACGGGAGACAACCCTCTCCGCAGCGTAATTTTTTGATGGTTGATTTTACAGAATTGGCGGCCGTACTCGCCTTGTCGATAACACCATTAATTGCAGCGCCAGGATTGCTAAGCACGCCATCGATATAATCAGGAATACCATCATGATTAGAGTCTTTATTATTTTCGTTTATGAGAAGGCCCATACCCTTACCGGCAGCAGAAAGGTCGCCTTTGGTTCCGGTAGCATCTTTCGGAGAGAGTGTCGCGGAAAGATCCCCTTTGAGCTTATCCATGGCATCAGTAGTGGTGATACCTGCAGGCACCTCAATTTTTCGATACATGACGTGTCCGCCCTTCAAAGATGCAGCACCATTCGCAACAAAATAAACCAGCATAGCATTGGCACTTCCCTCGGGCTGAGCAAAAATATCGGCAAAAGTATCGTGAATATCTGATGTGAAGGTTGGATCATTTGCGATGCTCGGAACACTTGCGGTGTCGATGGATTGAGCAATGCTAGTATTGGCCGAGAGGAGTACGCGCTGGCCAGGGGAAACATTAAATGAACCGATAAGCTGACCGGTATGCTCAAAAACACCTTTTCCATCATTGTAGAATACGCGAATTTCACCATTAGTAAGCGATACGAGAAGATCAGGCACGCCATCGGCGTTCATATCTACAAGCCGTAGAACGGCAACGCGTCGATCTGGCTCGATAGTAAGCCCAAGATTTTCTCTCGTGAACGTACCTTTATTATTTCGATAAATATCAACGCATGTTTCTTTCGTGGTACACGACTCCTTGGTGGCAACAACGATATCCTCATCGCCATCACCGTCAATATCGGCAACTCCTGCATCATAAATACCATGCTTGACACGCAGTAGTTCGCCACGGTCTCGATACGTCTCAGAACCTCCCGTATATTGAAAATAACGGATAGAGCCATCCTCATTGCCGACGAGTAGATCTTTTTTGCCATCATTATTAACATCAAGAGGAAGAAGAACTTTTGCGCCTTGCGTGATAGATCCAATACTCTTTCCGAGATCCATACTGAAGCCCAGTGCGGATGATGTATTCGCGCTTGGAAGCCTGACGGTTGGGTCACCCAAGATAATACCAATTTCAGAAGGATAGGGCTTGTGTGACTCTCCGACGGTATTGCCGGCAGCCAAGAGAAGCATATGCTTGTTGTCTCCGGCGAATCCGATACCGCTTGTCGTTGCCGCGTCTTCAAGGGATGTAGATGAGGAGCCGATGGTATCATCTGCGGTAACGTCAGTAGTAAGGGTGCTTACGAGTTTATATCCAGATGGCTCGCCGGATGAGAATCCGGTATAAGAAGGCTCAAAGATATAATTTTCACTATGGATTTGATTTATGAGCCATACGCCAGTTGGTAGTTGTTGATACGATGTAGGTGGGGCGTTGAGAAGCGCGAGCGGATTAACAGCATCGAATGGAACGCGAATAGTAGCAATAACATTGCCATTGCTACTGACATCAAGAGAAATAAATTTGCCGGTAGTGACGGACGCTGCCGAAAGAGTAACGGTAATACTTGGATCAAGAATCTGGACACCACCGGCTCCATAAATTCGAAGAAGATCTTTGTCGGAATCGCGAATAACTCCATCGAAATTCGAAGCACCAGCTGGAGCAAAGGTATAAGCCTTGCCCTCAGTTTCAACCATGCTCACATAGTCAGACGCTTTGCCATCGCGCTTAATAATGAGCTCGCCGACAGTATTCTTACCGACACTTGTTGTGAGTGACATGCGCAGCGGCTCACCCTCTCCAGAGTTAAGAACCCGTACCGCCGCCGCAGAATCATATACAGTCACACCGCCATACGCCCCAATACTGATGAGATTATGTTGAGGTTTTGCGTCGGTTGATAGGGCGGCGGCGGCCTCCATCTTCCCGCTGAATAGCATCGCGCCCGCGAGGTAGTTTTTTTCTGAAACTTTTCCAAA
Source organism: Candidatus Peregrinibacteria bacterium (assembly GCA_026395555.1). Lineage (GTDB taxonomy): Bacteria > Patescibacteriota > Gracilibacteria > UBA1369 > UBA12463 > CALREA01. The sequence continues at coordinate 10,770 of JAPLYO010000012.1, read as the reverse complement.
AGGGCCACCCAGAAGCGAGGCATACAAAACACTAGGATTGAGACCGGAAATAATGCCATTGCCCGACTGTCCGCTCGTAATAATTTCTTGAGCCGCACCATTAAGTCCTGGCGACGATACGACGATATGAATTGGTCCGGAGGTATCACTCGCCTGAATCATAAAGGCGCCGGTTCCATGCTGGGCGTAGATAATAAGGCTCTTTCCGAGTGTACCGTTGGCAGAGCGCAAGTTGCCGTATTTCGCCGTTTTGGCGGTGAGGCGAACCTCAAGCGGAAGGGAGTTATCGGTTGCTAGATTGCCATACTGGTCTACGACATTGACGACAACGTTATTGCCCGTGGCGAGAGCGAGCGTTTTTATACCGTTCACGATCTGAATACTGGCTGCCTGTAGAGGTGAAATTCCAATAGAAGTTTTGGCCGATGCGAGTCCTGAGCCATCAACGATGACGCTCACATTGCCGCTGCGTGTAGCCGACTGAAGGGTAACAACAGCCTGACCTTTGGAGAAGTGTGTTGGTGTCTGCGAAGAGAATGTTCCGAGATGATCATCATCAACAGAAAAATGAACCGGTCCGGAAAAATTGTTCGTTATTGCACCGCCTGCATCGCGAACGGTCGCGGTAACAACTGCAACAGAAGTTCCATCCGCCTTCAATTGAGATGTACTGCTCGAAAGATCAATATGGAGGTCATTACGAATAGGTAACGTAAGCGTCCCGGTAATAGGGGAACCGTCATCGGTCGAGCTCGCTGCGGAAATAGTGACCTCTCCGGATGTTGCTGTTGGCGTGAGGAGTACGAGCACGGGATCGCCCATGCTTTCTACTTGATAGCCCGGACGGTTCGGATCGAGATCTCCGATGCCGGAAACAGAAACCGGTCCGCTGACCGTAATATCATACGAAGCCAGCTGACCCTCCACGCGATGACCGGAAATATCGGAAAGAGAAACGGCAACGGTCTGTGGCAGCGCAGGAAGTACGGCAGGAGAAATGAGCATAGTATTCTCCGAGCTCACACTTACGCTATGCGGTACGCCTGAAAGTGCATCAGAAGAAGTGGCCTGACCAGTCGTAATATCCGTCTCGGTAATCTTAAGCGTTACGCTATCACTCGATACGGTATTACCCGATACAGAAGCGCGAGCTCTTACGACAATTGTTTGGGGTTTTTTACCCGGTACAATCTGAAAATGAGCATATCCCTGAGACAAGAAGACGCCACCGTCAGGCATATCACTCGCACTTGGAATCACCTTGGCACTCTCGGGTGTAGCGTCGAGGCCTGCAACATCTAATCGTACGAGAGAGGTGTGGTCATTCGTCGCGAGTGAACCCTTGCTATCAAATCCAATGACATCCACGACAACGCTATCCCCCTCGATAGTAGGATTTGTTTTTGGAATGGAAAGTTTGAGACTTTGAAGTGGTGATCCTGGAGCCACGAGCGCATCGTATCCAGCAGTATCGGTAAGACTTAATCCTAAGGGCTTAAACGAATTTTTGAGATTATCGAGCCACTTTTCAATAGCGGGAAACCATTTATCAATATCGACAACATCGGGATCGGAAGAGTCGGAAGACGTTCCCGCCCCGGAAACCTTAGAGCTCGATGAAGATTGAGAATTCGATTCGGTAGAAGAGGTCGAAGAAGTATTTGCTTGAGTGTCGATAGAAACACCATTGGCCGCAGAAGCAACGATACTTCCAGTGCCTTTTACGTTATCCCCGCCCATGATGGTCGTATACTCAAGATCATCTTCAGAGACGATTCCCTCACCGGAAAAATCGGATGAGTAGGACGTAGGCTTTCCATTTGCTACGAAATACATCGCCTCGTAGCCAAGTGGAGAGTCGTCCACATATCCATCAATCGACGGATTGAGATACTCCTGCATAACGCGAGTATGTTTCTGATCCAAGCTCAAGCCTCTCCACTGTATGAGTTCATCGTACGTTGATACCGAGAAGGCGTTCGGATAGATAAACGTCTTCATCAAACCGGTCTTGTCGAGGAAGGTGGCATGTCGTGGTCGATCGATAGGAAGCGCTGTCGAGAGAACACCTTTGAACTGTGCGCCTAGCGTCGCAGCGGTCGGTTCTTTGTGATATCCAACGCTGGAAATATCTTTTTCTTTTTGCGAAGTGAAACGCATCCATATGTCAGAAGTGCTCTTACGCAAGCCATCAATTTGGAGAAGTTCATCTTCGCATCCCGTGCCGGAAGTAATACAAGAACTGCCGCCATACAGTAAATTCAAGACATCAATCTTGAGACTTGGATGATTTTTCTGCATCGCCTGGAGATGAGCTCGATACTCTTGTTGTGTTGGAGCTCTGCGGGGAGTGGCATACACGACGGGGGAATCTATTTCCAAATACTTTTTCTGAATATTGCTCCAACGCTCCGCCTCGCTCGTTCCGGCGGCCTTGTACCCATATCCCAGCTCAGATGGATCATCGACACCGAAATCACCTCCGACGAACTCTCCAGTATAGGGTCCGACATATTTTGATCCCTGGAAAAATTGCGGAAATTTTGCCTTGTACTCTTCGACACTCAAAGACGCAGGAAGTTTGCTAAAAAGAGACGACAAGACATCATCTTCACCTGGTAGACTGACGACATTCACCGAACTGCCCGTAACGTTTGGGTTGACCCACAGATCCAGTTTTCCATTGCCATTATAGTCGATCCACGCGATCTGATCGACCTTTCCATTACCATTGGTATCATAGTAATCACCATTATCATCTTGTTGATTCATCACGCCCTGCAGGTCCAAGAATTGTTGAAATGAAAAATCCTGTGGCGCTCCCAAGATTCCCGATTTTGCCTTGTCGAGCAGAAGAATTTTTGCGGGATCCTGAGTGGGAAGATTGGGGAGGATAAGTCCAGAAGGACCATTATCTCTTGAATCACTCATATACTTTCTCGCCTCTGTAATGAAAGTATCAAACTGTTTCTGACCACGGAAAGAGGTACAGCTCAAGCCACGATCCATGTCGCTTAATCCCGCGATAGAGGCTATATGCGTTGTACCTGCATGATCGGCGGTAGGATAGGTGGCTGCCAATGGGAAGCATCGGCGTGCCTCCTTCCCTGCAATAACATTCTGTTCATTCGTGAAATTGATACCATAGCATCCCGCAACGAGAGCATCGGAGTTAGCATCCAAAATAGGCGTCTCAACGCTCATATTTTTTCCTTCGCGATAAAGACCAACACGAGCTTTTTCTCCAACGCTTCTCGTTTGGAGGAGTGAGGGAATCGGATGCTCTTCGTCGATAGTTACCCCGTCAAGATCTAATAAAATATCTCCGGCATTCAGGCTAATAGGCGCAAACTTCGCAGGTAAGTTCAAATCTTTGTCGGCCTCCACCAACGCACCATGTAAAATATTTCCACCGCTCAATTTCGAAGCCTCGCTCGAGCTCAGCGCTCTCGTTGTCACGCCTAACGATGGTAGCAAGCCAGGATTCTTGGCATTATCTGACTCTCCGGCCGCACCCGTGGCACCACTCACATTAATCGTGAGCGGATTCAGTGAGCGAATGAAGCGCACCATTTGTGAAACCACGCCATTATTTTGCAGAATTCCAACCATACTTCCCAGACCCCCTTCTACGCTTCCACCATAGGTCGAGCACTGCTGTGCCCTGGTGATATCGCCCGAGGCAACACCATTCACATACTGTATGCCTGCGATAATGGAGTTATTGGTGAAGACAAATTTTCCATCTCCGATCAAGTAGTCTTTTGAGGTAATATTTCCCGCCAACGTAGAGGCGATACTTTTCAATAATCCAATTTTTCCCGGATTTTGATATCGTACGACACCGTCGATCGTAACATCATGATAGAGCGGAAGTGGCTTCTGTACGGCCTCAAGCTCAGCATCAATTTTCGCCTCAATGGCATCATTCGTATCTCGAACCGTCGCCATCACAAAGGCATCTTTCTTGGCAATGAGCGAAGGTATGCTCTCTATATCGTCCTCACTCCACCGTCCGCTGCCGGTAGCAAAATCCGTAACGGTATTGAGAAACGTCCCAAAAAGTTCAGGATAGGTAATGTGGTATGACTGAATGGGCTGAACAGTTTGAATATCGGGAATATCGGTAATGCCAGCTGCTGTTTTACTCTGATCGCCTCCCGTTGCAGCCTGAGTTGCTCCATCGAACTGCTTTTGCAGTGACGCCAGCCACTTCGCACTGAAACGACTATAGACAAGATCCTCCATATCCTTCAGGAACTGCTGATACCTCGGAAAGCTCGCATGGTTCATATTCTTCGACTCCGCAACCAAATCACTATAAAGAATTTTTTTATTAAAATCAGAAAAGTCTTTGTTACCAAGATGATACAAATGATTTTTATCTAAATACTCCGCTAACTGCTTCATGCCCTCATTACCCGCAACAGGTGGATGGATGACTCCATGCCAAATCTCCGCTTTCGGAGCGGCAGGGGCAGACGGACTTCTCACGTACTTCTGCAAACCAGCATCAAAAACATAACTCGGCTCTACGAAATCCGTATACGGCAGCATGCTAATGAACGACTGGCTACCCTTGGTAACCACCGGTAGCGGCACATTGCCTATCAATACCACGCCACTCAACTGTGTCGCGTTGCCATTCACTTTTTGTCCTCCCAAATATAATTTTTCCAATACCTGCTGTACCTTCAAAACACTTTCTGCTGCAGCGGAAACAGGAATAATAATCGTATTCGTTTTCGGTAATGCCTTTTGTACATCCTCCGCATAACGCTTCACTCTGTCCTGCAATCTACCCTTATCGACATCGTTATATTTCTCCGACAATCCAACATATTTCTCTGAATTATTCCATGCATCTTCGCTGACAACGATCGCCACTAAATCACGAGTGTCCTTCACATCCGCACCCATAAGCCCTAAATCACTACTCTTCTCGTCAACGCTATACGTCGAAATAGCGTCGGCAAATACTACTGGAACCTGCGCCACATTCACCGCCAGAAAGGCAGCCAAGACGACGGCAACAATGCTGTGCTTGAGCGAGAAATGGGGCATGAAAGATATATGAAACTTCTGAAAGAACAAAAACCCGAGAAACAACTCGGGCGGCACACGACACGCGCATACCGCCCAAAGAAACTATAAAATTAGTAATTCACAACCTGATAGAAATTTGTTTTTGCAGCCGTATCGATAGCGCAAGGCGTGGCAGCAGTAACTCCTTTACCGTTGTTATTTTCTGGAACCTCCATAGTTGCAGCAATGTAATAACATTTGTTGGTAGTATCAAGTCCATAGGCAAATGAACCCTTTGTCGTACATGCTCCATTCTGATAGGTGTTACCAGATGGATCTACTGGAGCGATACCTCCCTGGAAATATGGCTTGAGGGCGGTTGCATTGACGCAACCCTGTGCATCGGCTGCCGGATAAGAAGCCGTACTACTGTCTAATGCATAAGCCTCAACCGCCTGCTGAATGCTTGCGATCTGTCCTTTTCTGACACCATCACGAGCCTTCTTTGGGGCATTCAAAAGTGTTGGAGCGAATCCTACAGCCAAAATACCAATGATAACGATGACGATCAGGAGCTCGATGAGCGTGAATCCCTGTCGCCTCTGAAGAAGCTTTTTCATACGTAAATATGTGAGAAAAATAAGTATCTCAAGTGTACAAAAATAGCCACTTTTTTACAAGCTAAACTGGCTTTGGAAACCGAATCAGAATATGTTGAGAAAATTTAGCAAGAAAATGCTACTTATATTTCACAACAACGTAATAGTAATTCTTTGAACCGGCACCACTCGTCGGCGCTGCGCCAGCGCAAAAATCAAATCCAGGTAATGATTTATCACTATTGCCCGTACCGACAACTTCCAACTTGGCACCAAGAATATAGCAACCATTACCGTCAAATTTGGCGTATATATATTCAGGAGAAAAACAGTTTGCAGGCCAAGCGGTTGAACTGGATGGATCCTTCGGAATTACGCTACCTTGAAAGTATTTGGAGATATCACCATTTGGTCCGGTAGGGCCAATTTTAGCAGTAACGCATCCGCTACTCGAATCTGGTCCAGGATATTGCGAATTATTATCAAGTGCATATCCCTCAATCGCATCCTTAATGCTCGCTAAGTTTCCCTTTCTGATGCCATCACGAGCCTTCTTTGGGGCATTCAAAAGTGTTGGAGCGAATCCTACAGCCAAAATACCAATGATAACGATGACGATCAGAAGCTCAATGAGTGTGAAGCCTTTTTTGAATGTTCTCATAGGTGAGTAGTGAGGAGTGAAACGAGAAAAGTATAGAGATACATTGGAAATTCGTCGAGAAGAAAAATTTCCGCATGGGTTTAGCGAATGTATTGCGCAAGAGTTTCTGCGCTTTTTTTTAGCTGAACTTGCTCGGTTTCATTCAGAGGAACAGCAATTATTTTTTCAATACCATTGCGACCCAATACGCAGGGAACGCTGAGTGCTACATCGGAAATGCCGTAGTAGTTGTTGAGTTTTACAGAAAGAGGGAAGACTTTATGAGAATCATTAAAGATATTTCGTACGAGCTCGCGAGCGACCGTGGCGATGGAGTAGCAGGTGTAGCCGACGTCGTGGATGATGCGATAGGCGGCATTTTTTGTGTCGGCATAGCACTGATCGGCGGCTTCTTGGGTGAACTCAGGGAACTCCAAAAGTGGCTTTCCTGAGACATTTGCTGAGCCATATACGGGAAAAGAGCTATCTCCATGTTCACCGAGAATATATGCCTCGATATTTTGTGGGTGAATATGAATTTTTTCAGAAATATTGAATCGTAGTCGAGATGTATCAAGTGTGGTTCCCGTTCCAAAGACGCGGTTCTCCGGAAATCCAGATATACGGAGCGCCTCGTAGGTGAGTACGTCAACCGGATTCGTCACGACCATGAGAAGTGAGTTTGGTGCTGCAGCGGCAATCTTAGGGATCATACTCTCGAAAATTGCACGATTGGCCTTGATCAAATCGAGACGTGACTCTCCATCTGCCTGTTTTTTTCCTGCGGTAATGATTACAATATCCGAGTCGGCACAAAGCGCATAATCATCACCCCCGGAGAGCTTGATATACGACGTAAATGGGAGTGAGTGTTCGAGATCGAGTACAATTCCTTCAGCTTTTTCCCTGTTCGTATCAATGAGGGTGAGATCGGTAATCGCTCCATCGAGAAGTAATGCATAGGCCATAGTTGCTCCCACATTGCCGCATCCGATAATGGAAACTTTGAACTGGTCCGTAAGAGTGCGATCGGTTTTGTGAGCGGAGAACATAGAATTTTGATGTGATGAATTATCATCCGGAGTCTACCTTATTCTTTTGAAATGGGACAAATATTTTATGGCTCGTGATTGAGTAGCGAGACAAATCTATTTCATCATTTTTATGTGCATTGTCACGTCTTAATATGCTATTGATGTGTATCAGCTGCGGATAATCTGCTACAATGTACTCACAAAACGGTTAGGGAATTAGTCCTATACGATGAAGGTTCTCACGAGAGAAGTTTCAGGGATTATTTCTGGCCGTTTTTTTTATTTTTTCATCCCATAAACCCATGACCGATAAAGATCTTTTAAGTCGTTTTGAATATTTTGGAAAAAGAGCTCTTGATTATCGCAACAAAGTTATAGGGCTATTGCCGGAGGTACATCGACGGAAGTTGTATCTGCAGCGTGATTGTACGAGTATTTATGAGTATGCGAAAAAATCGGCAGGATTGAGCGAGGAACAGGTATCTCGCGCTCTTAATATTTTTAAAAATTTTACCAACAAGCCCGCATTGAAAAGATTATTGGAGGAGGGCACAGTGAGTGTAAATAAACTCTCGAGGGTTGCCTCCATCGCGACGGTAGAGAATGAGCGTGAATTAGCGGCCAAGGTACAAATCATGTCGCAATCGGCGGTTGAAACGTTTGTACGGGATATACGTCAAGGTGTTAGTGAAGCTGAAATTGTGCGCACGCACAAGCCAGAAAGTAATTCTTTATTTGCGCAAGACGAGGTACGTCTGGATGAGGATGTGAGAGTAAGATTAGTAGAACTTAAGAGGCGAGGGATAGATATTAATCAGCTGTTGAGGGATGTTCTCGATCGGAGGGATGAGGAAATTGCGCAAGCAAAAGATCAGATTGCGGATGAACTCTCCGAATCATCTTCCAGATACATTCCTGCAAGAGTCAGAAGTATTCTCAAAAAAGAATATGGACAAAGATGTGCGAAAAATGGCTGCAATAAGCTATCAGAAAATATACATCATACGAGAAGATGGGCGTTGGATCCGTCTCATAATCCAAATTATCTGGCACCATTATGCAAAGAGCATCATCAAATAGCGCATAGTATCGATGTGGAATTCCACGAGATGAGGTTTAGGTAGGTCGGGTTTTGTAGCAAGCAGTGAGCGTACCAATATTTTGACTACTCACAAAAAAAGACGGTAGAGTTTTTGGCTCTACCGTCTGATGATTTTCGAACTGACTACTCACGTAGGCGAACTACTTATTCCATGCGAGTTTCTGCATAGTGAGGACGACGATCTTGGCCATCTGAGCTCGGCTCAACTCGCTCTCGGGTCGTGCGGTCTCGTCAGCAAACCCACTAATGATGCCGAGGCTCTGAGCATTAGCGAAGTACGGATAGTACCATGAGCCTTCGTTAAGATCGTAGAAGGTATTTCGATATCCGGCCGGAACAGTTGGAGTGATCTTCGTAACAGGAAGTTCAGGCATCTGTGCAATGGCGGCGTAGAGAATCTTAAGTGATTCTGCGCGATTTGTAAGTTTATTTGGTCGGCATGTTCCATCAACATAACCTCCGATGATACCCTTTTCACGAGCTACGGCGAAATATTTTGCGTACCACATGTTCGTCTGAACATCGACGCAAGGGTCGAAGGCAACTTTCGTAGGAAGTTTATAGTGGAGGGACTCCATGACGATCTTGAGAAGCTGTCCTCGAGTTAATGAATCATCTGGACCAAACTTTCTGACGTTGTAACCCTGAACATATCCGGCATTCCATAATACGTTGATGTAATTTCGTGCCCAGTGGTAGGCGACATCTTCGAATCGTGATGATCCAAGATTGATTGGGAAGAGGTAACGGTTAGATGGAAGAGCAGGAGCAACATACGGAACATATGGTAGACCGCCCGTACCGCTGTAAGTGGTGTAATTATTGATAATCGTCGTTCCACCAGTAGTGGTTGTTACGGTACCGGCTACAGGAGCAGGAACAATTTTCAAGGTAAAGGTGGCATTCAAGGCAGTATTCTTGGCGTCAGTAACGCTAAGGCTAAATGAATACGATCCGTCTTTCGTTGGAGTTCCACTCAAGACTCCAGTTAATGGATCCAAAGTGAGTCCATCAGGAAGAGTTGAAGTAGAGGCGAGAACATACTTGTATGGCGCGGTGCCATCCTTGACGACGATTGCCGTACTATAAGGAGAGCCAACCGTGGCTGCAGGAAGCGCATTAGCAGTAACGAGACCTACGACAGCATCTTGGATCTGGGCATCACCCTTGTAGGTAACCGTCTGGCCATCATTCACATAATTGACGACGACTCCAGTCCCGTTCATGACGATCTTCACGATATCGCCTGGTGCGATTTCCCATGGAAGAAGAATGGCCTCGTAGGTATAGGAGGTGACTCCGGTCTTCACGCCTTCGGTGAATTTTGCGACAAATGTTTTTGAGTCATTCAAATGAACCTCGCTGCCGATGGTATCGATGGATGATCCACCGATATCAATGGTATAGGTAACGGCGACATTGCCGTCAGTGAGTTTCTTGACGCTCAAATTCTTGAGTGTCATGGATGAAGGAACGGTAGCGCCCGCAGCAGGACTCGTGAATGATGCGTAGTCATTTGTTCCGACAGTGATAGCGTTTCCAGCGAGATCGGTAATAGTCTTGCTCGCGGTGATAACATACGCCGTGCTTGATTTTGGATCGGCCGTGAGAAGAATATACACTGTGCCAGTAGTATCGTTTGGGTCTGGATTAACACTTACTACCTTGAGTACATCTTGCGTATTGTTATTAGCTTGAATGCTAAAAGCACTTTCCGGTGCAGCAGGGAGTTTGACCGGCTCAGAGAAAATTACCTTTACCTTATTTTGAGTAAGGGAAGTTGCAGAAACAACTTTTGGAGCAGTAGTGTCAGTCGGCGCAGGATTCACAGGTGTGAGATCTGGCATGACAAATGTTTTTGTGAGGGGCTCTGCAAGCGGAGAAGTAAGGTCGGCACGGAGAGAAGTTCTGAGGGTATAGGTCTTTCCGGCTACAAGCGCTGCAGTAACATCAGCTGGTACGTAGTTCTTGGAACAGTCCCAATAGGACATATCGCCAGTAGTAGCAGTATGAAGAACTCCAGCACATGTCTCGTAACCAGCAAGGAGTTTGGCAGCTCCGAGAGCAAGAGTGTCTTCGCTGGACCATAATACTTTTCCGACATTATCTTGAATGGATGAGCTATAAACAAACTGAGAGTTTCCTTTTGTATCAACAAATGTTGAGTTAGTGGAGTCTGGAGTGATCTTTCCAGTATCCCAACCGGAGCTAAACGTCAGGACATCACCTTTCTTTTGAGGAAGAATAACTTCGAGAGTATTCAGCGGGGCTGGCTGAGTAATTGGCATCGTAAAGGCCTTTTCTGCGAATTGAGCAGAGGTAGTAGTGCCGTTAATGTCGCTAAAGTAAGGGGCGACACGGAGTGTATAT
>JAPLYO010000032.1 GCA_026395555.1 Candidatus Peregrinibacteria bacterium | reverse complement strand
CATTTAACGGACAAAATCACACCGTATCCGGACTAACCATCACGCGCGCAGCCGACTACGCCGGATTATTCGGATATACGAGTTATGCCACGATCAGCGCTACGAACATGACAGGAGTGAGTGTCGCCGTAGGAACAGGAAATTCATATATTGCAGGTTTGGTAGGATACGCTAGTAACTCAACGATAACGACCTCTAGCGTTGCGGGTTCGGTAAGTGGAAATTTTGGAATCGGTTTGCTCGTAGGATGGTCAGCCAATGGAACCATCTCTAAATCGTATACAAGCGGAACGGCAACGGGCGCGTACATGGATGTAGGTGGACTGGCCGGTATGGCCCTCAACACCACCGTTTCAGAAACATACTCAACGGCCAACGCCACAGCAGCCGATAACGCCGGTGGTCTTCTGGGTGCGTTTTCTGCAACAGGACATATTCTCTCCAACTCATTCGCAAGAGGAAACGCTATCGCCACGGGAAATGGACCAAGCGGACACGCCGCAGGTCTAGCCGGAGATGCCAGCTATGGACTCGTGCAGAACTGCTACTCGACAGGCACCGCAACAGGCTCACAAGCAGCAGGATTGATCTCCTGGGCAAACAGCAACGATGCATCCAATCCTATCTCCAATACATTTTGGGACACGACAACTTCAGGAACAAGCACGCCAATCGTAGGGCAATCGTATCTACTTCCAATAGCAGCGGCTAAAATCACAGGAAAAGCTACCTTCCAAATGCAAAGGGCATCAACCTATACGCTCTTAAGTGCAGACCTAACGTCAGCATGGGATTTTGTAGGTAATCCAAACAATGACGTAGGAACAAACGACTACTGGAATATCGATGGCGTCACAAATAACGGATATCCATTTTTAACAACATTTTATCCGCCGACGATTCAGTTTACCGCTACCAGCTCGAGCGGACTAGAATCGGTCTCACCAGCAAATCTAGGACTCACGCTATCAAGAATATATACTTCCGATGTAACCGTAAATTATGCCGTAACAGGAGGAACGGCAACAGGAGGCGGAGTTGATTACACCTTAGTATCCGGATCAGCAACGATTTTCGCAGGAAGTACGACAGCTAATATTTCACCTGTCATCATTAACGATAGCATTTACGAACCTGACGAAACCATCATCGTCACGATTTCAAGTCCGACCAACGGCACGCTCGGCACGAACACGTCGCATACATATACCATTCTCAACGACGACCCAGCAACGCCATCAGTCCAATTCGCCACCACCACGGGTAATGCCGCCGAATCCGTAAGTCCACTCGTAGCGACGGTAAATCTTTCAACCGTGTCCGCATCGGATGTCTCTATCAATTACAGCATCACCGGAACAGCAACTGCCGGTTCAGACTACACTCCAACATCAGGCACATTGACCATTACGGCAGGCCTTTCATCCGGCACAATCTCCATTCCGGTAATTAACGACACCCTCAAAGAAGCAGACGAAACTGTCATCCTGACGCTTTATAGCGCTACCAACGCCACCATTGGAGCATCCCCTACGTTCACCTATACGATCAACAATGACGATAGTGCGCCCGATATTCAATTTGCCGCAGCAAGCTCAAGTGCGTCCGAAGGAAGAGGTAGTGCGGTAATTCCAGTCTCGCTCTCCGCGCCATCAGGCGAAACTATTACGGTGAACTATGCCGTAACAGGCGGAACAGCAACAAGCGCAATGGACTACGTCCTTAATAGCGGCACATTAACATTCCCAGCCGGCTCAACGACAAAATACATACCTCTTACTGTTGTTGATGACGTGTTGGTCGAGTCAGATGAAACCATTATCGTCACGCTCTCGGGCGCAACCAATGCCACATTAGGACTTCAGGCATCCCATACGCTCACGATCGAAGACAACGACTCGTATCCATCAGTTCAATTCTCCACAATCAACTCGGAAGTTGCCGAGGGCAGCACAGCCAACATCGCCGTCGCTCTTTCAAAAGCCCCAGCCGCAGGACAAGACGTTGTGGTCACCTATACCATAGCAGGAGGAACAGCGGTAAGTGGACAACAATACATCTATGCATCACCAGGAACGATTACCCTCAACAGCACGACACCAGTGAACATATCGCCCGTCACTATCGCCGATAGCGACACGATACATCAAACACTCATCGTCACTCTTTCCAGCCCAACCAACGCCACGCTTGGTACAAACACCGTCCACAAATTAACCATCAAAGAAGCGTCGGGAGGAGCACCAACCGCGACGGGAATGAACGTGAACGGAGCATCGTCTCCGGCCACGGTAGCAACCAGCAATCCGGTGTTCGGATGGAGCTTTCAATCGACACTCACCGGCGATTCACAGAGAGCCTATCGACTGACCTTAGCAGACTCAGAGGCACATTTAACAGGCGGAACATACATATGCGACACCGGAGAAGTTGCGAGCAACAGAAGTACGATTGATTACGCTACAGCCTGCAATAGCACGCTCTATGCAGGAACATTTTATTGGAGAGTACTCGTGAAAAACGTGAATGACAGCGCAAGTGCATTTTCCGCTACGCAAACACTCACGGTGAGTAGCACGATAGCAACGCCAACCGCCTGCTCTACCTCATCCGTAACCAGCACGAGCGCCACGCTTGTTTGGACCGACAACGCCTCAAATGAAACAGGAGTAGAGATCGAACAAGCATTAGGAACGCCTTCCGGCATGACGTTTATATCTAACGGGAATTATCGTCGTATCGCCAGAGCCGCCGCAAACTCAATCTCCTACGATGCAACCGGCCTCAATCCAAATACAACATATTTTTATCGCATCCGAGCCGTGAACAACACAGGCTCTTCGAGCTACATAGGATGCGTATCAACACTGGCAACATTAGCAGTAACCCCAAGCGCACCAACCGTCACACCGCTTTCGGCCACAAGCCTAAAGGTCAACATAAATGAAACAGGAAATAGCGGATACACCTCATATGCCATCGGAGTAGGAGGTCAGTATCTTCAGACAAATGGAACCCTGAGCGGAACACCAGAATACCCCATGTCATGGAGCTCCAGTCAGCTCATCATAAGCGGATTAACGCCAAACACTGCCTATCCAATTACGGTCACAGCTCGCAATACCGACGGAACAGCAACCTCAGCATCACCAGCAACAACAGCCTATACGTTAGCTGGACAGCCATCCGTCTCAACATCATCCCCAACCACAACAGGATTCTCTATTACCCTAGATGCCGGAAGCAATCCAAGTGGAGGAACGCTCATGGCCATCGCCATCTACGACGGTACACAAACACGATATGTTCAAGCTGATGGAACATTAGGAAATACCATAATAAAACAAACATCCGTAACGTGGGGAACTATCGCTGTTACGGGACTCATTACCAACGCAAATTATCGCATCCAAGCCATTGCCTACAACGGCGATAGCAACGAGATTCCAACATACTCATTTACCGCAGGGCAATATACGGCAGCGGATGCTCCAACGTCATTCAAGGTAACCGCGCTTACAACAACTTCAGCCACGCTCTTCGTCGATACACGACCAGGATTTATGTATGGATTCAATGGAGTCGCCCCAACAGTAGGCAACACCATAACCAATGGAGCTCTCACGAATAACGGAACAACAGCAGCTCAAACGGCGCTGCTCAATAACGGCGCAGATACCTCTACTGTAACGATGGGAATCTGTTCCGCCGTAGAAATGCCGGGACCTCTAACGCAAGATATCGCCTATCGAACATCTACATCGACCGTCATCGCACTTGCCGTAGATGGAAACGCCTCAACCACGGAATATCAGATTCTTGATACGGAAAGTAATCAATACGTTAGTCCGCTAGGAGTTCTCACATCTACTCCAACCTGGGCAACACGAGCCAATCTCGGAGGAGCATCGGGACTAACCATCAACGGACTCTCCCCTGCTCAAAATTTCAAGCTACGAGTACGCGCCAGAAACTGCCAAAACATCACAACTGAATACGGTAGCGAGCTAGTTATCGAACTTCCAGCTATAGCACCCGTCGCACCAACCGTTGCCGCATCATCAGACAGCAATGGCGTCTCCTCAGCACAGGTAACCATCAACACTACCGGCCTAAGTCTCGTTCACCAGCTCAATTTCGCCATATATGACGCTACGACCGATCAGTATGTTCAAAATACCAGCGGAACTGGCTCCGGAAATGGAGATCTTGGAGCAACGGTAAAATGGGCCTCATATGACGACTGGGGAGGAGCAGGAGGTTATACGGTAAACAATCTCTCTCCTAACATTACCAATACCTTCGTCGTAAAAACACGAAAATCAATCAATAGCGCATTAACCGATACGGGTTTTTCCCAGAAAGCAAATCTGGTAACGGGAGTAAACAAGGCGCTTATCGCCGCCAATACCGTAACGACCTCAACGGTAGTACTTTCGTTCAATCCAATGGGGAACTCGCCATCCACGGAGTACAGTATCGAACTCGTCCCCTCCTCCGGACCAAGCACCTACCTCACAAGCGGAGGAAGCAATAATGCTTTCGGTGTTCAAAGTTGGGCAACGCTCACTGGAGCCTCTTCATGGGACTCTTTCGATGGAACATCAAACGATCTCATAACTATTTCGGGTCTCACTCCAAACACGTCATATACGCTACGAATTCTTGGACGTAATACCGATACCACCGGAGGATACCCATCACCGACCATTACAGCCTACACCGCATCCGCCATGCCAACGGGAGTTACCGCTACAGCGGCTAGCACCTCTCGCATCAATCTCTCATGGGGAGCAGCGAGCAACCCGGCCGGAACAGAATATCTCATCAGTTCCGACTCACAATATGTCGTCTCAAATGCACTTAGCGCGACGGCTACCTGGTCAACATTTGATAACATCACACCGACAAATACAACCTATGTTGATGGTCTATCTGCAGCAACGCAATACTGCTTCATTACCAGAAGTCGCAACGCAAATCACATCGAGAGTACATGTAACGATCCGACATCTTCATGGTACAGCCTCGCAAGCTGCGTAGCGCTTCGCGCAGCGCTTGCAACGCAAGTAGTTGTGACTCCACCCGTCGTCACCGGCGATATCACCAACTGTTACGACGCGACAAATACCGCACGCTTCGCATCACTTGAGTGTACGAACGCACGAGCAGATTGTATTAATACCGCTTCTCCACTTTATAGCACGACGGCATGTATCGCACTCAGAGCAGCGATGGCGACACAGGTCGTTGTAACACCGCCTGTCACCGGCGATATCACCAACTGTTACGACGCGACAAATACCGCACGCTTCGCATCACTTGAGTGTACGAACGCACGAGCAGATTGTATTAACACCGCTTCTCCACTTTATAGCACGACGGCATGTATCGCACTCAGAGCAGCGATGGCGACACAGGTTGTGACACCACCTACTCCACCTACCGAGAGCGAGTGTAACACTCCAAGCTCTGCAGCATACAACACTACCGCATGCGTAGATATGAGAGCAGCAGCACTAGCACAGCAACAAGCCGGAGATATGAGCATCGTTGACTGTAACAATACCGCCAATATCTCTCGCTTCGCATCAGCAACCTGTACCAACGCACGAGCAACCTGCAACAATACATCCTCACCGCAATACAACACGACGGCATGCGTCACGCTGCGAGCAGCGCTCGTAGTCACCACGACGCCGGTCAATCCACCCGAAACACCAACAAATCCAACCGACCCAGCCAATCCTATCAAACCCCCAACACCGACAAATCCTACTACTCCAGAAACACCTTCTACTCCAGGCACGAACAGTACGGGCAGCGACAACACCTATGTCACCGCACAGGATCTCAAGAAGCAACTTGATGAGTTCAAGAAGCAAAAAGACCAAGGCCTATTGACCTTCCAAATTGGTGATTTAAAAAAGGAAGTTCAGGTCGCCGATGGAGTGAAAGCCGAAACTGGAATTACTCGTGAAGAATTCATCGTCGCTCTCGTAGGTAATGTCGATCTGGAAAAATCCTACAGCAGTACCGCCGCAGACAAAGCGATTTTCAAGAGCAAAGATCCAATCCAAATTGCTGATAAATTAGAGATTACCAATGCATTTATCGAGGCAAACGGAACATATGACAAAACGAAATTCATAACCAACGGGGAGGCACTTCAGGCATTTTATCTCGCCGCCAACGTGAGCGAGAACGAAGCATGCGCGAAAAAAATATTCAAAACATGCTCCGTAAGCAATCCCGACGACCGGCTGACAAAAGCCGATCTGACATCGCATCTCGACAGTCTCAAGAAATACATTCTCGCCCAGGAGCTTCAGAAAACAAACTCCGACAAGATCGATACCGATAAAGACGGTCTCTCCAACTGGAAAGAAACAAACATTTACGGCACCGATCCAACAAAGAAAGATACCGATGGAGATGGACTCAGCGATGGCGAGGAGGTGAATAAATATCTTACCGATCCACTCAAGTTCGACACCGATGGTGATGGGCTCAGTGATGGGCAAGAAGTAAAGGGAGTGCTCAATGACAAGAAAAAGCTCGTAAAAACCAATCCACTCAAGTTCGACACCGATGGTGATGGATTTAGCGACGGACAAGAGATTAACGGAGTAATCAACCAGGAAAAGGTTCTAGAAAAGACCGACCCACTCGACCCACTCAGCTTCCCGCTAGACACCAAGACGGAAAAGGGTACGGGCGATCGCGACATAGACGGTCTATGTGATCTCTGCGAGGTAAAAATAGGAACAAACCCAGACAACGCAGACACCGATGGTGATGGTCTCATAGATAGTCAGGATCCGGAACCGCTTATATTTAACCTAAAAGACGCCCCGGTCAAAGTCCTGATCGCCAATCTGGCAAGCAATACAAAGGCTGCATCTTCTCCTTTCCTAAAAGGATCAGCTCCGGCCAACAGCACGATTGCCATCATCGCCAAAAATGAGTTCGGCCTTAAGCGTGAAATCGCAAGGGTACAGGCATCGGAGAACAGTCAGTTCGCAACTGAACTTCGTCCGCTTCCAAATGGAAACTTCTTCCTCTTGGCGCAAAATGTTGACTCCGGTGAAACTTCACCGCAAATCAAGGTCACGATCGATAGTACGCTCAAGCCGGAGATCCCAAGCCTTGAATCTATCGATGGGCAGCCACTAACTTCAAAGGATACTAATTACATCCCAGAAGTAACATCAAGTCCAACCATTAAGGCAAAATTACTCAAAGGAAAAGCCGTCATCACCTTCAAGAGCGCCATCGGAACCTCCACACTCATCTCAGATAGCTCAACGGGCGAGCTCGAAATTCGACCACCGGAACAGCTTCCGATAGGTGACCACGAGGTAATCGCCTACTCCGTTCAGGAAGACGAAAACATCATCAGTCCTATCGTGAAGTACAAGTTCCGCGTAACAGAAGCCTCTAATCTCTCAGGAGAAGACTTCAGTATCAAGATGAGAAGTGCCGGCGGTCTCGCCTCATTCCTCCGAGAAAAGACGGTAACTCCCCTCTTCCAAAAAATCTTCATCGGCGTAGGTATCGTCATCATCGTATGGCTCATTATTACCGTCATACAGTTCAAACGAAGAAAAAAGGGAAGAAAGTAGAAACTATCTAGATCATCAATACACCGCAAAAATCCATCAGAAATCCATGATGGATTTTTGCTATACCGTACTTATTTATGCCTTTGCGCAACGTTGACATCACATAAGGCTTCAAATAGGATACCCGCCGGCAGCAATTATAACCCAATGCATATTATGGCACTCGACCATCACCAAGCTACACCCCCAGCAGAAGTACGATTTGAAGGAGATCACAACAAGACCCGGGCAATGGGATCACGAAAGGCACCTGAAGCTATTGCGACACAGAAGGCTCCTACACAAGCACGTGCAGAAATCCGCGCTACACAGCAGCAAGTGGCAAGAATCGTAAAAGACAAAGCCATTGCCGCAAGCAGCCTAAGAACGAATACAAACGCAAAACCGCAAGAAGGGGTTGTTCAGGAGCCTGCTACGAGATCCAATGGCCGATATCCAAATCGTCCAATCGAAACAAAAACAGCCCACCCTAAAAGCTATGTTCGAAATAAAGCGAGCAACGACGCATTCGTAAACCCAAATATTGATCCTAACGATGCAGATGAAGATGTAGAAAATCTCGATGAAGTTCTAGGAGCCATTGTCAACTCCCCTGCTATTGCCCGCCGTAAAGCAAGAGAAGCGCTAGCGGCAATGGAAGAACCTGTGCCTGCTCAGAAAAAGGAAATGGAAGCAGAAGTTTCCAATCCTCTTCCCATTATCAATCCAGAAGCGCTTATCGCAAGCATTAGGGAGATACTCGCTCTCGCCCAGGCAAAAGATGCAAAAAAAGTCAGCCAATCCGCAAAAAACGCAACGCCAGAAGGTCAACTCGCAAAACCACAAGACGTACTAGCGAAAATGAATGATATGGACAATCATCTCGAAAGAGCTTTCAATGCCATGCTCAACGACCAACTTGACGTCGCCGACAGTGCACGAGCAGCACTTTCAAGAAATTTCAAATTCCAGGCGTTAGAATAAAGCCGAAAATCTATTTGACATATACTCACCCAATCAGTAAACTACCCCCGCAAAGTCCAGTTTGAATGTTCATCTCATAGGCCACATGGCTTAGCCGCAAGGCACACGGGAGAACCACTACGATCTTCATCCGAAAGTATTGTAGGGTTCAGAACCTCCTCTTCACACTCTGCAGTCCTCGTTACATTATCCCCATACAATATGACTGGCATCCTCGGAAAAAAAGTAGGTATGACACGCATCCAGCAAGCGGATGGCAAGATTATTCCCATCACCGTCGTCGAGTGCACCCCTAATACGGTTACACAAGTCAAAACGGTAGCAAAAGATGGTTATTCTGCGATGGTCGTCGGTTACGACGATAGTCAAAGGTCCAAGAAAACTCGTCCGTTCCGCCACATGAGAGAGTTCACTCTCGCAGATGGAGAAGAGGCGAATTTTAACAAAGGAGACAAGATTACGGTAGAATCATTGAAAGACATGACGGTAGTATCTATTAGTGGCATCTCAAAAGGAAAAGGCTTCCAGGGTGTTATGAAGAGATATAACTTCCGTGGAGGACCTCGATCACACGGTTCACATTTCCACCGCGAACCAGGTTCCGTTGGTTGCCGTGCAAAACCAGGTAAGATCTCTAAGGGTCAGAAGCTTCCGGGCCACATGGGATCAGATATGATTACACTTACAAAGGTTAAGGTCGCCTATATCAACGCTGAAAACAACCTCATTGGTCTCAAAGGCGCTGTACCAGGAGCAACCGGATGCCTCGTCGTAATCAGTAAAAAAGCTTAAATCTCTATTACTCTCAAGAAATGAAACTCGATCTTTACAATCAGAATGGCGAAAAAACCGGTACAGTAGATGCTCCAAAAGAGTTCTTCGAGGTTAAGTTCAAGGGGGGTCTCGTACATGAGGCACTTCTACGACAGCTCTCAAACGGCCGTAACGCTATTGCACACACCAAGACAAAGGCAGAAGTACGAGGTGGTGGCAGAAAGCCTTACGCACAAAAAGGAACTGGTCGTGCACGTCAGGGTTCAACACGAAACCCACACTACATCGGTGGTGGTGTCGCTTTTGGTCCACGTAGCAACGCAAACTTCGAGATGAGAATGCCAAAACAGATGCGTAGAATGGCTATCTTCGGCGCTCTCACAAAGAAGGCAGGAGAGAATGAGGTAGTAGTACTCGACAGCTTCAAAACAGAAAAACCAAGCGCAAAAACATTTGCAGCAATGATCAAGAAGCTTCCTGTGAAGCAGGATGCCCTTATCGTTCTCGCTGAGAAGAATGTGAATCTTGAAAAATCAGCACGAAACGTATCAAACGTAAAAACAATTCTCGTTAACTATCTCAACATCAAGGATCTCATCAAGTATGGTGAAGTTATCTTCCTTAAGGATGCTATCGAAAAAATGCAAACAGTATTCGCCCCATCTGTAAAATAATCCCATGATAAATTTATCTGTCCTCAAAAAACCAGTAGTAAGTGAGAAGTCATCTCTCAACATGGAGAAAGGTGTTTACACCTTCCAGGTAGCAACAAATGCTACAAAAGTTGGAGTAAAACAGGCATTCGAGAAGCTCTTCGGAGAGAAGGTCAAAGACGTTCGAATGATCAATATCCGCAAGAAGACTCGAATCATCGGAAAAGGAAAGGAAATGACACGACGATCCGCAGGAAGAAAAGCGATTATCACGCTCAAGGGAAATAAAAAGGTTGACGTATTTCAGTCAAAATCATCTAAATAATAGATCATATGGGAATCAAAACATTTAAGCCAACTACGCCGGGAATGAGACAGAAAGTCTCTCTCACATACGATGAGATCACCACAAAAAACCCAGAAAAGAGTTTGATCACTCGTTTGAAAAACAACGCTGGTCGAAACAACCAGGGTAAGATCACGACTCGACACCGCGGAGGTGGAGCACGACGTATGTACCGAATCATGGATTTCAAACAGTCCGATAAGTTGAATATTCCCGCAATCGTAAAAGAAATTGAGTACGATCCAAACCGATCCGCCTTCATTATGCTCGTTGCATACGCTGACGGAGAAAAGAGATATCATATCGCCCCAGCAGGAATTAAGGTTGGCGAAGAGATTGTCACAAAGGGCAAAGCGAAGCCAAAAACTGGTAATCGCATGAAGCTTATTAATATTCCAATCGGATTCAGCATTCACAATCTCGAGCTTACAGAAGGAAGCGGAGGCCAGTTGATTCGTTCAGCAGGTTCAAGCGGAAAACTCGTATCTCTCGAAAGTGAGATGGCTCACGTTCAGATGCCATCAGGCGAAGTTCGACTTATCAGCAAGGAGTGCTACGCAACTATAGGTATCGTAAGCAACTCAGACCACTCAAACGTTATTCACGGAAAAGCAGGTATTCGACGACACATGGGATGGAGACCAATCGTCCGAGGTAAGGTTATGAACCCTTGCGACCATCCACACGGTGGAGGTGAAGCTCGAAACTCAATCGGTTTGAAACATCCTAAAACTCCATGGGGCAAGCCAGCACTTGGATACAAGACACGAAATCGCAAGAAATACAGCAATATCAAGATCGTCACCCGACGACCATCACGTAAGCAGAAGAAATAACAGACACGTTCAAAAAATATAACACTCCCATAACTCTCTCCCCATGTCACGAAGTCTCAAAAAAGGTCCATTCATAGATGCAAAGCTCATTAAAAAAGTCGCAGCACTTGATGCAACAGGCCAGAAGAAACCGGTAAAAACATGGTCACGAGAGTCAGTAATCTCACCAGACTTCGTTGGACACACCTTCGCCGTTCACAATGGAAAACAGTTCATTCCTGTGTTCGTAACGGAACAGATGGTTGGTCACCGACTTGGAGAGTTCTCCCCAACACGTAAATTCAAAGGCCACGGCGGTAAACTCGCCAAGGCAACCGCTTAAGTCGCATATTTAATCTCCTATACTAATGAAGTCAATCATCTCAAACATTCGCATCTCACCAAAAAAACTCAACCTCGTTGCTGAGATGGTTCGCAGGAAGTCAGTTGTCGAAGCGGACAGCATCCTGAGATTCACAACCAAGAAAGCTGCAGAGATCGTTCGAAAGGCACTCGCATCCGCAGTGGCTAACGCTGAAAACAACTTCAAGCAGGACAAAGAAACTCTCTTCATTGATGAAATTATCGTAGGAAAGGGACCAACACTTAAGCGATTTAATCCGGTCTCACGAGGAAGAGCTCACCCAATTCTCAAGAGAATGTCAGTCATTACTACGAAGCTTGGAGTAAAAGGAGAAGAACCAGAATCAAAGAAAAAGAGCAAAGCAGAGAAAGCAGAAGCAAAAACTGAGACAGCAAAGGAAGCAAAAGCAGTAAAGGCAAAAGCTCCTAAAGTCGCTTCTGCAAAGAAGAGCAGCGTCAAAGTCACATCTCCAAAATCTTAATTACGTCTTTAACTACACTAAGTCCATGGGACAAAAAATCAATCCAAATAGCTACCGAATGGGAAGTTACCGAACTTGGGACTCAAAGTGGTTCGCCAAGGGTAAAGAATTCACCAAGACACTTCATGAGGACCTTAAGGTTCGAAACTTCGTTGAGAAGAAATTGAAGGAAGCTGGATTGTCCCGTATCGAGATTCTTCGAACATCACACAACGTCACATTGAATGTATACACAGGACGACCTGGTAACATTATCGGAAAAGGCGGATCTGCCGTAGAGGAGCTCAAGGCAGCTCTCGAGAAAATGACAGGAGACAAATACATCATCAACATCCGAGAAGTAAAGAAGCCAACACTCGATGCACGTCTCGCAGCAGAGAATATCGTTCAGCAGATCGAAAAGCGTATCTCTTACCGTCGTGCCGCCAAGATGCTTATCGAAAAAGCACTTGAGGCAGGAGCTCTAGGAGCGAAGGTTCTCGTAGCCGGTCGTCTCAACGGTGTTGAGATCTCACGAAGCGAGTTCTTCACCAAGGGAAAAGTTCCACTTCAAACACTCCGAGCAGATATCGATTACGCCCTCGTTCCAGCCCATACAGCGTATGGATTGATCGGTGTAAAAGTATGGATCTTCCGAGGTATGGTCTTCAAGAAGAAGAGCGCGCCTGAGGACCAGATGGCCACAGCTGAATAAATATTTTCTCCTTACACGTAAAAAACTACCCTAATGTTATCACCGAAAAAAACCAAATTCAGAAAAAGCTTCCGTATGCGTGGACACGTTAGTGGTGTTGCGACAAAAGGAACATCTCTCGTTTATGGTAGCTCCGGTCTCAAGGCTACACAGGCTGGTGAGATCACCTCACGACAGATCGAGTCAGCACGTAAGACGATGGCCCGCTTCACAAAACGTGGAGGAAGAGTATGGATTCGCATCTTCCCAGACAAACAGATCACTCGGAAAGCAGCTGAAGTTCCGATGGGTGGAGGAAAAGGAGAACCTGAGTTCTTCTGCGCACAAGTAAAAGCTGGAACCGTCCTCTTCGAGATCGATGGTCTCCCAGAGAAGCAGGCCAAAGAAGCTATCACTCTTGCATCACACAAATTACCTATTCAATCACGATACTTTACGAAAGACATAATTTAATACTTCTATGGCAACATTCGCAGAACTCACATCAATGAATAGAACAAAGCTCCTTAAGGATCTTGAAACAAGCCGAAAGTCACTCTTCGACATTCGTTACAAGGTAGCAAACAAGCAGGAAAAGGCTTCTCACCAGATCAAAGCTCTCAAGAAAACAATCGCTCAGATTCTAACAGTTCTCCAGAGAACTCCATCCGAGACGACAGAATCAAAAGATGCCCTTGAAAACAGCGAGGAAAAAGTGCAAGATACAGGCCGCGCAGAGGCAAAAACCGAATCTAAAGCTAAATCCCCTGCCATCAAAGCAATAGCGAAGCATCCCTTGGGGAAGAAGAGCGCAAAGGTCGCTTCAAAGAAATAATCCACCTTCAACTTAACGTCAACTTACATGAGAACAATCACAGGAATCGTTACCGGAACCAAGATGCAGAAGACTGCAATCATAACCGTACACTCATACAGAACACATCCGAAATACAAGAAGCAGTACCGTGTATCAAGCAAGTTCTACGCTCATGACGAGGAGGGAAAAGCCGTCCTCGGAGAGACCGTCACGATCTACGAGACAAAGCCAACAAGCAAGCTAAAAAGATGGAGTTTAGTCGCCCCAGTAACACCTAAGAAATAATTCCCCCAGTAAGTAAACCAACTATATGATTCAAGATCGATCCATTCTCACCGTAGCAGATAACTCAGGCGCAAAAATCGTAGGATGCTTCAAGGTTCTCGGAGCCTCAAAGCGACGATATGCCGGAGTTGGCGATGTCATCATCGTTTCCGTAAAAGAAGCTGCTCCACGAGGCCTCGTAAAGAAGAAGGCCGTAGAACGTGCTGTTATCGTACGAACCAAGAAAACAATCTCACGCAAAGATGGTACTTCTGTCCGATTCGATGAGAACGCTGTTGTCATCGTCAACAAAGAAGGAGAACCAAAAGGAACACGTGTCTTCGGACCTATCGCACGAGAACTTCGTGAGCGTGGATTCCAGAAAATTATCTCACTAGCCCCTGAAGTAGTTTAACTTATCATTACCAATGAAACTCAAAACGAACGATACCGTCGTCATCATCGCAGGAAAAGACAAAGGAAAGAAGGGAAAGATCATGCGTCTTCTTGTCGCCAAGAACCAGATCGTGGTTGAAAAGGTGAACATCCGAACAAGACATATGAAGAAGACTGCATCCGCTGCAGGTGAGATCGTGAAATACGAAGCACCTATCAGCGCATCTAATGCACAGGTCCTTGATCCGAAATCTGGAAAACCAACTCGAATCGCCTACAAGACTATCGCAGGACAAAAGGTCAGAGTCGCAGTACGCTCAGGAGAGCCACTCGGCAATGAGAAAGCCACCAAGTAATCAACCAATTACACTACTACACACCAACAACTTACTATGAACTTCGCAGAAAACTACAAAAAGAACATACTCCCTGCACTGAAAAAAGAGCTCGGAAAGAAAAACAGCATGGCAGTGCCAATGCTTAAGTGCGTCAAAGTTCACGTAGGCATCGGCTCCGTCATGACTCGCGGAAACAAGGATTATGACAGTATCATTGCTAACGTTGCTACGATCACGGGCCAGAAGCCTGTCGTTACATTAGCAAAGAAGGCTATTTCTAACTTCAAATCACGTATCGGTCTTCCAACAGGTATCGTGGTCACTCTTCGAGGCAAGCGTATGTTCGAGTTTCTCAACAAGCTCATTAATGTCGTTATGCCACGTATCCGTGACTTCCGAGGTTTAACTCGAAGATCACTCGACGAACAGGGTAGTTACTCTCTTGGACTCAAGGAGCACACTGTTTTCCCAGAAATAAACCCTGACGACATCGAAAAAGCACACGGCGTACAGATTACGATTGTTACGACCGCTACAAACAAAGACGATGGATTCGCACTTCTCAGCGCTCTCGGATTCCCATTCAAAAAAGATGAGCTTATCTCAGACAAGAAAAGTAAGAAAAAATCATAACAGGCACCGAAGGTGTCATGACCCCGTTCCCCCAATTATCTTAACACTCTTATGGCAAAAAAATCACTGATCAACAAGGCACGAAAAGGACGCGAAGCGGTAGCAAAAAGCATCGCAAAGGGCAAGAAGCCAGTACACGCTACACGCGCCTACAATCGATGTGGACTTTGCGGAAGAGTACATGCCTACATGAGAAAATTCGACATGTGCCGTATCTGTTTCCGAGAGCACGCTCAGAAAGGTCTTATTCCAGGCCTTCGAAAGTCATCTTGGTAAAACTCTCCTCTCTATAAAATAATCAATTACTTGCCTTACTAACGTTCACCACATGCTTACAGACCCAATATCAGACCTGCTCACGAGAATACGAAACGCCATTGCTGCGAGACATACTGACGTTCATATGCCGTATTCACAGATGAAGGAAAATATTCTAAAAATCTTAAAGGCAAAGAACTACGTCAAGGATTTCGCCATCCTCAAAGATGGAAAATTCCCAGAGCTCCAGGTAATGTTCAATGAAAATTCTGAGCGCATTACGATCCGAAAGATCAGCAAACCTGGACAGAGAATCTACAAGAAATACGAACAGCTCTTCAGGGTGAATAATGGCTACGGCATTAGCATCGTATCAACATCAAAAGGTATTATGACCGGCGATGATGCACGAAAGAAGAAGCTCGGCGGAGAATTACTTTGCGAAGTCTACTAACAACCTATCTCAAATACACCATGTCACGAATCGGAAAACAACCAGTCAAGATCCCATCAGGCGTAACAGTAGACGTCAAGGATACAAACGTTAAAGTAAAAGGTCCAAAGGGCGAAATGGAATTCACGTTCCATCCACGTGTTACCATTAAAGTTGATGGTGATACGGTAGTTGTCACACGAGCCAGCGAAGAAAAAGCAGATCGAAGTCTTCATGGTGTTACGAGAACACTCATCGCAAACATGATCGAAGGAGTCTCAAAGGGCTATTCTAAGCAGCTCGAAATTCAGGGAGTTGGTTACCGTGCTCAGTTAGCCGGATCCAAATTAACACTCTTCCTTGGATTCTCTCATACTATCGAGTTTCCAGCTCCAAAGGGCATTACATTATCTATCGACGCAGAAAAGAAGAACATCATCACTGTTGCAGGTATCGACAAGCAGCTCGTTGGTGAAACCGCAGCCAAGATTCGTGAGTACAAGAAGCCTGAACCATACAAGGGCAAAGGAATCCGATACGTTGGAGAACACGTTCAGAGAAAGGCAGGAAAGGCAGCAGCAAGCGCTAAGTAACACGCGAGCGCAGACGAGCGATTGATCCCGATTTCAAAACTATAAACATCACTATTACTTCTCTCCCCCATGAATCACAAAGAATCAACCCGAGCACGACGACACCTACGAATTCGAGCCAAGATCAGCGGCACGAGCCAGGCACCACGCCTCGTTGTCTTCCGAAGTAATCTTCATACATACGCTCAGATGATTAATGACGAAGATGGAAAAGTTCTTTTCGCTTCTTCTGACGCCAAGGTAAAAGGAAAGCTCGTAGGAACAAAAGTAGAAAGTGCTAAGAAAATAGGAGTAGAAGTTGCGAAACTCGCAAAGGAAAAAGGTATTACAAAATGTGTATTCGACAGAAACGGCTACAAATATCATGGACGCGTAAAGGCAGTTGCCGAAGGCGCACGTGAAGGAGGCCTCCAATTCTAATTAACCTA
Organism: Candidatus Peregrinibacteria bacterium; assembly: GCA_026395555.1. GTDB lineage: Bacteria > Patescibacteriota > Gracilibacteria > UBA1369 > UBA12463 > CALREA01. Next base: position 41,601 of record JAPLYO010000032.1, on the reverse strand, counting down.
AACCAACGTTATGGCAAAACCACAAAACCGCAGATCGATGAGCCCACGAGAACCAAAAGAATTTGAAGAAGAAGTTCTTCAGATCGACCGTGTTACGCGTGTCGTCGCTGGTGGTCGTCGTCTTCGTTTCCGTGCAACGGTTGTCATTGGTAACCGAAAAGGCAAAGTCGGTATTGGCCTTGGAAAGGCAGGTGAGGTAGCTATCGCTATCCAGAAAGCTATTTCAAAAGCAAAGAAGAACCTTATTACGGTTCCAACATACAAGAATACTATTCCACATCCAGTAGATCAGAAGTTCAAAAGCGCAAAGGTGATGATGAAGCCTGCATCAGAAGGTACAGGAATCATCGCAGGTGGAGCAATCCGTAAGATTATCGACCTAGCCGGTGTTAAAAACATCCTCAGCAAGCGTTTTGGAACAACAAACAAGATTGCAAATGCCAAGGCTACTATCATGGCTCTCCAGAAACTTCAGCAGCCACGAATCAGCGCATCGGACAAAGCAAAACAGGCAGAAGAGGCTATGGACCGTTCAGCAGTAAAGACCGTTACAATGGCTAAGCCAGAAGTAAAGAAGGCATAATTCGAAAGACAATATCTACACTATTACCCTAAAGACCAATGTCAGGACTACACAATCTCAAATCATTCCAAGGATCAAAGCACTCAAAAAAGCGAATTGGTCGTGGTAATGGATCAGGCCATGGAACATACTCAACAAAAGGAAACAAAGGACAGAAGGCCCGAAGTGGTGGACAGATGGCAGCACGATTCGAAGGTGGACAGACCCCACTCGTGAAGCGTATTCCAAAGCTCAAGGGTTTCAGAAATCCAAACAGCACTCGTTACCAGGCCGTCAACGTCTCATCACTCAACCAGTTTGAGAATGGCGATACGGTAGATGTAGTAAGCCTTTTCGAGAAGAAACTCATCCAAAACAAGAACATGCCAATTAAGATTCTCGGCAATGGTGAGCTTACAAAAAAACTTACCGTAAAAACTGATCGCGTAGTACCAGCTGCTCGTGCTAAAATCGAAGGTGCTAAGGGCGAAGTTGTCGAACTCACAAAGAAAACTAAGCCAGAAGCAAAATAAAGAGGCCACGCGAGCTGCAGGCGAGCGTTGGTTTCCGTTCCTCTCTCCCTCTACCCACTAATCCCCTACCTCTCGTGACCAAATACCTACACCAGATCTGGAACTCTCCTGACTTACGTAAAAAAATTCTTTTTACGCTTTTTGCTATAGTTATTTTTCGAATCTTGAGCCAAGTAAGCATCCCTGGAGCAAATCTAGATGCTATTCGTGGTATCTTTAACCGAAATCAACTTCTTGGAGCATTCAACGTTCTTACTGGTGGAAGCGCCGAGAACTTCTCTATCATTTTGATGGGTCTTTCTCCTTACATTAACGCATCTATTATCATTCAGCTCCTCACGGTTATCATTCCAAGCTGGGATAACCTCAAGCATGAGGGAGAAATGGGACAGAGAAAACTTACAAAATGGACACGATGGCTCGCGGTTCCGCTCGCCCTCCTCCAGTCTTACGGAACAATCATCCTTCTCAATACACAGTCACAGGTAGCAATCATTCAGGATATCAAAAATGCCTCAGTCATTATTCCCGTCATGCTTACGATCACGACCGGAACAATGTTGCTCATGTGGCTCGGTGAACTCATCAGCGAAAAAGGTATTGGTAATGGTATATCAATCTTAATCTTCGCTGGTATTATCAGAAATCTCCCAGGATCAATCGGACAGAACTTGCTCGTTGCAGGACAGGATACAGAAAAACTTATCGCATTCGTACTCATCCTTCTCATGACGGTTATTCTCTCGGTTATCGTCATTCTTATTACGGAAGGACAGAGATTAATTCCAATCACCTACGCCGGACGTGGAGTGAAGACAACCGGAAGCGAAGATGCCTCATTGCCAATTCGTATTAATCAGGCAGGAATGGTGCCTATCATCTTTGCCTTTGCTATCATCTCTTTTCCAGTCATCATCTCTCAATTCCTTCAGGCTGCAAAAACAGAATGGTTGAGAAATGTTGCTAAATGGATCATCGAGAACTTCACGACACACTCACTTCTTTATATCTGCATCTACTTCTTGCTTAATATCGTATTCACCTTCTTTTACGTCTCTATCACCTTCAACCCAGCCGAAGTAGCAGAGAACATTCAGAAGCGTGGAGGATACGTTCCAGGCATTCGACCAGGGACGCAGACAGCCGAGTACCTCTCAAAGGTATCCAATCACTTAAATCTCTTTGGTGGAGTCTTCATCGGTCTCATCGCCGTCATCCCAATGCTTTACCAAAAGTTCTTCCCAGGATCTATCGGATCTCTTCAGACACTCTTGAGTGGCGCTGGTATGATCATCGTCGTTGGTGTTGTTCTCGACCTCATCCGTCAGGTCAACGCTCAGCTGATCATGCATGACTATAAGAAGTTTTATTAAGATTTTTGCCTCAGCAAAAATTTGACCACGTCTCGTTTTCATCTCTTATGGATATCGTACTCTTAGGCATTCAAGGCTCAGGAAAAGGAACCCAGAGTAAGTTTCTCCAAGATCGTTATGGTCTAGCCTACTTCGAAACAGGTAGCGCTCTACGAAAACTTTCACAGGAGGAGTCTGAGCTAGGAACAAAGGTAAAATCAATCATCGAAGCAGGGCATCTCGTTCCAAGCGAAGTAGTCATGGATATCATTGCTGATTTCATGAACAAACTCCCAGCCGGAGCACAGGTACTTTTCGACGGCATTCCGAGAAAATTAGATCAAGCGGACCTTTTTGAAGAGGTAATGAAAAAGAACAATCGCTCATTCAAATGTGTCTACGTTGATCTCACGGAAGAAGAAGCTGTCCGCCGTCTTACAACGCGACGCATCTGTGAAAAGTGTAAAACCGTATACCCGGCAATGTACACAAAAGAATCATGCGAAGCGTGTGGCGGAAAACTCATTACTCGATCAGATGACAACCCGGAAAGCATCAAGAATCGTCTTCATGCGTTTTTCACAGAAACATCTCCGGTTATTGAACGTTATAGAGCACAGGAGGCACTTATCGATCTAAACGGTCAGCAGTCCATTGAAGACGTTACAAAAGAGCTATTTGAGAAGTTAGATCCAGTACTGAAATAATACTATGATGAACATCACTTACAAGTCTCCTCGAGACATCGAAGCGATGCGCGAGGGAGGCGCTATTTTAGGTAAGATACTCCTAGAACTAGCTCAAGTTGCCGAGCCCGGCATGACCACAGCCGAGCTGGATCGTCGCGCTCGAGAACTCATTAAGAAGTATGGAACACAGCCATCATTCTTGGGCTATCGAGGTTTTCCAGGCGTTATCTGCACGGCGGTCAATGAAGAGGTGGTACACACCATTCCATGTGAACGCATTCTCAAGGATGGTGATTTACTCAAAATCGACGGAGGTGTATATCACAAAGGTTTTCACACAGACTCAGCCATAGCCGTACCTATCGGTCCGGCCGCCAAATCCAACGACAAGATTCGCAAAATGATCAAAACTGCCGAGATTGCTCTCAGTTCGGCCATCGATCTCCTTCGCCCGGACCTGCCTGTTCGAAAACTCTCCAAACTGATTCAGGAGGTTATTGAGCGTAACGGCTACTCCGTCATTCGCGAGCTCTCCGGACATGGTGTCGGTAAAGTTCTGCACGAAGATCCCGCTATCACCAATTATGAGGCTGATGCCCCAAATTTTCACCTCAAAGCTGGAATGACGATCGCCATCGAGCCAATCTTCTGCGCCGGCAAGCCAGGCATCAAACATCTCGACGATGGCTGGAATATCATCACCAAAGACCGCTCCCTCGCCGTTCAGGTTGAGCACTCCATCCTCATCACCGAAACAGGCCCAGAAGTCCTCACTCGTCGCCTAGAGCTCGATCCGCTCTATCCAACGTTAATGTAAAGCTACACAAAGCTGCATTAACGCATAAATCACCAACGCACACTCCATTTTACAAAAAAAACGGCCGTATTGTTGACAAAGGATCATAATAAAGTAGAATACACCATCAACCTACATCAATAAGCACATCAAATGACCACTCCAAACTTCACACCGTCCCCTAGGCTCCAAGCACTCGCTATAGAGGCAGCAATCATTACGACAAACCCTCAAGCCGTCGAAAATATAAGAACTGCCGTCATGAACGCAGTTGACGAGGCTATTCAGAGTGGAGCAACCAAGAAGGATAATGTCCTAATGATCGGATACAGTGCCGGAGCAAACGTATTATGGGATAGAGGCCACTCGCCAAAAGAAGCAGGCATTACGAGCTACCCCCTGCATCTCGCTCGTGAATACACGTCCTTCGTAATGAATAATCAAAAAACAGCAGTACAGGAAAAGTAGCGTATAGCATTCTGTTCAAAAAAATTCTTATGTTTTTACGAGCACCACAACACATCACGGATCACGAAGAAGCGTTACGTCTTGCGGGAGTAGAGTATACATTTGTAGATGACTTAAAGGCGCATGTGAAAGATATCGGCACTCGTGATAAAAGTGTCGCGGCACCGCATAATACGATTGAAAAAATCGATAGAGCCGTGCGTAACGTTACAAAAGAAATGGATCGCATCGATCCAGAAATCAGGGACAAAATGCAAGAATTTGCAATACGATATCATGCCTATATTACTGATCACGAAGCGGTAATCGCCGCTGATGATTTCAAAAAAGATCTCATTGCGGCACTACGTGGTATACCGGAAATAGAAGCGGTGCATATAGCAAATAAAATCATCACCGCCGTAGGAAGTACAAAAAAAATGAGTGCGGAAGATATATATAGAGAAGTCCTAGTTCTTATCAAAAAAAATCCAAAAAACACAAAACAGGCGGAAATATTTCACGCGATCATTGATTTTTATATTGATAAACTGGTAAGCGACGGAACGATAGAACAGGATGAAAATGCGAAGGCCTGGACCGCCCTCGACCAGCTCGCGAGAATATTCACAACACACAAAGAGTTCCTCTATCATGCAAAACCCGAAAAACTCAATCGAAAAGGAAAAGCGATGCAAAGGGCTCTTCGCGCAATTGTTAAGGGAATTCAGATGAGAAAAACGAATATAGTACGTGAAGGTATTCAAGCAGAATTCATAAAAACAGACGAAGTTGGCACGATAATTGACCAACATCTCTGGGAAATTGAACAGCGTACCCACTAGAATCAAAGCTGAAAAGGCTCAATAAAGGCAAAAAACCGACCATTTTTAACCAGCTTTGCGTCTTAAGTAAAAAATACATATAAATTTTCTTGCAATGGGAAATGTATTAGTGTAAAATCCAGTCGCTTTTTGTCCGTAAATTCAGTGTTTTCCCCTACATTATGAGCAAAGACGACTATATAGCAGTCGAGGGGGTCGTTGTCGAAACTCTACCGAACACACAGTTCAGAGTGAAGATTACCGACCAGAAATTCCCTCATCTTATAGGCAACATCGTCAATGCCACTATATCGGGCAAGATGAGGATCAATTACATCAGAATCTTAGAAGGCGACACCGTAACGGTGGAAATCAGTCTCTATGATCTCGCAAAAGGCCGTATTACTTTCCGCAACAAATAACTATGAAAGTCCGATCATCTGTCAAAAAAATCTGCAACAAGTGCAAAATCATTCGAAGAAAGGGTGTAATTCGTGTCATTTGTGAGACGAAAAAACATAAGCAACGTCAGGGATAATTTACTAACTGTATAACTATTATGGCACGTATCGCCGGAGTCAATCTTCCAAAGGAAAAACGAGTTGAGGTAGGACTTACTTACATTCTCGGAGTTGGTCGCAGCATGAGCAAGAAAATTCTCACAGAGCTCAACATCAACCTCGATACAAAAGTTCAAGATCTTACTGAAGACGAGGTAAACAAACTTCGTGAACGCATCAGCAAGATTCAGACAGAAGGCGATCTTCGACGTAAAGTTCAGATGGATATCAAGCACCTTGTTGATACAGGAACATACCGTGGACTTCGACACCGACGTGGACTTCCAGTCCGTGGACAGAAAACTCGAAAAAATGCACGTACTCGAAAGGGTAAGAAGAAGACAGTAGCAAACAAGAAGGTAGTTACTAAGTAATAGACACGTAGTGTCCTGATCCCGTTCCCAAACCATATATCACATTTAATCTCTCCCATGGCAGAAAACGATAAAAAACCGGCAGCGAAAGGACCAAAGAAAGAGGCTCCAATCGAGTCAACAGCCGACAAAGCGAAGAAGGCGAAGAAATCAAAGAGCAAGAGAAAGAGTGTTCCTGAAGGAAACTTCTACATTCATGCAGGATATAACAACACCCTCGTTTCAATCGCCGAGCCAAATGGCAACGTGATCGCTTGGGCTAGTTCAGGATCATGCGGATTCAAGGGCGCACGAAAATCAACACCATATGCTGCTCAGGTTGCTGCAGAAACAGCTACCGAGAAGTCAAAAGTATACGGACTCGAACGTGTTCACGTCTTCGTAAAAGGCGGTGGACCAGGCCGAGAGCAGGCACTCCGTGGCATTGTAAATGCCGGATTATCTATAGAATCAATCACCGATACGACTGCTATTCCTCATAACGGCTGCAGGAAGGCTAGACCAAGACGTGTCTAAGTGATTGTACTCACGATATATTCGTACTCTAATTTTTATCATCAATGAAATATACAGGACCAGTTTGTAGACTATGCCGAAGAGAAGGAGAAAAGCTCTTTCTGAAGGGTGCACGTTGCGAAAGCAATAAATGTGCCATCACGAAAGGACGACCAGGCCCTGGACAACACGGTCTTACATCCGCATCATCCAAGAAATCTGAATATGCGAAGCAGATGCGTGCTAAACAGAAGGCAAAGCGAATATTCGGTTTGAACGAACGAGCATTCTCAAACTACTACGAAAAGGCCGCAGATTCCCAGAAGGTAACGGGAAATGAGCTCCTTCGTTTACTTGAGCAGCGTTTAGATAACGTCGTTTACCGTTCAGGTATCGCCAGCTCACGAGCTCAGGCTCGACAGCTTATCGGTCACGGTCTTTGCACGCTCAACGGCAAGAAAATAGATATTCCATCAATTCAGGTACGAGTTGGTGACAAGTTTGAGGTTCGAGATGCAAGAAAGAAAATGCCAATCTTAATGGATGCTTCTGCCAAGAAACCAACAGCACCACGATGGATCAAGGTTGACCTTAAGAATTTATCAGGTGAGGTAATTGCTCAACCGGAGAAGGACGATTTTGAGAAAACAGTCGACAGTCAGTACATCATCGAGTACTATTCTAAATAACAGACACCGCAGGTGTCTTAGATCCCGTTTTCCTCTTTCTCCTCAATCACGCATCCCTTTTCCCCACCCTCTAACCATTTTTACGCCATGCATCTCATCCAAGAAGAAATTGGTATTCCAAAAATCAAAACAGTAAAAATTGGTGAAAACCATGTTATTTTCACGCTTACTCCCCTTCCACCAGGATATGGTGTTACGCTTGGTAATGCACTTCGACGTGTATTGCTTTCTTCAATTCCTGGCGCATGTATTACAGGAGCCAAGATTGAGGGTATTAGCCATGAGTATTCAACGGTAAAGGGATCCAAGGACAGCGTTCTCGATATGATGCTCAACCTGAAGCTCATCGACATCAAGAAGGTTTCAAAGGAACCATCATGGATCATCCTCGATGTAAGCAAGGAGGGCGTCGTCAGAGCAAGCGATATCAAGACAACATCAGACGTAGAGATCACAAACCCAGACCAGTACATCACTACTCTTGAAAAAGGCACAAAACTTCACATGGAGCTTCGTGTTGAGAAGGGTGTTGGATATATTCCAGCCACCGTACGACAGAGAGATGAGACTATTGCAAACATCGTCACTCTCGACTGTATCTACTCACCGGTTAAGAAGATTCGTTATGATATCGAGTCAACTCGTGTCGGTCAGATGACGAACCTCGACAAGCTTACCTTTGAGATCAAGACAAATGGCTCGATCACTCCGGAGGATGCTATGAAGTTCTCTGCAAACATCCTTCAGTCTTACTTCAAGCTCTTCAACGAAGAAAGCATCATCGTTGAGCCTGAGTTCATGAGCGATATCAACACTATCATGACCAAGCAGCATGAAGAAGACCAGAAAAAGCCAGCTCAGGAGTCCTATACTCCTATCGAGATCCTTGGCTTCTCACCACGTACCCTCAATGCACTTATCAATGGAGGTATCGGTTCAGTCGAGCAACTTTCACGATGTACAGAATCTAAATTGACAAATCTCCGTGGTTTCGGTAGAAAGGCTCTCGGAGAAGTTGCAGCAGCCCTCGAGACAAAAGGACTTAAGCTATCAGAAGAATAATAGACACCGAAGGTGTCAGATCCCGATCCCAAGCCCATATTCGTTCCTATAAACAAGAATCTCTATTTAAACCCAGTATCCCATGCGACATCGCGTCAAAAAATTACAGAAAATTGGAATCGACAAGGAGCACAGTGTCTCAATCTTGAGAAATATTGCTGCCAGCCTCGTTATCAACGAAAAAATTCAGACTACTCGCCCACGAGCCAAGGCAGTTCAGTCCTACGTAGAAAAGCTCATTACTGCTGCAAAGAAGAAGGATGCGCAGAATGCCATCAAGTACATCTTCAGCGCCATCCAGCATGAGAATGCCTCAAAGAAGATTATCGAAGACCTTGCAAAGCGCTACAGTGAAAGAACATCAGGCTACACACGACGTCTTCGCGTAGGAAACCGAAAGGGCGATAATGCCGATCTGATTCAGCTAGAACTCGTATAAATTCTTCATATTTAAAAACTATAATGACTACTTCAGCCAACAAGACATTCAGACCAAAGAAAGCAGACATTACCCGTAACTGGTATCACATCGATGCTGCCGGAAAGGTTGTAGGAAAAGTAGCCGTTATGGTTGCCGACCTCCTCCGTGGAAAAAATAAGCCATATTTCGTCTCAAACATGGACTGTGGCGATTTCGTCATTGTTACAAACCTAGACCAAATTGTTTTCACTGGTAAAAAAGAGACTTCCAAGCAGTATATCTCTCATAGTGGCTACAAAGGTCACTTGAAGGCTATCTCCCCTGCTGAACTCCGAGTAACAGGCCGTACAGAGAACATCTTGATCGAGGCTGTAAAAGGAATGATTCCACGAAACAAACTACGTGATCCAATTCTTGAGAAGCTTAAGCTCTTCACGGGACCAACACACACACATGAAGCACAGAAACCTGTAACTATCGAAGTCTAAACATTCAATTCAATCTCCTATGGCAACTACCAAAAAAACAACGTCAAAACCAGCAGCAAAGAAGGCAGCAGCTCCTAAGAAAGTAGCTCCAAAAGCAACAGAAACAGTCGCAGCACCTAAAGTTGCCAAGGCTGAAGTTGTAAAAGAGGCAAAGGTAGTAAAGGCAGCCGCAAAGCTTCCAGCACGAACAGGAGAGTTCTTCTATGCCGCAGGAAACCGAAAAACATCTGTCGCCCGTGTTCGTCTTTACGACAAGGGTACAGGAACAATCGAGATCAACGGTATGAAGATTGAAGAGTACATCGGTGTCCCAGACAAGCGAGACTCTATCAAGGCTCCACTCCGAATCACAGGACACAGCAAAACATTTGATATTACGGTTAAGACAAGTGGTGGTGGAAAGAGCGGTCAGGCAGACGCTATCCGTCACGGTATTGCCAAGGCGCTTCTCGCCTTTGATCCAACCCTTCGTATCACTCTCAAGCGTGCCGGCTTCCTCACACGTGATCCACGTATGAAAGAGCGCAAGAAGTACGGTCTTCACAGAGCTCGAAGAGCACCACAGTGGAGCAAGCGTTAGTTCACGCTCTCCCTTGGAGGAATTCACAACAACAATTCAAAAGACCCTGGATTCCAGGGTCTTTTTTCTACTCCAAAGATAGAATAATGAGTATAATGCGAATACTAAACTAATATTCTCTCCATGATCAAAATGAATAACTCTATCAAAATCATCAGCACTTTCGTGTTAATCATCAGCCTTACCGGCTGCGGTCAAAATCCAGTTCCGGCTCCTGCTCCGACGCAGAGCCAGAATACTACAACACCTCCGGCGGCCACGGCTCAGACCAATCAAACAACGGTCTATATGATTAAGCCTGACGATAACGGTGCTTCGGCGAATAGTGTCAAGGTCGGATGCGGAGACAGCGCCGTGCCGGTCACAACAACCACGATCAGTCAGTACGACGCAGCAAATCCTGTCGCCTCGATCAATGCAGCGATACTGGTCATCATCAACATGACCGCCAATCAGTTTCAGGCACAAAATCTCCAGAATCCGCTGGCCAGTCAGCAAGTAACCATTCAGTCGGTTGACCAAAGTGGAACACAGCTCGTCGTTCATCTCGATGGACAGTTTAGTTTTGGAGGCACATGTGAGATGCCACGAGTGCGCGCTCAAATCGAGGAAACCATCAAAAAAGCCGCTCTTCCGGGAAACACCTACACGATCGATTGGAATGGTGGCGGCCAAACAGCATGGGACAAAGCATTCAGCCTGAAGGACTAATACTGGAAGTTACACTCAATCACCCTATGCGTTTCGACATTCTCTCCATCTTCCCGGCTATATTTGATTCATATCTCAACGAGAGTATGTTCAAGCGCGCAAAAGCCAAGAACATTCTCGATATTGAAATTCATGATATTAGGAAGTTTTCCAAAGACCGGCATCAGAAGGTCGACGCTATCCCCTACGGTGGCGGGCCGGGCATGGTGATGACACCACAGCCGCTTTATGATGCCATTATGCATGCAAAAAAACTCAACAAGGGACCGGTAATTTATCTCTCTCCGAGAGGAAAAATGCTTACGCACAAGAAAGCACAATCATTGGCAAAGAAGCCTGGACTGATTCTCGTCTGCGGAAGATATGAAGGAATTGATCAGCGAGTCATCGATCTCTGCGTAGATGAAGAGTTATCCATCGGAAAGTACGTCTTAACCGGAGGTGAGCTGCCAGCGCTCGTCGTCCTGGACGCCGTCTCGCGCTTCGTTCCCGAGTTCATCGGTAAACACGACTCCGTCGTAGAAGAATCGTTCTCAGAGGCACTAGAGGGCAAAAAAGAGTATCCCCACTACACGCGTCCACCCGTCTTCATGGACATGGAAGTTCCAGAGGTACTTCAATCCGGCCACCATGGAAAAATCAAAGAGTGGAGAAAAGGAAAATTAACATGATAATGGCACTATTAGCTGGGATACGACATGCAATGCACACGATTGGTTTCGCGCTTTTTGGCGAAAAAAATAAAACAAACTACACGATTAACTGTTACCCCCGCAAACCGTGGCCGACATACACACTGTGGAATATGGCTCACGTATGCGGATTTCGCTTAACCAATACAAAAAATCCACAAGGGCCGACTATTCTTTTCAAAGACGCTACCATCATAGATGCAACAACACTTCCACCCGAAGCCTCGAAATGGATAAATGGAAAATGCCTCGACATCGGCAAGAGTACGGTCGCAAAAATCTTCACAGAAGTTACGCATCGAAATCTCTCGGTCGATCCGGAAAAATACCATGGCCCCATGGTGAAAAAATCAGAACGCAACGCATCTCATGATGGAGAAATCATCGAGGGGCCCATTACAAATCCACATCCTGAGTGCGTCTACGAGCGGCTTATTCATAACGAAAAAGATAATGAAATAGAAGATTTGAGAGTCGTAATCGTGGGGTCACAAATTCCTCTCGTCTACAAAATTCATCGGTCAATATATGATCGGTTCAAAAGCTTCGGAAAAAATACCACCATAGCAGCAACGAACGATACGTTAAGCGCAAAAGAACAGGAAGAGCTCCTCTCGATCGCCAAGGAAATACACCTAGACTTCGGAGAAATGGACGTACTGCGCGACAATACCGACTCGCAAATATATGTGGTAGATATCAACAAAACAACCGTATCGCCTCCTGCGGATCTTTCTTATTTGCAGCGCAAAAAAGCCCTTCGCATAATCGGAAGGGCCTTTGAAAAATGCTACTGAAATTCTAAGACTATAAAGTCTCTTCGGGAACTGGGTAGAATGTTTTTAATTTCGCCTGAGCAGGAACAAACTCATCAGCAAGCTTCTGCATTTCGCGCTGTCGGTCAGGATATGCGTGATAGATCTGTCCAAGATTTTCAAGTATAACGCGAGCCTTTGCCTCCAAATCATCTGCAACATCCTTAGGCATTTTTTCGCCAGGCTTCAGTGCGCGGACGGCCAATCGATGACCAAGAAGTGTAGCAAGATTTTCAGCACGAACTGCATCGGTATCGCTCTCTTTGTTTCCCAGTGACCACTTCTTTAATCTCGTAACATCCCTTTCTGCGGCCTCAAAAACATCCCTCAAGCCTTCCTGACGTCCGGCAACAGCGGCATCAAGACGCTTTTCCTCGCGAGCAGTATCGATTTCACGAATAGCAACGGTGATACCTCTCAGAGCCGCATTGACTGTAGCGGCAAAGTCAAAATTTTTGGAGGTGTCTAATTTCTCAAGAAGAGTCTCAAGTCTTTCTAGCATACTCTTGCGGGCCAACAAACTCTCATCGCTATCAGAAGAAGAAACTGTAGCCGTTAAGTTCTCGCGCTCTACGATCTGCGCAAGCACGCGCTCAAGCTCTCTCTGCACCTCATGCAACTCGGTGACAACTTCATTGTACGTCTCACGATTATCTTCAGAAATCTGAGGATTAATTTTATTTAGTACCTGTTCCTGTTCACTCAAGAGTGCCCACTGCTTTTCCCAATCAGCAGCAGAAGTAGATGCGTCCGTGGCGGACTGAATCGTACCAATCTGACGACGAGCAGCATTAATGGTATCAATCTGCATCGTATCGCGTCGTTCAACCGTCACGCCTCTATTGATATTGAGAACATCCTGATGAGAATCGCCTGGACGTGGCTCGACTACGAGTCTCAAGCCGGGAAGAATCTTCTGCAAGAGCTGACCCATCTCATCTGCCGATCCGAGGATCTGTAAATAAGCCTTCACCTCTGCGTTATGTCGCTGAGCCTCTTCAGTATAACCAGCGTAATCAGCCGGTGCAGAAAAAGGAACAATTCTGGTAAGGACTTTGAAAAATTTTGATTCTCTACCGATTCTCCAAGGAGCCTTCATCTTTCCCCAAATAGTAGGAGGACCGACGAGCGTTGCCGTAGTAAGCTCTTTGACACGATCATCAAGAGCCTTCTCCACCGTCTGCGTAGCTATCTCGCCAGCATCGTTGAAATGACTACCAAACATACCCGAATTTAACTGACGAGTAAGAATATTCACCATCTTGTCATGGTAATTCTTGATCCACTCATCTCGCTTCTTCTCTGCTTCAGCACTGTCCTTGTTGTAGGCTTTTCGGCTGAAATAAAGGAACATAAGGAGATCTCCATAGGAAATCATCATGGAAATAAGAATGTATTTGAGAAGATTACCGGCCACCGTCCAACTCGCCAAACTCTTTCCCCCCTCAGGATTTTTGAGAGTTCTTGGAATATCCGTACCCCAGTTCTTTTTCATGAAGGCGAGGAGATTTGTCTCATCCACGGATGGTGGTCTAGGAATGCAGATTTTTGAAGCGTCAATTTTGATCTCTCCCAGCATCCATGGCTCCATATGTGAAGCCTTATAATTTGGATATACCTTAGGAAATCTTGAAGCAATCTCAGCAAGTCTCTGATTGAGAGCATTGTAACGAGCAAGATCGGTATTCACATCTTTTGGAAGTTCTTTATTGAGAATAACGCTAATCTCCTGGATCTTATCAGTCATGACCTTGAACTCTTTTTCGAGATCGCCCTGATCGCTCTCGGGATTGAGATGTCCAGAACCCATAAGCTTACTAATATCATTAAGAAGATGGTCTACCTTTGTAAATTTCGCCTCCATCGTCGCAGAAATTTCACCGGGAAGTGATACGGAATTGCTCGCAACTCCGGACTCATCAATCGCAGCGAGGAACTCAGTACGAAGCTTTACCTGCTCCGTTGCACGTGCAAGTGTCGTAGGCTTACCTCGATCTTCAGCATCTTTCATAATAGCTGCTGCATTCATTTCCAAATAAGCTCGAGATACCGGCTTGTCCTGGTACATATACATCTTTGCATGCGCCATAGAAAAGGCGCCCTTGGCCTGAGTAACTCCAGTACCTCCAATTTCATCTGCTATGTCTTTTTCTACTAGTTTTCCGAATTTAACAGTAGGTACATCCGTACTCGTTGGAGCAGCACTGAGATCCGCAGGAGCAATCTCGTCAGCATGGAGCGCCGCGATCTTTTGACGAATCGCATCGCTACGAGCAGCGATATCATGTTTTCCTTTTTCAACAGCCTCACTCACCACTTCAGACTTGAGTTGTGTCGTGGCATATCCCGTCAAATTACTAAAAGCATCTAAAAGCACAACGATAATCTTGCCGGCAACCCAAACACCAGCGGCCGATCCCATCATGAGACCCATTCGACGATTTGCCTTTACGATAGCATCACTCGCCACTACATCAGTAGCATCTGGCTTCTTGGTAAAAGGTCTACCGATAGCTCGGAAAAATCCCTTAATTCCAGGAACTTTTTCATGAAGAGCGATCTTTTCTGTCTCATCTTTGATAACACGAACCAACTGAGAAAATGTCGCCGCAATCGCAGGAGATGCATATTTTTTAAGAGACTTTGCGAGCTCGTTATCAATCTTCAAGTGAACCCCAAACTTATCAATATGCTCTCTGATATACTCATTGGTTGTAATGAAGGAACCTGCCCATGTGAGAAGAGTCATCATCCTATGTCCGATAACCGAGATATGCCCTCCTTTGATAAGAGGCTGATATTTAGGATCGAGAATAGCGGGATTCGTATCAAGTACATTCTTCGCAGCCAATGCGACGCCCTGATGTTTCATCAGAGAGAGAATAAGCGCATCTACCAACATACCAATATCAGACTCATTTGGAGTACGACCTTTGACGTGCTGAGCGTATTCAGTGAGAACACGGGCAATGTCCGTTTTGATCTCGCCAATAAGCTCCTTATCGAAATCTCTCGTGAGATCACCGGGAACATGCTTCATAATTTGGAGAATGATTTTCTCGAGCGCAGGCTGATTAATGTCATCAGGATTGCCGAGTTGCCGATGAAGATTTTTCAAATCTTGTTCGAGAGCAGCCGTGAGCTCTCCTAGTTTTTCTGGTCGAATATCGAGACTTGTAATTGCTCTGTTCGGAGTTGCCATAGAGAAAGTGTTATTGATGTTTATTTTTACCTTCCCCTAAGTATACCACAAAACACTTTTCGTTTCAAGCTACTTCTTACGACTCTCGAGGTCGGCAAGCTTACGAATGGCATCGGCTAAAAGAGCTAAATTTCCCTCATTTTTCGTCTTGTAGAGCTCTAGACATCGCTGAGCATCCTTGAAGCTCCCGCCCTTCTCGTACAGCAGGGCGACATTGTCTAATCCCTCACCCTTTGCCTCCAGGCGTTTTGCCATTTTCAGGTACCAGTGATTCACGGCCACCTCTGAGTCTTTTTCATTATGGGTTGAAGCAGCTCTCTGCTTCACCTCTCCTAATTTTTCATAAATGATAATAGCATTGATGCCACCATCTTCTTTTGCGATGGCGTGCAGAAGTTCGAGCGCCATATCCGGAAGATTTTTCCAATCGTAACACTCTCGTGCAACGTCCATAAGAGGAACAGCCAAAGAAACAGGAACACTGTGAACCCCCTTTATGGGCTTACCGTAGTCACCCGCTTTGATACCCTTGAAAAACTCAAGCGCACACTCATGAGCCTTCTCGGCATTACCCGCTCTCGCATAGTCAATAGCAGCACCATCCCAAATATGCTTCGCTACATTTTGCTGTGCCGACTTTTCATAAAGTATTTTCGCCTTGGCTCTTTCTCCGGCGTTATAATATAAATCAGCGGCAAATCGTAACTTGTCATTTTTCTCAGCCTCCGCCGCCGCGATGAGATATTCTTTCTTGGCTAGTTTTGACTCATGGGCGGCATAAAATAAGTTACCGGCATCCACGTGAAGACCGAGACGCACATCATCCTCGGCGGTAATGTGAGAAATCAGATCCGCATTCGCGTCATTCATATTGCGAGCAACGCCTCTTCGAGCATCCTCTTCGGTAGAAACCTGGCTCAATAAGCCATTCCAATACGCATGATCCATTTCTGGAGACCAAGCATGATAGTAACGATACCCATCAAAACCCGAATATGCTTGATATTCTTTCAATGTCATCGTACGAGAAAACTGCTCCGTGAGAGGATCAATTATGCATGCGGTGACGAGCTGCAACTTCATGAGAAGGGACTTGTCACCATGCAGCGCCCTACGAATCATGTGCTTGAGATAATGAGGCTGGAAAAGATTCTCAGCAATGGTCGCCTGATCCTCCGGCACGCTCGCCTTCCCATACTTTCTCGCAAAACCTTCAGGAGGAGTCCACGGCAGATCATCGAGGACGAGCTTATAGCCAATATAATCCGCTTTTGATCCGGACTTCAGAATCCACTGATCATCATCACCAATCAGATCATTATGTTTAAAATCAAGGTTATGCAAAAACTCATGATCGAACGTCTCTATATTTTGTTCAGGATCCGGATGATACGCCACAATCATTTGGAATGGGCCATCTGCATATCCTCCAATTGTTCCGCCGGATACTCCCTCAATCTCAATTTTACCTGACATCTGAATTTTCAATCCGTTCATTTCCTGAAAAAGACTCACCGGATACTTACTGACGGCCCTACAGATCGCATCGAGAAACGCCGGGAAATTTTTGGGATCACCCGCCTCAACCTTACGAGGAAGATCATATTCTGTAAAATGCTCCGTGACGCAATCGCACTCCTTGACCTCTGTACGTTTCGTGACAAAGTTTTGATCATGCAAAATCTTACCCTCGAGGACTGCGGCATCGATACCGTACTTATCGCGAAGATACGTCACCCTACTTTCCGCAGTAGGATACAGTTCCGGAGTATAAAGCAAAATAGCGGCTCGCGCCTTCTCCTGTTCTTTTTCCGCCTTCCATTCTTCAATAGACGCAGAGTCAGTATGACGTTTCACTCCATAGCCCGCAGCGGCAATCACTGAAATTGCGACGAGAGCTTGTATAGCGGAAATATTTCTCAAAGCCGCAAAGCCCTTCTGAAAAAGGCTACTTGATGGAGCATTTTTGGGAGCGCCTGTAGGTCGATTACGACCAGAGGGATTTGGGGAAGCTATTGCCATAGAGATATTATTACTTCCTGCCATTGTAACACAAATTACATTTTTAGTAAATCAACAAAACCGACAGCCTCAAACCTGACATGTATGGTATAATGCGACCATGGAAAAGACGAATCTCACCAGTGGACTACGCTCATCGGAAGTTACGCAGCGGCGCATTCAATACGGACTCAATCAGCTTGAACTGAAGGGGAAAAAATCATTAATAATAAGTTTCTTCGAAGAGTTCAAGGATCTCATGGTAATCATTCTCGTGATAGCCACTATAATCTCTTTCGCGGTAGGCGAGGTAAGTGATGGATCGGTAATTACCGTTATCATCCTGCTCAATGCAACAATCGGATTCATGCAAAAATATCGTGCGGAGAAAGCGGTTGAGGCGTTGAAAAAAATGCTCGCCCCGCTTGCTCGAGTCTTACGCGATGGTGAACAGAAAATGATTGCCGCAGAAGAAATCGTACCGGGAGATATTCTCATTCTGAACGAAGGAGATCGCATAAGTGCCGATGGCGAGGTGTTTCATGTAAATGAATTTCAAACACAAGAAGCCGTCCTCACGGGAGAGTCGATGCCTGTTGAAAAATCGCTAGAAGAAGGGAAGAAAAACGTATTCATGGGGACGACGGTCGCGCACGGCAGTGCGCGAGTACTCGTAACCCAAATAGGCGCGCTAACCGCATTCGGAAAAATAGCATCCCTCACGACCGCCACAGAAAAAGACAAAAGCCCTTTAGAAAAAGAGCTCGACCACGTAGGTATATTTGTCGGAAAAATCACGCTCGTTATCGCAGCTATTCTCGTAGGGTATGGTTACGCTATCCAGGGAGTTACAATTTCAAAAGCCGTTCTCTTTGCCGCATCTGTTGCCGTTGCTGCCGTACCAGAAGGACTACCGGCGACGGTTACCATCGCGCTCGCAATTGGCGTACAGCGTCTCGCACGAAAAAACGCCATCATGAAACAGCTCTCATCGGTAGAAACACTTGGCTCAACGACGGTGATAGTAAGCGATAAAACAGGAACACTTACGAAGAATGAAATGACGGTTCAGGAGGTAATCGCCTCCGGATTACATCTCGATGTCGAGGGAAGCGGCTACGAACCAAAGGGAAAAATATGCGAAAGAAGTACGAAAAATGTGCATACTGCGTGCGCCGAAACAGATAAGATCGCACTCATTTGCGCACTTTGTAACAACGCAAAACTCGTACCAAATCAAGAAACAAATCAGTGGAGCATCCTCGGAGATCCCACAGAAGCCGCGCTACTAACACTCGGAGAAAAACTAGGACTACCCCAGGAAAAAGCACTTACAGATGCCGAAATTATTCACGAACTTCCTTTTGACTCAAGGAGAAAAAGAATGAGTGTTGTTATAAAAAAAGATGGAAAAAGAATGCTTCTCGTAAAGGGAGCACCTGACATGATTATTCGAGTTTGCACGAAGATATCATTAGATGGAGCAGTGCGTAACCTGAGCGAGAAAGATCAAGAAAAAATATTCAAAGACAATGAAGAGGGCGCCGCAAAAGCACTACGCATGATCGGTTTTGCCTATAGAGAATTATCCGAAAATGAAGGAGAAAAATATACGATCAATGAAACAGAAAAAGATCTCATATTTCTAGGAATGTGCGGCATCATCGATCCGGCACGACCAGAAGTAGCAGAGGCGATTGAGCTGACACACAAGGCCGGAATCCAAGTATACATTCTCACCGGCGACTACGGACTCACGGCAAAAGCGATTGCGGACAGTATAGGACTTCATAGTGATAACATCATCACCGGCGAAGAACTCCAGCAAACTTCCGATGAAAAAATACGAGAGTTATTTAAAAATAAAACACCTACCATTTTCGCCAGAGTTAGCCCGGAAGACAAACTACGAATCGTTTCATTATTGAAAGACAGAGGTGAAATTGTCGCCGTCACCGGCGATGGTGTAAACGACGCCCCGGCACTTAAACGTGCTGATATTGGCATTGCTATGGGCATAGCGGGAACAGATGTATCAAAAGAGGCTGCCAATATGGTTCTCGCCGATGATAGTTTTTATACGATCGTCACCGCCATTCAAGAAGGTCGCACTATCTATGAAAATCTCAAAAAATTCATCATGTACATCTTCTCCAGCAATATCGGAGAGTTATTTGTAATTTTCGGGGCGATCATTCTCGAGCTCCCCATGCCACTAACAGCCATCATGATGTTACTCGTAAATGTCGGTACGGATATATTCCCTGCCCTTGCGCTAGGAGTAGAACCAAGCAAAAGGTGCTACATGGAAACGCAACCCAGAAATCCAACAGAAAAGATTCTCCGTTCTGATTTTATCAAGCGCATGACATTTATCGGGATCATCATCGGTACAACCTCTCTTCTCGCGTACATCATTGGATTACGCCTCTACACAAAAGAAACCGCTATGACACTCACCTATGCAACACTCGTATTCGCTCAATTCTTCAACGCCTACAACTCTCGAAGTTCCACCGAATCAGCCTTCATAAAACCTTTTGAAAATGGCTATCTCGTAGGGGCTATCATCCTCTCTGCCCTCATAGCCGTAGCAACAATCCAAATCCCCTTCCTGCAACAATATCTCAAAACAACACCGCTTGATGTCAGTCAATGGGGCCTCGTTCTATCGCTTGGCGCCGTAACGCTCTTCGCGGAAGAGATACGAAAATATATCGTTCGTCATACAAAAATCGCATTATAAATATGAACCTCCTGAATCATCTTCTCCAGCTCGGCAAAAAAGAATTACGAGTAAAAATAAAAGTGATTCCATCTTCTCCAAAAAATGAAGCTACGGGAATCATGGCTGATGGAGCCATAAAAATAAGAGTACACGCTACGCCGGAACAGGGAAAAGCAAATGCGGAGCTCATCAAATTTCTCGCCGAGACACTCGATATAGACACGGACGACATAGAGATCATCTCGGGCCATACATCATCACGCAAAGAATTTCATATCAACTTATCCCGACACTTCTAAATGGAAAAACTCACCAATATCAATGTCATCAAGAATCTCCTGATGGCCCATTCGCGAACAGACTCAGCCAAAAAAGAATTCGGTCAAAACTTTCTCGTGAGCGAACACGTTCTCGAACAGATCGTTGAAGCCGCAGAAATAAGCGATCAAGACACCATCGTAGAAATTGGTCCGGGCCTCGGTGTTCTCACCCGTGAACTCTGCCTCCGTGCCAAAAAAGTTATCTCGATAGAGAAAGATCGAGACATGCTGAAAATATTAGACACGACGATCATGAAAGATACGCCGGGGGCTCAGGCGAAAATAACAATCATCAACGAAGACGCCCTGCGCTGGAATCCAGAGTCGAACCCACTCACCGCCGGCAAACCCTACAAACTCGTCGCAAATCTCCCCTACAACGTCGCTACAGCCATCATACATAACTTCCTCGTGAAGACCGCCTACACCAAAAACCCTGTCGCCCTCATCGTCGTCCTCGTCCAGAAGGAGGTTGCCGACAAAGCCTGTGCAACATGGGGCGACCACAACGTTCTCTCACTCACGCTTCAGCCATTCGCCACACTGAAAGTTATCAGTGATGTCTCTCCGGGCTCTTTTTACCCGTCCCCAAAAGTCACCTCCTCCATCCTCAAAATTACTCCTCGTGCCACTCCCCTTCTCCCGCAGGAACTCTTCGCAACGTACTTCAAACTCATCCACAGTGCCTTTACCCAGAAGCGAAAAACGCTTCCAAACGGCCTTCAATCGATTATTCCCAAGAAAGATATTCCTGCTCTCCTCATCGAAGCCGGAATTGACCCCATGTCCCGCCCTCAACATCTCAAGCTGGACCAGTGGATAACCCTCGCAGGAATCGTAGACAAAAAAGAGAAAATGTGATACAATGAAACATAAAATAAAAAATAAAAAACTATGGCCGATACAACAATCAATCCAGCAGCGCAGGCATTAGAAGCTCCGACCGTTCTTGAAAAAACTGAATTCGTCAAACCAGGAGCAACGGTAGATGATTTGATGGAAAATGTACAAAAAGCTATGGCGTTCCTGGATATTCCTTTAGGGGAAGATACGGCTATCGCGGATATTAGCGGTAACGTACAGGCAAAACTCGCCCAAGCAGCTCCGGAAGGAACGGACGACACGGAAACAATCAACGCGCTCTTTGCGGGAATTTTAAGTGCCAAAAAACTTCTCGAACACGAAGGCCTCGCATCTCAATACGGCGACCAGATCGCGCTATGGGAAAGGGATCTTAATGATCCACAATATCAAAAGGATTTTACAACTATCTTAAAGTTGAAAGATCTTCTACGAAATATTAACGAAGAGGCTCAGGAGTTAATGGCCTAATTTAGGCAAAAACTACCTTTAGCTGCTCGTTCATCTCGAGGACTTTTTCCCGTGCAGCAGCGGCAAAATCATCCGGTCCAAATTTTTCAGATTTTTCGTAGGCGAAATTAATTTCACGTGACGAGTTGATAATCGCCCCCATACCCCCTTCGTTGAAACATGGAAGAACATCTTCAACGGTTCCCCCCTGAGCACCAAATCCAGGCACGAGGAATATCGTTTCCGGCATAATCTTACGAAGAGCTTTTGCCTGCTCCGGATACGTAGCGCCTACTACAGCGCCAACGCATGAGTATCCTTCCTCGCCAACATCATCAGCACCCCATGATTCCGTGAAGTGACCAACCGTTTCATAAAGCGCATGTGTCTGCGCTCCACCAACACCAACGGCGAGGTCTTGAAGATCTCCGGAACTCTTATTTGATGTCTTCACGAGCGTAAATATTCCTTTTCCTTCCTTCTTACAAATATCCAAAAATGGCTTGATGCCATCCCATCCGAGGTAAGGAGTGACGGTAATACTATCAGCATCAAAGGCTGCAACTTTTTCCCCAAACACCTCGGTCGTTCCAAGAAATGCCTCCGCATAAGCCTGCGCCGTCGATCCAATATCATTACGTTTCGCATCGGCAATGGTGAGAAGTCCTTTGGATTTTGCATACTTCAGTGTATCGGCGAACGCCTGAACACCATGGGCACCAAACATTTCATAGAAAGCGATCTGAGGCTTCACAACAGGAACCAAATCGGCGACAGCATCAATAATACCTTTATTAAACTCAAAAATAGATCGAGCGGCAGCGGCAAGAATATCATTTGGAAATGCCGCACGAGCAGCATTACGAATTGATTCAGGAATCTTATCCAATCTCGGATCTAACCCTACACACACAACGCTTTTTTTTGCGCGGATAGCCCGTATCAACCTGTCTGAAAAATGCTCTGCCATAGTATATCTAGTAAAGAATTATAATCCCATCTTTGCTGCCCAACCCTGTGGATCGGCTTTGTATTCCAAGACTTTCTCAAACTGCTCCTGCGTAATCATTCCTTTTTCTTTTGCGACGTCCAGAAGCGTATCAAAATCGGTCAACGTATGGAGTGCGACACCCTGCTCCTCAAACATCTTGTAGGTCGGAGGAAAACCATAGGTAAAAATCGCAATTATGTCATTCGATCCACTCTTAGCTTCAGTTTCCAAAACAGTAGCCGTCGCAAGTGAGCTTCCACCGGTAGTAACCAAATCTTCAACAACAATTACTTTACTCAACTCAGGCAAACTTCCTTCAATCTGCTTACCGGTACCATGCTCCTTCGGCTTAGGCCGAACATAAACCATCGGCGCATTTAACTGCATAGCCACAAAAGATGCCCACGGAATACCGGCTGTCGCCGTTCCAGCATAAAATACATCAGAAGTATTCCATTTATTTTGCTGACATATCTGATTGGCCAATTCACATAGACCATCAATAACCTCTTTTCTTTCACTGACATGTGAAACTAACACGCGATTATCAGTATAGATCGGAGCTTTCATGCCCGATGCGTAGGTAAAAGGAGGGTCAAAACTAATCTTCACAGCTTTAACGTTAAGGAGAATTTCGGCAATTCGTCGTGAGTCCATAAAATTGAAGTAAAAAAGTAGCGCTCGCGCAGGAGTATAAACCACGAGAAAGCGATGAGGAAAGGCTATTTTTTCAAGAATTAGAAGATTCAAAACTCATATGAGGCACTTTTTGGTACCTCTTCTACCTTACTTTCGAAAAGCTATCCTACGATATACAAACCCATAGCAACTTGATATTAAATTGCTATCAAATTGATATCCTTTCAAAATAAGGCTAGAAAGATACTCCCTCCCCAGAGTGATTCAACTTAATACAAATGCTTTCTTCCAACAGCATCTCGATGAGCAACGCCGAAATCGCTATTTTTTCGAGCTTTCTTGTGGTCCATAGCCGGACCCTCGGTGCAAACTGTGATGCCGGTATCATCCAAGCAGCAGTTACCACAAACGCCAAATCCACACTTCATATAGCGCTCTACGGAGACCTGGCAGGCTACTTTTTCCTTGAAACAAATATCACTCACGCGCTTCATCATCACCTCGGGACCCACAGCAAATACAATCGTTTTCTTCAGCTTTTTCCTGCCAGCAACCGTCTTTTTCATCTCGGCGATGAGCTTTTCGAGGATGGGAGTATTGTAGCCCTTCACACCAACTGAGCCATCGTCAGTAGCAATATGAAGCTTCGTATTTTTAATTTTCTTCACGCGATCAGTGTAGAGGAGGTGCTCCTTCGAACGTGCGCCAACGATGAAGTCGACGGTACATTTTTTTGATGAAGCCTCCATCGCCAAGTTATATAACGGCGCAGCACCATAGCCACCACCGACGGTAATCAAATGATCGCCCGGCTCATATTGAAATGCCTTTCCAAAAGGCCCTCGTATACCGACACGATCTCCCGCCTTCATCTCATGTAACTTCTTTGTCATACCACCAACCGCAAAAATCGTAAGCCAGAACTCTCCTTTTCCGCTGTCGTAAGCGATAGACATAGGCTTCTCGTCGACACGTGGAATCCAAATATTGATAAACTGTCCTGGACGCGACTTCAAATCATACGCAAATACAAATGTCTTCACGTGCGGAGTTTCACGAATAATTTTCTTTATGGGAAGCGTAATAGGGAAGGTATCGTGTTTTGTGACGTTCATAGTTTTTTCGAAGAAAAAATGATTGCTGCTTGATGATATTACTCGTGCATACTACCAATCAAATCTCCCACTTTCTTTACTTTATTCGCGCGACACCACTCATCCATCTCTTTGTTCATGAGGCCAAAAACCTCAACACCGCGATAATAAACAGCGGTACCAACACCTACGAGCGTGGCTCCCGCCATCATCATCTCGAGTGCATCACGACCGTTTGTGACGCCGCCTGTTCCGATAATAGGTAACTTTGTAGCCTTGGAAACTTCATGCACGATACGAATCGCCAACGGTTTAATACCGGGGCCGGAAATTCCCCCAACTCGATTAGCTAAAATTGGTTCACGTGACTCAAGGTCGATAGCCAGGCCCGGCCCAACCGTATTAATACAGCAAAATCCATCCGCTCCAGCGGCCGCAACCGCCTTCGCGATCTCCACAATACTCGTCACATTCGGCGACAACTTCACGATCACCGGCAACTTTCCTACTCTCTTTTTCACCTCCCTGCAAACCTCCGACGCATCATCACGTGAGCAGGCGAATGGCTTTCCGAACTCATCTTCTACGTTCGGACATGAAATATTTACCTCAATAATATCCGGATGCAATTTTGCGATCTCCTCAGCTATTTCGCCGTAATCAGCTTTTCTTCCCGCAATAATATTCGCAATAATCGGCGCACGCTTTCTCTTGTTATACTCAGCCAACTCAACTTTTGCCTTCTCTATACCGGCATCCGGCACTCCGACGGCATTCAACATGTAGTGTTCATTCGCGATCATGACCGGATTTGGATGCCCCTTGTGCTCGGTCAACCAAAGCGATTTCGTCGTCACTCCCCCGGCACCACTTTCGATGACATGATGAAAAGACGAAGCCGTAATCCCCAAAACCCCTGATGCCAGCACCAACGGATTCCGGAATTCTACGCCACAAAATGTTATGGAGAGATCAGCCATTGCGGGAACTATAGCAGAAATACCCGCTGAGACAATAGATCAAAACTTACGAGCTCAACTCATCAGTCGACCTAGCAGATCGATTATAGGAAAAAATCGCTCCATAATTACTTTTCGCTGCAACCGGATTCCAGCAATCCAGACAAGCTCCGCGATCACCCACAGGCCCAAGGGCCACAAATGATCCAAATGAATAACGATCCGCTGTTGCCGTAAAATCACGGGTAAGCATAGGAATTTTTGCACTTTGCGCGTTCGCAATGTCATTGAGAAGTCCAACGGTAGTCGGGCGAACTAACTTCGTAATAGTAAGATTTGCCATAATGTCTGCTGCGACTTGCCAGTTCAACATAGGTTTTCCATCACGAGACTTAATCGCTTTATGATCCTTATCCCAATCGATCAGAAGCAACTCCAGTTCTGCTCTTCGTCGTTCAAACTCACTAACAGCCAACAGCTCAGGAACAGAAAGAGGTCTTCCCTTTACTACTTCAGATTTCAAATAGGAAACAAGTACATCCATTTGCTGAAGGTAATTCAATCCATTCGTTCCCGGAACAACTCCAATCGAGGTCTGCCTCCACTCGAGTTTATCCGCAGAATGCATGAATGTTTCTAAATGCCCACGAGGAGTCTCTGTAAGAATAGTGCGACCATGCCGCTGCAGCTCGTCCTCTCGAATATCTAGCATCGTTGATGGCATTTCATTCCCAAGTTTATTTGAATGAAGAGAAATCGTATGCCCTAGGCGTATCGCACTCACAACCTCCGCCTCTGTCATGCGAATTTTTGGAATACGTGCAGATGGAATAACGATACCCCTCTCGCTTTTCAAGAAGCCCGGACCAAAAAAGTTCCTACTCGCACCGCCCATAATCTCGTCGACTTCTCTCCAGTCTGTAACTACACGCGAAGGTTTTTCTATCACATCAGTACTGGTAACCGATGCAATCTGACCGGCCGTAGCACCACAATCCGCCTCAATTCTCGCTAACACCGTCGCTCTCATCTCCGGAGTAATATAAGCACCCAAAGCACCAAGTGCACGCATGGCGGCATCTCTACTATTCTCAGGCGTCGAAATCGAAGCTGGAACGGAATGAAGTCGTGAAGGTTGAGTCATAAAAGGCTTAGTAAATAAACCAAAGAGTGTACTTTACCAACTATTTCAAAATATGTCAACTACTAAAGCTAAATTACCACCATTCAAAGCACCGATTCATTGCCCTATCATCCCCAATTCATCTACAATTTAGATACCATCCTTAACCTAACTCTCTTTATGCGAAAAAATCTTCTCACTCCCGTTCTCTGCGTAAGCGCCATCGTCGGCACACTCATACTTTCAGGCTGCGGAAATAGCGCCGTCACTCCGGTAGTCACCACTACGCCAGCAGCTACCACTCAGACCGCTCCAGCAACATCCGTCATGACCGGCGCAGATATAGGAACAAGATTAACCGCAGGAGGATTTACGTTTACTGTCGAAGACCAGGCGACAAAAATTGCAAAATTAATGACAAAAGATACCGTATCAAAAGGTACAAAATTCAAAATGAAAGGAACAGATGGAAACAATGTCGATGTCACCGTTCTTGAGCTCTCAAAGCCAGAGAAAATAAGTGACCTCAAGAAAGAAATTGATGCGCAGTTCGCCATCGTAAAGCAAATTAGTCCAACGATGAATACAGGATTTATTGATGTAGGTGCCGAAAATCTGCTCGTCATGATTAGTTATCGCACGGCTGACAAAGACCTCGCCACAAAAGTAACAACTTCAATAGCCAAGAAATAAACCATCTCATTTATGCCATCTCCAAAACAGAATCATCGAGAAGCGAGCGAAAAGAAAGACACGGGAATCGGTCTGGATTTAGCGCAAAAACTCGATACAACCGCCCAACTCATTCACTCACTGAATTTGCAGGGCGAAAATACATCAGGAGATGAGGGCGTTGAGGCCTTTGCGAGCGTGATATCGACACTTCCTCATAGATTAAATCGCCTCGGGGTAGATCACGAAACGATTGAAAATATCGCCTCGATCAAGCTCAAAGAAGAGATCACGAAACACCTGAGCGAGGCGGAACGAGCTTCTCTCATGAAGCTTATTGACTGCAAAAATGGCTTATCCTCGGGCATAACCAAAGAGATCGGCGATTCGTGGGGAAAGGTGGTAAACAACATGAAGTCACAGCTCTCCATAATAGGAGATAGCAAAAACATTGCATGGAAGTTACTCAAAAATAATCGTGGAACCGTTCTTGCGATGCTTGCGGGATCGATTGGACTTTATGGCGCCTACCGTCTCCTCTCTAAACACGAATCCGAGCAAGAAAAACCCGAAGAAAAGAAAACAGCCTGGTGGAAAATCCTTCTCCTTGGTGGAATTATTACCATTGGTTTAGGTTTTGGAATAGGTTCACTTTTAGGCTTAGAGAAGGTAAAAAAATATTTAAAGGATACATGGGGTATCGATGTTGATGACAACACACTCACAAAAGTACTTACCAAAACATCAAATGGCGACTTCAACGAAGCCTATGCACTTCTCACAAAAGGAAAAAACAAAGAAGAGGAGTTAAAAACCATAGCTACGACAAAAATGAAGGACCTAAAAAAAGCCGGAGTGGCACTCATGGAAAAGAAAAATCTCTTAGCTACGAAAACAGAAATATCAGAAAATACTCTAGGCACGATAGAAAAGAAAATAGAAAATAAGAAGGTAATAATGGCGTATGAAAGCGCAAATCGTATCGCTCAACACTTCAGGGATTTTGAAAAAAACTATCCGGAAGAATTCAAAACACTACAGGAAAAACATCCCGATCTCATGAAGAATATGAGTCTTCTCAGTACGGCCTTAATCGTTATTAATAACGGAATGGGAGAAAAAATAAAAAAGTATGATTATGAAAAAGCCATAAAAACATATAACGAGCTGGCTGCAAAAATAAATGAAACATTCGGATATATTCGAACGGAGATACAAGGGCCGGACGCCAAAGAAACCTCAAAAGAAGAAAAAGAGCATCTCGCAAAAATGATGAGAGGCGAGATAGACTTCGATGAAAAATCCCTTTCGCAGGAACAGAAAAAAGAACTAAAAAAGTTCGCAGATGACGTGTATGAAATGCTATTTCCCGAGTCCTATACTGACAAATTCGTTCAATGGTCAACGGGTCAGAAAGGAAAACTCAATGACATCGACCGTCTCGCAGCGGCACCCATGAATGGCATCGAATCTGCCGTGAAAGGTATATTCAGTCTTCTTAATCCCGAGACGTATTACGAAATATACAAAAGCGCGAAAATCATGTCAGCTATGTCGTATGAAGATTGGAGCGCTCTTCTTCAGAGCGTGAAAATCGCCTACGAACAGACATCGACAACAAACAAGATTGCACCGGTCATTTCATTTCTCGCCTCTCTCGCCATGCTCGGCGGTGGCCTAAGTAAGCTTGGAAAAGTGGCTGAATCAATGGGATACTCAAAAAAAATCCTCGTTCCAATCGATGCGCTTATCATGAGCAAACGACTTGCACATGCCGGAAAGTTCATTCACGTCGGAGAGATTGTAGGAGAAACATTGCCGTACATGGCACTCTAAATAAATCATCATTCAAAAAAAAGACGCCCTCTTTCGTAGGGCGTCCTCTTTTGATTATTCAAAAACCTACTTATTGGTATTGAAACTGAAATATGAATATTCGGACCACTCGCCTGTCGCATAACTATTATTCATCGTCTGAATACGGAATCGATACTCGTTGTCACCAGGAAGAGCGGAGGTTAGATATGACGTATCTGGGGTAGAATAGGTCTGAACCGTCTGCCAATCGGTACTTCCGCAGTTATCACACTGGATTTCGACGTGATACTTGTATGCATCCGAAACAGAACTCCAGCGCAATAGCGCCTGACGTGGATAGCTCGTTAAAATAGCATTGTCATCTGGAGAAATAATATCAGGAACGCCTATTGCTACGTTTTCGGCCGGAATAGAAACCCTCAAGGTATTAGCAGGCTGAGCAACAATTTTCTTGTTGGAACCGACATTCTTGACGGCAGTCATTCGATATAAATATGTAGCACCCGGCTCTACGTTGTACCACGTAGTATTGCTTGACCACTTATCAACATTCGTCGAGACAAATGATCCGGGAATTTTAAGATTTTGAGAAGAAATTTTCCATCGCTCCAGGCGATAAGCATCAAATGCAACATTCCCTTTCATGGAATAAGCAAACGTTGGAATTTTCCCATTCTCCCATCCGCTTACACTAAGGTTGACGGTAGCCTTCTTTGAGATTGGTGCGGGAGTCGAGATAGGTGATGGCAACGGAACTGGCAAGGGCATAGGAGCAGGAACGGGAGTAGGGGTGACCGCAGCATTACATGAAACATTCAACGTAAGCGTATCGCTCTGTCTTCCATATCGAAATCCCTGAATATCGTAAGCATACGGAACCACTCTCCATGAATATGTTCCAGCGGGAATCTGTACGAAATGATAGTAATCCTTATTGGCGTTCGTCTTACGAAGCATGGCAAACGGTGATTTCGAGTCAAGATCAGTACGAATAAGAGCATAACCATCAGCATACGTTTCATTCCAAGAAGAAAGAGTAGTCCAGTTAAGCATCAGTCCGCAGTTTTCTGTATAGCCCGTGAGCTGAAGCTTCGTCGTGATATCTTCAAGTCCCATGGCGGAAACAGTGGAAACAGGAACAGTCGAGACGACGAGAACCGCAGCGGCGGTAAAGATTCCAAGCGAGCGAACAATTCGTGCAATCATAAGGAAAAGGGGTAAGAAAATAGCGTTATAATGTGAAGGCCGTTCGTAGATGAATACCTCAACCAAAAATAAGCGTTACAGGATTATGCAAATAACGTCGCATTGAAGCTGCTAAACTCAAATTTACTCTTCAAAATTAAACTCTCTTCCACGTCTAGCCGATACAAATTTACCATCATCATAGATCACCTCACCACCAATAATAGTGGTAATAGGCCAACCCTTGAGGGTCATACCGTCAAACGGCGACCAAGCACATTTCGTAAGAAGCTTGTCATTCGTGATAGTTTTTTCCAAATCCATATCGAGAATAACGAGATCAGCATCATAATTAACCTCAATTCTTCCTTTATTTTTAATATGAAAAATATCTGCTGGCTTTTGAGAAAGAAGTTGCGCCGCACGATCCAACGTCAAAAGTCCGCGGTTTACGGCATCAAGCATGATCGGCAAAATAGTCTCAATGCCGGGAACGCCGGCTGGGCATTCTTCATATGGAGTATCTTTTTCATTAAGCAAATGAGGAGCATGATCAGAAGAAACGATATCAATCGTCCCATCATTTATCGCAGTCCAAAGAGCTTCGGTGTCCTCCTTACTTCTGATTGGAGGATTTACCTTAAGACGGGTAGAAAGCTTCTCATATGACGTCGTGTCGAATATCAAATGATGAGGTGTTACCTCGCAGGTAACTTTTTCTGATTTAAATTTACGAATGATATCCAACTCCTCAGCCGTCGTAACATGAGCAATGTGAACCGAGGCATCGTATTTTTTCGCAAGATGGAGCACGTGTTTCACCGCTTCACGAGCGCACTCCGGCGGTCGCACCACTGAGTGATAATCACTACGAGCCCGAGCGTCCTCACCGGCATACTCTGCGGCAAATCGCTCCAAACACTCCTGGCTCTCCGCATGAACAACAACTGGGAATTTTCCATAGGAAAAAATATCCTCCATCGTCTCATCTTTGCGAACAATCAGATTTCCCGTCGTCTCACCCATGTAGACTTTTATTCCGGCAATATTACTGAGTCGCTTAATTTCATCCACGTTGTCATCGGTAGCCCCAAAGAAAAATCCGTAATTTGCAAAAGAATTATCCCCAATCAAGTCACGTTTTTCAGCTAACATTTTCTTCGAAATAATCGGCGGAACATTATTCGGCATATCGAGAAAACCGGTTACACCACCCGAAACCGCCGCCATCGAACCCGTAGTAAAGTCTTCCTTGTAGGGAGCGCCTGGCACGCGCATGTGTACATGCGCGTCGATCACTCCGGGAAAAATAAACTTATCTTGGCAGTCGATAACCTTCTTCGCCTCTTCTTTGTAATCTGAAGTAATTTCCACAATAACTCCTCGCTCAATAACGACATCACCCTCACGGATACCATCCGGAAAAACGATTCTACCTTTTTTCAGTACAAGATCTACCATAGAGATTGAATTAGATTCTTCCCGTTACAAAAGCCAGAAGTGCCATACGGATCGGTACGCCATTTGCTGCCTGACGGAAGTACGCCGCGCCTGGAAGGTCATCTACGTCCATAGATATCTCTCCAACTCGTGGCAGTGGATGCATGATGGTAATTGCACTTGATCCGGTCACACCACCACATCGCTCAAGCATGGAATAATCAAGTACGAAAGCCAATTTCAAACGCTCATACTCCGCACGATCCTCAAATCGTTCCTGTTGAACGCGTGTCATATACAATACGTCACTTCCTCGAATTCCTTCCTCAAGGCTATCTACTTCTTTGAAGTCTACATTTTTATCACGCAGATATTCTTTGTACTCATCTGGCATTCGCAACTCAGCCGGCGAAGCAAAAACCAACTTCACGCTAAAGTGTCGCAAAAGCATCAAAAGTGAGTGCACCGTACGTCCATATTTCAGGTCGCCGGCCAAACACACCGTCAAACCATCCACCGTTCCTCTCTCCTTCATAATCGTATAAATATCCAAAAGCGCCTGTGTAGGATGCTGCCCGGGACCGTCTCCGGCATTTATCACCGGAACGCTACATCCTCGAGCGAGTTCATCAACACTTCCTCTTTTCGGATGTCGCATAGCAACCACATCCGCATAAGCACTGACCATTTTTCCCGTATCATAAAACGTCTCTCCCTTAGAGAGTGACGAAGTATCTTCACTTGCTGCCGTTACGACCATTCCTCCAAGTCTCTTCATCGCCGTCTCAAAAGACAATCTCGTTCTCGTAGAAGGCTCATAAAAAAGAGAGGCCATCACGCAGCCCTTCATAATATCACTTGTCTCCTGCTTCTGAGCTACCTTCTCAAACGACTTCGCCACCTCGCAGACATGCAAAATATCTTCCCGGCTGAACTGCTCAGTCGAAAGAATATCCCGTCCTTTGAAGCTGATTTGAGTCATATCGGCAGAAGTATATCAACATAATCCGTGTTTGACAAATTCACATGAAATCTCCTTCCCTCTTTGGGATTCCTCATCTACAATACGCCCAATGAGAGGAAAAATTTCAACCAAGTCGATAGCAATTCCAGCTAAGCTCGTACTGGAAGACGGTACTATTTTCACCGGAACTTCTTTTGGTGCGCCGGTTTCAGTGCTTGGAGAAGCCGTTTTCAACACGGGAATGATGGGATACCCGGAAACACTTACCGATCCATCATACGAAGGACAGCTCTTGACCTTCACCTCTCCGCTGGTGGGTAATTACGGTATTCCGGAAAATACCATCACAAATGGTCTCGAGGATCGATTCGAGAGCCCAAAAATTCACACCTCAGCTATTATTGTCAGTGAATACTCAGAAAACTACTCTCACTGGCAGGCAAAAATGTCGCTTGGAGACTGGCTAAAAGAGCATAACGTTCCCGGTATCACCGGAATAGACACTCGCGCACTTACACAGCATCTCCGTACATTTGGAGCGATGCTTGGCAAGGTCGTCGTAGATGGCAAAGATCCTGGCAAGTTTCACGACCCGAACAAAGACAATTTAGTAGCAGCCGTCGGCGTCAAAGAGCCCGTAACATACAAGACCACAAAGGCTAAGGGAAAGGCAAAAACGATCGTTCTTCTCGATTGTGGTATCAAAAACAACTCCATCAGAAACTTTCTCGATCGCGGAGCGAATATTATCCGTGTTCCATGGAATTACGACTTTATCGCAAAAGGACTGAAGTGCGACGGTCTCTTCCTCTCAAACGGTCCTGGCGACCCCATGTTGATCAAAGAAACACACGCCATCGTCAAAAAAGCCCTCGATGCCAAGCTTCCAACCTTTGGAATCTGTCTCGGAAATCAACTCATGTCCATCGCTGCCGGAGCCAAGACCTACAAGCTGAAATTTGGTCACCGCTCACAGAATCAGCCTTGTATGGACCTCGACACCAAGCGCTGCTACATCACCACTCAGAACCACGGCTTTGCGGTCGACCCTAAAACTCTCCCGAAAAAAAGCTGGTCCGTATGGTTCGAAAACGTCAATGATGGCACCGTAGAGGGCGTTCGCCACAACACACTCCCCTTCTTCGCCGTTCAATTTCACCCAGAATCAACTCCAGGTCCGTTAGATACCGAGTTCCTGTTTGATAAGTTCATGAAGGTGTTATAATGCCGCCCGATGTATATAGCTCTCGATCTCGAAACTACCGGCTTTGACCCGGTCTCCGACTACCCCATAGAGGTGGCGGCGATCAAATTTGATGAAAATGGAATTTACGAACGATATCAGACGCTCGTCAATCCTGGTGTACCGATTCCGCAGATTGTTTCGCATATCACCGGCATTCATGACGAGGACGTCGCCAATGCCCCGAAGCTCGAGGATGTGAAGCAGCAAATTATCGACTTCATAGGAGACCTGCCTATCGTAGGCCACAACATCACCTTCGATACCAGCTTCCTGCGAAACAAAGGGTTCGGTCTAGTTAATAACGTCGAGTTCGACACACTTCCGCTCACGGCGACGTTGTACCCAAAAATGCCATCATATAGCCTCGAAACGCTCTCTGCTGTTTTCGGCATTGCCGATAAACAAAACCATCGAGCCATGAGTGATACGATTGCCTGTGCAACACTCTTCCAGAAACTTCTGAAAAAAATCCAGACACTAAGCCCAGAGATACTTCAGACTATACGTACTATTTTCGGAGAGACGACACCACATTACTCGCTACTATTTCAAGGAGGAAAAAAAGGTGGCGCATACATCGAAGAAAATCTAATTAGTAAGCCAAAAAAAGAATTCCAATCCAGCAGCAAGCAGGGAGAAATCGAAACGGCAGTCTTGGAAGCATTAGAAAAAAACGAGACACTCCTTCTGGAAATTGGCATAGGAAACGGAAAATATACCGCACTCATGAACGCTCTCATGCGGTACCATAAGAATAATAAAGACAAGACCCTCATCTCACTCGCAACACCGGGACTACAGGAAAACCTCTTCCACAGCACATTTTCTGACAACAAGGATATCATCCTCATCAAAGAAACAGGACGATACCTCTCTCCTTCGCGTCTCAAGTTAGAGATGGAAAAAGAAAATAAGTCCTTTGAGGAAGCAGCTTTTTTTTCAAAAATATATCTCTGGAGCACCTATACCTCGAGAGGAGAGCAGGATGAATTATGTCTCAATGGCGAGGAGTATCGCAAATGGGAAAGGGTAAATATTAACCCATGGAGATGCAAAATCGCCGACGAACCATTCATGCAAAAAGCCTACAAAGAACAGGAACAGGCGAAGATTCTCGTCTGCTACCACCGCGCACTCGCAAAGGAAATTATCGCACCATCAAGCCATCTTCACGACATCAAGAATCTGATCGTCTGCGAAGCGGACCACTTTGAAAAGCATATTTTCTCCGCCACCTCACGTACATTCTCTCTCGATGGATTAGAAGAAAAATACAAACTTACGGGAGTTCTTCATGATAGCGGAGCATCCCTCCTTTGGGAAAAAATGCAGTTTTTCTTTGGCATGCTCGGCCTGATTTATCGCAAGTACACCGAAAGAGATCTCGACGTTCTCTTCATCCAGGACACGCATAAAAACACGAAAGAGTGGATACAGATCCAGGAACTGTATCAGATAATCATCACCTATCTCACCGAGCACATGAGTGAGCAGCCTGATATATATGGGGAACTTCTCGAGGAGTTATCCGTCGCAAAAAGTCTCTTCGTAGAAGGCGAAGCAAAAAGCTCATCAATGGCTATGCTCGGCCAAAATCACGCTGAGGAAATTCGTCTCCGCTACATGCCAATCGAAACCATGGAAACAGTATGGAATATGCCATTTTTCAAAGATCAAAAAACAAGAATCTTCCTATCCTCAACCATGCGCGTGGCAAAATCATTCGACTACATCCGTGAAAGACTTTCTCTCAACGATGAAAATATCAAAGAGATAGTAATCGGGCCACGTCCTGATCTCATTGAAAATGTAAAAATTATTATACCTGCACACCTACCTGATCAGGAAAAATCGGAATACAACATGCACGCCAATGCCCTGATGGGAAAAATTATCAAAGATGCTCCCGGCAAGACCATCGCCATTTTTGGCTCCAAGCGTACACTCCACAACGCCTACTATGCGCTTGCTACAAACCTCCGACGCAGCGAGATAGATCTCCTTAGTCAAGACTTCAGCGGTGGAAAAGGAAAAATTGGAGAGAAGTATCGAGCCGATCCGGAGCATACCGTGCTTTTCGGAACCTTTGCTTTTTTCGAAAAAATCGAGCTCAGCAAACTTCCCTACGAGAACTTCATCTTTCAGAAAATTCCATTCGACCCACCATCGGATCCACTCATCCAAATGCAAAATCAGCGCTACATGAACGCGTTTACGCAGTACTCACTTCCTGAGGCAACTCTTCGTTTCCTCGGATTCCTCAATCAGTTTCTCAAGAATCCAACTCCATCAACCGCTCAAAAAAACCTCTACATCTTCGACACCCGCATCCTCCACAAATCCTGGGGCGACGCCATTCTCGACTCTCTTCCGGAAGGGATAACGGTTATGAGGGAGCTTCCCGAGGGAAAATAAAGAATTATTCATGGCGCATTTGTGTCACCTTCCTGCCAGAAGATTTTCAGGTTTTTGTTATTAGCAAGCCATAAAAAAGCATGAGATACTACGATAATCAATAATCGTATTTTATGAATTATTATTTCAATAAACAGCTTACTCAATCAGCAACATACGATCCTGAATCTTTGAGTGATACCGATTTACTCAAAAGGTGTCAGCAGTTAGGTAGCATCTCCGTAAAATCGCGAAGGATGTTCGTTGGGTTGCTGCCGCTGATTGCTCGTCGCAACATATACAATATGAAGAAATTTTCTTCCATTTTTCATTTTGCCCTAATTGTTGGAGGAGTGAATTATGAAGTCGCAAGTGAAGTATTACGGCTTGATGCTCAGCTAATCGACTTGCCGCATCTCCGTCGCGCCCTCTATCGTGGCGAAATAGGGTGGTCGAAAATTAGGGCCGTTCTTTCGCTGGTAACCTCTGGTAACGAGGAAACATGGCTAGAGATGCTGAGAAATCTCTCAAAGCCTGCCCTTGAAGTATATGTTCGTGATTATCAACAACAGCAAAAAGACGAGCAACATACACTATTCTCCAACTCAACCAATCCATCAACTTGCCTACCAATAAATAATATTCTTCTATCACCTTCTTTCCAGGAAAATGTCGCAAATAAAGCTAAAAAATTCCCCGGGGAAATTACTCGTATAGAAAACAAAAATGAAATGAGTCAAATAGACAACTCTGGCTCTCATCAACCAATAAGCCAAAAATTCAATAAACTCTCAACAAGCAGAGAAATAATGTCATTTCACGTGAATTCACTTCTCGCCGCACGCCTTCGACTATTCCGACAAAAATTAGAAAAAAGACTCAAAAAACTTACAACATGGGAGAATGTACTAAATGAGCTACTCAGAAAAAGTGAATAATATAAAAAATAGCTTCATTACCAAAAAGATTTGACTCCAAGAACCAATTTGTTATAATGACACTGTTTTAACGTAGTAAAACACTAAACCATATATTAAATGGGAAACGAACTCAACACAGCATCGATGAATGAACTTTACGGAGCAATCCTGAAGCTCAAGACAAAGGACGAATGCAAAAAATTTTTCCGTGACCTGTGTACATTATCCGAGCTACAAGCCATGTCTGAGCGTTTTCAGGTGGCAAAACTCATAGAGAAAAATATTCCCTATAGAACTATCTGCGAAAAAACAGGCTCAAGCACAGCCACAATCACGCGCGTAGCACACTGGCTCCATCACGGAGAGGGTGGCTATAAATTGGCATTGCATCGCGCTTAGGCGCACATTATACATACGCAATGTCTCACAAGAGACACACCCTTTATCCCGCATAAACTTACAAACGTTCGCGGGATTTTTTTTATATACCATTTTTACAAAACATTACCATGAACTCACCCGAACCAATTAAAATAGGACTACCAACCAATAGTCGAATATCCGAAGACTGCAAGGCGGTAAGCGAAATTCTCAAGCTTGAAGGCCCGAGAGACAGACTTACCTCAAAACTTATCCCGGGTGCCGTCTTCCGACCGACGCGCGTCAATGATATCGCTGCATTTTTACGAGAGGGCATATTTTCTCTCGGCATTATTGGCGACGATACAGCCATAGAGAACGATCTAGAAAGACCATATGAAGAAATGGATAAAGATATGTGGGACATGTCAGGAATTCTACTGGGAGAAGGTAAGGAAATTTCACCAAAAAATAAGCTTTTAACACTCGCAGGAGGTTCCACGCGACTCGTAATCTTCGCAAAACCGGAAGATCTAGAAGGAATAAAATGGCCATACGAACTCCTCGCCAAAGGAAACATGGCCACACCCTATCCTCGCACCGCTAGTAAAATACTAAGCAAACTCTACATGCGCGTGCCTCAACTCATCCCTAACCAAGGAGGAACCGAAGCAATGGTAGCCAATAGAGACGGCGGCGCTATCATGGGTTATGACGTGGTGCGCAGCGGCAAAACACTCAGGGATTATGGCCTCATCCCATGGAAAGAAACCGTATACTCAAGTCCGGGAATTTGGCAGTCACCCAGCATTCGGCCAGACCAACGAAGTCAATTTCTGGACGTCAAAAACGAACTTCTCTATCGTCTCAAGCAAATAAGCGTACGAGAAAAATAAGCTCAAGAAAATCAGCTGAGGGGGTGATGCAAATTATGCCACCATCATCTTCTTCAGCTCCTCAATCTGATCTCTCAACTCGGCCGCCTTCTCAAACTCGAGGTTTTCGCTAGCCAGCTCCATCTGTGACTCAAGCATGTGGATAACCTGACCAACCTCACTCTTTGGAATTTTCTTGGCATCAAACTTTTTCACATCTTCTTTCTTGCGACCCATGGCAATATCCTTGATCGCCTTGATAATCGTCTTCGGCGTGATGCCATGCTCCTTGTTGTATGCCACCTGGATCGCGCGTCGTCGCTCTGTCTCACCAATGGCCATCGTCATGGCCGCCGTCATACGATCGGCGTAGAGAACCACCGTTCCGTTGATATTACGTGCCGCACGTCCAATAGTCTGGATAAGGGCAGGTCCTGAGCGCAAGAAGCCCTCTTTATCCGCATCCAGAATAGCAATAAACGAAACCTCAGGAAGATCCAAACCTTCTCGAAGTAAGTTAATACCAACAACAACATCCAATAACCCCAATCGCAACTCACGCAAAATCTCAATACGCTCCATGGTATCAATATCCGAGTGCAGGTATTTCACCTTCACGCCGGCATCGATAAGGAACTCGGTAAGATCTTCGGATGATCGCTTTGTGAGTGTTGTAATTAACGTACGCTCACCCATTTTGATTCGCTCCTGAATCATATTCAAAATATCATCAATCTGATGTTTCGTAGGACGCACCTCAACAACCGGATCCACAAGCCCAGTAGGACGAATTACCAGATCAACAATTTTTTCCGGATCCATCTTTACCGCACCCATTTCGTATTTGGCCGGGGTGGCCGATACATATACCGCCTGATTAATATGCTTCTCAAACTCCTCGAACTTCAACGGTCTATTGTCATGAGCTGACGGCAGACGGAAGCCGTAATCAATAAGTGTCTGCTTACGAGAATAGTTACCATTGAACATACCTCCAATTTGCGGAATCGTGATGTGCGACTCATCTACAATCAGCAAGAAGTCGTCCGGGAAGTAGTCCAACAATGTAGCAGACTGTTGACCCGGTTCTCGATCGGCGAGGTATCGCGTATAGTTCTCAATACCGCTACAGTAACCCGTTTCTTGTAAGAGCTCCAAGTCATATTCTGTTCGAGTCTTGAGACGTTCCGCCTCCACAATTTTCCCCATTTTCAGAAACTCACTATGTCGGATTTCCATATCGGCACGAATCTTATCGACCGCATTTTTAATCTTCTCAGGAGTCGTAACGTCATGTTTCGCCGGGAATATCGTCACCGACTTCAAATCGGTGATTACCTCACCCGTAATGAAGTCCACCTCGCAGATCTTCTCAATCTCATCTCCAAAAAACTCAACTCTATATACCGTATCCTTGTGCGGTGGAAAAATCTCCACGCTATCACCAAGCACATGGAACATACCCTGTTTGAACTCCATGTCACTACGGCGGTACTGGATATCCGTGAGATGTCTGAGCAATTTATCTCTCTTCCTTTCCTCCCCTACCTTCAACTCAATAGCCAACTGCGAATAAGAAGATACGTCACCCAAGCCATAGATACACGAAACAGAAGCCACAATTAATGTGTCCTTTCTCGTCAATAAATTTACCGTAGCCGCGTGTCGAAACTTCTCAATCTCCTCATTAATCGAAGCGTCTTTCTCAATATACGTATCCGATGCCGGCATATACGCCTCCGGCTGATAATAATCATAATAGGAAACGAAGTAGCTCACCGCGTTATCCGGAAAAAGCTCCTTGAACTCCGTACAGAGCTGCGCCGTAAGTGTCTTATTGTGCGCCAAAATCAACGTCGGCTTCTGGAGCTGTTGGATCATGTTCGCCATCACGAAGGTCTTTCCCGTTCCCGTAGCACCAAGTAATACCTGGTCGCGCATGCCTTTATTAGCATTGCGAACGAGCTTCTCGATAGCTTTGGGCTGATCTCCTTTGGGCTGGTATGGCGATACAAGTTTAAAATCCATGGCAACCTATCTTACACCGAATATGGCGGCCAAGACAAGCCAAACCTCTAGGACAAGAGTATTTTTTGAGCTTCAACAAGATATTAATCGACGCTTTGGTTGTATCTCTTCACGAGATAATCAAAAAAATACGATACGGCAAAGGCTATCGCGGGACTCTGAGGCAGCCCGGATGCGTAGTGATTTGCAAAAACAGAATGCGTCACCTCATGCTGCGGCGCAGGGGCTTGATAGGCCTGAACGGTAAACAAACTCTTCCCAAATAACTCTTGGGCGACCTCATCATAAATAGTCATCCATCCCAAGACCGATTGCGGACATGTAAGCATATTCTGATACATATCCAACCTCTTCGTATCAAAATTCTTCGCAATAATAACCTGTAAACGGGTCTGAATGGCGACATCAGTAGGACCATCGGGATCATCGCGAAGATCAGCGATTTTGTGTAACTTCGTAGGAGCGCGACTTGGAGAAAGTATCGTCTTTATATCTGAAAAATCAATGACGAACAAGAGTTCGGCAGAAGAAATAGAGAAAATGAATTGCAGAATTTCTCAACTACTTAATAATTTTCCACGGTGTATAAATCGTTTGGCCAGAACCATAAACGGGATGCGTAGGCGTGCCTCCAACCGTCTCGCCGGAGGAGAATGTTCGACATCGTTGCAGCGCGAGAAGATTTTTTTCAAAATAGTACTCAAAATAACACTGCGTACCACCACCCGCATCACCCACCTCACCGGTCAGAGGAATAAAATCACCCTGCCTCTTGCCGAATTGGGGAATACTCACAATACCATACGCCGGATTACCCGGAAAATCAGCATGTTCAAGCGCTCCAGCAGATTTGTTAACCGTATATTTATAGATGGAAGATAGCTTCATGTAACCCTCATCCACCAGAATAATCAACCGTCCCGCTTCCTTAGAAAAACAGGCATCGGTAATTCTTGGTAAGATAGGATCCTTCGCGCCAGGTCCATCCAAAGTTTTCAGAAAATCCGGATACCACGCCTCAGAAGCATACTTACTCATCTTCCCACAGTCATCAAACGCATAGGCATTCTTCAATTGCTTCGGCATAAGAACTCCACGCTCCTCATTGTAGCTAACCTGCTTCTTGCCATTTGCCCAAATCGAAGAGTCATTCGCCGCCACATCATTGTCGGCAAGCGCTTTGAGCATGTAGAGAAGATAGGCGACTTCTCCGCGAGGCATGGCATCATTAGGATAGTATT
>JAPLYO010000030.1 GCA_026395555.1 Candidatus Peregrinibacteria bacterium | reverse complement strand
TTGGATGCATCGTTGCTGTTTGCCCAGGAGATCAATCCTGCTGCTTGTGAGCCTGTTGCGGTGCCTGTCGAGTAGCAGTTCTGCACGAGTCCATAGCTGGCATCTCCGGCTAGACCTGCGGCGTGTCCGCTTGGTCCATTGCCCGTAGCGATGGCATTTCCTCTTGCGAATGAGTTGGAGAGAATATGTCCCGTTGCAGAAAACGCACCCAGAAGACCACCGGCGTTATCGGCTGCTGTGGCGTTGGCCGTTGAGTATGTTTCTGAAACGGTGGTGTTGAGGGCCATACCGGCCAATCCACCTACATCCATGTATGCGCCCGTTGCCGTTCCGCTTGTATACGATTTAGAAATGGTTCCATTGGCCGACCATCCTACGAGTAAACCGATTCCAAAATTTCCGCTTACCGAACCCGCAACGCTCGAGGTCGTTATCGTTGAGTTACTAGCGTATCCCACCAAACCTGCAATATAGGAATTTCCTGTTCCTACCGCGATACTCACTCCTGTCATGTTCGTAGCGCTGATCGTGGCATAACTCGTATATCCGAATAATCCGGCGTAGTCGGCTGCGCGCGTGATGGTTAGTCCGGATACGGTGTGATTTTGTCCGTTAAATGTTCCCGTGAATGGGCTGATGCTTGAACCTACTGGGACGAAACCTAGTCCGCCATTCCATCCTGACGTCGCCGTACAATCAATATCACCTGTGAGGATATAGTTTGAGGTGAGGCCCGTATTCATGCTCTGTAACTCTACGCATGTCGTGATCTGATATGGATTTCCAACCGATCCATCACCTCCGCTGAATGCCATTGATGGCTGGACGGCTATTACAAGCGAAGAAAGAAGTACGGCTGCGAGTACCAACGCTAGTTTCTTTTTCGATCGAACATTGAACGAGATATTGTTTTTAACAAATTTTTTGATATTCATTGATGAGGGGCAAAGGAATGAGGTTTTCCGAGTTAAAACTCGCTTCGTTTATTCTAGGACTTCCTCATACTTTTGGATAGCTTTAGGAGCTTTGTGATGTTGTGATATTATTATAATATTTTCCAATGTAGCATTTATGTGTTGTTGTATTTTTTATTGCACGAAAAAACCCGCAGGTGAGTGCGGGTTTTTGTAATTACTTTTTCTATTCTTTCGAATTAGGCCAACATCTTGATTTCAATATCAACACCAGCTGGAAGGCCGAGGTTGCTCAAAGCATCAATCGTCTTTGGAGTTGATTGAGTAATATCAATAAGACGCTTGTGTGTTCGCATCTCGAACTGTTCACGTGCATTCTTGTGGACGAATGTAGATCGGTTCACCGTATATTTATCAATCTTCGTAGGAAGGGGGATTGGACCGGCAACAAGTGCTCCGGTTTTTTCTGCTGTCTCAATGATCAATTTTGCTGACTCGTCGGCAATCTTGTGATCAAAGGCGAGAATCTTGATACGAATTTTCTGTTGTGCAGCAGCCATAGGAAGAAGGTTAATACGATGTAAAAGAACTTTAAGTTACTTACTGGGAGTCCCAATCCTCGTTGCCAAGAATGTAGGACCCCTCAAAATTACTTAATGATTTTCGCGATAACTCCAGCTCCAACCGTCTTACCACCCTCACGGATAGCAAATCGTGTACCCTGGTCCATAGCGATAGGGCAGCTAAGTGTAACAACCATCTTGACGTTATCACCTGGCATAACCATCTCAACACCAGCAGGAAGTTCGAGTGTACCAGTTACATCCGTAGTTCGGATATAGAACTGTGGCTTGTATCCCTTGAAGAATGGAGTGTGTCGTCCTCCTTCATCCTTTGTAAGAATAACAACCTCTGCCTCGAATACCGTGTGTGGAGTGATTGATCCTGGCTTGGCCATAACCTGACCTCGGAGGATTTCTTCACGTTCAATACCGCGGAGGAGGAGACCGACGTTATCACCTGCCTGACCCTGATCAAGTTCCTTCTTGAACATTTCAACGCCTGTGACGACGACCTTTCGTGTGTCCTTTACACCAACGATTTCAACTTCTTCATTGATCTTGATAACACCCTGTTCGATACGTCCTGTAGCAACAGTTCCACGTCCCTTGATTGAGAAAACATCTTCAATAGGCATAAGGAATGGCTTGTCGAGAACACGAACTGGCTCTGGGATGTAGCTGTCCAAAGCATCGAGAAGTTCCTGAATGCACTTAGTAGCAACTGGATCGTTCGGATTTTCGAGAGCCTTGAGAGCAGAACCACGAATGAATGGTGTCTTGTCTCCAGGGAATCCGTACTTCGTAAGAAGATCACGAACCTCCATCTCTGAAAGTTCTGCAATTTCTGGGTCGGCCATATCCATCTTGTTCATGAACACGATGATGTATGGAACGTTAACCTGCTTAGCAAGGAGGATATGCTCACGAGTCTGTGGCATAGGACCATCAGCTGCTGAACAAACGAGAATGGCGCCATCCATCTGAGCAGCACCAGTAATCATGTTCTTAACGTAATCTGCATGTCCTGGACAATCGACGTGTGCGTAGTGACGCTTCTCCGTCTCGTATTCCTGGTGTGATGTTGCAATAGTAATACCACGTGCCTTTTCCTCTGGAGCGTTATCAATATCATCGTACTTTCGTGCCTTAG
Source organism: Candidatus Peregrinibacteria bacterium (assembly GCA_026395555.1). GTDB lineage: Bacteria > Patescibacteriota > Gracilibacteria > UBA1369 > UBA12463 > CALREA01. Next base: position 17,758 of record JAPLYO010000030.1, on the reverse strand, counting down.
CCATGCCTTTTGTAGCACAGTAGAAAGTAATTGCTGCGGTGAGTGTCGTCTTTCCATGATCGACGTGTCCGATAGTACCCACGTTGACGTGAGGCTTCGAACGATTGAACTTTTCTGCCATAAGATTAGGGGTTAAGGTTTTTTTATAGTTACTTTTAAAGCAAAATTAACGAAATATTGCTGCAAAGCGCAGGAATGGTACCCGATCTTTGGCTTTGGTGCAAGAGAAAATCACATCATCTTTCTGTAGATGCCTGCGGGGCTTTGCCTGAAGCTGATGTATTTTGAGCTGTTACGATCCTTGCTGCGTCATCGAACATATAATATATAGCCATTTCAGCTTCTCTCTTGCTCGCCTCTCCGCTCTGGAGCATTCCCATGAGCTCTACGATTCTCATGGCGGTAAGGTCTCGTATGCTTTGTGGCGTAGCCTGATTGATTTGAATTTGTCCGATCCGGTGATATTTCGTAAGGCTTGGACCTTGATCAAACTCCATTTTTCCTCCAAGCGCCTCTCGAAGTTCCCCTTCATCCACCATTGTTCGACGATATCTATCACTATCGGCCGTTGAAGATAGCTCGATGCCATCCTGTAAATCAGGACGAAATAGCCCCTTAATAACAACGATTCTTGGCTGTGCCGTGCCAGGTTTTTTTAGTTGGCTCGTTTGCTCGTAGTATAGAGCGGATGGAGTTTCTGACATAAAAATACTGTAAATGAATGACTATCTGCTGCAGATGGGGTCCTTCAGGGCTCTAAGCTCTTTATTGATAATTGATTTTGGAACAGTATATTCTTTCAATCCGAGATGGATTGTTTTTTTGTTTGAAATGTCGAGGTAAAGCGCAGGAGTGTCTGAAATGTTATGAATATCTCTCCATGAAGTTTCACAAACGGATGACATAATATATATTTCGTCCGCCAGAGTTTTAAAATTCTTTGCTCTCATAATTATTTTATTTTTATCCATAGCCACTGGGCGCAGATCTTTCCCCGTTTTTTCGTTGTATTCCTGTTGAAATATTTTTTCCAATTTCCCTGTGTCGAGTTTGTATGCATAGAAGCTATAAACAAGCGGTGCGTTATTGGAAAAAGAATTTTTTAAGACAAGATATACTGTCAGCTTATTTTCATTCGTGTATGGAGCTTTCTGATTTGTAATGTCGTTATCATTCAGTAATTTGATTATATCTCCTTTGAGTTTATATATTTTATTGTTTGCCTTAATGGAAGGTATTATGTCACTTGTATTTTGAATGATCTCATATCCTTCGTTATATGAAATTTTTTCTACTGTCACGTTTTTTGCATGTACCGCTGGGGATGTGCCGAGTGCGTATGTTACGATCAGTGTCGTCAGCGTGATGCGAATTCCTATAGTGGTTATATTCATGATATTATTGTACGTATGAATATTCGAAAAATATAGATGAATATCTAAAGGAACGTATGGCGGATAGGGTTTTTGGCTTTGAGTTCATGCTATTCTTGCTGGCACTTGCTTTTTTCAATAAAATCTGGTATTATATACATGTACTTTGAAAGACAGGATGAATCTTAGGGCGCAAGCGGTAATAAATTATTTTCTTGCCGGCTGTGCCTTAAGCTTCAGATCGCATAAGTAAGCCTGGTTATATATTTTCCCAAAAATATGTGGCCACTGCTAACTCGCTTTGAATGGGCTTGGTATTCAAGGAGAAGTAACAGACAGATTTCGTATCGGGATAACCTGATATGGAGGAATCTATTTCAGTAATGTCATAAATTCTACTTTAATCTCTTGTCTGATGCTCAACGTGCTATTTGGAACTTAAGGCTTTTTTAGTGCCCGGAATTATTATATTGGCACTCCCATTTTTCTCAACTTTGCATTCTCTTTTTCTATTTCTTGCCAGGAAATACTTGGAACGGGGACAAAGCTTGTATCGACTTGGCTGATTTGGCCACGGACACCTGTTTGAAGTGCCTGAAATTTTTGAGAAACAGCTTCTGCTAGCGCGTCATTCTCTAATGTTGTTTCTCCTGCAAGAAGAGATCTGATAATATGGTCTGCGGCTAAAACGATCCGTGTCTGTAGCTCATCGGCAGATTGAGGATTGAGTTTGAAGAAATTTCCATAACTCGTTTCGATGCCTTTTGTCCCACGATAGTCTTTTCTTAGACGAACCTGTCGTAGTAATTCATGATACCATCTTTCATTAAAATCACCCTGATATGATCCAAAGTTTGTCTGTCTGTCATGCTCACTAGTTCTTACATTTAAAGAGTTACCTTTCATATCTAGTATAATTGTATTTGCCTCTAGTCCTTGTTTTTCTGCTACATAACTTAATGCTGGTCCTCCGTTTGAATCTTTTGCAATAGCTTCAAGCGTTTTCTGCGCAGATGAGTCGGGATTAAGTGGGACCGTAAAATGAATATTTCCTTTTCGCATTGTATCAGCCCAGTGTCTATATGATGCAGAACGAAGTGCTATTTTTCTTTCACGTTCCTGTGCGTTTTGGGAAATAGCCAATTCTATTTGGAATTTTCCTGTTGGGTTGTTTGGATGGTGCTCAGGATCATCTACTTCAAAATAGAGAGTATGATTGAGTCTATTAAAATTAGCGCCATGCATCTTTGGGCTTTCAGCAATTGTTCTCCATAGCTTATTGAATAATACTACCTGTTCTGTTTCTGGAAGGATCTCCGGTGCTGCCTGTGGATTTGATGTATTCATGATTATCTTTCGATATATTGTCCTAATTTTTGATTGTATTTTAACTTCTGTTTCGTTTTCTGCAAACAAAAAAACAAGACTTTTTGAGGGTCCTGTTTTTCTAGTCTCTATAGAGAAATGGGGCGTTTGCGTGGATCCACTCTGCGGCCTTTTGTCGTTCGCTAGCTCGTGTACTGCCCAGGGTATTATCTACCATTCGATCGAGTGTTGATGGGTGTTGTTCGGCGTGTTGTCCGGCCTCATGGAGCAGTTGAAGAAAAGAGGCGCCTGGTGTGCCTATGAATGTTGATGTTGGTTCTGGAGAATTTGGAGTGCGCATGGAAGTGATGCGTTATATATCAATTCTTATTGTTCAAGTATCTCTTTGAATGTATTGAGAAAATTTTGCTCTGCATCAGGTGCATTCCCTACAGTGGCGATGCAGGTCGTTGGATCGACGGGCATATCTGTCATGAGACATGCTTTTACATCACTAAGAGCCTTCATTTTTCCGGAATCATATCCTGAACTAAATGCACTTACTTTTTCCGCTGCGCACATTTCTGCTGAAAGAATCAGAGCAAGTAGTGCGAATATGGTGTAACGGTTTTTGTCGACGAGCTGCACGATATGTTCGGAGAAGATTTTTTTTAGGCCGGTTTCTGCGGCATCTTCAATAAGATCGAGTGTTAATTTAACCGTAGCATCATCATGCTTTGTTTCTGGTGTATCTTGTTTTGGCATGATGATGCTACTGTTGATTTTGTAATGAAAGTTTAGCCCTTAGCTCGCTCAGCGATAATCTTTTCCTGAACGTTGTTAGGACACTTTTCGTAGTGATCGAACTCCATAGCGTAGGATGCACGACCCTGTGTGTTGGAGCGGAGATCGGTAGCGTAACCGAACATTTGTGAAAGTGGGACGTATGCATGAATAATCTTTGCAAGACCACGATCGGATGACTCGGTAATCTGACCACGTCGTGAAGAAAGATCACCCATAACATCACCAAAGTATTGTTCTGGAGAAGTAACCTCGACCTTCATGATCGGTTCGAGAATGATAGGCTGAGCAGCGGTTGCAGCATTTCGGAAACAGATAGAAGCAGCGATTTTAAATGCCATTTCTGATGAGTCAACATCATGGTAGGAACCATCGATGAGCGTAGCCTTGATATCCACGATTGGGTAACCAGCCTGAATACCACGAGTAAGTGCCTCGACGATACCCTTCTGAACGGCTGGGATATATTCTCGTGGAATACGTCCTCCGACAACCTTGTCGACGAACTCGAATCCTTTTCCAGGATTTGGCTCGAACTCCATGACAACGTGACCGTACTGACCCTTACCACCCGTCTGCTTGATGTACTTTTCTTCCATCTTTTTTGGAACGGTAATAGTCTCTCTGTAAGCAACCTGAGGCTTACCTACGTTTGCCTCAACCTTGAACTCACGTCGCATACGATCGACGATAATATCGAGGTGAAGTTCACCCATACCGGCGATAAGTGTCTGGCCAGTTTCTTCATTGGATGAAACACGGAATGTTGGATCTTCTTCTGCAAGTTTCATGAGAGCGATACCCATCTTTTCCTGATCAGCCTTTGTCTTTGGCTCGATAGCGATCTGAATAACCGGTTCAGGGAAGTGAATGGACTCGAGGAGAATTGGCTTGTCTGGGTCACAAATCGTGTGCCCAGTAATGGTTCCCTTGAGACCAACGGTTGCAGCAATATCTCCAGCGTGAACGGCCTTGATTTCTTCTCGGTCGTTAGCGTGCATACGGATCAAACGTGAGATACGTTCTTTTTCTCCTGTAGATGCATTTAATACGTAACTTCCTGCAGTAAGTACACCGGCATATACACGGAAGAAGGCGATCTTACCTACGAATGGATCAGTAGCAATTTTGAAGACGAGTCCCGTGAACGGTTCTGAGTCGTCTGGTTTTCGTGTCATCTCTTCGCCGGAATCTGGATCTGTTCCCTTGAGTGGTGGAACATCTTTCGGTGAAGGAAGGTATTCTACGACGGCATCGAGCATGAGCTGAACACCCTTATCCTGGAGTGAGCTACCGCAAAGAACTGGGTAGATTTTTCCAAGAATTGTACCCTTACGGATACCACGTTTGATTTCTTCAACAGTAAGTTCTGCTCCTTCGATATACTTGTTCATAAGTTCATCTTCGAACTCAGCTGCTTTTTCTACGACTTTGTGTCGGTAGTCTTCGACCTGATCTTTCATGTCTTCTGGAATAGGAATTTCCTTGAGGACTTCACCGTGTTTTCCTTCGAACATGTAAGCCTTTCGAGTGATGAGGTCTACAACTCCATTGAAGAAATTTTCTGCACCGATTGGGAGCTGAACGGCAAAAGCATCCGGATTGAGACGGTCATGGATAGACTTGAGAGACATGTAGAAGTCACCACCGATCTTGTCCATCTTGTTGATGAAGGCGATACGTGGAACGGCATACTTGTCGGCCTGTCTCCAAACTGTTTCTGACTGAGGCTCTACACCCTGTGATCCATCGAAAACGACGCATCCACCATCGAGAACACGAAGGGAACGCTCAACCTCAACCGTGAAGTCTACGTGGCCCGGAGTATCGATAATGTTGAAACGGTGAAGATCTTCTGGTGAGCCGTGACCGTTGTGCTGACTAGGAGACCAGAAACATGTCGTTGCAGCTGCTGTAATCGTAATACCACGCTCTTGCTCCTGTGCCATCCAGTCCATTGTTGCAGCACCATCATGTACCTCGCCGATCTTGTAGTTTTTACCGGTATAAAAAAGTACACGTTCAGTTGTTGTTGTTTTTCCGGCATCAATATGCGCGATAATTCCGAAGTTTCGGAGACGTTCAAGGGGTACGGTGCGGGATTCTTCTGCCATGGGATAGGGGATTAAAGGGAGTAAAAGAGGTAAATAGTGTGTAGAAAGTAGAAGTGAGTTTTAAAAAAGGCGGCCGCAGGATTTGATTCCCAGGGCCGCCTCATGTTGTTAGGTTTAGACGCCCTGGTACTTTGCCAAGTGGGCGAATGCCTTGTTGGCCTGAGCCATTCGGTGCGTCTCGTCGCGTTTCTTGATAGCTGTGCCAGTTTCATTGGCAGCATCCATAACTTCACGTGCGAGTTTTGTGGCCATCTTCTGTCCCTTTCCTGATCGTGCTCCACCGATCAACCATCGGAATGAAAGAGCGATCTGTCGCTGAGGCTTCACCTCAACTGGGATCTGATATACAGCTCCACCAATACGTCGAGGTCGAACCTCCATGTTTGGTTTGATGTTTGCAAGTGCCTTCTCGAAGAGCTCAAGTGGCTTCTTGTTTCCTTTTGCCTCAATAATCTCAAGCATTTCCTGGAAGATGTTTCGTGCAATTGATTTCTTGCCCTGTTCCATCAAGTAGTTGATAAACTTTTCCTGAGTTGGTGTTGATCCTTCCGGAATGTAGACTGTTCGTTTCTGTGCCATGGTTGAGAATTAAGAGAGAATAGTTATTGGTTGATTGTTACTTTGCAGCCTTTACTTTTGGCTTCTTTGTTCCGTATCGTGAACGACCCTGACGTCGCTTGTCGATACCCTGAAGATCGAGTACGCCACGAACGATGTGGTAACGTACACCCGGCAAATCCGGAACACGACCACCACGGATCATAACGACCGAGTGCTCCTGAAGGTTGTGACCCTCGCCAGGAATGTAGGCGATAACTTCAACACCGTTTGTGAGACGAACCTTGGCTACCTTTCGGAGAGCTGAGTTCGGCTTCTTCGGTGTCATCGTTTTTACCTGAAGACATACGCCACGTTTGAATGGTGCATTTAGGCTGATTGGTCCGTTTTTAATGGAGTTCCAACCTGACAGCAACGCCGTCGATTTTGACTTGTTCTTTGGAGATTTTCGAGGCTTGCGAATCAGTTGGTTTACGGTAGGCATTTACAATAAGTTAGATTATTAGCGGGGGTAATTTAGCTTATATTCAGGCTTATTGCAAATGAATTTTAAACTATGTTCTGATGCGAGTGCCTTGATTTGGTCAGAGTGAAGCTGAGTTAGCTTTATTGCATCTCTCCTCCCAGTCTTCCCTTGAATGGGCCATACCATTTTCCTGTGTCGGGGACGTTTAAATAGTACTCGAACATTTCCCTTAAATTATTGGAACTTCCGCGGAAATATACATAGATTGATGATGTTGCGCCTGTTGGCTTCACGTCAGCTGGTGTTGTGCCGTATGTAAACTGAGTCACGGATGATGGTGCAGTTGTCTCGTATTTTGCGGCACTATCTTTGAGTACTATGGAGACATTTTTTATGTTGTAACATTCTTCCGCACCGGATTGGCAATTTTGATCTGCCTTGATGACCATATCGACAGCCTGTCCGGCGTAGGGAAAGAAGCTTTCGCTGTCTTTTGTGTCCGTGCCAACTCCCCATTTCCCACCGCCTTCAAAAGCGCACGAATTGTTGTAGCAGGTGACTGATTTGATAGCGATGTAGACATTCCCATCCTTGAATCCGCCCTCTACGAACTCATCCGGAGTATATACCTTTGATTTTAACAAACTTGTCCCAAGGATAATTGAAGCATTGTCTTGAACGCTCCTGAGCTGTTCTGCTGGTGATATGCCGAGTCCTTCGAATTTCCAAATCATATAAGCCATTTCTCCGCGAGTAATGAGTTGGCCTGGAGATTTTATAGTTAAAGGTTCGGCATTTCTATCTTTCAAAGCATTTACATATGCTCCGTACCATGTGGAGGATTGTTTGTTGGCGTAGCCCTTTGATCCATCCGGATCGAAGGATTTTACGATGATTTTTGCCGCCTCGGCATAATTGATTTTTCCATCAGGCCTGAATGTTTTATCCGAATAACCTGTCACGACGCCGTGATCATATGCTGAGCAGATGTAAGGTTTAAACCAGGTCGATGTGGGAATGTCAGAAAATACTTTTTGAAAGGCATTGTTGTCACAACTTTCTTGTGCGGCGGCCTCAGCGAAGTAGGTGTTTACGATTATTTTTGTAAATTCTGCGCGGTTAATTTGATTGTCGGGTTTGTAGCTCATGTCAGGATATCCATTCACGTATCCTGCGGTTTTTACATAATTAATGGCGTCAGCAAATTCATTCGACTCCTTAATGTCGTAGAAGTTCGCAGAGGCCACTGAGGCTGAGAGCAATAATACGCAACAGGTAATGGCTAATTTTTTCATAGAGAGAGGTTGTTATGTGGTATGAGTATACGCCCCATCTCCTTGGCTCGTTACAGGTTTTTTCTGGAAGATTTTTTTGGTATCAAAAAACCACCCCGGGTGGGGTGGTTTTGAATGCTATGTTTTGAGTCGAGAATTATACGATTGGACATAAATCTGAAGTTCTCTCGAACTCTTCGAGATACTCGGCACGCTCGACTGGATCGGCTGGAGCTTTTCGGAGACCCTTGGTGATTTCATCATTCATACGGCCGTTCATGTACTGAACGAGGTCATCGTGACGCTTACGGTAGGTTGCGCCGGCTGGGATGAGTTTACCGATGATAACGTTTTCCTTGAGACCTTCGAGCTTGTCGATACGCTTCGTCGTGGAAGCTTCAACGAGAACACGGATCGTCTCCTGGAACGATGCAGCTGAGAGCCAGCTGTCGGTGCAGAGGGAGATACGTGTGAGACCAAGGAGGAGACGTTCGGCACGTGCTGCCTTCTTTCCTGTAGCGGTAGTCTCAGTATTTCGGTTGCTGTAAGAGATGATGTCGGCGATCTCACCAGGGAGGAATGCTGTTTCTCCTGACTCGATGATGCGAACCTTGGACAACATCTGTCGTGCGATAATTTCGATATGCTTATCGTTAATCGTCTGACCCTGTGATGCGTAAATGTTCTGAACCTCCGTCATGATATAACGTGAGACGGTATAGATATCCGTAAGACGCATAAGTTCACGAAGATTGAAGTGACCGGCTGTCATAGCGAAGCCCTTTGTTACCATCTGTCCATCTTTCACCTTGAGTGTTTTTCCTGATGGAATCTTGTAGAGCTTCTCCGTGCTGCCCTCTGTCATGATACTGATCTTCTCGTCGTCGACGGCGATGACCGTACCAGCTGTGTCGGACTTGATCGTAGCTCGGTTGTCTGGATTTTGAGCCATAACTTCGCCCTCCTTGATTCTCTGTCCGGCCTTTACGGAGATTTGCATCTCTGATGGGACGAGGTAGTTCTTCTCAACTGGCTTGTCGTTACTGAGTAAGATCTCAAAGAGTTGACCCTTCTGTTCGATAGAAATCTTTCCGTCGAACTCTGCGAATATGGCAGGGGACTTCGGTGTTCGAGCCTCGAAGAGCTCTTCAACACGAGTAAGACCTTGAGTAATATCTTTTCCTTCAGCGACACCACCCATATGGAAGGTACGCATCGTGAGCTGTGTTCCTGGTTCACCGATGGACTGTGCGGCGATAATTCCTACGGCAGTTCCAACCTCTACTGTCTGGTTGGTACCGAGATCCTTACCGTAACACTTTACGCAGATACCACCTTCTGTGAGACAGGTGAGAACTGAGCGAACACCGACAGACTCAATGTTTTCTTTTCTGATTTTCTTGATGACGGCGTTGTCGATCTCTACATCGCTTTCGATAATGACTTCTCCTGTTTTTGGAGAGACAACCGGCTGCATAAGTACACGTCCGTAAATTCGATTCTCGAACTCTTCACCAATAGCTACGGACTCTTCACGAGTAACCTGATGAATCATCGTAGATCCACAATCGTACTCACGAATGACTACATCCTGAACGGCATCAACGAGACGACGTGTGAGGTAACCTGCCTCAGCCGTCTTAAGAGCTGTATCGGACTTACCCTTACGTCCTCCGTGTGTTGCGATAAAGTACTCAAGAATCGTAAATCCTTCTTTCAAGTTTGATTTAATTGGCAACTCGATCGTTTTACCAGCTGGATTGGCTACGAGACCCTTCATACCGCAGAGCTGTGTTACCTGACCCCAGTTACCACGAGCACCTGAGTTGATCATGTAATGGAGGTGATTTTCGTCGTCGAATGACTTGATCATCAAGCTCGCAATTTCTGATTTTGTCTGACCCCAAACCTTAATCGTGTGGAGGTATCGTTCCTCGTCCGTGATAAGACCCTGTGCGTACTGAAGATTAATCTGGTGAACAACCTCGCTGGACTTGTCGACTACGCCTCCCTTTTCGTCAGGAACGATCATATCGGCAGCGCCGATTGAGAGACCAGAGCGAGTAGCAAACTCAAATCCGATTCTCTTCAAAGAGTCGGCAGTGATAGCGGTGATCTCCGTGCCACACTGTTCGAATGTGTCGGCAACGATATTCTCAAGACGCTTCTTGTCGATGGTTTCATTGAGGTAGCCGAGCTGCTTCGGAATAAATGCGTTGAAGATCAATCGTCCAACCGTTGTATCAACCGTTTTTCCTCCAAGTGTCTCGGAAAGACGTGCTTTTACCGGAGCTTGGATGTGTACAACTCCCTGCTGATAGGCGAGAACGGCCTCCTCGGTGCTCGAGAATGACATACCTTCACCAGCCTTTCCTTTTGTCATCTTGGTCAAGTAGTAACAACCAAGAACCATATCCTGCGTAGGAGCGATAATTGGATGACCAGCAGATGGCTTCAAGAGATTTCGTGCAGAAAGCATGAGCTCTTTTGCCTCTAACTGAGCCTGTCCGGAGAGGGGAACGTGAACGGCCATCTGATCACCATCGAAGTCGGCGTTGAACGCGGCACATACGAGTGGATGAATCTGAATAGCTTTTCCTTCAACGAGAACCGGCTGAAAGGCCTGAATACCGAGACGGTGGAGCGTAGGAGCACGATTGAGGAGAACGTAACGATTTCTCGTAACCTCTTCAAGAATATCCCAAACTTCTTTTTTGCCGCTCTGAATAAGTTTTTCTGCGTTCTTGATGTTGTGAGCGTATCCATCACGGATAAGTTTTCCAATAACGAATGGTCGGAATAATTCGAGAGCCATCAACTTTGGAAGACCACACTGGTGGAGTTTGAGTTTTGGACCGACGACGATAACGGAACGACCAGAGTAGTCGACACGTTTACCGAGAAGGTTCTGACGGAATCGACCCTGCTTACCCTTAAGCATGTCTGAGAGAGATCGAAGTTTTCGCTTGTCTCCGGCGTTGAAGACACTTCGGCCTGAGCGAACGTTGTTGTTGAGGAGCGTATCGACGGCTTCCTGGAGCATACGTTTTTCATTTCGGCAGATAACCTCAGGAGCACCAATAGCGAGAAGTCTCTTCAAACGATTGTTTCGGTTGATAACACGTCGGTAAAGGTCATTGAGATCAGATGCGGCAAAACGTCCACCATCGAGCTGAACCATAGGACGAAGATCCGGTGGAATAACTGGAAGGGCCGTAAGGATCATCCATTCAGGTTTGATGTCGTTCTGGAAGAGTGAGCTCACGAGCTTGAGTCTCTTCATGATCTTCTTCTGTTTCTGTCCTGATGACTTCTTGAGGTCAACAGCGAGTGTTTCCTGAAGTTTTCGGAGATCGAGTGATGCGATAATGTCGCGAATAGCCTCAGCGCCAGTGGATGACTTGAATACCTGACCAAACTTTACTGACATATCTCGGTACTCGTATTCAGAATAAATACGTCCAACCGTGATTTTCGTGAGTTCTTCTTTTGCTGTTGCATACTGTCCGTCGAACTCTTCGAGCTTCTTGGCATAATCTTTTTCGACACTTGTCTTGAGCGCGAGACTTGCTTCTCCTTTTACGCCCTCGCTTCGTGTTTCGATCTCGCTCTTCATATCGTCCTGTGTCTTCTTTCTGTGCTGTTTGTACTCAGCATCGAGCTGTTCTCGTGCCTCTGCTTTTGACTTTTCATCAACAGCAGTAACGACATATGCAGCGAAGTAGACGACCTGTTCGAGTGATTTGATTGGAAGGTCGAGGAGAAGTCCAAGACGGCTTGGTGTTGAGCGAAGGAACCAGATGTGCGTGACTGGAACGGCGAGCTTGATGTGGCCCATTCGTTCACGTCGAACACTTGATCGTGTTACCTCGACTCCGCACTTTTCGCAGACAACTCCCTTGTAACGAATTCTCTTATATTTTCCACAATAACATTCCCAGTTTTTTGTAGGTCCAAAGATTCTTTCGCAGAAGAGACCGTCGCGTTCCGGCTTCTGTGTACGATAATTGATGGTTTCAGGTTTTTTTACCTCGCCATGTGACCAGCCCAGAATTGTTTCTGGAGAGGCTACCGAGATACTGATCGCATCGAAGGCGTCGAGCTTATTGCTTTTTGATTGCGGAGCAGTTGATGATTGCATAAGATGAGAAGTTTAGGGCGAATAAGAGAAGAGATGGTTGATTTAAAGGTCGAAATTGCTATCTGCACCGATTCCGGCGAGCTCCTCCATTGGAATTTCTGAAGGAATTTGGGAGGTCACTGCCTCGGAGTCAGAAGAATGATTTCTATCAAGCATAATGAGGTCATCCACGACGATTTCTGTCTTAAATTTGCGAGTTCCTTCTGGCGTATCCCAGCTGCGACTCTTGAGGTAACCCTCTATGTAGAGGAGTTTTCCCTTGCGAATGTGATTCTCGCAGAGTTCTGCGAGGTGAGCCCATGCCACGAGGTCGTGGTATTCGGCGGACTGCATTTTTCGGTTGTCACGCGTGATCCATGTACGATTGGTAGCGATAGTAAGTGTGGCTACCAACTGCCCGTTTCCGGTGGTGCGTACTTCAGGATCTCTGGTGACGTTTCCGATGAGGATGACTTTATTTATGCTTCTCATTTAGTAGTGGTAAGGATAAAAGGGGAAGAGCGGGAGAGAAAACGGGATCGGATACCGACACTAACGTGTCTGGTGTCTGTTATAATTCGCCTTCTTCTTCGAGTGTCTTTTCGAACTCGGCGAGCTCTTCTGGATTTGGCTCTTCTTCGCCAAATATCTCAGGAGTCTCGGATACTTCCTCCTCTTCGAATCCGGCCTCTGCGAACTCATCTTTTACGGCAGCTTTTGCGACCTGGTCATCTGGTTCAGCTACTTCGCTAACTGTCTCTGGTGCGAAATGCTCCATTTCTTCTTCGGCGAGCGTGTACTGCTCGTCTGAATCATCCAATCCCTCGCGATCGGTATATACGATTGGCGTGACATCCAAACAAAGACTCTGAAGCTCTTTTGCCAAAACGTTGAATGATTCCGGTGTACGTGGTTTTCGAATCTGTTCACCCTTGATGATGGATTCGTATGCCTTTGAACGTCCGTAAACATCATCAGATTTAATTGTGAGCATCTCTTGCAAGACGTGTGCTGCGCCGTACGCCTGAAGTGCCCACACCTCCATTTCTCCGAATCTCTGACCTCCGTGCTGAGCTTTTCCTCCAAGAGGCTGCTGCGTAACGAGAGAGTAAGGACCGATAGAACGAGCGTGAATCTTATCTTCAATCAAGTGTGAGAGTTTGAGAATGTAGGCGATACCAACGGTTGATGGATGATCAAATGGCTGACCGGTTTTTCCATCAGAAAGTTGAATCTTTCCTGACTCAGGAAGTCCTGCCTCCTTGAGCAATCGGTGAATCGTATCTGTTGGAACTCCGTTAAGAGCTGGAGTGGCAACTTTGAATCCGAGGGTAATAGCAGCCCAACCAAGATGTGTCTCGAGAATCTGACCGATGTTCATACGTGATGCAACACCGAGTGGATTCAAGATAATATCGATTGGTGTACCGTCTGGAAGGAATGGCATGTCTTCTTGTGGAACGATCATAGAGATGACACCCTTATTTCCGTGACGACCGGCGACCTTATCACCGACTGAGATCTTACGAGTCTGTGCAATCGATACTTTGATCTGTTTGAGAACTCCGTTTGGAAGTTCATCACCCTGCTGGCGTGTGAAGATTTGTACATCAACGATCTTTCCACCTTCACCACCTGGTAAGCGAAGAGATGTATCTTTAACATCACGAGCTTTTTCTCCGAAGATAGCCCTCAAGAGTCTTTCTTCTGCAGTTAATTCAGTTTCGCCCTTTGGTGTAATTTTTCCGACGAGGATATCTCCTTCGTGTACCATGGCACCAATTCGAACGATTCCATCATTGTCGAGATCCTTCAATCGGTTTTCACCAACGTTTGGAATATCTCGAGTGATAATCTCGGGACCGAGTTTTGTTTCACGAACATCTACGGTGAATGTTTCGATATGTACGGAGTCGAACTTTCCAATTTTGATAAGTCTGTCTGATACGATAACGGCATCCTCGTAGTTGAAACCTTCCCATGTCATGTATGAAACGAGAATGTTGTGTCCAAGTGCGAGCTCACCATTTTCTGTACCGGCTCCGTCCGCGAGAACGTCACCCTTCTTCACCTTCTGTCCGCTCACTACTCGTGCGCGCTGGTGAATACATGTAGCCTGATTTGATCGTTCGTAGACCTGTAATACGTACGTTGCCTTTCGACCGTTGTCGTAAACAATCGTAATCTCGTTGGCATCTACGTAGGAAACGATACCGCTTCCTTCAGCCATAATAACCTGTCCGGAGCTCTTTGCTGCGATCTCCTCGATACCTGTTCCAACGTATGGAGCTTCAGGAGAAACGAGTGAGACGGCCTGACGTTGCATGTTTGAACCCATCGAGGCACGAGTATTATCATCGTGTTCCAAGAAGGGAATAAGCGCTGTTGTCTCCGAGATAATTTCCTTAGGTGAAACGTCGATATGCGTAAGATCTTTGACGTGTTCCATACCCGCCTCGAAATCTCTTCGAGCTGGTACTCGTGGAGCGACAAACTCTTCCATATCGTTGAGCTCTGAGTTGGCCTGAGCGATAACGAGAAGTTTCTCGCCGTCAGCATCAAAATAACTCATCTCATCGGTAACGAAGGTGTGAACCGGAATCTCAAGAAGCTCAGAGATTGCCTCAATCTTCTTTGCTAATGCTTCGTCGATACGAACATCTTTTTTCGCGATAACGCTCTTGTTTTTTGGATTTACTACCTCCTCGGAAGTCATACGACCGACGAGTAATTTTGCCTTGTTCAAGACGCTGTGTGCAACCTTACGGTATGGAGCTTCGATGAAGCCGTACTTGTTAACCTTTGCGTAGGTAGCCAAGTGGACGACGAGACCGATATTCGGACCTTCAGGAGTTGCAATAGGACAGATACGACCATAATGAGATGTGTGTACATCACGTACATCGAACGATGCGCGTTCTCGTGAAAGACCACCTGGACCCATAGCCGAGAGACGTCGCTTATGAGCGAGCTCTGCGAGTGGATTCGTCTGATCCATGAACTGTGATAACTGTGAAGATGCGTAGAACTCTCTAAGCGCTGCGGTAATTGGACGTGAGTTGATCAACTGTGTTGGAGTGACCGTCTCGAGATCCATGACTGTCATACGATCTTTGGCGATACGTTCTGTTCGGAGTAAGCCTACACGGAACTTGTTCTGAACTAACTCACCAACGGCACGAACACGTCGATTGCTCAAGTGATCGATATCATCTGGCGTGAGTTCTCCTTTGTTGAGACGGATCAAATACTTGAGAATCTCAATAAGGTCTTTTACCTGGAAGGTGTGGTATTCTTTCTTGTTTGGAACCTCAATACCGAAACGTCGGTTGAGTTTGTAACGTGCGACAGGTCCCATGTCATACTTCTTGTAATCGAAGAACATTGACTGGATGAGAGCCTTTGCATTTTCCGGTGTAGCGAGATCGCCAGGTCGGAGTTTCTTGTAGATATTCTGGTAAGCTTCATCGACAGTCTTTGAGGTGTCTTTCTCAAGTGTCATCGTGATGAAATCATTTGCTGGTTCCGTGATGATGTCCTTGAAAATTTCTTTCATCTGCTTGTCGGTCTCGTATCCGAATACTCGGAGAAGAGAGGTGATGTGAATCTTTCGCTTACGGTCGATTTTGACGGTAATAACACCTTTTTTGTCGGTTTCAACTTCCAACCATGCACCACGCTTTGGAATGATCTTTGCGTTGTGAAACTGTGGAGCTGCTGCATTCTTCGAGAAGAAAACACCAGGGGAGCGAACGAGCTGTGAAACGACGACACGTTCGATTCCGTTGATAATGAATGTACCTCGGTTGGTCATGAGTGGAACGGATCCAAGGAAGACATCCTGCTCTTTAATTTCACCCGTAGTCTTATTGATAAGCTGGACGTGAACTTTGAGTGGAGCTTCGTAGGTAATGTTCTTGGCTCGTGCCGTCTCGGCGTCGTACTTGATCTCGCCAATAGTATGGTCGAGGAAGTGCATCTCAAGCTTTTTGCCAGAGAAGTCACTAATAGGATTAATTTCATCGAGAAGTTCACGAATACCCTCTTCGAGGAACCATTTGTACGAGTCGAGCTGAATCTCGATCAAGTTAGGCAATGGAACCTTCGCATCGATGCGGTGAGAGTAGTAATTTCGAAGCTTCTCATTCTGAATATCGCTAATATCGCAATTCAGGTTAGAAGGCTTGATAATCTCGTGATTTGGACCACGGATTGAAGCTGAAATAGCTTTGGCAGCTGGAACGGAAGCTGAAGCTGATTTTGGAGCAGCTTTGGCAACAGTTTTAGCTGGAGCCTGCTTTGGTGCAGCTTTGACTGGAGCAGTCTTGGCGACAGTTTTCGCAGGGGCTTTCGCCACTACTTTTGGCTTTGCAGGCGCTGACGCCTTCTTCGGAGCCACTTTGGAAATAACCTTCGCTTTTGGCGCAGGTTTGCTTACTTTACCCTTATTCAGGGCCTTTTTGTCCTTGTTAGCCATAGATGAAAAATAGTAAGAGATTTTCGAAACAGCTTTGCTATCTCTCACAACACATCAGAATGGGCATGATAGCGTGTTTTATTCTATTCAGAAAGCCAATTTCGTCAAGTTTTTACTCGTCTGTTACGCACTTTCTGTTGACGGCTTTGTATTTATGTTATGTGGCTATATATCATTTTTGAATGACTTTTTTGAGGTGTGTGCCATCCAAAGTAATTCTCTTCTGTCAATTTCAATGTAACTTCTTAGTATATCGGTAGTATGAAAAATACGATATCTTTTTCAAGTTACATATTTCATATATTACAATTTATTATGTTCAATTCACTTAAGTCAGCCTGGGGTCAGGTAAAAGGAGCCGCATCATCTGTTAAGGAGACTTTGGTGTCGTCTGTTAATAAGGGCAAAGAGCTATTTAATGCTTTTCTTCCTCCTGAGGTTGATCATCGACCGGCTGTACGACAGCAGGTGGGTGAGGTTCTCGGCAAGGGCCGTTTGGATAATGTGATTTTGGATTTACCTACGGTTTACGGTAAAAAACTTCCTCGTCCATCCGATGTTTCGTCTACTACATCGGGAATGTATAATATTCAGCGATGGGCTTCTCTTGATGAGAATCCACTTGGGGCTTTTTATCATTTTAAAAAACCTGGCCTCATGGATGAGACTCCGACGACTCCTTCTTTTTATGACGCGACTCGTGATGTCGCCATTCAGAGGGGTTATTTTGATTTTGATCCACTTGCTAATATGAATCATGGGCTTCGCTCTGATGAAGGAAAGGCTCCTGCTCCTACGCTTTCTCGACTTACACGAACAGTTCCCGAACCAGTTGCCGAGGTGGCTGCTCAGGAACAAGAAGGTGGTGCAAAGGTAATTCCATTCCATCGACCTGCTACACAGGTTCGACAGCCACAAAATCTTGCCGATGCATGGTTATCAAGCCCTAGGACATTTAAAAGAATGGTGGAGGAGACACGTGCGAGCGTTGGTCAGACGCTTGCGATGGCGGCATAAAGAGAATTTTCTTTATTTTCTCTTCTCGATCTTCACCTTTCCGTTCATGTATGGACGGAGGATTTCTGGAATGGTGATCGAGCCGTCGGCGTTTTGGTAGCACTCGAGGAGGGGGATGAGGACGCGAGGGGAGGCGATCGCGGTGTTGTTGAGTGTGTAGCAGAACTGGTTTTTTCCCTGAGCGTCTTTGTAGCGGAGATTCAAGCGGCGTGCCTGGAAGTCGAAGAACATAGAGCAAGAATGTGTCTCT
>JAPLYO010000024.1 GCA_026395555.1 Candidatus Peregrinibacteria bacterium | reverse complement strand
AATAGTATAGTACTCATGATGCATGACGTGATCGGTAATCTTATCCACCATTACCGGCAAGAACGTACCCGCGCCTACGTGCAAGGTTACATACTCCGTCTGCACATGCATGGCCGTAATCTCATTCAGTAATCGCTGCGTGAAATGGAAGCCCGCCGTAGGCGCGGCAACACTCCCCGGAACCGACGCATACACCGTCTGATACAGATTAGCTCCCTCAGCCGTCTCGATATAAGGAGGAAGGGGAATCGTACCTATATCATCGAGGAGGTCGAACGTATCGCGCTTCAGCGCATCGCTTACCCTCACGATGCGGTGACCATGCTCCGCCTCAGACATAACTCGTACAACCTCCACGGAGACATGCTCATCAATCTCAACCCTGCATCCCTCTCGAAAAAGCTTACCCGGACGTACCATCACCTCCCACTCATTCTCACCGGAAACACGCAAGAAAAATAACTCGCACTCTTTTCCACCAAACGTAAACGTAATACGAGCGGGGATCACCTTCGACTGATTAAAAATGAGCACATCATTCGACGTCAAAAACTGAGGAAGATCAAAAAAATGATAATGACCCAACGTTCCATTAGCCCTATTCAGCACCATCATTCGAGAACTATCCCGAGGTTCCAAAGGCACCTGAGCGATAAGTTCTTTTGGCAGCACATAATCAAAATCGATAAGATTCATGGCGGAATCCTACAGGAAACTCCACTAGCCATCAACCCTCTGAATAGCGATCAACGTCATATCATCCAGCTGGCTCGTTCCAGCTATAAATGAAGCTACATCAGCCATAATTTTCTCCAGGGTCGCTACAGGTGAATACTGCGAGGCGTACTTAGCGATAGCCTCCTCAAGCCGCTTCAAGCCAAACTCCTCCCCGGCCGTATTTTTACACTTAATCACTCCATCTGTATAAAGGACGATCAAGTCGGTATTTTCAAAAGCCAATGTCTGTTCCTTAATAAGCTTCGAGTTATCAGGAACCATGCCGAGAGCGATACCACCGGAAGGCGTCGCCTCACATCGTCCGGTCTTCATACTATAGGTCAAAATATATTCATGTCCCGCACCGACAAAAGACATCACCCGAGCTGTAACATCCCACTTGAGAAGTGTCATCGTCATAAAAAGTGTCGAATGAATCTTTCGTTTGAGCTGTCGATTCACATGATAAATCATCTCCTGAGCCGATCGCGCAATCTCGCTATAGACGGTCACGAGCGTATTCACCATCGTCATCAAAATTCCGGCAGCCACACTATCGCCGGCAGCATCACCAATATACAAGTATGCCGCATCCTTCACGGGAATAAATCCAAAACTATCACCACCAACCTCCGCGGCCGACTTCGTCTGGATAGCCACAACGAGTCCCGGAATCTGTGGAGCTACGCGAGGAAGAATATCATGCTGGAGGGAGCTGGCAATTTCGAGCTCTCCCGCCATACGCTTCGACTCGGCAACATCACCAGAGAAACGGTGCAAACTTCTCGTAATTTCATTGAAGAAGTGCGCCATAATTCCAACCTCATCCACCCGATCGGTGAAAAACTTCTTATACTCGCGTCCGGTAAGAAGTGCCTGCATCTGCATAATAATGCCCTTCAGGGGGCGAGAAACGCTGAACCAAAATACAAAAGCCAACAGAACAAAAAGTCCTGCCAATCCATAATAAATAAATCCAAAAGGTACAAACGACAAGTGATAATAGCTACCAAAAATATACAGTACGGCACTCACACCCAATCCGATGCACAGAAGGAGCAAGGTAATTTTGGCGGTAAAACTTCGTCGAAGGAAATTCATATACAGGTATATTAGGATAGATAAGCCGAAAGTATCAATGGAACCTTTCCGAAGAATCGAGACTCAGGACGGAAAGACGGATCATGTGAACGGATAACGACATCAATTTTGAGAATCTCCTCGGTCGCATTCAGAATACCATAAATATTTCGTAGTTTTTTTAAATCAGCCAAACCTAAGTTCTCAAGTGAGCTATGCTCGATGGTCTGCAACATGGCATGAAGCTTATGAAGTGCATGCTGTTGTAGATATCGCTCCACGCCATAACGACTCGTAGGCGGAAGCAGATCCATAAAACTCGGCACCAATGAGAGAAATCGAGACGTATCGTCCAGACTGCTAATATCCAGATTAAAAAGAATATGAGCGAAAGAAGTAACGGAGGTATCTTCACCCAGTGCGACGAGCGCGAAAGCAATAAATACTTTCTCCAGAGCATCATCGGACTTTTCCAATCGCTCACGCAAATAAACAGCATAGGAATCATCAACAATCTGAGCCAATACAAAGGCCACAGCAACCCTCGCTGAGCGGGAAGTATCACTCATCTTCATATGAATGAGATGCCGTACGCTATCACGATACTGATCAAATCGAGAAAGAATAACAGCCGAGTGTGCCCACACACGCGGATCCGCAGAGCTCAAAAAGCTCTCAATCAAGGGATGGAACGAAGGATCATCGAACACATCGCACGCCATGATAATCGTACTCAGAGAATCTCCCTGGTCATTCTGAAGATGATCCAAGAGGAAGTCCAACACCTCTTTTTCCTTAAAGTGAGCCAAGAGGAGGAGCATGAGCAATCTAATTTTCCTATCGGTCTCGTGAATAGAACAGTGCATAAGCTCCTGAACAACCGTTCGATGTGAGAGGAGATTGGTATCAAAATAATGAGCATCAAAGAACTGTTGCAACGCCGATATACTAGCAAACCGCACCGCAGGATCCACATGTCGCAATCCGGAAATTATCTCCGTCAGATGAGTCAACTCACGTGCAAAAATCTCCATCATCTTCACCTGAACGAGCGTAGACTCATGAGAGTCGTGGAAGATGGAATCAAACAAGAGAGCCTTCTGCGGATAATCCGTTCTTGAAAGTACCTCGAGCAAATTCAACTTCAAATCCAGGCTGGTATCAGGCTTTTTGAGCTGGTGCACAATGAGACGCACATATTGCTTCTGTAAGGTAACGGTGGAAAGTGCGAAAAACAGTAACACGATAAATAATCCCGTAAGGACAAAAGTGAGATACGAACCATGAGGAACGAAGAAATAGGAAATCACTAAAAATGAAGTTCCAAGCATCGCACCCAAGGGACGGATCACGCCATCCATGAAGATTCGGGTAAACTGGCTCTCCATCTCATCAAACACGTAGTAAGAAGACTGGTACGAGTTACGATAAATCACGCCGGTCACCTCGGCATTCGCCCGAGCAACGATAGCCGTCAACGGTCCAAAATTCGTAATCATTCCCGCCAAACTTAAGAGCGAAACTAATGGATGCAATAAGATACTTCCAATAATTCCAAGCGTAGAAATAAATCTTCCGGCAAGGAAAAAGTGAGAAACAAGCGCCGCAGAGGCAAACAAAATCTGCAAGGCACCAAACTCGCTAATCAAAACATTTTCTAATGCACCTGATGTTGCAGAGACCAACTCGCCACTTCCACCATGCTGCATCGCCACGGAATAGGTGAAAAGATACTCCAACACGACCGAGAAAAACCACTGCGCCAATACCACGCCGATCAGCGTAACGATGTACGGATGACGCGTAATAATCTTCGTCACGTACGACGGCTGGAACTCCTCATGCTCCCCACCAATGAACTGCTTACGGAATAAACACAAACCCGGATTGGATCTCAGGAACGAATGATAATGAAGAAAGAACGGAATCATGAGCGAAAGAACCGCTACCACAACCCACAAAACACGAGTCATCGTAAGTTGTGAAGCATTGAAGTAGAGGAAGGCTCCCGCCAGCAACGTCGCAATAGTGTCTCCCGACTCAGCAATCGGAAACGTACGAGCACTCTCAAACGGAGTAAAAAATCGCTCCGTAAACGTCTCAATATTGATCGATAACTGAACCAAAATAAATGACTCTACGAAGAGCAAAATTCCAATTTTAATACTTTCATCAAACACCAGAAGCTGACAACCGAAGAGAATAGAGACCCCGGCAATGAGCGAATAGAGGAAGATATTTTCTAATGGAAGACGAGTAAAGAGGAAGAAAGAAAGCACACTTCCGAGTAATACCAGAAATGCGTGAATCAAAAATAACACCGGCAAGGCGATCTCGCTGTGATAGGTGCTCGCCACGTGTGCCACAATCAGTGTCCAGCTCACCACGAAGACAAAACGATACAATAATCGAATAATCCACACCATAAATGTCCGACTCACCTCATGGGGATAGAGACGAATCAGTCTATAGAGCCACGAGCTCTCAGGGGACACGTTAGAAGAAGCGTTTTGTGTTTGTGTTTTATCCATTAAACCATTATACCATAATAAAGCTAAAAACACAATAAACCCATGTCAAAGAAAGCTATTCTCTCAAGCACTCTGATTCTCGCCATCTCATCCCTCCTCAGTCGAGTCCTCGGGGTGGTCCGAGACCACCTTTTCGCCAGCCGCTTCGGAGCTCTCCACGGCGGTGGCATTTTCGACCTCGACGCCTACTACGCAGCTTTCCGCATACCCGATCTGCTCTTCCAGATCCTCATAATCGGCGCCGTCTCCACCGCCTTCGTCCCCATCTTTTCCGACTACCTTCATACTGACCAGAAGGAGAAAGCCTGGAAGTTCCTCGACACGACCCTCACCGGCATCGGCCTCCTGATGCTCATCGTCTCGACCATCACCCTCATACTTTCACCCTGGATTATCCCACTCCTCGTACCCGGCTTCAGTCCCGAGAAGATCCACCTCACCACCCAGCTCACCCAGATTATGCTCCTCAGTCCCATCTGTTTCGGCCTCAGCAGCATCTTCCAGGGCGTCGAGAACTCCGCAAAGAAGTACACCTACTTCGCCCTCGCCCCCATCGCCTACAATCTCTCGATCATCCTCGGCACCCTCTTCTTCTCCGCAAATTACGGTGTCTATGCCGTGGCAATAGGCGTCTCTATCGGCTCACTCTTTCATGCGTCAATTCAACTCCCGGCCATCTTTGAGCTCGGCTACCGTTACCGACCCAACTTCAACTTCCGCTCACCCGACGTCAAATACTTCATCCGCCTCGCCATTCCCAGAATCTTCTCCACCGGCGTCAACCAGTTCAACCTCGTCATTAACACCCTCATCGCCTCCACCTTCATCACCGGCTCCATCGCCGCCTTCAACTTCGCCTTCAACATGCAAAGCGTCGCCCTCGGACTCATCGGTATCTCCATATCCATCGTCGCCTTCGGAATATTCGCCCACCAGATGGCAACAGGGGATCACGACGGCATGCGCACGACCCTCTCCGAAAAAATCGAACAGATCATCCTCTTCACCCTTCCCGCCACCCTCGGCCTCATCGCCCTCCGCACCGAAATCGTCACCACCCTCCTCGGTGCCGGCAATTTCACCGGACAAGACATCACCCTCACGGCAAACCTCCTCGCTATCTTCGCCATCTCCCTCCTCGCCCAAAACCTCATCCCTCTCCTTGGGCGCTACTTCTTCGCCCAAAAGAATACCCGCACCCCCGTCAAAATCTCTATCACCGGCCTGACCGTCGACACCCTCCTCTCCCTCTACCTCGGCATAACCCTCCACTACCAAATCACCGGCGTCGTCACCGCCTTCACCATCGCCTGTTACGTCCAACTCTTCCTCTACCTCCTCCGCATCCGTTCCGACTTCACCACCACGCACCTCCTCCACCTCAAGAAACAACTCCAAATCATCTTCGCCTCTATAATTATGCTCTTCTCCGTCCTCCTGACAAAAGCTACCCTCGAAACCATGCTCATCCCCGGCCGTTTGAGAAGCATAATCATTTTAGTCGGATGCTCCATCATCGGCTACCTGATCTACTTATTTACATTGAAGCTTCTTAAATACCCGAGGTATCATCAATTGTGGAGAATACGGGGTGATAGAGCGGAGGATTAGAAATCCAATTATAAAAAAAATGAACAATATTTTGACTGAAAATCTTGAAAAAATACGCGAAGTAATAAAAGTCCCCGAAGGAACTTTTTGCTTTAAATGTAGCTCAAAAGAATTGATGAACCCAGCACAAACAGATGGAATACTTTTTGAAATTGCATCAGGAACACACGTTTTTCGACTAGAACGTAGTGATAAACATTTTTTAAAATATTATTATGCATCTGCCGGATCAGATACGCGAGTTGCTACGATTAATTTAAGTGAAATACCAATTTGCGAGGAAGCCCAGATAGTTTTTACATGGTCACCCAAAGAAAATAATCTTTATTTTATTCCCAAAATTCAAGAAAGCAAAGTATACGAAAGTAGCGGCATACCTTGCAAATTCCAGCTACAGGCAGATAAAAATGATAAAATTTATCAAATAGGCGACGAAAGTACGGAAGTTATGGAACTTGAAGTTTTTGAAGATGGGAAACAGATGCTTTCAAGCACAGCAATAAATTCCTGGAGAAGCACAAAAAAAGCCTTAGAAATACTCGAAACCGGAAAATCCGACGAGGGTTATATATATGAGTCAATAGTCGCAAATCTTACCATCTCAATTTTAGTAACAGGCCTTGAGGCCTATTCAAAAAAAAGAATCTTGGAACTAGAAAGAGAAGGCACCATACCAGATACAGAGGCTTATTTTTCTGATTCTGAAAAAGAAAAATGGTTAGAAAAATTTAAAAAAGAAGCAGGGGAGAAAAAAATTACCTTACTGCAGTACATAGTCGAGAAAAGAGTAATAAATTTTCAAAATTATGAAAATAATAAGCGTACATTTAATAAAATTTTTGGGATAGGTTTTGGATCGATTGGATGTAGATCGGACGAACTTAAAAAGCTCAAAACATTTATTACTTTTCGGCACAGAATAATACATGTGTCAGCACTTACT
Source organism: Candidatus Peregrinibacteria bacterium (assembly GCA_026395555.1). Taxonomy (GTDB): domain Bacteria; phylum Patescibacteriota; class Gracilibacteria; order UBA1369; family UBA12463; genus CALREA01. The sequence continues at coordinate 183,076 of JAPLYO010000024.1, read as the reverse complement.
GGTATATTAAATCAATTAAAGGTTCCACCAGAAAAACCTATTTTTTCAAATAAAAAGCTATCCGAAGAAGCAATTGGAATTTTTGACTTATTCATTGAAAAATTGCACGAAGCTACGCTACAAAAAAAGCAAAATGCTAAGTAATTGGGCAGGTAACAATGCACATTGGATAAGCATTCTAGAAATATACAATCAGTTCCGCATTTCACATTGCACTAACAATGTTAGTGCAATATAACAGAGATAGTCAATACTAGATAACCATATATCATACTATGACTACGCTCACTATTCGCATAGACGAAACCCTAAAGAAAAAAGCCTTCTATCAGGCGGAAAAAATGGGTATTCCTCTTACGCTCGTACTCAAAAGCGCCCTGAAAAACTTCATCGAAACTAAAAGTTTCACCGTCGGCGAAGCAGAAACAATCGCTGTCACCCCGGCAATCCAAAAGAAAATGGATAAAATCGGAAAATTACTTCTCTAGATAGATGCCAATGCATACATTAATCAGAGACAATCAAAGCTAAAATAAGATAAAAGTACAAGATTGTATCCATCTCTTGACTAGATGTATACAAACATATATACTTTGTATACATCTTAAATTACATAGATACAAACTATGGAGCGAATAGAAATAGGGACATACAGGGAGCAGAAAGAAGGCTTTAAGGCCTTTATTCCAAATATTTTTCCACCAAAAAGTGGCCTTGACTTTGATGCCAAAATATTAAAGAAAAATGACCAAGCTACAAGATTGCTTGGAAAACTTGATGGAATTACAAAGCTTTTACCTGATTCCGATTTTTTTTTACTAATGTATCTACGAAAAGATGCTGCATCATCGAGTCAAATAGAAGGCACGAGGGCAACGATGATTGATGCTATCGAGGCTGAGGCAAAAGTAAACATCAATGTGCCCGAAGATGTCGATGACATTCTTCACTATATAAAAGCACTCAATTATGGGATAAAGCGGGTTGCAGTAGATGGTTTTCCTCTATCACTTCGATTTATAAAGGAGCTGCATAAAAAACTGATGGATCAAGCAAGAGCTACTCATTTTTCCGATCCTGGTGAATTTCGTAGAAGTCAAAATTGGATTGGTGGAACGAGACCAGATAATGCTAGTTTTGTGCCACCACCTGTCGATGAGATGCTTCGATCACTCGATGATCTGGAAAAATTCATGCACTCCAACGATACGACACTTACGCTTATCAAAGCGGCACTACTACACGCACAATTCGAGACGATTCATCCATTTCTAGATGGTAATGGACGAACAGGAAGAATGCTTATTATGTTCTATTTATGGAAGGAACAATTTTTAGAAAAACCGGTTTTATTTTTGTCATCATACTTCAAAAAGCATCAAGAATTATACTACGAGAAGCTTTCAGGATATCGAAAATATAAAGTATCAGACTGGGTAGATTTTTTTCTAGATGGTGTCATAGAAATTGCCAATGAGGCCATTAATATCGTCGGGGAGATTACCATCCTTCGAGACAAAGATATGCAAAAAATCCAAAAGCTGGGAACAAGAGCAGCGGAGAGTGCAGCGCTTATTCTACCAAAACTATATGGACAACCAATTGTGAACATCGCCTTAGTCCAAAGATGGACCGGGTTTACAAGGGCAGGTGCCCAGCGCGTTATCGATCGCTTTATAGAAATTGAGATTCTTCAACCAAAAGATAAGGATAAAAAATATGGTCAATCCTATGTATATAAAAAATATATCGACATTTTTAAAGATTCTAAAAAATAACATGAGCTATTAGTACTCTCTCATCACCCCTTCCACCCTCATATCCTCTCCAAACCTTTTCCACTCAACGTTTTTCAGCCCTACGACCTTACTGAAATCCATCGGATTTCCCCCTTCAAACCCAGTCAAAGAGTCTTCTCCACCCAATAACTTCGGGGCGATAAATTGAACGTATCTATCAACTAACTTTTCATTCAAAAAAGAAGTCATCACACTCGCACCCGCCTCGATCAACAACAAATAAACTCCTCGTGCAAATAAGTCCTTCGTGACGGACATAAGTTCGATAGAGTCACCCATAATCACAATCTCAATACCCTTCGATTGAAGAGTCTGGATGCGGGGTTTTTTAGCCTCCGAAGTAGTATACACGATGCAGTTCTCGTCACGGAACATCAGGGAGTCGGCAGGAGTTGAGAGTGAGCTGTCGAGTAATATGCGTAGAGGATCACTTCCTTTCACGTGTCTGACACCCAAGTGGGGATTGTCGGTGATGGCAGTGCCGGAGCCGGTCAAGATGGCGTCGACGTTGGCACGTAAGCGATGCACCTCCTTTGCAGAAGCTTCCGACGTGATTCCGCGTGATACGCCGTTTACCGTGGCAATTTTGCCATCGAGCGTTGTCGCCACTTTTAGGATGACGTAGGGGAGTTTCTTGCTCACCCATTTCAAATAGGGTTGGAGGAGCAATCGAGACTCATCGGAAAGTAGTCCTCTTCGGAAAGATATCCCATTTTTTTTGAGTAATTTTTCGCCTTCATGTTTTTTGTCATGTGGATCATCCGTAGCGGAGATAACGTGTTTAATACCCGCTTGGATGAGGGCCGTAGTGCATGGGCCGGTTTTGCCGGTATGGTTGCACGGATCCAGCGTCACATAAACGGTTGCACCTTTAGGATTCGTTTTGCAATTCTTGAGCGCGTTCACCTCTGCGTGCGCACCTCCGCACTTCTGATGATATCCCTGACCAATAATTTTTCCATTTTTTACGATCACGCATCCCACCACCGGATTAGGCTGGGTCTTCCCGAAGCCTTTTGCCGCAAGCGAAAGAGCAAGCTCCATATACTCGATATCGGACTTGGTGAATTTCATAAGTGGAAAATAAATTAAAGTTCCGTGAGGGTGTGTCCAAGCTTTTCCTTTTTGGTATGCAGATATTTGGCATTGGTCGAATTGGAGGGGATCTGGATCGGTACAGTACTGGAAACACTCATGCCGTGCTCTTCGAGACCGGCAACCTTTCGTGGGTTATTCGTAAGCAACGCTACAGACTTCACACCCAGGTCCTTCAGTATCTGCGCGGCCACACGGTACTCGCGCAAATCATCGGCAAATCCGAGCATCGCGTTCGCCTCCACCGTATCGTACCCCTTGTCCTGCAATACGTACGTCTTCAATTTATTTACCAATCCAATACCACGTCCCTCATGTCGCAAATACAACACGATACCAGCCTCGGCCTCACCGACAACCTTCATTGCGGCACTCAACTGATCGCCACAATCGCACCTTAGAGAGCCAAAAACGTCACCGGTCATGCACTCAGAATGCACGCGCACTAATACATCTTTTTTCCCACACACATCGCCCTTCACGAGGGCCACATGCTCATGCCAACTAAAAATATCCGTATACACACTCATCTGGAACTGACCATATTTCGTCGGAAGTTTTGCCTCTACCTTCTTCTCGATCAACGACTCATGCGCACTCCTATACTCAATCAAATCAGCGATAGAGATCATCACCAGTCTATGCTTCTCCGCAAAAGCCACTAGCTCCTCGCCACGAGCCATCTCTCCACTATCCAAAATAATTTCACAAATCACTCCAGCAGGCTGGAATCCCGCCAACTGAGCCAGGTCACAGGCCGACTCGGTATGTCCGGGACGGATAAAAACGCCTCCATCTTTACTAATCAGAGGGAAGACGTGACCCGGTTTCACAAACGATTCCGAGGTAGCGCTAGGATCGACCATTTTTTTAATCGTATACGCCCGATCAGCAGGGGAGATCCCCGTCGTGATACCACTGGAGGCATCAACCGACACGGTGAAGTTACAGCCCTTCGGCTCCCGCGGTTCACTTACCATCGGCTCAAAACCAAGTTTACGGGCAAGCGTAGCAGACAAGGGAGTGCAGATTAATCCACTTCCGAACTTAGCCATGAAGGTAATCGCCTCAGGCGTCACCATCTCGGCCGCCATAATGAGATCGCCCTCGTTTTCACGATGTTCGTCATCAACGACAACTACCATTCGTCCGGCACGAACCTCCTCTATAGCACGGTCTATAGTGGCAAAACGACTCATAAAATCAAATTAAGAAACGGAAACTATATGGAGTATCGAGTAAATCGAACAACCTGGATATTCTCACCCATCTTGAGTCCCATATCCGTAAGAAGCTGTCCAACCGTCATATCCGGGTTCTTCACAAATGGCTGAGTCATGAGAGCAGCCTCCTCACGGAACTTCTTCTCCTTTCCTTCCATAATCTTCATCTGAATAGCCTCTGGCTTACCCTCCTGAGCCAACTGCTCCTTCCAGATCTCTCGCTCCTTCTCGAGAAGCTCATTCGAAACCTCCTCAGGCTTGATGTACAAAGGATTCGTAGCGGCAATATGCATCGCGATATCATGAACAAACTCGACGAACTCCTCATTTCGAGCGACGAAATCCGTCTCACATCCTACGTGGAGCATGACACCAAGGTGCAAGTTTCCATGAACATAGGTAGAGATGATACCCTGTGATGCTGATCGGTCTGCTCTTTCTACCGCCTTGGTCTCACCACGCTTTCGGAGTAACTCGATAGCCTTCTCAATGTTACCATCCGCCTCCTCCAAAACCTTCTTACAGGTCATCGTAGAAACGCCAGTAAGCTCACGCAACTCTTTAATTAATTCAAGTGTAACTGCCATGGGAATAAAATTTAGAGAAATAAATGGATTTAATGACGAGGGAAAGCCTCTCCGGTGAGATGTCGGTAGACAGACTCGGCCGGTACGAGAGGGGAGATAGTTCGAAGTCCCGGGAAAAATGGCTTCAGGCCATGGAAAGCACCATTACCAATCTTGATCGCGTAGAAGAGGAGCACGAGCCAGAAAAGCAATCCCGGCATGAGGAACATCCAGACAAAAAAGAGGGAGACGAACCAAACCATAAAGACAGAAAAACCCTGCTTGATATGGTACATCGCAAAATCACTGTGCGGATACCATAGCAACAGCAGGAGGCACGGTACTACGGCCGCGAATGGGACATAGCAAAGTGCCGCGAGTGTTCTGACTTTTTGTTCTCCTGACATAATTAGGCCTTCTTAGGTTTTTTACCGGCAAGAATTGCATCTGTAACGTTCGAGCTGAAGAACTGAAGGGAACGAAGAGCATCATCATTACCAGGAATAACGTAGGTAATACCATCTGGGTTACCGTTTGTATCGACAACGCCGATGACCGGAATCTTCATTCGGTTAGCCTCGTTAATAGCGAGTCTATCTCGAACAACGTCGACAACGAAAAGTGCATCCGGAATACGAACCATGTCGCTTACACCTCCCAATGAAGACTCAAGCTTATCGATAATCTTCTTGAAAGAAGAAGCTTCTTTCTTCGTATATTTTTCAAAATTATTAAGTTTGTATTCAGCCTTAAGATCCTGAAGGTATCGGATTCTTCGTGAAAGTGTTCCGTAGTTTGTGAGCAAACCTGGGATCCACTTGCTTGTAACAAAAGGCATATTAGCTCGCTTTGCTTCGTCAGAAACGATCTTAGTTGCCTGAGGTTTGGTACCTACAAACAATACGACTCGTCCTTCTTCAGACAAACGCTTGAGGAATCCAAGAGCCAACTCAAAGTTCTGAGCCGTCTTCTGAAGGTCAAAAACGTGAACACCACCTTTTTCTCCATAGATGTACTTACGCATCTTTGGATTCCACTTATAGGTCTTATGACCAAAGTGAACAGCAGCATCAAAAAGCTGTTGAGCTGAAATAGAGATAGGAGAAGGCAGCGTTTGAGCTGCGGGAACCGGGGTAACTGGAGACATATATTCCTTGGGGTTAAACGCTGTGGGCTCTTTGACTCCCCTAAAGGCTCCGTAATGGAGAGGAATAGAGAATGAAAGCCGACAACTGGTATATAAAGTGCTTCACAAGGCAAAGCCAAGAAAGCCAACAAAATCTACAGAATCTTTGCCCGTTTGGCAAGCTTCAAATAGATACCAGGAAATCAGCTTCAAAATTGTAAAGCTATGTTTGACCTAAAGCCATAAATCTGATATAATAGAACAAATTAAAAACAAACATGGAAAAAGAAAAAGTACCCGCTCAGCCAATGCGAATTTCGATACTTCTCCCTACGAACGCCTACTTCATGTCCGGCATCCGAGATTTTACGATGACATTTATCAAAAATGCCACCAGCTTCTCCGAGCAGTGGGCCTACCGTTTCCAGTCCATCGTCGATGAACTTTGCAATAACGCCATCGAGTATGGCTCCTCACCGGGTCAGGACATCAAACTAACACTTACCTACAGTCCAGAAACATCACTCTCAATCTGCGTCGAAGATACTGGAACCGGTAATAAGAAAATAACAGCCGACGAGTTGCAGAAGCTCATCGATGAACGAAGAAAACCCGGATATGTAAACACCGGAATCAGAGGAAGAGGTCTCGCGAATATCATCGTCAACTGGTCCGACGGAGTCACGTTCGAAGATCTTCCAAGTGGAGGGCTCAAGGTGACCGCCACGAAAAACCTCGACAAGGTACAAGACGATATAGCGCAGGATCAAGCCAAAAAAGTAAGTGAACCAGGGCACCTCGTTCTCACAGAATAAATTACAATATACAACCCCTAACAAATTTCACCATGACAGAAGCAAACATGCTCATCGAAGACGTCGCCAGCACAGACGCAACAAAAATCATCAAGCAGGTCCTCTTTTCAGGACAGCTCGACGAGAGCAACATTGATGAAAAGGCGCAGGCCATTTATCAGATTATTACGCAATTTCCCAAAAATCTTAATCTCATCTTTGATTTCGAGAAGTTGGAGTACATGAATAGTAAGTCCATCGGTTACCTCACTGACTGGTACGGAAAAGTTACCGAGGGTGGCGGACATCTCGTCATCATCAAGGCAAAACCAAACATTGTAGATATTCTCAGTGTCATTGGTCTCACGCAGCTCATCCCCATGTTCGGATCACTCGATGAGGCGAAATACTCACTACTCAATGCTCCCGTCGCAACTTCAGCTCCTGCTGCAGCCGCACAGCCCGTCATTTCCACGAATGCTCCAGTGGAGACTCCGACAGTAGCCGTAGTAGCAGCCCCGGTGGCAACTCCAGCCCCCGTTGCAACACCTGCACCAGTAGCTCCAATAGCAGTCGAACAGCCAGTCATCGCTCCAGCTCCCGTCGTCCCGGAACCAGCTCCAGTAGTAGTAACTCCAGCGCCGGAGGTAGTAGTTACACCTGTTCCAGCGCCTACTCCAACTCCAGCCGTAGAGGTGACTCCTGCGCCAACACCAGCCCCAGTGGTAGCTCCAGAAACTCCCGCTGCACCGCCAATCAACTTGGCCTAATACCTAACAAATAGAGCATGGCACTGCTATCTCGATTAAGCTTACTACCGGGGTATCTATGGAATAAATTTTTTGTCGAATCGCCAGAAGCGGTCGCGCAATGCTTTGTCACGAACTCAAAAATCTCAAACGACCTCACGCAATTATTTTCAAAGAGCGGAGTAATCGTCATTTTCATCACACTCATACCGACATTCATCTGGCTCTACTTCCTCTTCTCAGATGATAAGAAACGCAAAAGTGTCATCACCTTCATCTTTGCCGGCGGCATCATGACTGTCATTCCACTTCTCTTGATGCAGAAATTATTTGCATCGTTTCCATGCACCAACTTCCTCGAGATGATCCCGGAAAAAATTCCGAGTATCGCAATAGCCACCGTAGTAATCACCTTCATCCTCGCGATGCTTGAGGAAATTTTCAAACAACTCTTCCTCCGTTTTATTGATGAAAAATATCTCCTTGTGCAGACCGTCAACGACTCCGTGAAGTTCGCTATGATCGCAGCGCTTGGCTTCTCTTTCATGGAAAACGTCTATCCATATTTCTTCAGAGTCATAGCAAGCGGTCAGTACAAAGATTTCATGAGCATGTTTCTCATCAGAAGCCTCTTCACCTCGGCCATGCACATCACCGTCTCAGGAATATTCGGATATCACTATGGAGTGAGCAAGTTCGCGATAGACTTCCGAGAACAATCAAACTGGGAGGGAAATAAATTATATTTTGCAAAATTCCTCAACAGGTATTTTGGCGTAGCGCAGAGCAAAGCCTACAAAGAGCAAAGAATCTTTTATGGACTTCTGATAGCCATGGGAATACACGGATTATTTAACTCTCTCGTCGGATTCGGCCTCGTCGCTCCGGCACTCATACTCGTCATTATCAGTTTCAGCTACCTCATGCTTCTCCTCAAGAGAAAGGCCGGAAACCTGATTCTTACGAACGACATAAGTAACGGTCCATCAATTATGGCCAAAAAAGATGAGGACGTCATAACCGAATTAGCAGGCATGTGGTTCAATGAAAAACGCTACGTCGATGTTATTCACATTTGCGAACGACTTCTGCAACACGATCCAAACAACAACGTCATCAAGCTCTTCAGAGAAAAGGCAATCGATCAGCTCGAGGGAAATGATCCATACAAAAAAGCGCTCTCGACTATTTTGAGCTCCAATCAAGGAGCAGCCGATACAAGCCAAATTTCACGATGGATCGAGTTACAAAAAGACAAGGGAAGAGGAGTTCCGGAAAATTTTCAGAACACTCCTGAGTACAGAAAATTCATAGAAGAAGAACGCCTAAAAAAAGAAAAAGCCGACTCCTTCAAGCTTGATTTAGGCTAATCAACAGCCTAAGATGTGGGCAATGACGCTCCAACATCTCAAAATAGCAATCGTGTGCGACTGGCTAACCGTTAACGGTGGCGCAGAAAAGGTAATCCTCGCGCTACACGAGCTTTTTCCATCAGCACCAATATACACATCACTCTACAATCCGGAGAAGGTGAGAGGATTTGAAAATGCAAAAATTCGCACCTCATTTCTTCAAAAAATTCCACTCGCAAAAAGTCATCATCAGCTCATGCTTCCTCTTATGCCATTAGCATTTGAGTCAATGAATTTAGATGAGTTCGATATCGTCATATCCAGCTCCCACAGCTGCGCAAAGGGAATAATCACCAAACCAAAAACGCTACACATCTGCTACTGCCACACACCAATGCGCTACGCATGGGACAATCACAACGAGTACATCAAGCAGTACAAAATGAACTTTGTGGCCAAGAAATTAGGAAACAGAATTATGCATCGATTGAGGATGTGGGATCGTCTTGCCGCAGAAAGAGTGGATGCATACTGCACCAACTCCCACTTCGTCCAAAAAAGAATTCAAAAATATTATCGAAAAACATCGGACGTCATTCATCCTCCGGTCGATCTCGAGCACTTTGCGATAGAAAAAGGAGAGAAGGAGTACTACCTTGCAATTGGCCGTCTGACGCCATACAAGAAGTTTGCAACCATCATCGAGGCCTTCAACATTTTAGAAAAACCACTCGTCATCGTCGGAACAGGAGTGGAAGAAAAATACCTAAAAGCACAGGCGAAAAAAAATATCATATTCCTCGGAAATGTTTCTGATGAGGAAATTCCAACAATCTACGCCAACGCAAAAGCACTCATTTTCCCGCAAGTAGAGGACTTCGGCATCACACCACTTGAGAGCATGGCCAGCGGTCGCCCGGTCATCGCCTACAAAGAAGGCGGGGCACTTGAGACGGTAAAAGAAGGTATCACAGGCGTCTTCTTCAAGGAGCAAACCGCCGCGGGCATCATCGCCGCAGTCCACGAGTTTGAACGAAATTACAAAGACTTTTCCCCGGAAAGAATCCGAGAACACTCCAAGAAATTTTCACTCACCTCGTTCAAGTCAAAGTTCCTCGATTATGTAGAGGACATGTGGACCCAGTATCAAAAAAAGTCTACGGATTAGACGCTTTTTCTGCGAGGCTTCGCGAAGAAGTCATTCACAAATATCGAGATCATCGTCGCGACCGGCACAGAGAGAACCGCGCCGAGCACACCGAGGAATCGATGTCCCACCAAGAGCGCGAAGAGAATAACAATCGGATTAAGTCCGACGATTTTTTTCATAACGACTGGAAGGAGTACGTGTCCCTCAAACTGCTGAACAACAAAATACAAAAGCGTCACCAGGAGAATACTAAGTCCCGACTGATTGAGAACGATCGGCACGGCCATAGCCCAAGCAATGATCGGACCGATAACCGGAATAAGTTCCAAAAAGCCTGCGATAATAGCCAAAACGGCCGCGTAGTGAATTCCAAAAATAGTTAATCCAATATAAACAAGTACACCCATCGAAAGCATCATGATGAGCATGCCTCGTACCCAGAAACCAATCTTCTTCTGAACGAGAAGAATCTTACGATCGAGATATTCTTCGTGTCGAACAGGGATGAAGGCGAAAATAAAAGTATCCACCGCATTACGTTCAACAACCATAAAGAAGGCCAAGACGAGCACCAAAACCGTGTTGAGAAAGCCATAAGAGACGATCTTGATAACCTCCCAGATATTGCCACCAATAGTGAAGAGCTGATCAGCGACAAGCTTCAGGGAATTTTCCACCTGACCCGCGAGGTCACTTACGTCGGCACTCTTGAGGAACTGCTGCACATATGGCTGAAAACGGTCAGAGATAGGGAGAGAGTTTTTTCCTTCTGCGAGGCTCTTCAAGTAGTGCCCGAGACTCACCGCCAACTCAGAAACCTGCTGCGCGAGAATAGGTAACACATAGGAGACAATAAATCCGAGAACAAAAATCGAAACAAGATAAAGGACGATTACGGAAATGCCACGCGGAATTTTCCACTTATTATGGAGCGAATCAACCGTAGGTTCAAGCGCCGCAGCAAGGAGGAAGGCTACGAAGAAGACCACAAGAATATCCGAAATAGCATTGAGCAAATACGCCAACGTGAGAAGTCCAAGAATAATCAATGTAGCCTTAGCCACAGAAGGTCCGGAGATACGAAGCGTAAGCTCCTGCACAGCAGGCTCGTGTACGACTTCAGCTCGCTCAATAGGATGAGCGAATGCGGGTTGTTTACTCGCCTCCGCCACACTATCACGCAGATTTTTTACGATAACTCGTGTCTTTCGAAATAAGTCATTTAGTTTCACGGTGGGGAGGGGTGAAGAATTAGGCGGTTACAAACAAGAGCAGCAAATTGACGATAGTATAGGACAAAAGACAGAGGGCGAGACCTCCTAGAGCATAGAGAATAGTCTTCTTTCCCTTCTCCTTGTCCTCGGTATAACTTCCGATGATGAAGTGATATCCACCAATAATAATGAAGAGGACCGCAAGAAGTCCTGCGAGCAGAAGTCCAAAATCAATAACACGCACCAGGTAAAAAGGAATTAACCACATATCAATTCGACCCGTCTTGATCCCGCAAGAAAGCGCCATCTCTCGAGCATTGATATCGTAGGACTCCTTCGCCTTTAAACCATTCGCATCCAAGAAAACAACCTTCGCATCTCCGGCATACAAAATATCATTACTCACAACCTCATTTCTCAATGATGGTCTTTTCAAAAAACGAATACAATCGACACTGTAACCCGCCGGAATAGTACCGGTCGTAGAGGCATCAGTTGGTAGCAAACTTGTCGGCTGCTGCGTCGCATCCTGGGCTAAAACAAGGGATGGAGCGAGGGTAGATGAAAGTATTATTCCGAGAAACAAAGCTAAAAGAATCTTTTTCATAGGCACATCATAACAAAGAGTAGCCAAAATGGCAAAAAAGAGGCAAAATGGCGCGGAACAAGGAAACAACCTCACTAAAAGTCATCGCACATGAAGCCAATTATCGCCATCATCGGAAAACCAAATGTAGGAAAATCAACGCTTTTTAATCGAATGGTCGGAAAAAAAGTCGCCATTACTTCTGACATTGCGGGTACAACACGTGATCGAATCTATCAGTCATGCGAGATTGGAAAAATGGAGACGATTCTCGTAGATACGGGCGGACTTCAGTATGGCAAGAAGGTAAGTCTCGAAGGGGATGTATATGCCCAAACACTTCTTGCGATTCAGGAGGCAAATTTCATTATGTTTATCGTAGACGGATCACTTCCTCCAACGATTGAAGATCAGCACGTCATTCGAACTATTCTCAAGGCCAAAAAGCCATATATATGTGTCGCCAACAAGACCGATAGAAAAAGTCACGAGATGGAAATAGGGGAGTACTACCGCATGGGAGTCGAGAATATCTGTCCAATATCAGCAAATCATGGCACCGGTATCGACGAGATGGAGATACTCGTAGAAAAGATGCTCAAGAAGTTAGGATACAAAAAAGAGGCAAAACCGGTCGTACTCAAGACAGACAAAGAAAGAATCAATATCGCCATTCTCGGACGTCCAAACGTAGGAAAATCATCGCTCCTCAACAAGCTCATCGGTCAGGACAAGATGATCGTTTCAGATATCTCCGGCACGACACGTGACACGGTAGATACCGAGATCGATTGGAATGGTCAGAAGTTCCTCCTGAAAGACACCGCCGGTATCCGTAAGAGAGGAAAAATTGGAAGAGAGTTGGAGTTCTGGAGCGTACTCCGTGGAATCAAAGCCTTGGAGGAGTCAGAAATTGCCATTCTCGTTATCGACGCATCTGAGGGTATCGTAAGCCAAGATTCTCATATCGCCGGGTATATTAAAGATGAAAAGAAGGGCTTAATCATTCTTCTTAATAAAATTGATAAACTTTCTACCGAAGCAGCCGAAGAACTTACACACCAACTTCAGCATAAGTTCGAGTTCCTCCCATGGAGCCCAATCATTATGACCTCTGCGCTCACGGGAAAGAACATCACGAAGATCTTCGATCTGGCATCAAAAATTCACAAAGAGCGAAATAAGGACATCGACCAAGGCGAGCTCAAGACGATTATTGCCGAGGCGATCAGCCGTCACGCACCACCTCGAAGTCACGGACGTACGATTACAATGTACTCAATCGAGTACACCAAGAAAGATCCACCTACATTCATCGTCACGGTATCAAATCCAGAGCTATTCCACTTCTCCTACAAGCGCTACATTGAGCGAATAATTCGTGAACGTTATGGATTCAGCGGTACCGCCATCGATCTCCGCTTCTACAAGAAAGAAGAAGGCATCAAGCGCGAAACTCACCACGACCGTATGGAAAAGGGTAAGGCAAAAAAGAACGCTTTGAAGAAGGGCTCCGGAAAAAAGTAGAACGTCCTAGGACGTCGGAAAATATAATATTATGGCTTAAATGAGCCATCTATTTCTCGATACTCACTCTCTCCCCCCACTCATCCCGATACCTCTCCCGCATATCCTGATCGTGAAACTTCAGGCAGTGTTTTTCTAATACGACTCCTTGAGGCCTTCCCATAGCCATAAACTTTGCACACGCTCGTCTGAGCTGCCAATTCAATAGGAGTAATTCTACTTTATTCCAAAACTTCATCAAAAAAGAACGACTCGACGCAACATCACGAACACTCTCATCACGAGCCAATACCTTCTCAGAAAAATAATTTCTCATCCACGCATTCGAACTCAAAAGAGAAGGGGACTTCCCGACAGGCTTCAACAATAGCAACCAGTAGGCAAAATAAACATCATAGGGTTTCAGAAGTAACTCAGACATATCGGTATGATCCTCATCAACAAAAAAACTTAAACACAACCTGCCCTCGATCTTCTCTCCATGCCTTCTTACTCCCAAAAGTTGCGTCAAAACGAGCAAGCACGTACGCGTAATAAATAATCGATTACGTCTCGTTACAACAAGGACATCAATATCACTTCCAGGTCGCGCCTGCGTCATGGCAAGAGTGTTGCAAACATAAACTCCCTTCAAAAAAGGAGTAACAGCAAAAATCCACTTCAATTTTTCAACCTTATTCAACATTTCACGATGAAATGCTTCATTCTCATTTCTCAGTTTCACCAGCTCGCTCCTTCCTTTCAAAAAATAATACATCCCATCGGTTTCGACCATTGAGCACATCGCCAAACCAAGCAGACCCTCTTCCGAACTCGCTTGAAAGCCCATTAATCTGCTACAAACTTCCTCAGCCGTAAGGCAGTAATCCAGCACATCAAAGAACGCAACCGTCTTGTAGATAGTATCTTCAAGCCCATTAGCTGCCACGATAGAAAGAAATGACTCCATAAATCTATTCTAATGAAATTCCGTCCATGCTACAATCTCAAGCCGAAAGACTAGATTGCAGAGGCAAATACTCAATACTCCCATGAACCAAAAACTCGAAAACACCCTCGCCAAACTCCCTACATCTCCGGGTGTGTACAAGATGAAAGATGCCGATGGGAAAATCATCTACATCGGAAAGGCAATTAATCTCCGTAATCGAGTACGAAGCTACTTCCAAAAAGCAGCCGATCTCGGCGACAGGAAGGAGTATATGGTCAGCCTGATCGACGATATCGAGTACATCGAGGTAGGCACCGATCTGGAGGCGTTCATGCTCGAAACGAACTGGATCAAGCAGTTCCGCCCGAAATACAACGTCCTCATGAAGGACGACAAAAACTTCGTCTATATAAAAATAGATATTTCCGAGGACTTTCCGCGTGTCACCATTACGCGAAGAAAAGACAAAGATAAAGCACTCTACTTCGGTCCAAAAACCGCAGGTCGTAAGGTCAAACAGACGCTCGATATTCTTCGAAAAGTACTTCCATATCGTCACTGCGGGCTCAACATCGCCTACAAGGGCTTCCATAACAACGAAAACGAGGTAGAGGTCACGAACAAAGTTCTCAAATATCCATGCCTCTACAGCTATATCAAACGTTGCGCCGCACCATGTATCGGCAAGGTAAATCCTCAGGAGTACGGAGGAATTATCGAAAAAGTTATCAACTTCCTCAAGGGAAAGCCGGACGAACTCATCAAGCAACTCCAGGACGAAATGATGACACACGCCACGAATAAGAAGTTCGAAAAAGCTGCAGCCACACGCGACAAAATCAAACTCATCGAGGAAATGTTCGAGAAGCAAAGAATCAGCGATGCCAACAGAAAAGACTGTGACGTCTTCCACTTCGTTGTGGATAATAACAAAATCTACACCAACCTCTTTCAGATCCGCGAGGGTCGCATCATGGGTCAAGAAAACTTCATATTCACCGGAAATCACGATAAGCAAGAAATCCCATCCACAAGCGAAATTACCGAGGCAATACTCCGCGATTACTACATCACCAGTGCCAACATTCCTGAGGAAATTCTCATTCCGGAAAATATCGAGTCAATTCCACTATTAGAAAAATGGCTCTCAGAGAAAAGAACCAAGAAGGTAAACATTCACTGGCCACAAATTGGCGAAAAGAATAAACTCCTCGAGCTCTCCCTTGCCAACGCCAAAAGTTACGCTCACCAACAGAAGGCAAAATGGCTCAAAGAAGAGGTCGTTCCACGTGAATCCCTCGAGAGTCTCGCAAAAGTACTCAACCTTCCAAAACCCCCAAAACGCATCGAGTGTTATGACATCTCTCACTTTGGCGGCACCTCGACCGTCGCATCCATGGTCGTCATGCAGAGTGGCGCACCGGCAAACTCCGAGTACCGACGATTCAAACTCACAACGATCCCACACGGCAAACCCGACGACTACGCATCCATGCGCGAGGTACTCTCCCGTCGCCTCAAATATTTATCCAAGTCGACATTTACCCTAGCCAAAGCCACAAAGAAGTACGCCGAGGCAATTCAAAAAACACAAGAGAAGCCAGCCAAAAACAAGAAACCGGAACCCATCAATCTCGAAAATTACACCCTCTTCATAAAAGAAAAAGCGCTCGCAGGTTTCATCGAGAAAAAGGAATACACATCAATTTCCGCGGAAATTACACAACTCTGGGTCGACGACAAATACGACCACAAACAACTATCACATCAGCTACTGTATCGCTTCATTGAGAAAAATAAGACTATAAAAAAATGGTACATACAAGCCACAGATGATCTCATCAACTCATATGAAGAGTTCGGATTTAACGAATTAAAAAATCCACACGAACAGGAAGGATTTATCAAAATTCCACACACCACTCTTTTGATGATCGAGACAGGAAAACTCATCGAACAACACAAAAAATTCTCCGTAAAACCCGACCTCATCGTCCTCGACGGAGGCAAGGGGCAGCTCAATATCGGCATCGAAGTGCTCAAAAACATGGACCTTCAAATCCCAATCTGCTCACTCGCTAAACAAGAAGAAGAGATCTTCATGCCCCACGAATCACAGTCGATTCAACTTCCAAAAGACTCGCACGCCCTCCACCTCATGCAACGCATCCGCGACGAGTCCCACCGTTTCGCCGTCTCTTACTCCAACCTCGCCCACAACAAAACACTCATCTCCTCCGAACTCGACGACCTCCCCGGAATCGGCGAACTCTCCAAGAAAAAACTCCTCAACCACTTCGGTTCCCTCCACGCCATCAAAAACGCCACCATGGACGAACTCGCCCGCGTCGTAGGAAAGAAGTCTGCGATGATACTGAAGCAGACGTTATAGTAATTCTCATTGGTGCCGGGGGTGGGACTTGAACCCACACACCCTTGCGAGTACTCGATTTTGAGTCGAGCGCGTCTGCCATTCCGCCACTCCGGCACACCTGAAGCTAGGGAAGTATATCCAAGAACGGAAGAAAAAACAAAACAATCCAAAACGGGGCTTCCCAAAGGGTAAAAAATGAGTTACAATAGGCCGGCTTATAGATCAAACCAGAAAACCCAAACGATATGATTTGCGATGAAGTACAATTACGATGCATAGGAGGAAAAGGAGGAGGCGGACTTGTCAGCTTTCGACGTGAGAAATTCGTACCACGAGGCGGCCCTGATGGTGGCGATGGTGGACGTGGAGGAAACGTTGTTTTCCGTGCACGAGAAAACATGAGAACACTCTCAAACTTAGGTCATATCAAGAAATTCAAAGCTGAAAACGGTGGAAGTGGAGGCGATGTTGATCGTCACGGTGCCGACGGAGTAACGCTCTATATCGACGTACCTACCGGTACGCAGATTCTTACCATGGACAAGAAACAGATTCTCGCCGACCTCACAAACGAAGGCGACACCTATCTCGTAGCGAAGGGTGGACGTGGAGGTTATGGAAACAAACACTTCGTGAGTAGCCGATTCCAGGCACCAAAACTCGCAGAGATTGGAGAAAACGGCGAAGATATAGAAGTAATCGTAGAGCTCAAGTTGATTGCCGACGTCGGAATCATCGGACTCCCATCCGCCGGAAAGTCCACGCTCATTGCCCGTGTATCCAACGCAAAGCCAAAAATCGCGGCCTACCACTTCACAACCCTCAGTCCAAACCTCGGCGTCGTCTCACTCGAAAGACTTTTAAAAGAAAAAGACGCCTCTTTCGTTTTAGCTGATATTCCAGGACTTATCGAGGGCGCCCACGAGGGAAAAGGCCTCGGTCATGAGTTCCTCAAGCACGTTCAGCGTACGAAGATTCTAATCCACATGATCGACGCGAGCGACACGGACATTCCAACATCATACAAAGTCATCAATAACGAGCTCAAGAAGTTCGACAAAAATCTTGCGAAGAAACCTCAGATTGTCGTCGTAAACAAGCGCGACCTGATCCCAACAGAAGAGCAAGAGGACTTCCTCAAGGACATTCAGAAGAAACTCAAACAGAAGAAAGTATTCTTCATCTCTGCCGAAATTAACGATGGTACCGATGAGCTTATGAAGGAAGTTTGGAGAGTACTGAAATTAGAAGAAAAGAAACTGGAGGCCGAGAAAGAAAAGAAGATCGAGCCTGAAGCCGCACACAAAATTTTCCGTCCACATCTCGAAAATACCAAAAACTTCACCATCAAGTACGTGAAGAAACTCAACAGACAGAAGTACTACGACGTCGTAGGAAAGCGTATCGAACAGCTCGTAAATATGACCGATATCAATACGCCACATGGCATGACTCGTATTCGTCACTACCTCAAGAAAATGGGCATCCAGCAGGCACTTACCAAGGAAGGTGCTGAAGAAAATGATGTAGTTATAATTGCAGAAAAGGAGATTCCATTTATCAAGGCCACCACATGGAAAAAAGTGAAAAAGTAGTCATTGTCGGACTCGGTAACGTCGGCAAAGAGTACGAAGGCTCACGTCACAACGCAGGCTTCACTCTCGTAGATGAACTTCAGAAAAACTGGGGCACCTCGGAGTGGAAGGAAGAAAAGTCTCTCAAAGCCTTTATCTCGAAAGGTGAGTTCAATGCAAAAAGTGTCATTCTCGTAAAACCAACCACCTTCATGAACCTTTCAGGTGAAGCGGTTGTTTTGGTAACAAACTACTACAAAATTGAACCTGAAAATCTCTGGGTCTGCTATGACGACCTCGACCTCCCGCTCGGCAAAATCCGCCTCCGCAAAGACGGCTCTGCAGGCACGCACAACGGCATGAAATCTATTCAAGAGCTCTATCCATCAAAAAACTTCCCACGCCTCCGTATCGGCATTGAGAGCAGGGGAGTGGAGTTTGGCGTTCCTGAGCAGATGAACACCAGCGACTTCGTCCTCCGCAGATTCACCGAAAAAGAGAAGCCGGTTATCGAAACGGGCATTCAAAATGGAGCAAAAGCCATCAATCTAGCCTTGAAGGAAGGAATGGGAGCGGCGATGAATCAATACAACTAAAGCATTAGTTCTCTTCCGGAAAAAGAAAACCTCTTTCTTGCAGTCGATCAATAATACTCTCACGAATATCAATTGGCAGGGTTGTAATATAATTTCCTAAATCAGTTAAGGTAGAAGCGCTATCCCGAGGGACCGGTCCATCTTGAACCTGTTCAATAAAAAGAAAACCTTGATTTTGTAAGCGTTTAATAACCTGAGAACGCACATCTTCAGATAATGATGATACATGTCTCTGGAGATCCCTCTCTTGACGAATTCTAGCAGCAGCTTCATTAATTCTACTCTGCCTCGTGTCACCAATATCTTGCAACCTTTGCCACATTTCGTCATCATCTGCCGACATTCGATCACCGCAGTCAATAGTCATAAAGCGTTTTTTTTAATAATCATCCAAAGAATTACTTCTATCGCGAGGGTCATGGGGATTATAATCATCAGACCTTTGTGAATTCCGAGCGCCTCCAACGTCACGACGAGTATCGCGTACAACACGTACAACGGCTTCTGGATACAAAATAGCGTCAATGTCAGCATTCTGTCTCGCAATCCATCGAGTATTAGCACCTCTATCACTCTTGCCGTTGTTGCTTTCTGGTGAAGCCATAAACATATATTAACAATTAGGAGGAAAATCTAACAAAAAGATCCTAATGCGTCAATTATAAAGGCTAAAAGACACCAGTTTATACAAAACTAGCAAAAATTGGTACATTCCTAACACAAAGCTGAAGCCGACATCGGCAAGCGCAAAAATGCCCTTGATTTAACCTCAATTATCACGTAATATCCACGCGCTTTAACACACATTATTATGTTTGCAGTTGTAGAAATCGCAGGTCAGCAATTCAAAGTAGAGAAGGGATCAAAGTTCGATGTCCAGAAGCTCGATGCTGAGGAGGGAACAAAAGTATCATTCAAGACAGTTATGCTTTTAGCTGATGGCACTGATGTCAAAATCGGTGAACCATACGTTATGGGACCAGTCGTTGAGTGCAAGGTTCTCGAACAGTTCAAAGACGACAAGGTTCGCGTATTCAAGAAGAACGCCAAGAAGCGTTATACACGTAACAAAGGACACAGACAGAACCTAACCACGATCGAGGTTCTTAGTATCACAGCCTAAATTCAAATCGGATATACTGAGTCTCGCAATCGAAAGACTCTCGAATTAATCCGTCTTCTTATCTCTCAAAACATCCAATACCTTCTGCAACTCAGGAGGTATTTTTGATTCTACCTCTTGTCTCTTGCGAGCACTCATAAGAGGAAATTTAAGGGCGGTTGCATGAAGAAATTGTCGGTCCAAGCCTCGTTCTTTCGCAAAAAAACCATTAATCTGTCTTCTACCATAAACCGTATCGCCTACGACTGGATGGCCAATTGCAGCCATATGGACACGAATCTGGTGCGTCCGACCCGTCTCAATATTGATTCTCAAAAGAGATGTTCCAAATCGTCGTCCGGGGAAGTACTCAACCACCTCATAGTGAGTAATGGCCATCTTTCCAGTGCTCATATCAGAAGCCATTCGCTTACGGTTATTTCGATCGCGATGCACCGGCGCCTCGATCGTACCCGATCTCGGCTCCAATATCCCGCTCACCAAAGCGTAATACGTCTTATCTACCTTCTTCTTTTTCCACTGTTCTATATAGAAATTCAAAGCCTCTTCGGTCTTGGCGAACATAAGTACTCCTGAAGTATCCTTATCTAAGCGATGAACAACGCCAGGCCGCTCCTCGCCATTCGTGAGAGGCAGGTCGGGATAAGGCTGAAGCATCTGGCCGGCGAGTGTCCCCTCCATCTCAACTCCATTTCCAGGGTGCACGACGATTCCATAAGGCTTGTTTACCAAGACAACATCATCGTTCTCGAACAAAATTTCTACAGGTGTAAGTGCCATATATGGCCACTATAACACAAAAATTACTCACTACATAGGCTTCTTTCGAGAAACAACCTCGGCAGCCATCCAGGCAAGCTCAAAAATAGCCTTTTGCGTGTCCGCGATCTCCTGAGACTCGATAATAACACCAAACATATGGCCCGGAAGCAGGGATACCATAGCGACTTTGTTATCAAAAATATTCACCTCACTATGACTCAACATGATATTACCGGGAATAAAGCGCAGATCGGTAAATTCCGGAGGAGACTCCATGTAGAAAAATTTACGACTTTCAGGAGTATCGCACTCCAAAACCCTATTAGGAATTTTTAAAATTTGCGTACGTCGATATACGTAATCACGAATATAATACGCGAGCGGCCCATCAAGCCACTTCTCCAAAGGACAGTAACAGAGCATCGTTTCGGTAGACTTCAGTGTCTCCTCCATAACATTTTTTACACCCTCCTCGCCCTCGAAATACGTGACCTTCGGAGCCGTTAATTGAGGTGCCATCATGCCCATCAGCGAGGGCATAACGGAGTTCAGGTGACGCTCTTGTCTCTCAATCTCAAACTTTTTCACCTTCATTAATTCCAGAATCTTCCGTGGAGTGATAGCAGAAAAAGATTGCACCTTATCTTTAAAAACTTTCGAAACAAAACCCCTCTGCATAAGTGATTCCAAGATCGCATACGTTGTTGCTCGATTTAATGACGAGCGCTGAGCGATAATACTCGCTGGCTGACAACCCAGACGAGCCAACGTAATAAAAACCAGCACCTCCTTAGCCCGAAGACCCAAGTGAACCAGCGATTGCTCAATCATAGGCGAAAATAAATGGAGGCAATGATACTGCCGAAAATCCAAGGAAGTCAATGGATAAGCCTTTAAATCCGATATTATGTGTCATCACAAATGGACAACACTGCTTCCACTCTGCTTGCCACAGCTTTAAAACATCAGTAAAATAGCCGCATGAAAGACACAAAAGAAATTATCTCAAATATTCTCGACAAAGGAGTAGCTGACGTCATCGTCCGCAAAGAGCTTGAAGAAAAGCTCAAATCAGGCAAAAAGCTCCGTATTAAGCTCGGAATCGACCCAACAGGAGCTGATCTCCATCTCGGTCACATGGTGCCGCTTCGCAAAATGCGACAGTTCCAGGATGCCGGCCACACCGCTGTTCTCCTCTTCGGTAACTTCACCGGACAGATAGGGGATCCATCAGGCAAAGCCGAGGCACGCCCACTCAAGACACAAATCGAACTCGAAGAAAACGCCAAGCACTACCTTCAACAAGCCTCAAAAGTTCTCGACACCGAAAAAATCGAGGTCGTCTGGAACGCTGACTGGCTCGGCAAGCTGACATTCTCCGATGTCACTCGCCTCGCCTCCGTCTTCACCGTACAGCAAATGATGGAGAGTTTATGTACCCTCTCATGCAGGGCTACGACTCCGTCGCCATTCAGGCCGACGTCGAGCTCGGCGGAACCGACCAAACCTTCAACCTCCTCGCCGGCCGCGAAATCCAGCGCTCCTACGGCCAAACTCCCCAATGCGTTCTCACCGTCCCCATTCTCGAAGGAACCGACGGCGTGAAGAAAATGGGCAAAACCACCGGCAACTACATCGGCATCAACGAAGATCCGAAAGATATGTACGGCAAAACCATGTCGATTCCAGACAACTTGATCGTCCGTTACTTCGAGCTCACAACGAATATTTCCATCGACGAGATCAATGAAATCAACAGCAAACTCCTCTCCGGCGAAAATCCACGCAACCTCAAGATGCGCCTCGCTCGCGAAATTGTCACGATCTATCACTCCGCTGCTGCAGCGCAAGAAGCCGAGGAACACTTCATTCAAGTTTTTTCAAAAAAAGAACTTCCCGATGAAATTCCGGAAATCAAACTCTCAAGCGCCAATATGAACATTGTCGATATCATGATCGAGCTCAAAGCCTGCCCATCAAAAGGCGAGGCCCGTCGTCTAATCCAAGGAGGCGCCGTCAAATACAACGGCGAAAAAATCGAAGACTTTATGAGCACAGTTACCATCGCAGGCGACTCAATTTTACAGATAGGAAAGAGAGGATTTTATAAATTAGTTGAATAGTAGTATCATAAAAACACTACCTCATAACAAAACCTCACCATGGCCTGCTGCAAAAAAGTTGTTCCAAAGGAAGTAATGAAAGAGATTAAAAAAGAACGTATCGTTGAGTACAAAGAAGAAGTTACACTAGCCAAAACAGCGGCAAAATTAGGTATGAAGAAGGCGAGCAAAGTGAAGCAACCACAAAAGCACTAGAAGGCGAAAATAAAAGGATGGTACACTGCAGCCAATGTCACTGACCGCCCTTCTTAAGACCGTTCTCGGTACAAACCCCAAACACTTGGAGCTCCTTCAAAGTGTCGGGGTAAAGACGGTAGAGGACTTCATCTACTATTTTCCTCGTGCCTATACAGACTCATCTGGTATCACGCCGATCTCCGATGCCAAAGAAGGGGAGATGCAGACCTTCAGCGGAGTACTCTCTAATTTTTTCAGCAAGAAGCTTCCTGGTGGCCGTCAGTTTACGAAGGCGCTCCTTACCGATGACACGGGCGGGATCGAGCTCGTCTGGTTCAATCAGAAGTTCATTATGCATCAGTTCAAGTCTGGCATGCATGTTTTCGTGAGCGGTAAGCCAAAATTAAATATGCGTAAACTGGGAATTGCGAGCCCGACGGTTGAGCACAAGAGAGAAGAGCAGCTCCACACGGGACGAATCGTGCCGATTTATCATGAGACAGAAGGGCTAAATTCTAAATGGATTCGAGAAAAAATGAGACCAGTTTTAAATGAGTTTCTCAAACAAATAGAGGACTACCTTCCAGCACCTATTCGGGAAAAAGAAAAATTGATTCCACTGAAAGAGGCGATTGAGTTCGCGCACTATCCACACACGGTAGAGGATTTGGAGGCGGCCAAGAAACGACTGGCCTTCGACGAGCTCTTCCTCCTTCAGCTCAAGGCCATTCACAAAAAGTGGCTCTGGCAGCACTCAGATGCGAGCAAGATCAAGAAGATTGGGATTAATAAAGAATACCTCCAGGAGATGCTCGGCAATCTCCCATTTCAGCTCACCGAGGCACAAGCAAAAGTGCTCAACGAGATCATAGACGACCTAGAAAAAGACATTCCCATGTCGCGACTAATACAAGGTGATGTTGGCTCAGGGAAGACCGTTATCGCTGGACTCGCTGCAATGAGCATGATCAAAAACGGACACCAAGTAGCTATCATGGCACCCACGGAAATCCTCACCAAACAACACTATAAAACATTGTATAAATTTTTTGTACAATACGGCATCAATATCCAGCAGGTATTGGGAAGTACGCCAGCGAAACAAAAGGAAGAAATCATTCTTCAACTCAAGACAGGTACATGTGATCTGGTAGTCGGAACACACTCCCTCATCCAGGAGGCCGTCGGATTCAAGAAGCTCGGCCTCGCCATCATCGACGAACAACATCGATTTGGAGTGAAGCAGCGCGATACGCTCAAATCCCACGGTGGCCCGCACCTCCTCTCGCTCTCCGCAACGCCCATTCCTCGCACTCTCGCCATGACCCTCTACGGCGATCAAGACCTCTCCGTCATCGACGAACTTCCGCCAGGCCGCAAACCGATCGAGACACACATCGTCCCCGAAAAGAAACGTAAAGACGCCTACAACTGGATTCGCGAACAGGTCCAAAAAGGTCGTCAGGTTTTCGTAGTATGTCCCCTCATAGATGAATCAGACACGGTAGAGGCGCGTTCAGTTGCAGAGGCGTATGAAGAACTCAGCCAACACATCTTCCCCGAGCTAAAAGTAGAGTTTCTCCATGGCAAAATGAAACAGGAAGAAAAAGACGATATCATGGGAAGATTTTCAAATAACGAAATTCATTTACTCGTTTCCACTTCTGTCATCGAAGTTGGTATCGATGTGCCCAACGCCACCATCATGATTATCGAGGGAGCAGAGCGATTCGGCCTCTCGCAGCTCCATCAGTTCCGCGGACGAGTCGGACGCAGCGATCACCAGTCCTACTGCTTCCTCTTCACGAATAAGGAATCCCAGACCTCCACCAAGCGTCTGTCCGCCATGGTGAAATATCACAGCGGCTTCGCCCTCGCCGAGATCGACCTCAAGATGCGTGGCCCCGGTGAACTTTACGGCGTACGCCAATCCGGCATTCCAGACCTCAAAATGGCCTCCCTCACCGACGCCCACACCATCTCCAAAGCCCGCCAATACGCCATTAAACTCATAGAAAACGATCCAGAAATGACCAAATTTCCCCTCCTCAAAGCTAAGCTCGAACGAACGGAACAAGTATACGTGAATGATTAGAAGATATTGACAAAAATAAAATAAAAAGTATAATAAAACCTCTATAGTTTCATCATAATGCCTACAAGCCCAGATACGAATCTAACTCCGATTAAAGAATCGAAATCTAAAGTTGTCAATTTCGACATAAATTTTCCAGCAGGAGTAGAAAGTCACAAAATCGGAGTTGATATCAAAAGAATAGAAGAATTATGTGCTATATCTGGAATTAGAAAATTACGAATTGGAACGCACGGACAAATAGACAAGGTAAGAAAGACATTGCCAGCAGAAATACTTATACGGAGCCTAGGAGTAGATGAAGACGGAGAGGATGGAGATTTAATAACCAGTCTCTACGAAGATGGTCATTTTGCAGATACAATGCGAGACATTGCAAATGAAATGAAAGCTTGGCGAGAGGAAAGAGAAAGATCAAAGAGCGGAGCCAGAAATGCATTCGATTATTTACTAAGGACAATATGGGATGGTGAAAGAAAAGATCTATCAGAGATAATATCAGCAATAAGAATAGATGAGCAGGCATTTTATAGAATAATGAATGAAAAGGGAGAAAACGGAATACGCTCTACTGAAGAATGGGCAAATCAACTAAATATACTCGTAATACGTCACATACAAAAACAAGGCACCAAGCACTTACTCGCTCCGAGAATACACGACACCTTTTGGCAATTAGCACAGGGGCTACTAATGGCAGGTACTATAAAAATACAAGGTGTTGATAACGATCTATACACATTAACTGCCGCCACGATTTTTGTACTTTTGCTGAATGTAATAACCTCAAAAGCAAAACCGGAACGACTCTCATTTACCAATATCGCCGGAATAGAAATAGAAGAAGCTTTAGTTTTGCAATGGAAAATATTAGAGACGAGACAGTTAATCGGAATGATAAAAACCGAAAAATAAATCCATGAAAAACAGTCCATCTCACTCATCACTAGCCGGAATAGCAACATCACTGGCCATACTCAGCGCTGGCTGTTCAGGCACTCAGCTCTTTGGTGAGGAAAAAACATGTGAACAGTTAGCCACTGAATACGAAAAAAATCTAACAGATATTGATGTAATGCTTAGCGCCGCAGGCGCCTACGTAGACATGGCCGCTGCCGGCACTCCAGATGTCGCAAGAAGCTCATCTGAGCTACGAGAAAAAATCAGAGAAAAATTCGGACTCGCGGACAAACAAGAAATTGAACTCAAGCGAGATTGTGCCAATCAATTCAACAATCCATCCAGTAAAATGGAATTAGCAAACGTGCCACGATTCGCCATGCTCATTACGGGCGTTCGGCTACGCCTTCAAAAACTCGGAAATTATCTAGATTCCACCCCAAGCAAGAAGTAATTTTTCCTACGAAACGACTCAGAACCCATCTCTACGATTCCAACGCGTCCTAGGGGCAGTTTTGCCATTTTTGCAGTCTAGAAGCCATTTATAGCCTATGGAGAGGGGAGGGAAGTGGTTTGAAGAAAATTGAGTGATATAAAATGTATATAAAATACATATAAAAAATATATTAATTATATATATAAAATACACACCAAAATAAAGCCATATGAAACATGGTAGGAAAGTCCGAGAACAGAAACTCAAAACCATCAATCACCAACTTAGCAAGCACTCGACTACCCAGAGCACAATACTTTGCACAAGATACATTGTACAAAGTAATACCTCTAAAGCTGCAAAGCTGAATCAAAGCTGGTAGCTTTGGAAGGATAAAACAACGTGTTAGCGCTATAATATTTAATTACGAATCATCCCCTCCTATCCCATTCATTACCACCTGCTGTGGCTGTCCAGCTGCATTCGGGACATAAACTACATACCTGGATAATGAATACTTATCAACATTCTTACGAATATCTCCTATTTTTGTGCCTAATGTTCCAAGACGGAAAATAATATCGTTTGGATCTTCATCAAATAACTTCCCTATCAAGGGAACGAAGCTTCGTGGATCAGAAAAGCTGTATTGACCAAATTCTGCTGGTGCAATGGTAATGGGGGCAATACCATCTTGCTGCGCTATAAGCTCATAAAATTTTCTAATAAATTCATGCTGATAACAACCATCAAATATATAGATATCACGAGAAAGGGCTTGGGAATTATCTGGAAATTTTTGTTTGCGTTTAGCCACGGCCTTGGCAAAATCATCAACTGAAATGTAATCAGTAAAAGTATCAAAATAGGAACGTAATTTTGCCTTTGCATAATCAGTACCAGGAATTTTTCCGTTATTCATATATATTGAATCTTTCTGCCCATGACCATTAAAAAAGAACGTCATAGGTGGCGGAGTAGAGGTAATTTCCTCAAGAACAGACTTCTTAATACTATTAAGTTCCACAGTGTCAGGATTCTCGGATTTTGGTGCATGCAAAGATGAAGTCCCCTTTTCGCCCACACTTTTTTTTAAATTTTCTTGAAGCTCCAAACCATTGAATCTAGACTTCGAAAAAGGTCCACTCGTCTCAGAATTGGCCAGAAAAACAAGATTTCTTCCTTCAAAGAGCACGATCTGATCCGAGGAAAGCTGATGTGCTTCAAATTCTTTTAGTTTAAGAAGGAGTAAGTCCTTACTTGGAACAAATTTAACATTTTGGTAGTAGAGGCTTCTTCCTAAACGTAGGGCATCAGCAACATTTTTCGTCCCAAGTGTTTTATAAATCTGAACACAAAGAAGCATAGATGGATCTTGAAAATAGAGAGCAAGATTTCTATATGGAACATAATAGTGATTATCAAGAAGATAGGGTACAAAATCCTTTGCCTCAGGAGGAAGGCTTGAAAAAGCCTTCATCGCATCATATTGATCTTGTCCTTTTGGCTCTTTAGGAGAAGCTATTTTGAAATGTTTACGCTGTGGTTCAATCCATGAAACGAATGCATCTACCTGAAGAGCTTCATATGGACCATGAGAATATGACCAAAGATCAATAATTTTAGCAAAGGGAATATTCCGACCCTGTAGGGCCACCACAAATGGGTATGCATCTTCAATATTTCCAGTAAAAATATTTTCACTTTCAAGCTTACGATCACTCTGGAAAGTTACATGATAGATTATACGAGCATTGCCAAGATCCCCTTCTGCTAATCGCCAAAGTAAAATAGCGATTTTAGTAGCATCGTAAGAATCAACATGAGAATCAGACTTTATCACTGGAGCAATCTGATTGATAAAATACATTGTATTTTTTTGTGTAGCCTCAGGTATTGCGGAAAGTCCATGAGCCAGAATTATAGGAAATATAGTATTTTCAAAACGCTTATCCGAAAAAAGATGTCCATTTTCGGAAATTTCGACAGCCTTAGCTGGGTCCCTTTCAAGCTTGTATAAAGCAATTAAGGACAATGGAGAGGCATGGGTTGCGGAATATACATAAAGAAAATAGTCCGATAAATCTTCGACGGGTGCATCAAAATCAGAAATAGTAGCCACTTCATCAAACATAAACTCCTTCAAGGGAAGCAAAGCATATATTCGTTTAAAACTTGATTTTTTGGACTTATAATGAGCGTTATACGTATCAAGATACTGATCAGAAATTCCATCAGATTTCATATGACGGATAGCAGAAAGAGGATCCTCATCACCTTCTCTATTAACCCAGAATTGCAATGCCTCATCAGGAGAAAGACCAAGTCTTATTGCATCAGGCAAATAGGAAAGAACCATATCAAAAGTTGGCTCAGCATTAAGCAAAGATTGTACTTCATTCAAAAATCCACGAATACTTGAAGGCGATATGCGTAAATCAAGCATTTTCGTAATTCGTTCTAGAATTTTTAATGTATTTTGCATTTGCACAGCACACAGATGAAAAGAGTACGAAGGAATTTCGCAATCAAATTTCTGTAATGCTAATCTAAAAAATAAAACTTCAAGTTTCTCAATAGATGTAGACAGTGGTTCATCATCATTCGGATGATAATCAGGAAAATGCGCATACATTTCACGTAAAATCGATTTTCCATCTATTTCCTTTCCTTCTGCGAATTTTTGCTTCATTTCATGAATTCGCCGCATCATTGATTTATAATAATCAACTGCCTCTAATCTATCTTGCACATGTAACTGTTCGGCCGTAAGGTGCGGTGATTGCTGCAATCCTTCGGGATCAAAGGATGGTCTGTCTGAGTTGGGACTATGGGATATTCCTGGCATATTTATATGTATATCGAAATGGCGATATTCAGATAAGTATATCATAAAATCAGCTTCAGGGCTAGAACGAAACAAAGCTAAATCCCCTTCACCATATATGTTCCATCAAGCTGGTAACCGGTTTTGCG
Organism: Candidatus Peregrinibacteria bacterium; assembly: GCA_026395555.1. Taxonomy (GTDB): domain Bacteria; phylum Patescibacteriota; class Gracilibacteria; order UBA1369; family UBA12463; genus CALREA01. The sequence goes on along the minus strand of JAPLYO010000024.1, from coordinate 153,828 downwards.
GTAGTATTCACGAACTCCGACACCGCTGATAATAGCCATTTTCTTGAATCCGGCGGCCCGGGATATCTCCTCAGCCTTCAGAAGAAGCGTCTTTCCGAGGCCAAAATGCTGTTGAGAACCTTCTTCCCTATCGTTGAGCGGGATCTGCATGCCATAGACGTGGAGCTCGCGGATAAGGGCACAATCTTGGAGCTCCTTGATAAAATGTTTTTTACCGGTAAAATACTGCGAAGGAAACCTGAGTCTGATGAACGCGCAAATCTTGTCAGAAACGGGATCTTCCCACTGAATGAAATACTCCCTACCATTTGAGGCGTCGTACTCAGTTACGCGCATGCGCAGGTCCTTCGGGTCGACCACGGTATCACGAACCTCTCGGCAACGGATGCATCGACACGATGGGAGTCCACGGCGTTTCATTTCTTCCTGAACCACCTGCCGTAAATTAGAAATTTTGGAGCCATCAACAATCGTCGGTGCGGGAATATCGCGATAAAGTCTCGTAACGCGAACGTATTCAGGGATGAGCGGCTTGATTTTGCACATGAGATCGACAAGCACCTCATCAGAATATGCCTTGAACTCGCCACGTTTATGCATTTTTTCCAAAACAGACCACGGTACTACCATCGTCGGATAGATCTTCATCCAGTCCGGTCGGAAGGCAGGATTATCGAATAACTCCTTCGTCATTTCGAAGTCACGTTCGGGAGTGGAGCCATAGAGATTTGGCATCATGTGGGCGTTGACTTTGAAACAGCCATCTTTCAGGAGCTGCATACATCTGGCCACATCGGCGATCGTGTGGCCTCGTTGGTTGAGGGCGTAGATCTCGTCGTCCAGACACTGAATACCGATCTCGATTTTAGTGGCGCCGAGCGTAGCGAGGCGCTTCACTTCCAATTCTGTAATATGATCCGGCCTCGTCTCAAAAGACAAACCGACACATCTATTTTCTGCTTTTTCATTTAACTGCTGTGCCTCCAGCAAACTTCGTGCAGGTTTCAACGGATAATTTAATGCATTAAAAATCTGTCTCGTAAAAGCCGTCTGATAGGCATGCGGATAAAAAGAAAATGTTCCACCGGAAACAATGATTTCTACCTTGTCCGTTTCGTGACCCGTACGTTTTAAACTATCAATACGATTCACCGTTTGTCGATATGCTCCAAAATCATTCAGAATAGCCCTCATAATCGCCGGCTCGTTCGAGAGATAACTCTTTGGCATTCCAGGCTCCGTCGGGCAGAAAATGCACTTTCCAGGGCATGGGAAGGCTTTCGTGATAACCGTGATAGAAACAATTCCCGACATCGATCGAACTCCCCTCTTTCTCAAAAATTTCATGAAGTCACGATCCTCAGTAACTTCCTTCTGTTGAGCCATGTGCCTATATGCCTCAATGAGCTCCATATTCGTAGGCGTAGAGACTTTATGCTTCGCAGAATACGTATTCTTGAGTTGTTGCAGGGCGGTCTGATCCTTCACAGGCAGCGCGAGCGCTTGTCTGACCAGCTCCTTCAGGGTATGATTTATGGGTATTTGATGCATAGCGAAGCCCATTCTATCATATGAAAACAGAAATTGCCCGACAAATTTTAGAAAAAGTAAAGCTGGATTACGATACTATCGCTTCTGAGTTTTCCCAAACCCGCAAAGCCCCCTGGGCCGAGTTCGAAACCTTCAAAAGCTCAATTCCACCTCATGCCACGATTGCCGACATAGGTTGTGGCAACGGCCGACTCATCGAGAGCCTTCCAAAAGACATCACCTATACCGGCATCGATGTCAGCAAAAATCTTCTTTCGGAAGCTCACAAATTACATCCAACCAAAACATTCGTTGAAGGATCACTCCTCGATATCCCCCTACCATCCAACTCTACCGACGTAACCTTTTGTATCGCTACTCTCCCGCACATCCCTTCAAAAGAACTGCGAGAAAAGGCCATACATGAACTCATGCGCATTACAAAACCAAACGGAACGATCATTATCTCGGTATGGAACCTCTGGCAAAAAAAATATATCTCATCAATACTAAAAGCCATCCTTTCCAAAATCCTAGGCGGACCACACGATTGGAACGACCTCTTCATTGGATGGAATAACAAGCTCGAACGTTACTATCACGCATTCACCAAATCGGAATTACGCAGACTGGTAGACAAAAAAATCACCGTAGAAAAAATATTCACCTCGCATCACAACATCATCGTCATATGCAAAAAAGGATAACCATTATGGGCGTACCGGTAGATGCACTCACGAAATCCGAATTACTGGATATTATTTTTAATGAATCAAAGGAACAGAAACAGATCATTACTATTAATCCTGAGATGATTCTCGCCGCGCAACACGACAAAGATTTTATGAACATACTCAATAAATCCGCCATTAATACCGCCGATGGAACAGGTCTGCTTTGGGCTGCCAATACACAAAACGACCCAAAAATAATTTCCTTCCTCAAACTCTTCAAACTCCTCTTCAAAAAACCAACCACTCCCCTGCCGGAACTCATCAAAGGCGCTGATCTCATGCTCGATATAGCACAACAGGCAGCCGAAAACGGCACTAAAATATTTCTCTTAGGCGCACAGCCAGGGGTAGCGGAAAAAACCAAAATTGAGCTCGAAAAACAATTTCCAAAGGTACAAATAGTAGGAACATATAGCGGCTCCCCTTCTCCTTACGAAGAAGAAAAAATGAAAGATATCATCAACGATACAAATCCAGAGATCCTTTTCGTCGCATATGGCGCTCCAGCACAAGAAAAATGGATCGCCCGTAACCTTCATAAAATACCAACCATAAAAGCCGCCATCGGTGTTGGCGGTACCTTCGACTATATTTCAGGCACGATCAAACGCGCCCCCCTACTTCTCCAAAATCTCGGTCTCGAGTGGCTTTATCGCCTCATTAAAGAGCCAAAACGCTGGAAGCGAATCTGGAATGCCGTAGTCGTATTCCCACATCGAGTAGTTTCACGCCAATAATTGTCGCCTCCACTCATCAAACTTTTTACTCTCAAAATATTCTCCAATCGCCTGACGTAGGCGCATCATTTTGAAAGAGTTTGATTTCCAAACACACGATTCGAATAGTGCAAAATCTTCTTCGGAGAAATTTTCCCATTGAAGTGATGACTTCTCAAAAAGTTGCACACGTAGGAATTTCTGACTACGAGAGCCAAATTCCGGCATCAAATAAAGATAATCAAAGAGTGCCTTTGCCTTAGTAGCAATATGATATATCTGATCGCGAAACTTTACCTCCTCATAACCAAAATAACAAGACGGCTTGATATTCTTGTAAACGAAATGGCCAGCAAAATTTTCAAAAGTTGAAGTCTGGCCACGGGTGATGGAAGTTATCGATCGAACAGATCGAGGCATAAGAATTTTGAACTTTTCGAGTACATACTCCAGGCTGATGTATGATTCCGTTCGAAGTTTTGAGGCAATAAATTCAACCAAAGTGATTCTATTGGACTCATGAAGGTAGGAAGAAGTCGTTACATATAGGCCCTTTCTAAGAAGGAGCAATGAATTATTCTTCAAGGCACGCCTAATGCGTCCATGAGCTGTCTGAGAATTGAGATGAAATTCAGACATTATATCTTTCTTCGTAACGCAAATTTGTGCGCGAAAATGCATTTGATATAAAAAAGAGTACGAAAAACATACCTATTCTAATATAGAATGTAGGAACAGGGAAAGAGCAAGTTTGACAAATAAATTAATATAGTGCTAAATTTACCTCAACATTTTGTAAGAAAAAATATGCTTCCATTGACAAGATTACCCGATCTTCCAGGCCTCTCTGATTATGCGGAAGGAGAAACTCCAAGGAGAAGATTAAACGACCTAGACTGCAATAATGAACCTACATTGCGTAGCGCCTTGGAGGAAGCGGCAAAAAAAACAGCCCAACGCTATGCTCATGGCAATTTAGCCGAGGAAGAGTATAGAAAAGATTTTTTAGGAAAAAAAATCGGCAAATTTTCTGTATCCGGCAGAATTATACGTGAAATACCGAAAGGAACATTCACGATGACACACAAACCCACTGCGCAAACCACACCTGCCGCTATATCAATCCAAACTACTTTTGATAGCAACAGTGCAGCCAATAGCGGAATTCGACTATATCTGACATCTAACGCGAATACTTTTCAATTAGAACGTGTTATGGGTGGCAACTATCAGCCGGCAAGTGATCAAAATCATATCAATACGTATCTCCCTGCTGCATTGGCTTTCATTCAAGAACTCTCCAATATTACCGGTGGTGAATATACGATCGACGCACGATCATGCATTCAACACTACGCACAATGGAACAGAGGAAAACTACCTCAACTAGAACAAGAAATACACATCAAGCCAAAAGTTGACATAACCACCATGGCCAGAAAACAAATCTCAGACGCGATGAAAAATAGCGATCCTGTATGAAATTCCCATCAGAAACAGAAGGTCTGCATACAACCGATACCGTGAGGCGGATGAAAAATATCGACCTTTCACCGGAAGATATCATGCGACTTGCCGCATGCCAGACGCCACTACAGCGATTAGTAACTCGACTGAATCCCATCGGAAACGAAGTCCATAAAGAGATACTGAGGCTTATTCCCATTCTCGAATGGGAGGAAGACATTTATATAAAATCATTTCTCAATAGGATAAAAGGCGAATCCCCGGCATTTCATAAAAAATATATCGAAGGATTACGAGACAAAGAACAAATTCGAGAAATCGCCCTAGGTGCACACAAGACACTTTGTTTTGGCCAAATCATCAACTACCTGATGGAAATGGAGATCTTCAAGGATGATCCAGTAGGGATCATGAACGCCATAAGCGCGATGAAAGACCTAGACGAAGAACGTTCAAGCAGCAACCGAACGAGAATAGTCCGAATGTGCGCATATCAAAGCAAGCAAGAGCTATTTGACACCATTGAACTTTGTAAAAAAATACAAAACGATCTAGGAGGCAATATCCTCGATGAGTCTCTCAGGATCATTGAAATTGCCGGTCATCATATACCACACGACAAAGCCATGAAACTGTTGAGAAATATCCATCAAGTCGAGGCATCAATACGCGAATATAATGAAGGAGGTTATACCCGTCTCCTCTACGTGCGATACGCCAAATTATACAGAGGATCACCCGAGAAGTTGGCGTCTATAAGCGATAGTATTCAGGACATGGTTCAAGAAATAGGACCGGTAAGTCTGGCTATTCTCGAAAGGGCAAAATGTAATTCTATCGAAGATATTGATAAAAAATGCATATCGATAATGTTCGGAAAAGGATCGACAAGAGCCGCTCAAGCAGAAGCCTAAAATCGAAAAAAACTACTTCTTCCCCTTCTTCGCCCTTCTTTCTTGAATCGCATGGAAGGCATTTTCCAAGTACGGCTTCAGCTGTTCAATAAGAAAATGAAACGCATTTAATGGACTAACAACAACCTGATTTACTTTTTCTGTAATCTCTTTCACGTCCTGCGTCACACTCGAGACATCTCTCAAAATAAAAATCGTATAGAGAAGCGTAATAGACAAAAAAATCACCAAGACGATAAAGCCTACGGCAAGCGACAAATATAAGATATCAAGAGTTGAGGTGACCATGTGAGTAGAGTGAGGATCTCGGTAATGAAGATTATACTACGGATTTGACGACTCTCCAAACTTTCATGCAAATATCAACCAGTACTACTCCAGAAGTTTTTTCACCACATCATTTACTACTCCGGGATTGGCGCGACCTTTCATGCGAGCCATTACCTGACCCACCAAAAAGCCAAAAACTTTTACCTTTCCGGATTTGTATTCAGCAACCTGATCAGCATGCATACCGAGAACCTCGCCTGCTATTTTTTCAATCTCGCCGGTATCGCTTACCTGTTCCAATCCTTTTTCTTTGATAATTTCCAGAGGACTCTTCCCCTTCAAATACATCTCTTCGAAAATTTCTCCTTTTGCCATATTATTAGAAATTTTTCCGGATTCTACGGCATTCAGAAGCTCGCCAAGATGCTCCGGCGATACGGGGCACTCAACAATATCCTTCGCATCCTCTTTCAGAAAACGGAGAACGACAGTCGTAATAAAACTAGCAACCTTCTTCGGATCATGCGTAGCAACTTTTAAGGTATTCTCAAAGTAAGCAGCCAAGTCTTTGTCCTCAGTAAGGAGCTCAACATCCGCTTCAGAAAGAGCAAAATCGCGTATGTATCTACCTCGACGAACTGCGGGGAGCTCTGGTAATGAGCTACGAAGTTCATTTAATATCGCCTCACTCAGACCAAGCGGGGGCAGATCCGGCTCCGGAAAATATCGGTAATCATCAGCTCCCTCCTTCTCACGCATGAAGTATGTCGCCTGCTTCTCCTCTTTCCATCCCACGGTAATATCTTTGTCTTGCGGCTTCCCCTCCTCCCACAACTTCCTCTGTCTACTGATTTCATACTGAATAGCAGCCTCCAACGTCTTAAATGAATTTAAATTCTTAATTTCTGCACGCGCATAAAGTTTCGTATCGCCCTTCGGTCGGAGCGAAACGCTCGCATCGAAACGCATCATGCCCTTTTCCATATCGGCATCACTCGATCCTACATAACGAACGATAACCTGAATCTCTTTAGCATAGGCAGCTGCCTCGGCGGCGCTCCGCATATCGGGATCACTCACAATCTCCATCAGAGCTACTCCCGCACGATTGAAGTCACAAAGCGTTCCACGATCCACATGCGTTAACTTGCCAGCATCGTCCTCCAAATGAAGTCTCGTGATACCAATGACCTTATCCTCGCCATTCACTCGAATAGTAATCTTTCCATGCTCGGAAAGTGGCTTATCAAACTGGGAAATCTGATATCCCTTCGGAGAGTCCGGATAGAAGTAATTTTTACGATCAAACTTAGAATATTCAGGAATAGTACACTGAAGCGCCATAGCAGCAATCGCGCCCTTACGCACCGCCTCGGCATTGATCACCGGAAGTTGCCCAGGGAAGCCCATACAGACAGGGCAGGTATTTTCGTTAGGTTCGGCATTGTAGGCATTCGCTGAGCATGAGCAAAACATCTTCGACTTCGTGGCAATTTGCGCATGAATTTCAAGACCGATAATTGTTTCAAGTTCCATTTTTTCAGTTGGCATAAAGGAGAAATTAAATCGGATTCATTGTAAAGCTTGCGAAGACTTTTTCAAACACCTTTTTCAAATCCTCCAGACTCCCATTATTGACAATCTCATGGTCCGTTTTGTAATCGCGGAAGTTATGGAGCATAGCATTGAAATATGCATCATCTTTTCCTCTCGCAAGTACTCTTTCTCGACACAAAGATTCATCAGAAGTTACACGCAAAAAAATATCGGGGAAGCGACCAAGATCAGCAGGCTCGAAAGCAGCGGACTCAAGAACGATATGGAAATTTCCCAGCTTTTTTTGCTCATCAATCCAGTGCTGAGCGTCATTCACCACCAAAGGATGGATAATATGCTCCAAAATCCGCATCTTGGCGGGATGAGACAACACGAGACGACCTAACTTTTTCCTCGAAACAGAGCCATCCTTCATCAGGAACTGATATCCAAAGAACTCTCCAATCTTCTTAGCTCCGGCACCTCCAGCCATGTAAAGTTTACTAACCGCCTCATCGGCATCCCACGAAACAAATCCTTTTTCGCGAAAAAGACTCGCAACCGTAGATTTTCCCGAACCAATCGGGCCAAAAATACCAATAATAAACGGTTTATTCATGAGAAGGAAATGAAATGCCACACTGTTCAAATGCGGATCGGTAGGCCTTGAGCGCTGCTCTTGCGGTCTTGATATCAACGCTAGCTCCCAACTCATGAGCGAGAGAGTTTCTCAACTTGTGAGCCCTCCACAAATCCTGTTCATTCGAAAACTGCCTCCCCGCCTTCTTCAAGGAGTCACCAAGCATGCCCTTATATCCGAGCTTTTTGAAAAGGAAGTTCAAAAGTTTATCCCCTTCCATAACGACAAATCGAGGATCCCAGTGAAGTTTTTTATCAAGATCCGCAAAACGCGTTCGTATCATTTCAGTGTCCTGAAGCGAAAAAACAACTCTCTTACGGAAAAATGCGACATATATACCAAAACCCAAAAGTATGAGAAAAATCACCGTGATACTTAGATTGAGAAAGTTCATACTGGATGCTTATTTTTTCTTTTTTGGCTGAGGCTTCGCCGTCTTCATGGACTCCTTGAACTCAGCGACAAGCGGGTCGGCAGGTCCTACTTTTTTCATGTGTTCGTAGAGCATATTTGAGAGAAGTGATTTGAGGGTATCATGACTATTGTAGTTATGATGCTCCATATATTCTTCCTGATATTTCAAAACGAGACGTTCAATACGTTTAGGATTATTTGCCCCCTCCATAGTCATCACAGAACCAGAACCAACTTTTTGAATCGTAACATCACCAAAACCAAGAACCGTACGCCAAAAACCGGCAATGGTATAGCTAACTCCCTCGATCATATGGTACTCGACGCGCGCCGTAGAAACCTCAAAAAGTCCCGGTGAACGGATATCAAGGATACCTCTATCGGTAATGAGCCACACGTAGTAATACCAGTCATACAGATCATAGAATATACGAAGAACAGCCAAAATCATCCAGGTAATCATCAACCAGAAAAGCACAGGGAAGAAATACATAATACCTATAGGAAACAAAAAACCTACGATAAGTATCTTGAAAAAAATCGGCGTCATAACGGCAAGATGCCTATGGATAACAGCGTGCACCTTCTCACCTTTCTCAAGGTATTCTCCGAAAAAATAATAAGTCATTTTCATGCGATGGAATTGTACGGGAGTTAGAGTCACTTGTAAATAAACCAAAAAATATATAAGATGGGCAGCATGGAACACGAAGACAACAATACGATCAATTTGAATCCGCGACACACGTCAAAGAAAAAACAAATAAAGAAAATCCTAAAATTTGCAGGAGAAATTATCCTCGATGCCGTCATTATTATCGCGATGGTAGTCTTCATTCGTAGCTATCTCGTCGCCCCATTCCAGGTGCACGGGACCTCTATGTGCAACACGCTCAACTATCAGGATGGAATCTGTAATACAGGATACGGGGAGTACCTCATCATCAGCAGATTGGGATATATAGTAGATACGCCAAAAAGAGGAGACATCGTGGTATTCCGACCACCGGGAACGGACACATATGGAAAACTTGAGTCACTCTTCAAAACGCTCCTTCATATGGACGGACAGGAGTTTTTCATTAAACGAGTCATCGGACTTCCGGGAGAAACAGTAGATTTAAAAAATGGTAATGTATATATCACCAATAAGGAACATCCGGATGGCATCAAGCTCGATGAACCCTATTTGAGCTCCGCAAATCAGGGAAATACCGTACCGCTCATTCCAGGAAAAACAAAATTCGAAGTACCAGAGGGACGATATCTCGTATTTGGAGATAACAGACAGGTCTCTACCGACGCACGAAGTTGTTTCAGAAGCTCCATGATTAGTGGCTGCAGAACAGAAGCCGACGCCTATATCGGTCTTGATCGAATAGAGGGTAGAGCTTGGCTCGTCCTCTTCCCCTTCAACAAAATTGGAACACTCGCAAAACCATCATACGGATTATAGGAATGAACCTATTATCGGAAACTCAAGGCAAAATATAGCTCCACCAAGACGACGGAGGTAATTAAGAGTATCCCTGTCCACCACGTAAGCACTCCTGCCAACTGAAGCGCAAGAGCCGCCTCGGCCAACAGACTTAAGAGAACACCCTGTCGAAGGGAGATATTAATATGATGATAGTAAACTTCATTCCGATTGAGCCATAATCGAACATAGAAACCAAAGATAGAAAAACTACAAGCAAGGGCGAGAAAAAGGGTTAGAAAGAAAAATCCCAACGCCATTCCCGTCGATTCAAACGGCGCAAGTTTAAAAATGACCACAAACCAGCCGAGCCAACTCAGGGCTGCAGCAAGACCAATAATAGAGAGATAGCGATGGTGTGTCATATTTTTTTAAGATAACGATGAACGTAGAAGTATAGAGCACCTCCAATAACCAGCATGATACTCTGGATGACAGCATACACCTTTGCGAAGGAAACGAGAATAACACTCAGTAAATCCCGCGCGAGAATTATAGTAGATTCCGATACGGATGAATCAGCAACAACATCCGTTGGAAGGAGGGATACGATTTTTGAAAGAATCATGGCGATAAGAAGACCGAGCACGGAAGCCGTAACGATCATGAGACTAGAAAGAGTAAGTCCCGTATGGAGATTGCGGAACCAGAGAAGGAGAACGAGCGAGACAAAAGCAAGTACGAAAAAAACAATATACATATCCATTCGCTCAAACTGATGCAGAGCAAACGCCACATCACGAAGCGGAACATCAAGCGTCACATCTCTTACGAAACCAGTTTTCTCAGACCCTACAACGCTTTTTAAAACATTTTGCTGATACTCTTTCTGGAAGCTTGCATTAAAATCAGTTTTGAAATTTGCTTGCTGCGAAGAAGCGGGAATACAATTTGGAAATATCTTCGCAATTTCAGGTAATTTTCCAGCAGCACAAGGAGGAAGACGCTCAAGCACCTGTTGAGTGATGTCTTGCAAGAAAAGCTTCGATGGCTCAACAAGAGGGGTAAAATCAAGTTTTGCTTTAAGTTTTTCTGATGATGAAGCGTTGGGCAATACAGATAAGACATCTTTACTGAATGCGGAAGAGGTAGTCTCTATGGAACTTCTCAAAATATTTTTTGTGAAACGAGATGCAAAATAGGTACGTATCTCATCCGCGGAGATCGATTGCTGCAAAACCGGGTCAAGCTCAAGCATATTTCTGGCAACAACATTCGAGAGGGGTTCATACGCCGTATTCAAAAGTGTTCCCGTATAAAAAGAACGAGAGAAAAAAGTATGAGAAATAGCAAGGCCGAGGAAGAATGGCACACTACAAAGGACAAACACAGAAAAAATAGCGATAGTGAGGATCTTCCTAAACATGGCAAGATTGTAACAAACTACTGCTGGAGGGTCAAACCCTGTATGGGGAACTGGGAGCCAGAAGGAAGAACTTTATCTGTAATAATTTTCCACATAGTTTCTTTCTCAATAGTTCCAGGAATACTGAAGCCTGCAGCTTTTTTATGACCACCTCCATTAAAATTTCCGGCGAGAATCGTGAGATCAACATCGTCACGTCGCGTTCGGAATGAACCTTTGATATTCCCCTTCCCATCTTCGGCAAGAAGAAGACAGTATTGCGTATCTGGAACCGCATTGAGTAGATCGATCACACCACCGGACTCATCAGGATGAGCGCCACTCTCTTCAAAGTCACGCATCGTAAGGACGGACATACATACCCCCTCACTGGAAACGGTCATGTTCTCTAACGTTCTTCCCCATAATTTGAGTGAGCTCAACGAGTTCGTACGAAACATAGAGCGCGCAATCGTATTCACCTTCGCACCATGCGCCACGAGATCAGCAGCCTGCTGATAAACTTCTTCCGTAGTATTCGAGTGCATGAGGCTTCCCGTATCATTATAAATACCCGTCAAAAGTGCCGTCGCTATAGAAGGCGTGAGATGTACCTTCATAAACTGAAACCAACGATAAATAAGAACCGTCGCCGAAGGGGCGACAGGATCCACCATATTGATGGTGCCAAAATTATCATTCGAAGCGTGATGATCAATATTCAATACCGGAACTTCTCCTGAAAAAATATCAGGATATATCGTATGGAACTGTGTCATGTAATTCGCACCAGCATCTGACACGATTATGAGATCGTACTGACGGAAATCAAATTCACGAACAAAAGTACGTATGTCAGGAAGAAACGCATATCGATCAGATGGGACATCGATACATGCCAGTGTCGTCTGCTTGCCCATACTCTGGAGAAGCAAATGAATCGCGATACTAGCACCCAACGTATCACCATCCGGTCGTCGATGAGAAATTAGCAGAATCTTCTCAGATCGTTCGATCAGTTTTTTTGCCTCACGAAATGTAGTTGTGGTATCTTGCATATGAAGAAGAAACTATAGAAATTTTATGAAAAAATATCAAGTCGTATTTTTCGGTACATCCGAGTTCGCCATACCGGCACTAGATGCACTCGCAAAAAGCCCTGAGCTATCAGTAAAAGCGGTTGTTTCTCAGCCAGATATGCCCGTGGGACGTCATCAAAAACTCGAACCAACCCCGGTAAAACTGTATGCTCAGACCATAAATTTACCAGTGTTGCAACCTGAAAAGATCAGGAAAAACGAGGACTTTTACGATTTATTGAAAGAGCTCGAGCCCGATCTCTTTGTCGTAATTTCCTACGGACAGATTCTTCCGAAAAAAATTCTTGATCTCCCGAAATATGGATGCATCAATATTCACGGCTCATTGCTCCCAAAATACCGCGGCGCATCCCCTATTCAACACGCCCTGCTCAATGGCGATACAACAACAGGCATAACATTCATGAAGATGAATGAAAAAATGGACGAAGGCGATATGCTCGTACTAAAAAAATACGACATTCTCGAAGATGACACTTTTGAAACCGTCTACAAAAAACTCGCCGTATTAGGAGGTGCAATGGCTCCTCTCGTAGCGAACGACTACCTCGAGGGAATACTTACACCGATCAAGCAAGATAGTAGCAAGGCAACTACATGCGGAAAAATAGAAAAAAACGATGGATATATTCATTGGAACGAACAAAGCGCAAAGGAAATTCAAAATCGGATTCGCGCATATACCCCATGGCCATCATGCTTTACCACGTGGGGAGGAAAGAGACTCAAGATTCTCTCTGCAAAAATTGGAGAGGCGGGCACAACACTGAAGCCGGGTACGATGAGGGTTATCGGAGATGCGCTACAGATAGGAACCAAAGAAGGTACTATTCTCCCGCTAGAACTTCAACTAGAGGGTAAAAAATCTTGCGATACCAAAACATTTCTTAATGGGAACTGGGAGAAGATTCTTGCGCAGCCAGAGCTAGGAAGCTAAGAAAAAGTGTCATTAAAATTTGTCCATGATACAGGGTAAAAAAATAATGATCAGAAAGGGAAAGACAGAGAAAAGAGACCCCCGCCGCCACATGAAATGGATGCGTTTTTCGACGATGATAGAGGAAACGTACGAGGAAAATAATTCCGATGATATACAAAATCAGTCCTAGTACTCCAAGTTCATCGCTCACTACGAGAAGCAAATTGTGCGCAGGTTGATACTGCCAAGGTGCATATTTTAGAGGAGAAATACTTTGCATCAGAGCGGTAGACCTTCCTAAGCCTGTACCAAAAGGCATGTGAAGAAAGAGCTTGATCCCATCAACAAAATTAGCATAGCGAAACTGTAGAGATGTTAAATCGGTAAATTGAAAACGCTCCATGAATACATACGACAAACCAGAGATGAAGCAGACAGCAACGACACCTAAAACACCAAGAAAAAACAATCCAATTTTACGAGCACTGAGGCGAAGTTGCACGTGACTATAGGAGAAAAAGAAGAGGACGATAAGCGCCATAAATGCCATTCTTGAAAAGGAAAGTATGACTCCCAAAGTAAGAAAAAATACAGCAAAAGAAAAAAATAGAGGACGAGTTTTTCGATAAAGAAGGGAGAGAAAAATACCAAAAAGAGCATAGGCTGCAAAAATATTCGGATGCAAAAACGTACCATAACCACGCAGAACCGTTCTGCCAAACAGTGATACCGTAGCAACTCCAGGATCGCCTACGTGCAGCAATGGCTCTCCAAGGAAAGATAACCCCAGGCTAGCTCCATAAAGGTACTGTAGGCTCGCAAGCACCGTCTGCAGCATCATTGCCCATACAAAAATAAGGGAAAATTTTTTCAAAGAAAGAAATTTTCTTGAGATAACAAAATAGAGAATCAGCATCTGAGCCCATCGCCACGAAAAAAAGAGAGATTCCGGTGGAGCCGAAGAAATAAAAAAAGAAATAAGTGATATCGCAATGAGGAGGGAGAAAAAAAGAACATATGGCCAATCCTTCACCTCATCGCGTGAAGATTGCATCTCTCGATCGCGAAAGAAAAAAAATTGAAATGCAATAAAGAAGAGACTCATCAGAAAAAAAACATCACTCACATAAAGATATGATGTAGTGTAAGGATTAAAATCTCCATTCAAAAAAATACTCGGCTCAAATAAGCGCAACTTAAGCGGAATAAAAAGGGTGACAAGGAATCCTGTTAAAAACACCTCAATGAGCCGTTGAACAAACTGAGAAAAAATTCGATTCATGGAACCATCATACTACTTTTTCACCTGCGGCTGAAGGTGAGGTCCAGGTCCAACAAAGCCATTCTTAGGAAGCAGAACCCCCATCTGAGCGTCTGCAGCATCTATAGCGTCCTTTGGGGTGGCAGCATTGTCCGCTACGGACTGAAGCATTCGGGAGACAATATCGTCTACACGCACGCCATCATAAAGCGGAAGACTGCTCGCAAAGCCAACCTGTTGAGCAAAAACTCCATAAATCGGATCTTTTGACTGAGTATCAAGAAGGTCTCTACGACTGGTAGGCTTGTGTGTTTTTTGATTATAGAACTCCTGATTCTTTTTATTGCCCAGGAAGAGAAGAAGATCCCATGACTCCTTTTGATACTTCGAGTTGCGCGAAACGGTTTCGAACATATACGTCGCTAGTGCATCCCTCTTGCTAGTAGATATGCTCGGATCCTGAAATTGCGGAAGTGAAGCGATGCCAATATCCTTGAGGGCGATAGTCTTAATCCCCTGCCGAGAAGTACCACCGATAAGTGAGGTAATTTGCGCATAGGCATCACTATAACCAAAAATAGAGGATACCTGCCCGCGAGAGAAAGCGAGAAGCTCCTGAGGACTCTGAGGCGAGGCGGAAGAGCTATTCCACGAATAGTTCGATGAGTCGCTGCGAGCGAAACTAGCAAAGAAATTCAATGCCTGCGCAAAAGGGTAAATTTGTTGATCGTTTTGTTTCACCATCAAAGTCTTCAGCGCGGCACTCGTCCCCTGCTGGTTATAGAGACTTCCTCCATACTGAAGTACGAGGTTATAAAAAACATCCAAACCATGAGAAATATTATCCGTCCTGCCAAGGGCCGTACCGGAGACCTCAAATCCGGAGCTTGTTCCAGGCTTCGTGAGAGCGATACTATCGGCCACAAAATCGCTCCAAAGAGCCGCAGGTCTTCCGCGGTTAGGAATACGATCTTCATATTGCGGCTTATTGTAATAAACTGCCAAGGTATCAACAAAAAGAGGAATACCAAAAATTCGAAGTGCTGTTGGATATCTCGAGTCTGGACGGACTAAATCACGATCAGCCGTTGCTACAAAGTTCTGTCTAAACTGGTCAACCGTTCCCATAGTCTCTGGCATCGGCTCAATTTTCTTCTGATGTTTATAAATCCACGTATTTGGCACAGAGAAAAGATCCGGTCCTCCACCCTCGGCAATCTCATTAATTAATGTGTCTTCATAGATTTGATAACTGGGAAATTTTGTAACGAGCTGGATCGTCGTGCCCGGATGCGCAGCCTGATAACTATCAAGTAGCGGCCTAATAACGTCAGCATCATCACCAAAACGATAATAGGTCAGTGTGATTTGCGCCGCCTTACCTTTCGTAGAAGTATCTTTCAAGAAAAAAGAGCATCCGGATGTAAGACCGGAAAACAAAGAAAGCAAAAGAAAAAGCGATATGGTTTTTTTCATGAAGTGAGGTTCATCGACAACTACGTCTTCACCATTATAGAGATTTCAATCCATCTTGCAAACCGATGAGAAAAAAACGTTTCGAAAGAAGGTAATAATACCAGTAGTGCCACGCTCCACCGAATATTTTTCGCCCCATATCGCATATCCAGATAAAGAGAGGAAGAGAGACAAACCAAAAAATTAACTTCTTCAATTTTCCCGGAACCTTTCCAAGTTCTGGATACTTCCGATCAAAAAGAACCGCAGCCTTACCGATGGCATACATTCGACGCATCAGCCCTTCTTCATCAAGAGGATGGAAGTGATAACCAATAATGGATTTGTCATAATACAGACGAAACTGCGCTTTTTTCGTAAGCCTATACCCCAGCTCAATATCCTCCCAACCATACTTTAAAAATGATTCATCAAATGGATACCTCAAAAGAAGCTCCTTCTTCAGGGATATGTTAGAGGTATAAAAAAAATCATAACTCGCCTCCGTCTTTCCCTCTAATTTTTCAAAAGCAAACTGATGTCCGCCGTACCTTCCCAAAATAATAGAACCATTCGTCATGAAGGTATAGAGCGGCGTTTTCGGCATACGCGTATCCCACTCAATAAAACCAAGAAGACCCGCCGAGATCTCGGGATGTTCAGCGTGAAACGCCGTGTGCTTCGCCACAAAATCTGACTCCACCAAAATGTCATCTCCAATAAAAACAATAACATCACCTCTCGCCTCTCGTATGCCATAATTACGCGCAATCCCCTGTCCTTCATTTTTCTTTTCAAGGTATCGGACGGATATCAAGTTTTGAGCGATAAAAGTACTCACAACGCTCGCAGTTGCATCAGTACCGCCGTCATTAACGACGATCACTTCGAACTTGTCTCGAATGTCGCGCGAATCATCAGTGGCTTTTTGGGCCGCCAGATGCTCTAGGCACTCCTTCAGGATATCCGCCCGATTGTAGGTAGGTATAATGATACTTATCACGCAAGTATCGTAGCAGATAACTCGTCTCCTGACACCTCAACCTCTTCCATATCATCATCTGCGGGATCTTCTACGACCGATTCTCTTCCCTTCCAGGTCAAGATATTGAGATCTTGCAGGACAATTTCCGTCGTGAACTGCTTACCATTCTTCCCCTCATAGGAGTGACGAACCAGCTTTCCGGTGATAAATACCGCCATCCCCTTTTTCAAAGTACGAGCACAGAAATCAGCCATCTTGCTCCATGCCACAATCTGGTGGAAATCGGCATTATTGGGCTCCTTCGTGGACTCACGATGAACCGCTAGGGGAAAATCAGCTACAGACCGGCCGGTAGTAGTCTGACGAAGCTCCGGGTCGGCGGCCAGTCGACCAATGAGCATAACCTTGTTATAACCTTTCATAAAAGAAGGATTAAGAAATAAGTACCTAGAAGGCTAGCACCCCATTCTAAACTTTCTCTTAATTAATTCTGAATAAAACGTTACAATGGAGCCATGTTTACCGGAATCATTGAAGAACTAGGCCAAATCCAGACCATAAGCAAAGAAGGCGACATAGTTACGTTTTCTATTCTATCTCCAAAAACAGCTTCAAAAGTTCACATCGGTGACTCGGTCGCTATAGACGGCACATGTTTGACCGTACGCGAGAAAAATGGCGATACACTCATATTCGATGCCATTCCGGAGACCATCGAGAGAACAACCGCCAAAAATTACACTACAAGCAGTGAGGTTAATCTTGAAACCTCTCTAACCCTTTCCAAGGGAATTGACGGTCATCTCGTCCAGGGCCACGTGGACGGCACGGGAAAAATTGCCTCCATAAACGATAAGCACGAGATCACCATCACCTTCCCGTCCGACCTCGCTCGGTATCTCGCTTTCAAGGGCTCAGTCACGATAAACGGCATCAGTCTCACTATCTCCAAACTCGAAGACACCACATTTCAAGTCTCACTCATCCCCCACACTATCGAGTCAACCAACATGAAACACGCAAAAGTTGGAGACGAGGTAAACATCGAAATTGACCTCATCGCCCGCTACCTCGAACGTATGACTTACGAAAAGGAAGGTGAGGCAAAATACCATTTTCTCAAAGAGAGAAATTTAATTTAATACGATATGAAAGAGCAGTATTGGAAAATTACGGCGCAGTGCATGGTAGGGGGATTAACGGGAATGATAGGGAGTACTATTGGCTTTTTTCTTGGGGTAAACTTCGGCCCAAACTATGAAACCTGGGGACTAATCGGAATTGTTACAGGAGCTATCATAGGATCAATCATTGCATTTATTGCCTTCAGTAAGACAAAGATTGAAAGCTATAAAAATCTCACAATCGTCGAAGCGATAATCGCACTTACTATTATTGTGACTGCCATTACAAGCCATAGCCTTGTAATGTTTGATACACCAAAAATCCTCATGATAGCAATTACTACATTAGCTCTTTCTATATTTTTTGCACTTTCATTAACGATATCAATGAGCATAACTATCGGCATATTTTTATATAAAAAATATATTCACAAATCATAATGAAATTACATAAATCTGATCCAAAAAAATCATCAATACATAAGAACAAAAGCCTGAAGATAGCCATTATTCTCCCACGTTTCAATGATGAGCTTGGTCAAAAGCTTCTGATGAATACTCAAAATGAGCTCAAAGAGCTAGGAATAAAAAATGTACAAATTTATCGTGTCCCTGGTGCACTCGAGCTCCCCTTTGCCGCCCAAAAAATCGCCCTTTCAAAAAAATATAATGCCATTATCGCCCTCGGAATCGTCGTTCGGGGAGAAACAAAACATTTTGATCTCGTGACAGAGCATAGCCATAGTGGTCTTATGCAGGTGTCACTCACAAATAAACTTCCAATAATCTTTGGAGTTTTGGCAGTAGAAAACGAAAAACAAGCCATCGAGAGAGTCGAGGAAGCAAAGATGAACAAGGGAAAAGAGTTTGCACAAGCTGCAGTTGAAATGGCAACATTTCGTGCGTAGAATACCGACGATCTTTAATGTAAAACATCATGACACTTAAAACTATCCGTGACTTCGAACCAAAGAGTAAGCGCATTCTTCTACGCGTTGATTTCAACGTTCCAACTGACGACGCAGGAAACATTCAGGACGACTCTCGCATGACCAAGGCCCTTCCTACGATCAATTACTTACTCGAAAAGGGAGCTCGACTCATTATTATGAGTCACCTTGGCCGCCCGGACGGGCAGGTCGTGGAAAATCTCAGACTCAATAATGTCGCCACTCACCTCTCTCAACTTCTCAATAAGCCGGTAAAAAAGCTTAATGAGTGTACGGGAGAAGAGGTAGAAAAAGCCACAAGCTCTATGCAAGATGGTGAAATTATCATGCTGGAGAATACACGTTTCTATCCAGGTGAAGAAACCAATGATGTAGAATTCACCAAACAGTTAGCAAAACTTGGTGAAGTATTTGTCAACGACGGTTTCGGAGTCAGCCACCGCGCACACGCCTCAAGCTGTGGCATAGCCACGATTCTTCCGGCCTACGCCGGCCTCCTGGTTGAAAAAGAGATTACCGCCCTCGAACCACTCATTACCAATCCAAATCAGCCCTTCACGGTCATTATCGGCGGTGCCAAGATCAAGGACAAGATCGCACTTATTGAACAGTTCATTCCAAAGGCTCAGCACATCCTCATCGGCGGTGGCCTGGCAAATACCTTCCTCGCCGCACAGGACAAGCAGGTCGGACAGTCACTCTACGAAAAAGACAAACTCGATCTCGCTCGTACACTTCTCGCAAAAGCCATGACTCCGGATCAAATCGTTCTACCTACGGACGTAATTACCGCCACGGAAATTTCCAGTACAGCAGAAACGCAAACCGTACCAGTTGATTCAGTCTCTCCTACGGCAAAAATTCTGGACATCGGCCCAGATACCATTGACGCATTTAAATCTATCATTGCCGACTCCCAAACTATTCTCTGGAACGGACCACTTGGACTTACCGAGTTCACGCCATTCCAAAATGGAACGCGTGAGACCGCTCAGGCCGTCTCAGAACTTCCGGACTCCTTCACCGTAATTGGCGGCGGCGACACCTCTGAGGTTCTCAAAACGCTCGGATTCCCAGACAGTAAATTTTCTCACGTCTCAACGGGTGGAGGTGCATCTCTCGAGTTCCTCAGCGGTAAAAAGCTCCCCGGAATTGAGGCGCTCTACCGCTAAAGAACAACGAAAATATAATGCTAATCTAAATTGATACCGAGTCTTCCTGCTGCGAGCTGAGCAGCCGAGAGTCGAAGATCATCGTTTTGGTAGTTGTTGCTTAACTCAAAAGCTGGCAATGTCACACACTCTACTCCACGAACGGCAACCACTTTGGCAACCGCGCCTTTTCCTGTAAGTGCTGAGATCTCTCCGATAACACTTCCTGGAGGGAGCGTTCTACTTTCTCCATCAGGAAGCTCCACGGTGGCCCGACCCTTAACGATCACAAATACGCGTTCGGGATTTTCTCCGACTTCAATAATAGTTTTGCCCGGCTCGAAACTCTCGGTGCGTAATATGTCGGGATTGAGATCGGCCACCTCCAGCAGACGAGCAAGACAAGGTTGCTGATCTACAGTAACGCCACCCTCAAGATCCTCTAAAGTCTCGACAACAGCCCTCGTACGTTCAGCATTTTCATATCCAGGCATGGTAATTTTGCCGCAAGCAGCAAGATCCTGAATTTGCGTGATAGCGAGACCAGCATGACGAAGATCATTCCAATATTGAGCCTGATCTTTCCCGTGCGTTCCAACGCTACGTCCCTGCTCTACGAGTAGCTTTTGGTCATCCGTCAAAGATCCAACGATCGCTTCAATCTCCGACCAAGGCGAGTCAGCATTGAGAAGGGATAATTTCTCCTTCTTTGCAGCTTTCGCGGCTGTCTCAGTACGCGCAGCATTAGGAGCGAAAATTCTATTTACCATTCCAGGTGTTAAATCAGAGATACTCTTCTGCTCATGCCTCTGGTCAAAAAGCAGCGGATAGAGATCTGCTGTTACCTCAAATGATCCCAGATCTCCTGCATTTTCTTTCGTCATGACACCATTTTTTTGAGCCTCCTCGAGAACGCCCCTCAAGTTACCGCTTGCACCAGAAAGTGCCACGAGCGATTCTCTAACTCGACGCAATGGCCAGGTGAGTACGTTATCTTTCGCATCAATACCCTGCTGAATAAGCAAATAAAGAGCTACCATCATAGGCTTATGGCTCGTGACGAGCTGCTCAAAACGTTCCTTCTCCTCGGCGAGTCGCTGACGTCCATAATCCTCAACCGCCTTGCTATTACCATCGGGCATATAGAAAGGTGCGCCTTGTTTCGCCTGTTTCACCGGGGCCCAATCAAGCCCCTGATGCCAAGAAGCAGAAATAAAGCCTATAAAGCCGTTGTGATATCCAACCGGTCCAGCGTCCTTCGACATTCCACGACGAGAGTCCTCAAGACGATTTTGGAGATTGGACTGAAGGACATTAACCGTATTGGTAGACCCGGAAATATCAGCATTCTTCGTTACCCATGCCGGACCACTATTGATTAATTTTTTGATGTTAATAAGAGCGACAGCAGAGATCTCCTGTATCCCCTTTCCATGAAGAATTTCGAGAATATTAATGACATATTGATCAAACGCAATCACATCAGAGGGAGCAAAACGATCACGAAACACCGTAGCAGCAATACATGCAGCGATAACATCGAGCATAGGATATTGGACGTCCTTACCGCCCTCTTTGATGGTGACGGTTTCATTTCGGATGCTCTGAAGTGCCTTAAGTTCGTTTGAAGAGCCCGAATGGAGCCCCTGCTCAGAAAGGCGCGCAACCGACTCTGCCGTTTTCATATCCTCGGCCAAAATTTTAAACGCCTGAACCTCGTCGGCCCCAGGACCAACAGGTGGAACCGGATGCAAACCATTGCCCGTATCATGGTAGATGCCAGCGACCACAAGAGCCTTTTTCACCATAGGATCGGTATAGCCAGCGATTTCAGCCAACTGAAGCATCTCACGCGTCATACCAAGGGCATGGGGAGCGCTATGATACTGATGCGTATTCAGATAATGACCCGAAGCGTGACGAGCAAGATCCTTAAGCTCACGAGCTTCATCTTTTGGAAAATGCTCATTCAATGCTGCAAAAAGCCTATTTGAGCCCTGACGTGCAGAATCCATCGTGCCATACTTTCTTCGTGTAACATCCATCATCCTTCTCCTATCATTACCATCCTCAATACCAAGAGTATTAACTTTTTTACTCTCAGCCTGAAGCCTAGCAAGCGTATC
Source organism: Candidatus Peregrinibacteria bacterium (assembly GCA_026395555.1). Taxonomy (GTDB): domain Bacteria; phylum Patescibacteriota; class Gracilibacteria; order UBA1369; family UBA12463; genus CALREA01. The sequence goes on along the minus strand of JAPLYO010000024.1, from coordinate 131,714 downwards.
GAGTCGAGCAGCCTCATCCTCGGGAGTGTACTCCTGGAGACTAGCATCGAGATCAATATCTCTCAACGTATCAAGTGTCTGCCTCTGGGGAGTTACCCTAGGCGGCCTAACAAGAGGAGTCTCAATGGCAGCCGTAGGGGCCAAAGGTGCAGTCGAAACTGACGAAGATGGTTTTGCCGTCATAGAGAGTGGTTTTTAAAGGGTAAGAAAGAAATCTAACACCAACAAAAACCAACGTCAAATAAATGCGATTTTAGCAAGAATAGACGAGATACCTACACCACCTTCGCGATGCACTCTATCTCAAGCGGTGAGCCTTTTGGCAGAGCCACAACCTGTACCGTTGAACGAGCTGGCTTGTGCTCAACGAAATAGCGACTATAAATCTCGTTAAACTCATTAAACTGCCCCAAATCGACCATAAAAACCGTTACCTTCAAAACATTTCCGAATGATGATCCAGCTTCTTCAACGACGGCCTTTAAATTTTCGAGAATCTGAACTACCTTCTCTTCGAACGTACCCTCAACCATCGTGCCATCAAGCTTCATAGGGAGCTGACCAGAACAGAAGAGCAAACCACGTGAACGAACGGCCTGAGAATAGGGGCCAATAGCTTTCGGAGCCTTGTCAGAATGAACTGCGCGCATAAGAAGAAGAAAAGAAATAAGACGAGGAGGCTACAATAAAATGCAAAAGAATTACGGCTCTAGGATCGTGTCAGCACGCGGACCATCATCCTTGTTCATATTCACATTTGTATTAGCTGACCAGCGCTTGATCTTATCCTCAACGACAGCACGAGGCTGACTAAAGCGCTCACGTGAGATGCGAACAATTTTTTCACGTCGACCCTTTTCGGGGTCAATTTCAATAGGCGGTATCGTGTTGATCGAAAATGTTTTGGAGGGCATACCGTCAATCAAAAGCTTCGTGTAAGCCGTATACTTACTGAGCGATACGAGGTCAGGAGGCATAACCTCCTCACTAAACTGTGAAGAAATAACTTCCGCATCATCAAACCCAACCTGGAATGAAACGGTGCTACCTACGTTACCAAACACCGCATCACGCACCTCATCAGGCATCTGGGCGATATATTGGTTGGCCATCGTAAGATTCAGACGATATTTACGAGCCTCGGACAAAATAGTGGCAAACGAATCCGTAGCAAAGTTTTGGAACTCATCCACGTAGAGATAGAAGTCATTACGATCCTTTTCGGGGATATTGGCACGGCTCATAGCATCCAGCTGAAACTTCGTAATAATCATCGAACCGAGAAGCGCGGAATTATCTTCACCAATTTTTCCCTTCGATAAGTTCACAATAACAATCCGATGATGATCCATGGCATATCGGAGATCGATCTCGCTCTTTGGCTGACCCACAATATTACGCATAATTGAGCTCGAGAGGAACTGACCAACTTTATTTAAAACCGGAGAAATGGCCTCCATACGTTGTTTTTCGCCATATTTTTCGAACTCATTTAACCAAAATCCTTTTACAATTGGATCCTCAACTTTTCGTATAACCTTCTGGCGGAAGTCCTCATCCTGCAACATACGAGTAATACCAAGCATGGTCGCACTTGGATATTCCAACAGCGCCAAAATAGTATTACGTAAAATATGCTCCAAACGTGGACCCCAGCTCTCCGCATAGAGCTTCTTGAAGATGCCGACCAATCCGGAACAAACAATAGAGTTAAGCGCCGGGTCAATATTATCCAGCATATTGAAAGCCACCGGGAAGTCTCTATCCGAAGGATCAATAACGATAACATCATTTGTACGGTGCGCAGGAATGAAGTTCAAAACACGGTCTGCCGTGTCGCCGTGCGGATCGATCAGTCCAACGCCCTTACCGGACATGACGTCTGAATAGATCATGTTCTCAAGCAAAGTAGACTTGCCCATGCCCGTTTTTCCGATGATATAAACATGTCTTCGACGATCGAGCGTATGAATACCGAACTCATGATGCATTCCACGGAAGTCGGTTTTCCCAAGCATCGTCAAATCACCTATATCAGTGTTAGAAGGCTTTGGCAGATCCGAAGGTGGCTCCATCTTCTTGGAGCGAACCCACGAAATTAACGGTGTTTGAACGAGCTGATTTGGCAAATGCCAAACGGTAGCCAACTCCTCGCTGTTCATCATGACCGGATCCTCCATCCAACGCATACGATACCGCTCCACGATAGATGTATTCATAATGTAATCCCTATCTTCAAAACCATTCAAATACGGCAAATTAAACTGCTTAAACGATCCCACGATCTCCCGAAGTTTCGACATAGTAGCATCATCCTTCTTATTTTTTGGAAGATATACCGCACGTATATTCACTTCATAGAGAAGCTTCGCAATTTTATCCATTCTTCCACCCTCAGCCGTTTCTTTCTCATGCATTTTCGAAGTGCCCTCATCCAAAACCTCACCCGCATCTTCATTAAGTGCAAAAATATTCTTCCCCGTTCCGGTAAATAACATTCTTAAATAAAAATAGGCATAAAATGGGAAAAAAATTATTCGCAGATAAAGCTTTCTGGTACAGATAATATTGGCGTAAATATCCTGAATGCGCTCTATTTCCGCAAAAACTCCCTGGAACATCATCCAAGCAGTACGGGTGTACCAAAGTCTCCACGAATCATGGAGTGGTTTTAAAATAACCTGCAGCCAAACTTGCTCAGAGGGATCATTTAATTTAGCCAATGCGGCCGTAATACCAGCCATCGGATCAATATAAACTTTATTAACTCGATCCTCGAACTGTGGATATCGCTTAATAGGATCAAAATCCGGACCGGTAAGCTGAAGTTCAACTCCAACGGCATTCTTGAATAGCTCCGCATTCGCACCACCTCGAGACGAACGCGCGATTCTCTCGTCGGCGTAATCTTGCACCTGCTCAATTTCTACATCGGGGTACTGTGCATATACCTGACCCTCTACAAGCGTCTTTAATTTTTTAGGACATGTTACATAGAACGTAATACTATTATTTACATTTGCGATCTCTAAACTTATTTGATCAGGAGAAACCCCAAAAATTCTATCCCAAAACCCAAGCTTCTGATAGATACCATGAAACGTCGTAATGATCTGCTCAGCGGCAATTGGCCCAAGCTCACTATCCTTCGGAACTCGAACGGACAACACCACAAAACGAACACGTCTTCGTGTGCGATACTGCTGAAATCGCATGAACCAATGAAAAAAGAGAACTATAGAAACAAAGAGCGCATAAACGCCTATCGTTCCCCCGACAATAAGTAATAAAAAAGATGACATACGGAGTGCATTATACCCTGTCTAGGTAAGACTGCAAAATGAGCATCGCAGCAATACTGTCGCGCTGAGTTTTTTTCTCTTTGTAATCATACCCATACGAGTCCAAAAGGGCTTCTGCCTGAGCAGTAGTATACTTTTCATCTTCAAAAAAAACCGGAACGGAAACAGCCGCCGATAACTTCTCACCAAAAGCCCTCATCTTTTCCGTCTGAGTTGTCTCAACATGTCGATCATCAAATGGATATCCAAGAACTATAGCCGTGACACCCTCTTCGGAAACTATTTTCTGTATTTGTTCAAAAACATAAGACTCCCCTTTGTGTTCCAGTATGGGACGAGGAAAAACCATTGTTCTTTGCTTGTCTGTGATCGCCAAACCGATTCGGCGTAAGCCATAATCAAGAGCAAGGATCTTTCCAGAATCTACCATTTACTTTTTTGAAGCGGATACCTCAACGGCAATATGAGACTTAACCTCCTCTGAGAGCTGAACAGGAACCATCGTTCTACCGATAGTCTTGATGTGCTCATGAGAAAGAAGTGATCCCTCTGTAAGTTTAATCTTGAGCTGCTCCTCAACGGCCTTCAATACATCGGCCATAGTGATAGAAGCATAAAGCTTACCCTTTGGAGTAGCCTTACCAGAAACAGTAACCGTAGCTTCAGAAAGCTTCTTGGCAATCTCAGCAGCGTTCTTACGAACTAACTCCATATTAGCAGAAGCTCGAGCCTTGCGATCTGCAGCCTGAGCAACACGGCCCGGAGTAGACACAACAGCTAATGAACGTGGATAAAGAAAATTTCGGAAATAACCATCGGCGACCGTCTTAACCTCGCCACGTCGACCTAGCTTTGAAACTGCTTTGAGTAATACTACTTTCATAAGAGTGTTTGATTGAATATGCGCGCTGGATTCTATCCAATAAGGCTCAGCTTGTAAAGCGGAAATTACAAGCCTTTCCCTAAATAAGTAGCCTTATTTGGAGCTCCATCCCTGGATATTATAGAATCTATCAGAAGAAAAAGCGGCCTTTGACAAGTTCACCCCCTGGAATTTCGCGTCTGTAGCGTAAATATATTGTGGACGGAAGAGGAAAAGAGCAGGAATATCATCCTTTACGAGCTTAGCGAGCTGCTTCAAGCGTGTCGCCTTTCGGTCATCATCTAAGTGATGGCGAATATCTTCGATGAGAGCATCGGCACTGAAGTTTTTGTAGTTCGAGAGGTTTGAGCCATCGCCAGTAGCCTGTGAAGAGTGCCAGAAGGAGTAGGTATCGAGGTCGTATCCCATACTTTCGCCCGCGAGCAGAACGTCATAATCTCGCTTTTGAAGGAAGTCAGTACGAATATCAGCAGTAACAGGATAAAGCTCAACCTGAATACCGATAGCCTCCCATGAGTTTTTGAGAAATTCAGCAATCGTAGCATCCTCACTGTCCCCCTTTGTCTTCTCTCCCTTCTCAAAATAAGCGAGTCGAACCACCATCGGATTCCCCTTTTTCGTTTTTCTGAAGCCAGTCTTTTCACCATCAGCATAACGGTAGCCAGCGTCATAAAGCGCCCCCTTTGCCTCTTCGATATCGCTCTTATATACCCAATCTTCCTGATTTAATTCCATGAAAGGCGTATCAACTGGTGTTTTACCAGCTACGGTCGACATCAACTCATCTTTATCTACGGATTTCAGCATCGCAAGTCGAACCGGCTTTACCCCAGTGATCAAGCTATCCATATTGAAAAATGCAGCTTTGTATTGCGGAAGCGTGTAGTTCACGGGTGTAAACTTACTACCCTGAACTTTCGCCAACAACTCGCTGCCAAGCTTCGGCATAGCATCCAGATCGTCCTTGGCATCGAGCATTCTATCAACGGTAGAGAACGTTCGATACACGATAGTATTAACCTTCGGAAGGCCACCGTAATACTTCTGAAACCGTTTGAGGGTAATCTTCCCATCTCCACGACTATTGAGGGTATAAGCGGAATCAACCTGATATGGACCACTCCCTACAGGATTTTTATTCACATCGCTCATGAGCAAATCGGCGACCGCCACGTCCTTATAGATTTTCGACGGAAGAACGCCAACACTCAAGTTGGTAAGAAAGAATGAGTTAGGCTGCGTAAGTCGAAACTCAATGGTTTTGGAATTTTTCTTCGTAATATCCACTCCCTGAAAATTGGCCGTCAAGACAGCATTTGAAAAATCCGGAGATTGAATAACATCATGGTAGGTATAATAAACATCATCCGCCGTAACGGGATCGCCATTATGAAAAAAGACGTTATCGCGAAGCGTGAAGGTATAGAGCATCTCATCAGAACTAATCGCCACCTTTGCAAGGTCCTCAACCATTTTTCCCTTCTCGCTATCGTACTTCATGAGACCGGAAAAGAGAAGACTCGTAACATCACGATCAAGGTCACTGTAGTCACTATAAAGTGGATTCAGTACCATAATCTTACCAACTGTTCCCTCAACGTATGTATCCTTTGAGGTAACATTACTTGAGCTGAAAAAGCCGCCGTAAATACTAAAAACAAGCAGAAGAGAGAGAAAAATACTGACAACCTTTTCCGATAGAGAATAGGAACGAATAGTGCGAAAAAAATCCCTGATCAAGGTTGTGAGGTAAGGATATAAAACCTTTGAAACGAATTATTTTACAAAGAGAAAAGCAATCGAGCATCCCACAAAAAGGACTGCGAGCACAACCGTAGCGATAGCGATAACTTTCTCTGCTCCTCGCTTGCTGTGATAGACATGACCGATACCACCGAACGTTAAACTAAGACCTGTTCCACGCTCCTGCGTAAGGATGAGAAGAATAAGAAGAATTGAAACGATGATCTGAAAGATGTTGAGAAATGTATGCATAGTATAGGAAGAAAAAATGGTAGTTTAGGTGATCTATTTTCGGAAAACAGCGTTCAAAATCCAGTTCAATAATCCAAAAAGAAGACCCGCAACAAGATAGCCTCCTTTGGTATGAATAACAAGTGAAACATCCTGGAACTTGACAATGTCAAGAGCGTACTTAAGGAACCAAAGCAGAAAAGCATTAATAAAAATCATGAAGAGGCCGGCCGTCAATATCATAAAAGGCAGAGCGAGAATCTTGAGAATGGGCTTAATGACAAGGTTAATGATGGTCATGAAGAGGCCGGCCACCACGAAAAACTTCACGCCCCCGGCGTACACAACATCCTGAGGAAGCAAATAGGTAATCAGGTAGAGCGTACCAGCATTGAGAACCAAACGGATGAGAAGAGATCGAAGCATGAAGAGAAAGATAATGAGGTAATGGAAGGGCTTTATTTCGCCGACTTCGCTATAGCAACCGTAACGCTGTACGTATCAAGTTCTAACACTTTCTTGAGATCAGAATCAAAAGCACCACCCTGTTGTAGCTCTTCTGCAAGCGTCTCCTTGCGGATATAATCTGCAAACGCGGTAACCGCTGTACTTATTTCTACATGTTCAGATTCTACGACAAGAGAGATTCTATCACTGACATCATAGGTAGCCTCCTTGCGCATATCTTGAACAAATCGCACGATTTCGCGCGCAATCCCCTCCTGAACCAGCGTCTCGGTGATATGTGTATCAAGCAACAAGGTATAGCCATTTTCGCTAGCAACTCCAGCGCCATCCTGCGCTTCATAGCCAACCTCAATATCTTCAGCATTGAGAACAAACGAGCCAACCTGATATCTACCACCTGCGATAGCCTGAATATCTCCAGACTTCACCATGCGAATAATATCCTGCACGTCCTTACCGAATTTAGGACCAAGAAGTTTTGATTTTGGCGTATACTTGATCTTCACGCGATCGCCTAACTCTCGGATGTACTCAATCTGTTTCACATTTAACTCCTCGAGAATAATATCTCGATACTTTTCGATCACATCCACGCTTACCTCATCTGGCGTAGCGATACTCACCGAGGCGAGCGGCTGGCGAACCTTGATCGAAGCATTAGCACGAGCGCTATGCCCCAAGTTCACGATCTGACGAACGATATGCATCTCGGTGTTGAGAAGTGGCTTCATAAGCTTCTTCACCGCCTCCGGCCAGTTTGTAAGGTGTACTGACTCGCTCTCGCCGGCGATCCCCTTCGTAAGACCCTGATACATATACTCAGACAAGAATGGCATATACGGAGCCATCAACTGAGACAATCGATAGAGAACGATATACAGAGTCTGGTAGGCGCTCTGCTTATCCGCATCCGATTCCGACTTCCAGAAACGTCTTCGGCTTCGACGGACGTACCAGTTAGAAAGATCATCAGCAAAGGTAATCATCGGACGAGTCGCCTCCATGAAGTTATAGTTATCCATCGCATCGGTCGTCGATTTCACGAGCGTATTCAACTCAGACAAAATCCACTGATCCAATGTATGCTCCGGACGGAACTTCTCCATCTTTTTTCCCGTAAACTCCGGCACCCACTTATCTATAGACGCATAGGTCATAAAGAACGAGTAGACATTCCAAATCGTCAACGTAAAGGACTTCACGATCTCATCAACATGCCTCTCAGAGAAGCGAACATCATCTCCAAGCGTAGCAGGTGATGTATAGAGGAACATACGCATGGAGTCGACCCCGCGCGTATCGAACATCATATTCGGATCCGGATAATTTTTTTTGCGTTTGGATAATTTTTCACCATCTGCGGCTAATAAAATTCCATTTACGATGACATTCTTGAACGCCGGTTTGTTCCACAAAATAGTAGAAATAACATGGAGCGTATAGAACCATCCGCGTGTCTGATCCAGCCCCTCTGCGATAAAATCAGCTGGGAAGTTGTCCTCAAATTCCTTCTTCTTCTCAAAAGGATAATGCAACTGCGCATACGGCATCGCGCCACTCTCGAACCAACAGTCCAAAACATCAGGAATTCGGTTCATCTGTTTTGCCGCACTTCTCGCACGGAAAGTGAATCTCATCAATGTATGGTTTGTGCAAATCCAACTGATCACCACGCATCGGCGCCACTCCTCCAGAGACTTTTTTCAAGTCATCAATAGATGCGATACAGACGGTCTCTCCGCAAACACACTCCCAAATTGGTATAGGGCAGCCCCAGAATCGATTTCGTGAAATAGCCCAATCACGTGCACCTTCTAACCACTTACCAAATCGGCCTTCCTGAATATGCTCAGGCTGCCAGTGAATTTTCTTATTATTTCTTGTCATGTGCTCCTTGATGTCCGTCACACGGATGAACCAGGAGTCGGTAACAAAATTAAGAAGTGGCGTATCGCATCTCCAGCAGTGCGGATAACTATGTCGAATATTTTCAAAAGAAAATACGCGGCCATTTTTTGCCAAAAGATCCTTCACATTCACATCCTGCCCCTTAGCAAATTTTCCCGCAAAATCCACGACCTCGGGAATAAACATACCATCCATCTTTACGTGCTGAATCAATGTTACCTTTTCCCGAACGCCAACATTCATATCATCCTCACCATAAGCCGGCGCAATATGTACAACGCCTACACCATCTTCCGTAGTCACAAAATTGGCAGCGAGCACACGATAAATGTCTTCTTTCGTATTTTTAAAATAAGGAAAGAGAGGTTCGTAGTGACATCCGAGAAGCTTCTCGAGATCAACCTCCTCCTCAATCTCAAAAGGTACATCCTTGAACGTCTGCGCCAATCGACACTTCGCAAGAATATATTTTTTATCCTCTCCGCTCATGGCGCTTCTCACAACCACATACTCAATATCCGGATTCACCGCGAGAAACATATTACCAGGAAGCGTCCAGGGAGTGGTCGTCCAAGCCAAAACTTCACACCCCTCATAAGCGCCTTCCTTAATAGGAAACGTCGCCGTGACAGACAAGTCCGTCACATCTTTATACCCCTGCGTCACCTCAAAGTTCGACAACGGAGTCTCGCAACGAGGGCAGATGTGCATCGGTTTATAACTCTTATAGACCATCTTTCGATCCCAGATTTTTTTGAACACCCACCAGATCGATTCCATGTAGGAATTATCCAAGGTCGCATATCCATTTTCGAAATCAACCCAACGTCCGAGTCTCACAATCAACTTCTCCCACTCTTTAGTATATCGGAATACGCTCTCCCTGCAGGCGTTATTGAACTTTTCAACACCCATCTCGACAATCTGTTTACGACCGGTAAGTTTTAATTCTTTTTCAATTTCATACTCAACCGGTAAACCATGGCAGTCCCAACCATTCTCACGCGGAACGTAATATCCCTTCATCGTCCAATATCTCGTCACGGCATCCTTCAGTGAACTCGCCAAAATATGTCCATAGTGCGGCAAGCCGTTAGCAAAAGGAGGACCATCAAAAAACACATACTTCTTCCTCCCCTTCCGGGCTAAAACTGACTTCTCGAACGTATTATTCTCCTTCCAGAAACCGAGCATCTCGTGCTCTAAATCAGGAAAGGACTGCTTCGGATTAACAGATTCAAACATGGAAATATGATTAGACAAATTTCTAAAATAGCCCGTCGATTATACTGCCATTAAAGCTGTACCTCAACAAGAAACACCCCGAAGGATACTTGACAGGTTCAGAAAAATAAGTAAAATGCGCAAGCTAAATGGTAACCCACTCACTCATGTCCTCAAAATTATCAGTTGTACCACGGGAAGATACCTGCGAAGGAGCCGGAAAAGGCGCACAAGTAATTCAATTACCCGTAACGCCAAAATTGCACGTCATTGAAGGAGGCAACACCTCATCGGCGAGTAATATTCATGGGGAAGTAAGGACGAATACCCACGCAGCGCTCAAGCGCCCAAACATTGGAATTGGGCACCACAACGCCCAGAGGCACTGGGAAATAGAGGACACCACTCAAAGAAAAGTAGGCTATCTCATGGCTGGAGCATACGTTGAGGCGATCGGCAGTCATCCTATTCTTGCCGCCGAAACCGTCATTCGCCGAGCAGATGGAGTGGAGGTAGTCGTCCAGCTCACTCACAACGCTTATGCCCAACTTCTAAAAAGCCGTCTTCGTGTCCCGACAGACATCCCTGAAGACGCGTACTAAAAGAGTGAATTAAACCTGTCTCAATTTCACGAACTCAGGATCCGAATGAATGCGGCTCTCTTCGGGCATTATCTGTCCCTGATATTTAGAGTGAGCTTTTTTGTGGTACGGAACGTCGGCAGGAGAGCTCATAAGCTCAAAGGCGAGCTGACAGACTCGCATGCCCGGATAGAGCGCAACAGGCATTCGATTGATATTGGTAATTTCTAATGTAATGGTTCCCTCAAAACCGGCATCTACAAATCCAGCCGTTGAGTGAATGATAATTCCCAATCTTCCCAATGAACTTCTCCCCTCTACTCGAGCAACAAGATCATCGGCAATTTTAATTTTCTCCAACGTAACTCCCAGGACAAACTCCCCCGGCTGAACAATGAATGGCGTTCTGCCATCCTCAGATAGTTCTACCAATCTCGTAGCATCGTCGAAACACTCCGGTTTCATCGGGTCGAGAATCGCAAACGTATTATGATTATAAATTTTGAAGAATCTTCCAAGTCGCATATCCATTGAAGAGGCATGGACGTTCTTGAGAAAATCATTTTCAGGACAAGTAACCTGAATATCGCCCTTCTGAATACGTGCGTGAATATCGCGGTCGGAGAGAATCATAGGAAAAGATTATGAACGAATGTATTCTTACGGATATGTAACATAGAGCGCAAGGAAAAACATAATAAAAAGATATCGCACATGTATTGACTTTCAGATTATCATGGTACGGTATTATATATGGCAAAAATATAGATAAAATAAAGCTGCTAATTTCCCCGGGGAAATTACTCGATCACAAAACAAAATAACTTTCCGTAAATAGATGAAACTAATCGACAAGCTTTACCGCCAGACCAACATACGTCGCTGGAGTCAACTTTTCTAATTTCAACTTTTCTTTTGGCGGAATTGGCAAGCTTCCGACGAATTTCACGTAATCAGCCTGAGTAAAATCTTTTCCTCGAGTCATATCCTTCAATAACTCATAGGCATTCTTCACGCCATACTTTCTTAATACCGTCTGAACCGGCTCACCGAGAATCTCCCAGTGTGAATCCAAATCAGCAGCCAATAAATCTTTATTAACCTCTACCTTTCCCATTCCTTTCAACAAGCTCATAAATCCAAGAAGAGTATATCCAAAAGCCACACCGACATTTCGCATCACCGTCGAATCAGTGAGATCACGCTGCATACGAGAGATCGGTAACTTTTCAGAGAAGTGTCCAAAAAGCGCATTCGCTAAACCAAAGTTTCCCTCGGCATTCTCGAAATCAATGGGATTTACCTTATGCGGCATCGTCGATGAACCAACCTCTCCCTTCTTAAGCCTCTGCTTGAAATATCCCATGCCGATATACATCCACATATCCCGAGAAAAGTCCGTGAGAATAACATTAATACGTCGAATAAGATCAAAGAGCTCAGCATTCCAATCGTGAGGCTCAATTTGGGTCGTATACATATTTGGAGTCAGGCCCAGTCCGGAGATAAATTTCTGTGCCGCCTTGATCCAATCAATTTCGGGATACGCTACTACATGGGCATTGTAATTTCCAACCGCACCATTAATTTTTCCCAAAAATACTACGGAGTCATCGAGAATATCGGCCTGTCTCTCGAGACGAGCAATGACATTCAGGACCTCTTTCCCAACAGTTGTAGGCGTAGCAGGCTGACCGTGCGTGTGTCCAAGCATCGATACAGACTTGTACTCATGCGCAAATGCTTCCAATGTCCCTACGAGTTCCTGATAAATCGTCGTCATGGGTCCCTTGACCGCATCCTGAATCATCATCGCATATGAGAGATTATTGATATCCTCACTCGTGCAGGCAAAATGAATAAAGCTTTCATATCCTTTGATACCATTTTTCTCTAGCTTTTCACGGAGAAAATATTCCACGGCCTTCACATCATGATTCGTCGTCCGCTCTATATCTTTGATAGCCTGACCATCCTTCTCAGAAAAATTTCCATAAAAACTTCTCAGTGTTTTAATTTGTGCTGCGCTTAACTTCTTCGAACCAGCTAATTTCAGATCATTACAAATAAAAACTAACCACTCCACCTCTACCTTCACTCGATACTCCTGCAGCGCCAACTCGGAAAAATAGTCACTAAGCTCGGAAACCTTATCAGCATAGCGACCATCGAGAGGAGAAAGTGCAGTGAGTTGAGACATGATCAGTAAGTTCAAAAAATAAAATTAGAAGGAAGCCTTCACGCTCTTCACCCGAGCTACTACTTTTTCACGAAGGTCAGGATGATTCATGGCAAACATACGCGCAATACAAAGTGCAACATTCCCCGGAGAAAGCACTGTTAAAACAGGCGTATCTTTCGGCATTCGAAGTGATGAATGAATATCAACTTGATACTCAGCCAAGTCTTTATGCGGAGGACAAGCGATAACTGGATGATAAGACGAACCAGCGGTAACGCCCGAAAGTCCATTGCTCATACCAGCAAGCGTTACGTACACAACTTCGCTCTCCTTATTATACTTTTCAATTACCTCAATAACCTTCTCCGGAACCTTGTGAGCAGAAGCCACAATAACCTCCGAAGGAATACCAAAAACATTCAGCTCGTCGACAATCTTTTGCGCAAAATCCTTGTCAGATGCTGAACCTAAGAGAATGGGAACAATCATGGCGTGGGAGGTAAAAGTGTATTTAAAGCTAAAACAACCCGTTGACGGCTCTATAATGACAGAAAACGGGTATTTGAGCAAGAAATAAAACATGTTACAATAGAAACACTCAACTTCAGCTAGAGCCAAATGGCACCAAAAAAGAGGCATTCCCTAGGGAAACCTCTTTTTGTAATGTCAGGGTGGTGGAGGTGACGGGAATCGAACCCGCCTAGCAGAATCTCAACTTCAGCTAGCCAACCATGAGCACCCCCACTCAAACTGACACATCAAACCTAACATTCAGATATAACATACCTCTGACAGGAGGATTACAAATTTATAAAATGTGATACGCAAAACAAAAAACAATATTGCGGAAGAAAGAAAATGATTAATAATCTATGGTCGACCGGAAATTATATACCGAGATTCTTCTTAATTCGCTCGGTCACATCCCCGACTTCAGCCTCAAACTTCTGGCCAGTGACAAGTTCATACGCCTCAATGTATCGGCGTGCGGTTTCGACCTTGATTTCATCAGGAATGACTGGAATCTCTCCATCACCTGTAAATCCGCGCTCAGCCAACCACTCTCTCAAATACTCCTTATCAATCTTCTTTTGCTCTTCGCCGGAAGCAAAACGCTTCTCGTACTCATCTGCAAACCAGAAACGTGAAGAGTCTGGAGTATGAATTTCATCAATCAAAACGATCTCACCCGTAGGGGTAAGTCCAAATTCATATTTCGTATCCACAAGAATAATCCCCTGCTTGGCCGCAATCTCAACGCCACGGTTATACAATTTCAATGACGCATCAGCGATGAAGTCATACTGCTCCGGAGTGAGAGAGGTTCGCTTGAGAATTTCTTCTCTTGATACCGACTCATCGTGGTCACCATGCTCAGCCTTTGTGGAAGGCGTCAAAATAGGTTTGTCGAACTTTTGATTTTTCTTCAAACCTTCAGGAAGAACATTTCCACAGAAGTTACGAACTCCCTTTTCATAGTTAAACCAGGCGCTCGTAGAAGTAACTCCCGTGATGTATCCACGAACAACCATCTCGATAGGAAGTGGCGTGCACTGAACACCAACGCACACCTGAGGATCTGGATAGGAGATGACATGATTTCCAATAATGTCTTTCGTCTGCTCAAACCAAAACTTTGCCATCTGTGTCAAAACCTGACCCTTGAACGGGATCGTGCAGATCACGCGATCAAAAGCGCTAAGACGATCACTTGAAATCAAATATCGCTTATCACCGCTTGTATAATTATCTCTTACCTTTCCAATATACTTCTCTCCCAGAGTGGGAAAATCGGTCTCCTCGAGACAAAAAGGAAGCTGAGCTTGAATCTGGTCGGTTGGGATCATAATAGAATAAATTGGAAATAATAAAGTAGCAAAATACTAAAGTGGTATTTAAAAAATAGCAAACCGAACTAAATGATGATCATTCAAATTCCGATACCCTATGGGTAATGCCTGGAGAAAGGAGAAAGTCCAAATCGGGATGCTGCGGACGACGAGAATTTGGAGCACCATAGAAAGCATTAAATGGCGCAGAAAAATACGCAAGGTTTGCAGACCCGAAGCCAGGGTAGTTGGGATCAAGAGGAAGAGGAACATAGTTCGTATGCTGCTTCAGCTTATCTCGAGCAATCACCTCTAAGCGCTGGAGGACTTGAGTGTCCTTATCGGTTAACAAAAAGCCAAAACGCTTAAACGACAGTGCTAGCTCGCTTGTAGCCGCCATTCGGAGTAGTGACTCCGGAAGTTCAGTTGCGAAAGAATCCTCGTCTACAAGAAGCTGTGTCTGGCGAAAACGATCACGGGCATCAATCAACAACGCAGCGTGAACCTTGCCCCTTGCCGCCGAACGTTGATTCCAGACAGCCAAAAGCACGTGCAAAGACCCTAAGTCGTGAGCAAGAGTACTCGCTCTCATCTCGATAACTTCCTGTGGCATGGGAGAAGGAGCGTTTCGAGAAATATCCTTATAAAGCCCAACTATGTCTTCCTTATGCGATTCTCCCATCGGTCCACTGATTCGCTGCATATGTCGTTTGCCATAGAATACTGATATAAAAGATACGACTATATTAGCTTTTGTAAAGCGTAATAGTAAAAAAGGCAAATATACACAAAAGTTGTCATTTGAGGGGCATTCTTTTATAGTGCGAGTGCAAAATCTTAAAATACCCTCTTATGGCACCTTCTGATCTCGGAAATGTTACCGCAATTATTGGAACTCAATGGGGAGATGAAGGAAAAGGAAAATTAGTAGATATTCTCGCACCACGATACGACTGGATCGTACGAGCGACGGGTGGTGCCAATGCCGGGCATACCATTTATGTAAATGAGAAGAAGTTTGTCTTCCATCAGATTCCATCAGGTGCGCTTCAGATGAATACAAAGATGATTATTGGAAATGGCTGCGTCATCAATATTCCATCGCTCGCCGAAGAAATTGAACTACTCAAAAAAGAAGGAGTCACTCTCGATGGACGGTTATTTATTTCCGATCGTGTACATGTCGTATGCGATTACCACAAAAAAATTGATATCCTCCAGGAGGAAATGAAGGGAGGAAAAAAGATCGGTACAACAGGCCGTGGCATTGGTCCGGGCTATTCCGACAAGATCAATAGAATGGGAGTTCGACTTGGAGAGATATTGAATTGGGAAAGCTTTGAAAGTCATTACAGAAATAATTTAGCCCTTCTCCAGAAGATATATCCGGGGCTGGAGCATGACGCAGAAGCGGAACTTGGCGCTTTCAAGCAGCACAGAGAAGCCCTCATGCCATACATAGCCGATACGGCATATTTACTCCATACAGAGATGGTAGCAGGCAAAAAAATATTACTCGAAGGCGCAAACGCCACCATGCTCGATATCGATCATGGCACCTATCCATTTGTCACATCATCCAACGCCTCTATCGGAGGTATCATTACGGGATCAGGCATGCCACCACGCAAAATCGATTCAATTATCGGTATTCTCAAGGCCTACACCACGCGCGTAGGTGCCGGACCATTCCCATCAGAACTCAATGATGAAACCGGAGAATATCTTCGCACAAAAGGTGGAGAGTTCGGATCCACTACCGGTCGTCCGCGCAGATGCGGCTGGCTCGACACCGTTGTCGCCAAATACGCCTGCATGCTCAATGGAATCACGCACATCAATCTTACAAAACTCGATGTACTTACAGGGTTACCGACACTGCGAATCGTCACAGGCTACAAGTTCAACGGCACAACACTCGAATCATTCCCCGCAGACCTCAATAAACTCACACCTGAAAATGGCTTCGAGCCGGAGTATACAGACCTTCCAGGATGGACCGAGGCGCTCGACAATGTTACGGAGTTCGAGCAGCTTCCCGTGAATGCCCAGAACTATGTCAAAAAACTCGAAGAGATTATTGGCCTACCAATGACCTATATCGGAGTGGGATACAACAGAAATCAGCTCATTACGAAATAAGGCTTAGTCTTCTACGGCATGTTTCACAAAATTTCTCAGCACCTGAGTTGCATGTGGAGCATTTGATAATCCTGCGGCAAATCGATTTCTTGAGGCCTCATCTACAATTCTTTCTCTCGCCAAGTCCAGCATCACAGAGGGCGTATATTCCGGATGAAACTGGACTCCGTACGTCATATGTCCGAACTCTGCCGCTTCGATATGGCAACTTTCGCTACGAGCAAGGGCACGAGCACCAATGGGCAACTCATGAATATAATCTCCATGCGAAGCGAGCGCATCAAAAACATCGGGAACATCCTGAAAAAGAATGTGGTTATCGGCGTGCTTTAACTTCTGCATCTGCACGACTCCAAAATCCCGACGATCATCCGCAAAAGGTCCAACCACTCCGCCAAGAACGTGCGCAATAAGCTGGTGACCAAAACAGATACCAAGCAGCGGAACACCCGCCTCTTTCGCTCTTTGTATGAATACGGCGATATCATTCATCCACAATAACTGATCTGCCTCGCGAACGAAATGTCCGGATCCGCCAATCACAATTCCAGCATAGTCCTGTGCGTCAGGGAAAATAACCGGCTCAAGATCATACACTCGGAATGACTCGATAGTGAGATCGTCAAAATAACATCCAACCGCTTGAACAACCAGTGAATCATCAAACACAATCGCCTCCCCTGCCTCAGATGCAACCAGAGAGTCATCTACAAACGAAATATGAAGAAGTTTTTTAGAATTCATAATCAATGAGATATACAGGAAATATATCAAAAAGTTACAAAAAAATGAAAACAAATCTGGTGGACGATACTGGGCTCGAACCAGTGACCTTACGAATGTGAATCGTACGCTCTAACCAACTGAGCTAATCGTCCATGTCGTCAAAACAGATAGATAATACCACGATCACAAAGCTCATCAAAAAATCTACAAAATTTGCCTTTACAAAGCCATCCTTGAGACATAAAATCCGCATCTATGAATTACGCTGATCGTACTATCAACGACCTTCCAGGATATTTACAGACAACCGACAAAGTTGTTCCGATAATTACTCTAACCGGCGATCCGTCTCATATCGGACATGTAAGGATTGGAGTACGTACCTATGAAGAGGTCTTGAGGAGAAGTCTTCATGATCAAATCTTATATCTCGTTCACTCACGAAATGAATTAAAAAATCCCGAAGCCTCGCTCGAAGACAGGCGAAGATGGCTCTTAATGAACTTCGATCATTTCGAACCAGAATTAGCGGAAAAAATACGAATTTGCGCCTGGGGATCAGAAAAAGAAGACCCATACATCTACGACCTCACCGAAGAATACCAACGTCAGCTCCTGCGAGTCGCCGGCTCCGACAAAGAGGGAGCCATCCACAGAGGAAACATTCAAACCACTATCTTTCCTCGAATCACGGACAGTAGCTCCACGGAAGTCAAACGTCTCATGAAGATCACCGGCAGTCATCCTCAACTACGAAAAGCTATGGCCCCTCGGGTATTAGAAGAAATCCTGGATAGAGGAATCTATCAAGGAAGGGTGGATGTAAGGATATAGCCCACTAGGCCAAATGGCTTGACTATGCGGAAAACATACGTAAGATACACTCCCTATGAACACTCCGGGAAACCTTCATGAACCGATCACAATCACAAAAGCTGAACAAAGCTGGGTAAAATTTTATGCCAGGCAGGTTGCTGGTGCAAAAAATGCCCCCATTCCTAGAAATGGTGCCCATGAAGAAGTCCTAGGAATTGCCATACAAATGGACCCGGGCATAGCTCATAGAGATGGAACTATTCATCTTATCAAAAATTTACGCTCTATCGAATCACGAAGGCAAAATATACTTCACCTTTCGGATGAAATTATTGAAGGCATAGGCAGTTTTCGACAACGAATTGAAGCCCTACTTGAGATCAATCCAGAAGATGAAGCATACGCCGAACAACCCGACGAACAGGAAAGCCGTGCAAGCACATGGCTTAGCCATATCCTGAGTGAGCATTATGAAGATTTGGAGCCCCATGAAATTACCAAACTATCAGAAAAAGAAAAACAAGCCAGAATGTTCGTGGCTATGACCGGCCTACAATATGCACCGCTTGAATTACTTCTTCATAGCTATCTCGAAAACGGTCTTCATCTACTTAATGACATTAGGCAGTCAACTCAGAAAGAAAGTTTAAAATATTTTACCTCTGGAAGTGATAGCGAAGAAGCGGAACAGATGGGTTACCCGCTGCCCACAGAAGAAGTACTGCAAAAAGATTTTCTGCAAATTGATATCCGAAAAGTCAAAATGGAAGAGCTGCGAAAAACAGGAAATGTCGATGAAATTGCCGCATATGAGGCCGACTGTTGCAATGCGATTTACGCGGCGTTTATGGGATACCAGCAAGCTACGGATGCTCCACGGCGGGAGTGGAAGGCTAACAAAGGTGTAGAAGATATCGCCAAAACAAAACTACGAGACTGCCTTGGTGCCGCCCTCCAATCGATCCACTGGATGAAAGAGTTAGGTATAAAAGTCCTGATGTTACGCACATTAGAAAGTCCGGTTTTGGATGAAGGACATATGTCGATGATCATCATAGACTCAAAAGGCAAAAGGCATTTTTTTGATCCGGCACTTCGCAAGCCATATACGCCCATGCCCAATGATTACTACACAGACCCAAAAATCGATGCTCATTTTGAAGAAGTGATAAACGGAAAACGTAAGCAGTTCCGGGTAGAAGCCGCTGATGCAAGAACGGCCTATATGGACATCAACTCCCCGCACGGTATCGTGATGTCAGCAGAGGATGGAATGCTTCAGGCGTTACAATATGTAACCCTTTATTCCAAAACAAAAGACGAGAAAACTCACAGAAGCCTCATCGCAACATGGGGAAAAATAGCCGGAAATCAGGAAAATAGCGATCGTATGCCGATGAACTTTCTCGATAGTAGGCTCATCAACGACTACTATGATGGTAGTGAAGGGGTGAAGGCATCGGGGAATATGATTATCGAGCGGTATCCCGATAGTAGCCATATGCTCAATCATATCGGACTTGTCCTGAATGGAATCGGAAATATCAGTGGCAGTTTCAAGATTCTTCAAATACTCATGAAAAAGACGTTGCGAGCACAATCCTATCTAAACGAATCGATTAGCGAACTAGAAAAAGGAGCGTGTATGCCAGGAAAAAACGTCACTCGCGTCATATTTCGACACCTCCACATTATCGAGTGTATCGAAAGAGTATTCGATCATTTAACGATGCTGATAGACAAAATCGAATATTTCCCCGAACTTGATGCATGTTACCAAGACTTCTTTAAATTAATGATGACACAAATAATACGCATAAATACATTCATGAGAAACCGTGGTCTCACAAGCGAAACGGCATCCATTGAAAAAATAATAGCAAAAGGAGTCATCGCAGGAGCGCGAACGCTTGAGATGCTTCAGCAGGCAAAAGAAAAAGCTAACGACGAAGAGCGCGTCCCAACTTCGCACGAACCTCATCAGCAGGATTCACAATAGCGGGAGAAACCGAATTCGGAACACTGACTTCAGGATTTTCGCCCTGAGACTCTTGCGCTTGGGAAACATGAGGCTGCTGAGATGCTGGTCGCATACCAGGAACGCCCTCACTCGCAACCAACTTAAAACCACGAATACTTTCGTGCACCATATGCTTAAATGGAGCTGCCGGAGGTACATCATTTCGTGAATTTTCGGGAGAGCTGGAGAGTGCCATAGTAAGTATTGGATACAAAATATGTCTACTGTAGATCTACTGGTGGACGATATAGGACTCGAACCTATGACCCTCTCGGTGTAAACGAGATGCTCTACCAACTGAGCTAATCGTCCGTGCTGTCAAAATCGGGAAATCGGGAACGGGATCTGACGCGCTGCTGCGCGTCTATGGTGCCGAGGAAGGGACTTGAACCCTTACAGGATTGCTCCCGCTACCACCTCAAGGTAGTGCGTCTGCCATTTCGCCACCTCGGCACAAATAGCGGTCTGAGACCTTGAAAATAATAATCTAGGTCAGACCGCGTGCATAGAGTAATACACTTCTCGCAGATTTCAAAGGGATTTTTTTAAAAGCTAATCAAAGCTAATAAATACACTTACTTCGAATCGGGCGCCTCGGAAAGGACAAGCATCTTTTCAACGGTCTTTCCACTCGTCCAAACCTTCAGATTGATCGAATCTCCAGGCTTCTTGTTGCGAATAAACTGTTGAAGAGGATAGTTCTGATCCAACTTCTTACCATCAATTTCGAGAATCACATCCCCTTTTTTGAGTCCAGCCTTGTCCCCTGGACCCCCAGGAATCACGGCGAACTCACCAGTTTCATCATTTCCAAGCAGAAGAGCGCCGTAAGTGACACCCGTTAACTCAAGCTCCTTCGCACGCTCCTCGGTGAGCATCTGATAGCGAACGCCTGCGTAAGGTCGAACGATCTTTCCCGTCTTCTGAACACTTGTAATAACCGGACTCACATCATTGAATGGGATGGCAAAGCCTATATTATTCGCACTCGCGGCTATAGCCACATTCACACCAATAACCTGACCTTGCATATTCACCAGTGGGCCACCGCTATTTCCGGGATTAATCGCAGCATCCGTCTGAAGTAAACCCGTAAGCGTCTCTGCTGAGCCGCTTCCATCATTCGCCGTAATTTTCCTTCCCTGCGCACTAATAATTCCTGCTGTAACCGTATTCTGGTACTCACCTAGTGCGTTACCAATAGCCAAAACTCTCTGACCCACCTTCAGGCTATCCGAGTCGCCGAACTCCACGACAGGCAATGAACTAATCTTCGCACTACCCGAATCATCTTTAGGGAGAATCTTGATGACGGCGAGATCATTAAGAGTATCTTTGCTCAATACCTGTGCCTTGTACTCGCGACCATCACTCAATACGACGGTATAATCAGCCTCCGGGTCCTGAACCACATGCCTATTCGTAACCACTAAGCCATCGCTCGTAACAATGAATCCACTTCCTCCCCCGACCTTCTGTTTTTTCGTAGACCCTTGCTTTTGCTGCATCTGCTGCTGAGGCGCCTGCTGCTGCCCAAAGAACTGGTTAAAGAAAGGATCTCCCTGGAAAAACATCATAGGCTGCTGATAATACGTCTGGAGATTTTTTGACTCAATAATAGAGACAACCGCCGGACTCACCTTTTGAATGGCGCTAATATAGTCCGACTCCTCGATATACTTCTTATCTTCGGTGATATTTTTCAAAGGCTGTGCCTCACTATTTTTTACAAAACTACGCCCCATCATTCCACCGACAAATCCGGAGAGTAAGCCGACGACGAGAACATAAGAAAGAAGTTTCTTTGATGCGTTATCAAGCTGCATAAAGAGAAAAATTATAAAATAAAATTACGTACACATAGGTACGGAGATGGTATCGCATTGGTTACATTTTTCAAGCTGACAAAAAGAAAAAATTATGATTAAATTACAACGCTATGATAAAAAAAGCCATCAGGCTAGCAGTGAGACTGCGTAGAAAGTTTCACGGCAACGGTACAAAAAGCGAAAAAGATCGCTTGATATGCGCCAAACTTACAAAAATGGAGGTCTTTCGCCGTAGTAAAAAAATCCTTCTCTATGCACCAATTCCTCATGAAAAAGAGGTAAATACCTGGCTTATCATTGAGGAGTGGGGAAACGTCAAAACGATCGTGTTACCAAAAACCCTCAAGTCAAAAGGAATGAAGCTTTTTACCGTAACCTCACGAGTCGACACCAAACCAAACTCACTTCACATTCCCGAACCATTACCATCCTGCGAAACAATTGATCCGAAAGAAATCGATCTTGCCATTATTCCAGGGATAGCTTTTGACAAAAAAGGTAACCGAATTGGCTTCGGACATGGGTATTATGACCGACTGCTCAAGAAACTCAACTGTCCGGTGATAGCTCTTGCATACGACTTTCAAATCCTGCATGCTGTACCACGGCACGAGCACGATGCTCCGGTCGACACGATCATTACCGAAAGAAAAACGTATCATACTTCTTAAACCCCTTCCCCCCTATGTCTACGCAACATCCCCAGATGCAGCTCTTTGATCCGGAAGTGTACGGCGCCCTTCATAATGAAGAGAGGAGACAGTCGGAAGGACTAGAACTCATTCCTTCGGAAAATTACGTATCAGAACCGGTCTTGGAAGCTATGGGATCAATTTTCACAAACAAGTATTCAGAGGGATATCCGGGCAAGCGTTACTACGGCGGACAAGAGTACGTCGACGTAGTGGAGAATTTAGCTATCGATAGGGCTAAACAGTTATTTGGAGCAGAGCATATTAATGTCCAGCCATATTCCGGATCACCGGCAAACACGGCCGTCTATTTCGCATTATTGAACTTCGGAGATACCATCATGGGACTCAAGCTTGATCACGGAGGACATATCACGCACGGTCTTCCTATCAGTTTTTCCGGAAAATCATACAAGGTCGTCGCCTATGAGGTAGATGAAGTGACGAAAAAAATCGACATGGACAAGGTCCGAGCACTCGCCGTCGAGCACAAACCAAAACTCATTATTGCAGGATTCTCAGCCTACTCTCGATCACTTGAGTGGAAGAAGTTCCGAGAAATTGCCGATGAGGTAGGAGCAATTTTAATGGCAGACATAGCTCATATCGCCGGACTTATCGCCGGTGGCGTTCTGGAAAATCCCGTCCCCTACTGTGATGTCGTCACAACAACTACCCATAAAACACTTCGAGGTCCACGAGGCGCCATGATTATGTGCAAAGAAAAATATGCAAAAGCCATCGATCGTGCCGTCTTCCCTGGCCTTCAGGGCGGCCCACACGAGAACATGATCGCCGCCAAGGCTATTGCCTTCAAGGAGGCACTCGACCCAGCATTCAAAGAATACTCCAAGCAAACCATTCTCAATGCTCAAACACTTGCAGCTGAACTTATGACATTTGGATTCGATATTATGACCGGAGGAACCGACAATCACCTCATGCTTATCGACATGACGAATAAAAATGTCACAGGCAAGCA
The DNA here is from genome assembly GCA_026395555.1 of Candidatus Peregrinibacteria bacterium. GTDB lineage: Bacteria > Patescibacteriota > Gracilibacteria > UBA1369 > UBA12463 > CALREA01. Next base: position 108,156 of record JAPLYO010000024.1, on the reverse strand, counting down.
GGCTCAGGAGGCTCTCGATCTCGCCGGAATTACCGTCAACAAAAACACCGTTCCATTCGATAAGAGATCACCGATGGACCCATCCGGTATTCGCCTTGGAACTCCTGCTATCACCACTCGCGGCATGAAAGAGGCCGAGATGAAATGGCTCGCCCGAGTCATCAACGACGCCGTAACCAACTGGCAAGATACGACAAAATTAGAGTCTCTTAGGATGGAGGTAAAAGATATGTGTGCTAAATTCCCCGTACCGGGAATTAAGTAAGCGTTGTCTGGGAGCTACTGAGAATCACGAGTATTGTCATCTCGTTTGCGTTTGAATTTCGACGCAACAGTACCTACAGTGCTATCTACGGCATCCATCGCACCCAATACACCCTCAATTACCTTCATGGATATTTTATGTTCGTCTGTTGAAAAATCATGCTCTTTTAAGTCGGGAGGATTGAGTGAATAAAGAGCGTTATGTAATCCCGACGCCGCTCTTCCATATGGCGATTCATGCGCCTCAAATACATCCAAAAGCTGATTCATTGCGGCACTAATTTTACGCTTAAAAACATTGAGTAATTTCATTTCATCCTCGGAAAATGGCCTTTCTCTTAAGCCCGTAAGAGCTACGGCAATCAGCTGCAGAGTAGATACATGGTCCGGATATTCTATTTCCAAACGATGAGCCCGCATAACCTCCTTAACAATAGTGAGGATATCTTTTTCTATATTCTGAAGAACATCCTTCGTACGTCCGTACAAATACTGCTTCTCGACCGCCTCGAGTACTTGCGGATCCTTTTCTGAAAAATAATGATCAAGAGCCATAAAGAAAAATTACATTTTACGTTTTACTACAATGATCGTCATATCATCCATCTGCTTATAATCACCGGCGTACTGTTTAATTTCGCTCAAAATAGCATTACGTATAGCAAGCGCTGATGGAAGATTTCCATATTGTGACACGAGGGCGGTTAATCGCTCCATGCCAAAACTTTCTTTTTCATTCTTCCAACATTCCGGAAGTCCATCACTGTACATCACTAATGTGTCACCTACCTCAAACGTCAGAGTAATCTCTTTCAAAACTTTAGAATTATCGGCGAGCATACCGAGCGCCATACCTCCTCCGCGAACCTCTTCGGCCTTTTTATCTTTCGCGTGGTAGATCAATAAAGGCTCATGTCCCGCATTCACATAACGCAATATCTTCTTATCATCATTCCACTCCAAACATCCAAGCGTCATAAACATATTATTGGCGGTCTTCGCCTTGATGACGCTATTGGCCTCAATCATAATCTGCATCAACTCCTGTCGATGAGACAGATAGTAGAACAAGGCATTAGCTACCGAAACCATAATACCGGCGGGAACACCATGTCCCGTCGCATCACCGAGATAAAAAATCATACGACGCTCCGAAACTTCGAGGAAGTCATAACAATCACCACCAACCTCTTCTGCAGGAATAATACCGGCGGAAATATCCAAACTAGGAAGAACGGGTAACTTCTTCGGAAGAATCTCGGTCTGAATTTTCGCAGCCAGCTCAAGCTCTTTCGTTACACGTTCCTTATAAAGAGCTAATCGAGTATTCTTATCAATCTCTTCCGCCATAGTATTGAATGCCTTGCCGAGGACCTCCAGCTCATCGCCGGTCGTGATAGTAACACGTCCGCTATAATCCCCCTTCGACAAAACTGCAGCTGCATCTACCAATTTGCGAATCGAACCGATAATCTGCGAAGAAAAGAAAATAGAAAAAAGCACACCAATAAGAATACCAAAGGCAGCTAAAGCAATCATACGATCACGAATATCGATCAACCTCTGGCTAAATGCGTCATAATTAAGCTCATACACGATAGCATACTGGTCCTTGGCCGATGTGACAAAATTTCTCAATCGAACCGTCGGATCAAAAGTAAGAGATTGTTTTTCGGCAGCATCAACATAGGAAACCGAACCGTCTGTATTTTTCTTTATGAAAAAAATCTGAGCACCTTCATCCTGAACCGAGGTAAGCTTAGAGTGAATTTGTGACAAAAGAGCTGTATCATTCGTAACACGCTTTGCCCCGGAATAAGGCTTCTCTATCTCAACACGTGAGTCATAGAGAAGCTCTCCGCCATAGGAATAAATCTTAAATGCCGTAACAACATCGGACTTAGACAGCAATGATGATATCTCTCTATTGAAGAATACAAACCCCTTCTGGAGCCAATAAAGATCGTAATCTTTGGCGATGGTATCGGCCGTAAACTCAACGTAGTTGGAAGTTGAAACATACGAGTCACTAATAAGACCGTTTTGTTTTTCTCGCACAAAGAGTACCGCCGCCGTACCCAGGATGAGAACGACGAGGAGCGTAAGTCCGATAATAAGTTTTTGTCGAAGAGAAAGCATAATTAGTGAATGTCACTGGCTACGATATATCCATCAATTCTTGGATGAAAAACAACTTTTTCATTGGATGCATAGAGAACCTGCGATTCAAATAAAGGAACACCATAGACATCATCCTTCGTGATAATTTTCATAATATCCTGGTACATACTGAGGCGTTTTGCATCATCAAATATATGGGCACTTTCCTGAATAAGTCTGTCGACCTTTCCATTGGTATACTGACCAGCATTGTACTGTCCTAAGCCCAAAACCGAGTCACTCGAGTGGACCGCATTGAGATAGAAATCACTCGCATTACCGAGGTCAGATTTCCATCCGAAGAAATAAATATCACTGCTGTTATTCAGTATATTTGCGCGGAAATCATCCCATGAAACATAGGTTACTTGCGGATCAAATCCAGCAGCACGAAGTTGCTGAGAAATATAGGCACCCGCCGTCTCGAGACCCTGAACGAAAGAAAGTTTAATCGGGATAAGATCAAATTCTGAAAACTGCTTCACGATAGATTGTGCGTGAACAAGATCGTATTTGCCCGAAGGGATGGTAGGGTTATATCCAAACACGCCACTACTTACAAATTGATGTACAGTAGTTGCATATCCACTGGCAAATTTTTCAAAAACAGAACGGTCAATGGCCGAAGAAACAGCTTCTCGCAGTGCCGTCGATTTAAAAGCTCCATGAACGTTGAACGTAAGAAAGTTAACCTCAAGACTAGGTAAGACGTCGATGCGCATACCCGCAGACTGAAGGGGTGATACGTTTTCAGGAGGAACATTCGAAAGAATATCAACATCTCCTGACTGAATAGCACGGACGCGCGCCTCCTTGTCGGGATAAAAAGCAAAGGTCACATCATGATACGTCGGAGCACTTCCCCAGTATCCATCAAAAGCCGAGAATGAATATGACTCTCCCTTTTTCGCACCAGCAAATCGATAAGGACCCGTCCCGACTGGCGCAAAAACTGACTTCATTTCGTTTTCGCGAGGTATAATCAAAACAGTAGAAAGTTTCTGAAGAAGAAGAGGATCTGGATCTTTCGTATGAATTTCAAATGCAGTCGTATTTGCCGGAGTCAAAACAACATCAATACCGCTCAATAAACCAACTAAGTCCGAAGACCCATAGGTACTTGCCCTACGGATACTTGCCGCAACATCTTCTACAGTCAGAGATTTATTATTGTGGAAAAGAACATTCTCACGCAACTGAAAACTCCAAACATTCGGAGAAATTCTTCCCCATGATCGAGCTAGAGATGGCTGAATGGCGAGAAAGCGATCGGTGCGTACCAATGGCTCATACACCTGCAATGCCAAAGTTCGCACGGAAGAGTCTAAGCTTGTAGGTTCAATATTTCCAGGATCCTGAACCAAACCAATCGTAAGTTTTTTTATAGTGTCCTTAGTGTCCTGATTGACTCCCGGAGCATAAGAGAAAAAAGACCCCTTAAGGGAATCGCGAACAGTAGCAAATTGATTCGGAAAAAATAAATACATACCAAGCATTCCCATCGCGAGGCTATAGACTATAGTGAGCAATATTTTTTTCAGAAAAGGAGGAAGCTCCATCAATCAGGTGTTTTATTTTTATGTTCTTGCAATTATATCACGATTTTCGGCTTTTCGCAAAGCAGAATGCTTGGTACAATCCCTACGCATGGAAGCAAAATATCTCAGAAATTTCTGCATTATAGCGCATATAGATCACGGAAAATCGACTTTGGCCGATCGTTTCCTTGAGCTTACGAAGACGATTGAACATAGGGACATGAAGCACGGCCAGATGCTCGACTCCATGGAGTTAGAGCAAGAGCGCGGCATCACGATAAAGCTGGCGCCGGTTCGCATGGAGTGGACCTATACTGGCGATAAAGCTGAATATCAGGGTCAGCGGTTCATTCTCAATCTCATCGATACTCCGGGTCACGTGGACTTCGCCTACGAGGTTTCGCGAAGCATCGCCGCCTGTGAGGGCGCTATTCTTGTTGTAGACGCGACACAGGGCATTCAGGCACAAACCTTGAGCAACTGCTACCTCGCCATCGATCACAATCTCACTATGATTCCGGTTCTCAACAAAATTGACCTCCCGGCATCCGACCCTGAAAAGGTTATCCGCGAAATTGAAAATACGATCGGAATTCCAGGCGAAGAAGTGATCGCCATTTCGGCAAAAAACGGAACAAATGTTGAACAACTTCTTAATGCGATTATCGAGCGAATTCCGCCACCGCCACAGACAGAAGAAGGCGACGAATTTAAGGCGTTAATTTTTGACTCACTTTACGATACCTACAAGGGAATTGTCACCTATGTCCGTGTCATGTCAGGAGAGGCGAAGCGTGATGACAAAGTATATTTTCTCCATAATAACTTAGAAGTTAATATCCTTGAAGTTGGCTATTTCAAGCCAAAATATAGACCTGTAGACAAAATATCCGCCGGAGAGATTGGATATATTATTACGGGAGTAAAAGAAGTAAGCGAGGCGCGTGTTGGTGACACCGTATGGGCAAAAGGATCCAAGAGAATGTTGCCGGAACAGGCAACTCCTCTACCTGGATACAAGATCGTAAAACCATTTGTTTTTGCCAGTATTTTTTGTGTCGATGGAGATGATTTTCCACTACTTCGCGAAGCGCTAGAAAAATTAAAATTAAATGATTCATCGCTCGTCTACGAACCCGAACAGTCAGGAGCACTTGGAAACGGATTCCGTTGCGGATTCCTCGGTCTCCTCCATCTCGACATCGTTCAGGAGCGTCTCGAACGCGAATATGATCTGAACCTTGTCGTCACAGCCCCAAGTGTTTCCTACAAAGTTCGCCACTCAAATAATAAAGAGGAAATTATCTCAAACCCCGCCGACCTTCCCGATCCATCACAGGTCGATGGACTTCTCGAGCCATGGATGAAAGTCGAGCTCGTCACTCCAAAAGAGTATCTCGGAAACATTCTCCAGCTCGTTCAGGATAAGCGCGGTATTCAAAAAAACATTCAATATATCGACGACGTGCGCGTAATCGTTACGGCGGAAATGCCGCTAGCATCCATCGTAATCGACTTCTATGATAAGTTAAAAAGTGCCACAGCGGGCTACGCATCTATGAACTATGAATTTATCGAATACCGAGAAGAAGATCTCGTAAAAATGGACATCATTGTCGCCGGTGAAAAAATTGATGCTCTCGCCATTATGCTCCATCGCAAAGAAGCCCAGCATATGGGTCAGTCTATGACGAAGAAGCTCAAAGAGCTCATTCCGAAGGCACAGTTCGAGATCGCCATCCAGGCAGCCATCGGAGGCAAGATCATCGCCCGCGAAACCATCTCCGCCATGCGCAAAGATGTCACCTCAAAACTCTACGGAGGTGATCGAACCCGCAAGGACAAGCTCCTCAAGAAACAAAAAGCCGGCAAAAAACGCATGAAAATGATGGGCCGAGTCGAAGTTCCACAAGAGGCGTTCCTGGCGATACTGCAGAAGGATTAACAAACTCCAACAATACACGACACACATAGCGCATAAATTGACTTTTACGCGTTTTTATTGTAAAATACAAGTATTCATTAATACAAAAAAACATGTCAACACTCGATCAACAAGGTTCCGAAATCGAAGGTACGTTAGAGGAGAATGAAACAACGATGCGAACACCCGAACAGCAGGAAGTTCTGGAAAGGTTAAAAAAAGCAAAAAGTTCAGCAGAAAGAGTTGATGTGGTTGCGACAGCCCTCGACACCTTTGGACTTGATGTGATAGTTGGGCTTTTACCGGTCGAGGGCGACGCCGCCTCCTCTATTCTCTCTGGTCTATACCTCTTAGCGGAAGCTAAACGTGCAGATCTCGGCGCGATGAGCTACTTGAAAATAATTGCCCTCCAGGTTGCCGACTTTGCCATCGGCGTTATTCCAGTCGCCGGCGATGCAGCAGACTATCTCTTCAAGGCAAATAAAATGAGTGCCGGACTATTTGCCAAGAATCTGGAAGAAATCAAAGCTGAAGCTCTCAAAATGGGCATCACTCCGAAAGAAATTGCCAAAATAAGCGATGATGGAAAAAATCTTCCCCAGCTCGCCAAGCAAGCCATAACTCTAGTCGGGAAATCCAAAGCCACAAAGGCAGCAGCATAAATAATACCACGAGCAGCAAAGTACTTGAGGAAATCACAGCTTTGTGGTATACTTGAACGAAGCATAAAACAAAAAGCAAAAACTATGCAGTTCAAAATTCCACAAGACGTACAGCGTGAAGACACCATCGTAGGACCGCTCACCATGAGACAACTCATCATTACGGCGATCGGAGGTGGTATTACGTACGGAATTTACACCTTCCTCTCAAGAACCTACACGTGGCAAGTATGGTTTCTACCAACGCTCTTCTTCGCTGCACTCACCATCGCTTTTGCATTCGTAAAAGTACACGAGCTATCATTCACACAGTATCTCATTAGCGGAATGGCCTACCTCTTCCTTCCAAGACAACGATCGTGGATCAAGGGATCCGGAGACCCAGTAAGATCAATTGAGCAGCCAAAAATTACCTCTACCGAAAAAAGTCAGGCTCAGAAAAAAGAAAAACAAGAAGACACCATCAAAAAACTCGACTCACTCGTAAGTATTCTCGACTCAAAAGGAATCGCAAAAAAACTATAAAAAGTCATTTCATACCAATCAATATTATGGCAGAGACAACAACAAAAAACACCGTCGTCGACAGCAAAGGGAAGAAAAATCCTGCGGTCGGCACACAGATATTTCTTCCGTTCAGCGAAATGCATGACGACACGGTCATTCTCAAAAATGGCGGCATACGTGCCATTCTTCGAACAACAAGTCTCAACTTCAACCTCAAATCAGATGAGGAGCAAAATGCACTTACTTTTGGATATCAGGCGTTCCTAAACTCACTGGAATTTCCTATCCAAATCGTCGTCCGCTCACGCAAGATGGACATCGATAAATACATCGAGAACCTACAAGGGAAGCTCAAGGAACAGTCAAATCCCCTCCTTCAGAAACAAACGAACGAGTATATCGACTTCGTAGGCAAACTCGTCGAGTACGCCGATATTATGGAAAAGGACTTCTTGGTAATAATCCCCTTCGATCCCCCACGAGCCAAAAGCGGTGGTATTCTCGATTCGCTTTTTAACATAAAGTTCATGGATCTTTTCCGCGGCAAAGACATGTATGGACAGGTCAAACAGCAGCGAGAAGAATTCGAAAATCTCCGAAAAGGCTTATCTCAGCGTGTTAACACTATTCAGGCCGGCCTCGAAAACCTCGGCCTCAAAGTCCACCAACTCAACACTCAAGAACTCGTCGAGCTCTTCTATGCAACCTACAACCCAGTCGTCGGCCGCAACGAAAAGCTGAAAGACGCGAAGGAGTACAAAATGGAGGAGTAGAAATTTCATTCTATTTGCACATGAGCGAAATCAACATAAACAAACAGAGGGAACAAGATATATCTATCGTCATGGTTACTCCGGGGATGAATCCGGAAAGCCTCACTGCTCTAGCCTCCATGAAAGAGATAAAAGCTATGGTGCTCGTCACCTATGCAACCGGCACCACACCCGAGACTTTAAATGGAGCCATTCAAGAAGTGACACAAAAAGGAATTCCTGTATTTCTCCTTTCAAGTAATTCAGGAGATCCGGCCGGAATACTAAACGATACCAATTATGAGCCACAGGCGCAGTCCAAAAAAGCGGGTGCAATTGCCCTCCAAAAGGTAAATATAAAACACATACAGCAAGTACTTGATGCCATTCAGGCAGAAATAGATGCCAAAAAGAAAGGACCTGAGCTGGGCGAAGCCATAAGAACTAAATACGCCTATGCGCCGGGCGAAGAAAAACCAAAACCGGACTGGGAGATTCCCTCCAAAATAGCCGAACAAAGAACATTACTGGGACACACGCTCCGCAGAATGGGTACTCCGGAAGACGAAATCGAAAAAGCCCTTGATCGGTGGGAGGGAAAATAAATATAAAAAAGGAACCTCCTCTTAGAAAGTTCTTTCTATATTTTCAAAGCTAAAATCTCTGGACGTCCACAAGCCAAGACAAAAACAGCATTTTAGTCAAATCAATTCAGCTTTGTGCCCGGGCACAGATTTATTTCAAAGAGCAAGGCCATGGTCTCCTAGCACCTGTATCCATTATGCTGTCTTTTTGCTGTAAATTCGGACAATGTATTAACTACCAATATCCAGGCGACGAAGAGAAACCTGACTCCCCCCCCCCGTCGTCGCGCACATAAAAAAAAGAACCTTCTTTCGAAAGTCCTTATTTCTATTCTTCTACATAAGAATCATTGTCTTGGTAACGCCCTACTTTCCCAACGACTGTGCGTGAGTATCATCGGCGAAGAGCGGCTTAACTGCTGTGTTCGGGATGGGAACAGGTGTACCCCACTCTCTAGAGTTACCAAGACGGTGACGCTTATTGTAAAAGGAACAATTTGTTGTCCCCTCGAAATTCGGATGATTAAAACGTATATGGATCAGTAATAGAAGTCAATGAATGTCAATTTTACTTGGACAAACAAGACAGTTTAAAACTGAAATTCTTGTTCTACGCTCATATGTGTGCGAAACAACTATGATTGGTAATTTTGAATTACCTCTAATAATTGCTTGTTAATAAGAGAAAAGAATATATTAAAAAGTGCAATCGCCTGTTAGTATCACTCGGCTGAACTCCTTACGGAGCGTACACCTGTGACCTATCTACCTGGTAGTCTTCCAGGAGGCTTGTTGGGAGATCTAATCTTGGGCATGGTTTCCCGCTTAGATGCCTTCAGCGGTTATCCGATCCGAACACAGCTACTCTGCTATGCCGCTGATGCGACAACAGATATACTGGAGGTTCGTTCACCCCGGTCCTCTCGTACTAGGGGCAAAATCCCGCAAATCTCCATAACGATTGTGGAGGGTAGAGGCCGAACTGTCTCACGACGTTCTGAACCCAGCTCGCGTACCGCTTTAATTGGCGAACAGCCAAACCCTTGGGAGCTTCTTCACCCCCAGGATGCGACGAGCCGACATCGAGGTGCCGAACCAGGTCGTCGATGTGAACTCTTGGACCTGACTAGCCTGTTATCCCCGGCGTAACTTTTATCCGTTGAGCGATAGTCCACCCACGTGGAACTACCGGATCACTAGCACCTACTTTCGTATCTGTTCGGCTTGTATGCCTTACAGTTAAGCTGGCTTGTGCGCTTATACGACGAGTTCGGTTTCCATCCGAACCTAGCCAACCTTTGTACGCCTCCGTTACTCTTTAGGAGGCATCCGCCCCAGATAAACTACCTGCCAAACACTGTCCCCTCCGTCGATTAAGACGATAAGGGTTAGAGTCAAAATATAGTGAGGGTGGTATCTCAACGTTGACTCCGACCTGCCCAAAAGCAAGCCATCAAAGTCTCCCACCTATCCTGCGCAAACTATACCTCAAATCAATGCCAAGCTGTAGTAAAGCTGCACGGGGTCTTTTCGCCCTACCACAATGAATCGGCATTTTTACCGATTTTGCAATTTCACCGGGACTTTCGTCGAGACAGTTTCCAGAACCATTACGCTATTCGTGCGGGTCAGAACTTACCTGACAAGGAATTTCGCTACCTTAGGACCGTTATAGTTACGGCCGGCGTTCACCAGGGCTTAGATTCGGAGCGTTAACTCCTCCTCGTGACCTTCTGGCACTGGCCAAGCGTCAGCCCCTATACTTACCCTTACGGGTTTGCAGAGACCTGTGTTTTTGGTAAACAGTTGCCTGGAATCGTTAGCTGCGGCCCCACTTGCGTGGGGCAAGGTTTATCCCGAAGTTACACCTGCTGTTTTGCCGAGTTCCTTAACGAAAGTTATCCCGTCCACCTTAGTATACTCTACTCGCCCACCGGAGTTGGATTGCGGTACGGTAACTTTATTTTCTCACTACCGAGGATTTTCTTGACAGATGATATCTGAGACTCGATCAGACTTGCGTCCAACCATTCGGCATCGTAGCTCGCGAATTCTAGCGGATTTACCTACTAGAACATAGACTTACTACTTACACGTGAATTCTTAACACGATCTCATTAACCTTCCGCGTCCCCCCTGAGTTAGCGCCACCTTCAACGAAAGTTCTCCTCCTTTTCAACCGAAGTCGAAAAATCAGATTGCTAAAGTTATCCAGTCTTGCTCTGGCGAAAATAAAATTGTACAGGAATATTAACCTGTTATCCATCGGCTACGCTTTTCAGCCTCACCTTAGGACCGACTAACCCCAAGACGATAACCGTGGCTTGGGAAACCTTGGGCATACGGTGGGGATGATTTTCACATCCCTTTGGTTACTTATACCAACATTCTCACTTCTCGTCGCTCCAGCAAGCCTCACGACTCACCTTCACTGCTGACGAGAACGCTCCTCTACCACTTAAATCAGTCGAAACTGATATAAATCCGCAACTTCGGTTAAACGTTTGAGCCCCGTTATATTTTAGGCGCATAATCGCATTGACCAGTGAGCTATTACGCTTTCTTTAAATGATGGCTGCTTCTAAGCCAACATCCTGGTTGTCTATGCGACTACACATCCTTTCCCACTAAACGTTTATTAGGGACCTTAGATGACGGTCTGGGCTGTTTCCCTCACGACGATGGCACTTCGCTGTCACCGTCTGACTCCTATTAATTCACAGAGAGTATTCGAAGTTTGCATCAGTTTGGTAAGCTTATTTCGCTCCCTAGCTGAAACAGTGCTCTACCCCTCTCTATTTCGAAAATAAGGCTAGCCCTAAAGCTATATCGAGGAGAACCAGCTATCGCCGAATTCGATAAGAATTTCTCTCCTACTCACAGCTCATCCCAAAGTCTTGCAACACTTTTGAGTTCGGTCCTCCAAGTAACTTTCGTTACCCTTCAACCTGGCCATAAGTAGCTCATCCGGCTTCGGGTCTAGGGCATGGTACTAATCGGACTATTCGTCCTCGCTTTCACTACGGCTCCGGGTAAAACTCCCTTAACCTTGCACCATACCGCTAACTCGTTGGTTCGTTCTACAAAAAGCACCCTGTCACCACATAAATGTGGCTCCAAGTCCATGACAGCAAAGAATTTCAGGATCTATTTCACTCCCCTCACAGGGGTTCTTTTCACCATTCCCTCACGGTACTATCCGCTATCGATCACCAAATATGTTTAGCCTTGGAGGGTGGTCCCCCCAGATTCAAACCGGATTACACGTGTCCGATCCTACTCAGGATACTTCTAGGTAATACTCATTTTTCGTTTACGGGACTGTAACCCTCTATGGTCGTCCTTTCCAGAACGTTCTACTAAACGAATATATTCCACGTTGAAGTCCTACAACCCCTATCCATCGAAATGAACAGGTTTGGGCTGATCCCCTTTCGCTCGCCACTACTAGGGGAATCTCATATGATTTCTTTTCCTCAGGTACTAAGATGTTTCAATTCTCTGAGTGCTCCTCCTCTAACTGAGTTAGAGGATCTCTCAACATAACTTGAGAGGGGTTTCCCCATTCGGAAATCTCCGGGTCAATGCCTACAAGCGGCTCACCGAAGCTTATCGCAGCTAGTCGCGTCCTTCATCGAAATTTGGTGTCAGGGCATCCATTCTTTGCTTTTAAGTAACTTTCTAAAATCTTTTCTCTCTAACAAGCAATTACCAAAGGTAATTACCTCCTAAAGAAAGATCACCGCATACACATGAGTGTATACTATTGTATGTTTTATCCATATATATACCAGGTTTAATAGTATATATATTTGTGAAATTGCATTCATTGCATTACATTTTACTGATTTGCATGATTGCATTTTAATCATCCGAATTTTCAAGGGACAAAAAAAGTGTGCGTCTCCGCACACTCTCCTATCCATAATCCCTGTGTGTCCGAATCTAAGCGGAAGGGTGTATGAACAAAAGATTGTGCGTTGGCCTATAAGCCAAGGAAAGGAGAGAAAATTTCAATGCGTGAAGTTAGGGTCACGTGCTGGTGTATACTACTGATGGGAAGCTAGGGCGTCAAGAGAATTTTCAGAAAACATTCATAAATCTAGATTGGGCTAGCTAAAGCTAGAAAACGGCCCTTCAGCCGCCGGTAAATGGCGTAGCGAGTCCACCAAAAATTTCCTGAAAGGTCCCGAAGGCGTACATAAGGGAGAGAACAAAGACGGCGAAAGCTATGATAATGACCAAAGAGTAGGTTCCCCCGCTTCCAAGGTACTTTTCAGCAAAATCGACCGGACCGATAAAATCCCCCACATTGCGACGATACTTGATGAGAAGTATGGCAGTGGGAAGACCGAGGAGGAGGGAAAGGAGTTTATTCATACTATCATGGTGGGTGATCGTGGACTTGAACCACGGACCTCAGTCTTATCAGGACTGCGCTCTAACCACCTGAGCTAATCACCCATATCTTGTGAAGGTCTTTACTGAAGAAAGACCAGCTTCCAAGCAAGCAATAAGCTATAGAAAAAGCGTCCGTAAGTCAAACGAGAATTAGACTTGGAAGTAGCTACCCACTATAATAACGAAGAAGTTCATCTACTTCAGCTCTCTATAACTCACCTCTACTCATGAAAAATTCGATGCATTATAAGAAATGGGCCAAAAGATCCTTAGTAGGTATTATCGGGCTTATCATTATTATAGGAGGTATGAGTCGTTTTGTTGGACTTCCCGGCGGGACGAGAGTTTTTGCCCAGAGAGAAAAAAACATCTGGTACAGTGGAAAGATCGATGGAACATGTTCAGGGGGATATAACGTTACCTATGATAGAGGGGCTCAGCAGTGTCTTACGAGCGAAAGTATCATTAAAGATGTCGTACCATCAAAGGATGATATAAAAGTTGGAACAAATATTATCGCGCAATGGAAAGGCGAACCCTTATATAACGCAAAAGTCATCGAAATCATCGGGGATCAGTTCAAGGTTGAATATTATGACACCGTGAAAAATACCATCAATATCGATGAGCTGAGATTATTAAAGGAGTAAGTACACTCTCTATATACATAGGAAGAATATACTTGGTGGAGCTAAAGAGATTCGAACTCTCGACCTTTCGATTGCGAACCGAACGCTCTACCAACTGAGCTATAGCCCCAAACTGGTAATGGATCCAAAAAACAGGATCACTCTTTTCTTCTGGAAAAATTCTGGTGGAGACGATGGGACTTGAACCCACGACCCCCGTCATGCCATGACGATGCTCTAGCCAACTGAGCTACGTCCCCACAAAATCTGACCACGAATAGTAAAAAGGTTTTGAGAGATAAATGCAACTAGAAATAAAGCTCCTTAAGTGAATTGATGTCCAACGAATCATACCTCAATATGTGCAGCCAACATGGCGACAGCAGCTATAGCGGCGGTCTCAGAGCGCAACACTCGCTTTCCTAACGTAACAGATATACCCCCAACTTTCGTAACATCCTCAACCTCCTTTTCATCAAATCCCCCCTCGGGTCCAATACACACAACAATTGATTTTTCATCAATCAACTTTAACTCATTCATCTTCTTGCCTCCCATAGTATGAGGAATAAGGACGAGACTATCTTTTGTAACTTTAGTTTTCAGGAAAGCTTCAAATTTCATCGGCTCATGGAGTACCGGAACCTTGCATCGACCGCACTGCTCAGTAGCTTCAACTAAAATGCGTTGTAGGCGCTCAAACTTCGGCAAAAATTGCCGCTCCGTGCGATGCGTAATAAGAGGGTAAAAATCGCTCATACCAAGCTCTGTCCCCTTCTGCAAAATCCACTCAAGCTTTTCGGGATTTTTCAAAATACTCTGTGCCACAATAATATTCACCGGAAGTTCCGTCTTGCGCTCGGATACATTCAAAACGTTTCCCTGAATAATTTTCGGAAGAATCGAGGTAATTTCACCTACATATTCCTTGTCATCATCACGGAAAAGGATCACCTTTTCGCCAATTCGGAAGCGCAAAACTTTCGTCCACTGATTGCGAAGCTCCTCTGAAATAATAACAAAAACCTTGTCATCAACCACATCACCTTCTCGTAATAAAAACCGATGCATAGAGGAAAATTATGAAAACAGATAACCAATATAATATCCAAGAAGTGCAGATACGAGACCGATGACTAACATCTGAATACCGCTCTTGAGCCAGTAGCCAACGGTAATTTTTGCCTTGAAAGCCCCGGCGCCAAAAAGAGCAAGGCTTGAAACAATAAGAGAGACGATAACGCCTGCTTTAACACTAAAGAAGAAAAATGGAACAAGCGGAACAAACGATCCAACCATAGCTGACAAACCGACAATGAGCGCAGACCAAAGGGCCCCATTCTTGGTTGCAGGAGAAAGTCGCAACTCCTCAAGCATCATGACCTCAACCCAGCGAGTTTTATCGGAAGTAATCTTTGTAACTATTTGATCAAGTAGATCACCCTCGAATCCCCTTGCGGCATACACATCTCGAATCTTTTGGATTTCCATCTCGGGATTCTCCTCTATAGATCGCTCTTCATTCTTCTTCGTGCTTTCATAATAATCAACAGAGGCAATCGTCGAGGTATAGGCTACTGCAGCCATAGAAATAGACTCAGCAAAAGTTGCCGCAAAGCCTCCCGCCAAGATAATACGCATATCGCTCGTGGCCGCGGCAATACCCAAAATAACGCCGAGAACATTTACCAGTCCATCCTGGCCACCCAGAATCATATCCTTCATATTAGCAGCAATTCGTTCCACCATAGTAGTCCCATCATAGCAAAGAATGGCTATTTGACAATAAAATTACAGAGAGGATAATTTCCACGTCCGTAACTATATATAGTATGACCATGAAGAAAAAAATATCTCTCCGTTCATTTCCCGTCGAATATGCTATTGGAATAGCGTCTCTTATAAGTATCATCGCTTGGGTGATACTGCGCACTCAGGGAATGGAAGACTTGGCTATGGAAATTTTTAGAGTGTTACTTATCATAGGTTCCATACCGGTATTCATTGAAATAATCGGAGCCATTCGAAAAGGCCAATTTGGTGCTGACATTATCGCTCTCTTGGCAATCATTACCTCGTATGTAATGAATCAGTACCTCGCTGGTATATTCATCGTGCTCATGCTTTCGGGAGGAAGAGCTCTTGAAAATTTCGCTCTCTCTCGTGCAAAAAAAGAGCTAACCTCGCTAATTTCAAATGCTCCTCGTAAAGCTCATAAAAAAGAAAAAGGCGAATTACGAAGTATACCAGTCGATGAGGTAGGGATTGGAGATATCATCGTCGTAAAACCAGGCGAGGTAGTCGCCGTAGATGGAATCGTAACAGAAGGAAACTCTCCTATGGATGAATCCGCGCTAACCGGAGAATCAATCCCGGTTGAGAAAGGATTAAACAGTCATGTTATGAGCGGAAGCATCAACAAAGGAAATGTACTTGAGATTAAAGCAATTCACGTAAGTAAAGACAGCCAGTACGAACAAATCATTCGTCTCGTAGAGGGCGCAGAAAAAACAAAGGCTCCGATGGTTCGTCTTGCAGATCGATATAGTGGATGGTTCACCATTATCACACTCATACTCTCTGGAACCGCATGGGCATTGGCACATGAGGGCATGCGCCTCTTGGCGGTACTCGTCGTGGCAACTCCTTGTCCGCTCATTCTCGCCACACCAATTGCTATCGTTTCCGGCATGAGCAAGGCGGCCAAAAAAGGTATCATCATCAAGAATGGCGGCGCACTCGAAGCGCTTGGAAATACAAAAACATTTGTTTTTGATAAGACGGGAACGCTCACATTTGGTGTACCTAATATCACAGAAATAAAGGCAGAGAAAGGAACACCGGAGGAGATTATACAAATTGCCGCATCGCTCGACCAGGTCTCCGTACACGTCATCGCACGTTCATTAATTCAGTACGCAAAAACCAACAACATCGCACTATCCTACCCAACGGAATTTGAGGAAATTATTGGAAGCGGAGCAAAAGGAAAACTCGACCATACGACATATTATTTAGGAAAACTTGGGCTCATAGAATCACAGGGCATAAACATCCCAAAGGACGTGAAGGAGCATGAAATAAATCTTAAGAGTCATGGAAAAATGGCGTTATATCTGGCCAGCGAGAAAGAATTTCTCGGAACAATTTATCTCGCAGACACCGTACGTCCAGAGGTAAAAACACTCTTTGAGTCACTTCATCGACACGGAATACGACGAACTGTTATGCTCACAGGCGATCGAAAAGCGGTAGCCAACCACATAGGTGAACAGGCAGGCGTGCATGAAGTGATTGCCGAATGCCTTCCTGATGACAAACTCAAACATATCGAACGACTTCGCAAAGAGTCATCACCGGTTGTCATGGTAGGAGATGGAATCAACGACGCGCCAGCATTAGCAGCAGCAGACATAGGAATCGCCATGGGATCCACTGGCTCCACGGCAACTTCAGAAGTAGCGGATATCGTCATCATGGTAGATAACATCGAACGAGTAAGTGACGCCTTCGCTATCGCTCGGCGCACCCTCAAAATCGCCAAACAGAGCATATTTACAGGCATGGGACTGAGCGTTTTTTTCATGATCATCGCCGCCTTCGGCTACATCCCTCCTCTCTATGGTGCCATCATTCAGGAGGCGGTGGACATTGTCGTCATCCTTAACGCACTGCGTGTACATACCGACTAAATATTTCCACTACTCATTATATAACTACTATTGATCATGCTCGAATTCATCGCCCAGTATCCCTACATCATCGTAATCGTAGCGCTCATTCTCAGTGGATTCTTCACGGTCTCACAATATGAAAAAGGTGTCATCTTCCGATTTGGTAAAGTCGTAGGAGTCAAAGAGCCAGGCTTGAACTGGATGATTCCCCTCATCGATCGAGTCAGAAAAGTCGACATGCGAACGATCACGATGCCAATTCCAAAACAAAAAATCATTACAAAAGATAACGTCTCAGTGGACATATCCGCCGTCGCCTACTACAAAATCGTCGACCCCATCAAGAGCATCGTCGCCATTGAACGGGTAATGGACGCCATTAATCAAATCGCTCAGACCTCCATGCGCAACATCGTCGGCCGCTTTCAACTCGACGAGATCCTCAGCGAACGCGAGACCATCAACAAAGAAATCACTACGGTACTCGATACCCACACGGAAAGTTGGGGTGTGATTATCTCTGTGGTAGAAATTAAGGACATCGAACTTCCGGAATCCATGCAGCGCGCCATGGCCAAACAGGCCGAGGCCGAACGCGAAAAGCGTGCCAAAATCATCGCCGCCGAGGGTGAGTTCCTCTCTTCTCAAAAACTCGCCGAAACCGCCGACATCATGATGGAACACCCGATTGCCCTTCAGCTCCGCAACCTCCAAACGATGGCCGAAATCGCCGTCGAAAAGAACTCCACCATCATCTTCCCATCACAGTTTATGGGAACGATTCAGGACGTGAAGCGGTTTATGGAGGCTGAGGGAGCGAAGAAGTAAGAAGGTCTAATTATTTATCTTCCTTGGAAAGAAAAAAATCATGCTCAACGGCATTACCGGAAGTTAATGCTTTGACCTTATTTCTCAGCTGGGAAAGATCAAGCTTACACCACGCATTTCCGCCCTCATCCTCACAAGTTCGTAATGCAGGCTTTTCATCATCAAACCGTGCGTCACAATCACGCATGAGCATCTCTCTACTTGAAATAAGATTTTGTTCAACTAATTGCGTTTTAGTATAAAGATCGATTCCCTCTCCAGCATGAGCAGTATAGTCACTAGAGATTGGATACTCCATCTTATCAGGATACTGAACCTTGAGAATATAAATAGCACCTATAGAATATCTAGTATGTCGGATTGCCAAATCACACAGCTCCCGATCCTGTTCGGTAAGTGCTGGTTTTTCCGCAGACTTTTGAGTACACGCAGGAGTCAATGCAAGAGAAAGTGAAGCCAGTGCAGGAAGAAGAGTTTGAGACAATTTCATAGGAGGGAGGTAAATGATGAGAGATTAATATATACTTTTATTCTAACTATTTCATTCCAGCAACTAGAGACACATTTCCTTTGCAACGATTTTCATTTCATTCTGGAGGCACTGAATAAGTGCCGTAACCTCATTCCGATCGAGAAAGTCACCGCCGCCGCCGCAACCATCGACAAGTTGATTGCCATTCTCAGGTGAAGGTGCCTCGTACCCACAACCGTAACCGCCAATCATCGCTGGCGCTGTCGGATCACAAGGAAGATATACGGTATCTTCATGAATCTGCCCGATTGTTGGTACAGCACCGGGCACGTGGTCTGGCGAAAGCGGTATGAGCCTTTCCCACTCTTTCCATACATCAATCTTGAGCGCCGCACATTGATTTGGATCATTATCTACCTGTCCTAAGTCGGGGGCAGGGTTTTGCTTGCCATCAATGCCGCCAAATGTTGTTTCAAGAGAAATTCGGAAGGAGTTATTTGGCTTTTCTGGTCTTATGATATGCCCAACAAATTGTCCATCGGCACCAAAAAAAGAATGAATTTTGGTGGTAATATTTTTATCTACAGTGGTCATTTCACACATGGGGGCACTTGAGTCGTGCAATTCTGGTAAGGCCGGTGTTGTATCTTTCAAGATATCCTTCATGAGCCCTCTCCATTTTAAGTAAAATGATTTGAACGAGGGGTCTTTTATAAGAGAGATACATGGATCTGGTTTCTCTATTTTTGGCTCATTGTCTCGCTGAAATGGCAATATGCGTCGGCCGCCATTTCCCGTACTTTTTGTCGCTAGAGTCACATTCGAACCTTCGAGCTGATCTGTTGCACAGCCGCTCAGGCTCAACGCTGCTGCTACGAGGAGGGAAGAAGTGCGCATATGTAGGGTTTGCTATAAAATGCTAGAGTAGTATTCTACCAATTTTATGCGGTTTGTCAATAACTGTTTTGTACTCTGAAATATCCAAAGCTAAAACCTATGGTCGACCATAGAATTCAGCTTCGAAAGTCAAGAGGCCCAGATATATAGAGAGGGCGTATCCAAATATACAGCAAAAAGACATCAAAACGGATATAGGTATATAATAAGACAACCAGATCCTCCTGCTGACAAAATCAGGCACAACAAAAAAACCCGAACCGAAAACGGGAACGGGATCAATTTTTGCTTCGCAAAAATCTGGTGGAGACACGGGGATTCGAACCCCGGACCCCCTGCTTGCAAAGCAGGTGCTCTAGCCAGCTGAGCTATGTCCCCATGGCAAAATGAAACTTGATGTAAAAGAAAAGCCCTTACGCTAAGGGCTCCTGCCTTTCGGCGTCTTAACATTCAAAATGTAGTAGAGAACTCTAGATAACTACCCGCTTATGATCCCGAAGGACGATAAGGGGTCGACCTTACCTATGATTCCCGAAGGAATCATAGGCTATATCTCTGTAAAAGAGGTATTCCATCCGCAGGTTCTCCTACGGATACCTTGTTACGACTTAGCTCCAGTCAAAAGTTTCGCCCTAGGCCGCTAAAAGCGGACTTCAGGCGCCCCTTTCTCCCATAGCTTGACGGGCGGTGAGTACAAAGCCCAGGAACATATTCAACGCGCCGTGGATGATACGCGTTTACTAGCGAATCCAGCTTCATGAGGGCGAGTTGCAGCCCTCAATCCGAACTTAGATTACTTTTGGGGATTTGCTCCAGATTACTCTATTGCTTCCCATTATATTAACCATTGTAGCACCTGTGTAGCCCAGGGTATAAAGGGCATGCTGATTTGACGTCATCCCCACCTTCCTCCCCGTTGGCCGGGGCAGTCTCCTGTGAATATTCAACACAGGACGAGGGTTGCGCTCGTTGACGGACTTAACCGAACACCTCAAGGCACGAGCTGACGACAACCATGCACCACCTGTCTTAGAGTTCCTTGCGGCACTCTCGCCTTTCGGCAAAATTCTCTAGATGTCAAACCCTGGTAAGGTTTCCCGTTTGTTATCGAATTAAACCAGATGCTCCTCCGCTTGTGTGGGCTCCCGTCTATTTCTTTGAGTTTTAGTCTTGCGACCGTACTACCCAGGTGGAGTACTTAATGCGTTTGCGACGGCACAGATCCAGGTCGAGCCGGACCTACACCTAGTACTCATAGTTTAGGGCGTGGACTACAAGGGTATCTAATCCTTTTCGCTCCCCACGCTTTCGTCCATAAGTGTCAGAAACTCGCCAGCAAGCTGCTTTCGCTTTTGGTGTTCCTTTGCGTATCAACGGATTTTACCCCTACACGCAAAATTCCACTTGCCTCTCGAGATCTCTAGTTTTCCAGTATCGCGTACCTGACTGAAGTTGAGCTTCAGGCTTTGACACCCGACTTAAAAAACCACCTAAGGACACTTTACACCCAATAATTCCGGATAACGCTTGCACCCTCCGTCTTACCGCGGCTGCTGGCACGGAGTTAGCCGGTGCTGATTCCTGGGGTACCATCAGAATTTTTCCCCCAGAAAAGAACTTTACGATCTTCCGACCTTCATCGTTCACGCGGTGTCGCTTCGTCAGGGTTTCCCCCATTGCGAAAGATTCCTTACTGCTGCCTCCCGTAGGAGTGGGAACCGTGTCTCAGTTTCCCTGTGACTGATCATCCTCTCAGACCAGTTACCCGTCATAGCCTTGGTGAGCTATTACCTCACCAACTAGCTGATAGGACGCAGGCCGTTCCCAAAGCGCATTGCTGCTTTAATCTTGCGATCATATGCGGTATTAACCCGTATTTCTACGGGGTATCCCTCACTTTGGGGCACGTACCAACGTGTTACTCACCCGTTTGCCACTGTTCTTGCGAACCGTTCGACTTGCATGTATTAGACACACCGCCAGCGTTTATCCTGAGCCAGAATCAAACTCTCCAAAAATAAACATTAGTTTATACTCGGCACTTCTTTCCGAAGAAAGAAACACAGAGTTTATATTTTTAAGAAAAACAAAAAACTTTGTTATCTAGCTTCTCTACTACATTCTGAATGTTAAAGGACGCGAAGAAAAAAAATGTGCGCTCCTTAAAGCCAAATAAGCTTCAAGAGCAGGGGTATTGTATTTAAAGAAGTCTGCCGAGTCAAGGACATTTTTAAAAGAAGGTGAAATAGGGTATACTATGGGAGAAATATGAACATCCAAAGCTTAAATATCGCAAAAAACGTTACCTTGGTAGCCGCAGTGAAGGGACATTCCGTAAAGAAAATTAAAATTCTTTTGGAAAATGGGGTCCGAAATTTGGGGTGGAGCACTGTCCAGCACCTTCGAGATTCCTATCCGGACCTAAAGGATATCAATAATATACGACATCACTTCATAGGGCACCTTCAGAGAAACAAGGTTCACCTCCTTCTTTCCTATCCTATAGAGCTCATACATAGCGTGGACTCACTCGGTCTCGCGAAGAAGATTAATGATGTCGCCGCCGAGATGAAGAAAACTCAAAAAGTTCTCCTTCAGATTAATGCCGATGAAAACAAGGAGCACGGACTATCTATGGATGAGGTGCGGGAAATATTAGAGAAGAGAAAAGAATTTCCAAATCTCGAGTTCGAAGGACTCATGGTCATACCATCAAAGAATGGAAATTGTCGTTACATATATAAGGGGCTCCGAATGCAACGAGATAAATTAGAAAAGGAATTCAAAAATCCTCTGTCGAGATTATCAATGGGAATGAGTGATGATTATCTCATCGCTATAGAAGAAGGAGCAACGATGGTTCGATTAGGAAGAATACTTTTTCAAGAATAAAGAAGGGTGATACAATAGGAGAAGAAAAAATATTATTTTTCAATCCTCCTCTAACCCCACTCTTTATATGACGTTACTTGATCACCGATTCCAAAGAATCACGAATATGCTTGTGCCAACCGTTATTCAAAAAAGTAGCGATGGAGAACGGGCCTATGACATTTTTTCACTTTTATTAAAAGAGCGAATCGTCTTTCTCGGAAGCGCCATTGATGATGGAGTAGCCAATATGATTATTGCGCAGCTTCTCTACCTCGAAAAGGAAAATCCAAAAAAAGATATCACGATGTACATTCAAAGTCCGGGCGGTCATGTCACGGCCGGTCTCGCTATATATGACACGATGCAGTCAATCGTTCCAGACGTTCAGACGGTATGCGTAGGTCTTGCTGCATCTATGGGATCTATCATGCTCGCAGGTGGTACGAAGGGAAAACGTTTTGCACTTCCAAATTCAGAGGTGATGATTCATCAGCCACTTGGTGGCACAGAGGGTCAGGCGAGCGATATCCGAATTCATGCTGATCACATCATCCGCACAAAGGATCGTCTCAATGGTATTCTCGCAAAACATACAGGTCAGTCGATCAAGGTCATCGAGAAAGATACCGACCGAGACAACTTCATGACGGCCGAACAGGCTCTTGAATATGGATTGGTCGATCAGGTTGTGAAAAGTATGAAGAAGGCGTAATAACCTGAAGATACTTACGATACTTTCGCCACAACGAACTCAATAATAGCTTTTGCTACGTTCTTTCCGCTGACTTCTTCAAGTTTCTTGAAGCCAGGATTTCCGTTGACCTCCAGTACGAGCGGACCGCTCTTGGAACGAACGATATCTACACCCCCAATATGAAGACCTAGCGCCTCAGTCGCACTAATGGCAAGCTTCTCCTCCTCGGGAGTGATATCAACTTTCTCGCCAGCCCCACCAAGCTCTATATTAGAACGGAACTCTCCCCTTACGGCAGCACGCATCATTGAAGCAATCACCTTCCCTCCAACAACAAAAACTCGAATATCTTTTCCTTTGGATTCCTTAATAAACTCCTGAAGAAGGACGATACTAATATCCTGCGTGCCCCAAATAGCATCGAGCGATGAGGTAAGAGAACGCTTGCTCTCGGAGATAACCACACCGCTTCCATAGGTTCCAAAAGGAGTCTTGATGATCACAGGCAATCCTCCAAGGTACTTCACCGCCCAATCCACCTCACGCATACGACGTATGACGATGGTTCGAGGTATACCAAGATTATGATGATTCAAAATCTGCATCGTATTCAACTTATTTTTGGCTCTATTAATAGGACGGAAGCCATTGATAACCTGTACTCCCATAAGTTGAAACTGCTTCAAAAGTGCCGTCTGAAGTTCGATCGCACGGAGAAGAGTAACTCTCGGAATGATGACATCAAACTTCGGAAACGGCTTTCCCTCAAAAAGTACGGTCGGATTATTACCATCAAAAACCAGCTGGCACTGAACAGCACGGATAATTCGAGCTTTGTGTCCGAGCGCCCTCGCTTCCTTGAGCAGTCTGAGTTCCTCGGGCGCTGCTCTCTTGCTAGTATGATAGTACGATAAGATGCCAATTTTCATAAGTAACGGTATCTTATGGTGAAACAATAAGAATAACAAGTCAAAACCTCGGATGATCGCACGTAGGAGCGAAATTAATATTTTTTACCTAATCAGTATTTTCATCTATAATAAAAAGGCTACATAACCTCCTCATACCTCACTATGAAAAAATCAAACATAATAGGTCTCTGCGCAAGTTTCATCGGACTCATCATTCTCTCCGGATGTTCTTTTGGGAGCTCGTCTACATCTACCTCCAGCGGACCCGATGCCGCCACTCTACAAACCTTCCAGGCTGATGACTATGAAATAACCGTTCCTAAAGTCTGGGAGATTACACGAAAAAATGAATTCACGAGCGACATTCCGGCAAATGTGTCTGTAGTACTGCAGGCTAATCGAAAAAACGAAGTATTTGTCACGAATGTAAATATCGTCAAAAATTCACTGGGAGATACACTCTCTTCGCTTGATTACGGAAAGGTCGTACTGGCAAATCAAAAAACAGTCTTGGAAAATTTTGCTGAAAAAAGCCGTGAAGAGGTAGATACGAGCATCGCAGGCAACAAAGAAAAAGTACTCATTGGAAAATATGAAGGAAAAAGAACAGCTACCGATCCCCTACTTGGATTCATTCAAGCATATTACGTAAAAGACCGAACCGGATATATTATCACAGCATCCTACGTCTCAAATGAAGACCCTTCAGTGCAGAAAGAAGCCGAACAGATCGTTCGATCCTTCAGTATCAAGTAACACATAACGTCATATTTTTCATGCCACCACAAGCTATTACCGCGAAACTTACACGAAGAATTCCGTTAACTGATGATGTATACGAACTACAATTTCAACTGCTTAAGCCTGAAGAAATATCGTTTATCGCAGGACAGTTTGTGACCATAAAGGTAGAGGACGGAAATCCAAAATTGTTTTTCCGATCCTATTCAATTATGTCTCCTCCTAGCCAAAAGAAGATTATATCAACCTGCATCAAGCTCGTTCCAGCCGGACGCGCAACTCCCTGGCTGACTACCGTATCCGAAGGAACTGATATATCAATGATGGGGCCATTGGGGAAATTCGTATTTCACGAATCGCCAAACAAGCGTTCAATTTTTGTCGCAACAGGAACGGGAATTACCCCGCTACGGTGCATGATTGAAGATCAATTGGAAAAAGGAAATACCACAGACATGCACCTCATCTGGGGTTTTCGATTTGAAAAGGATATCTTCTATACGGAAGAACTCGACAATCTTCATACGCAATATCCAAACTTTACCTACACCATCACCGTTTCACGTCCCGAGGAAGAGTGGAAAGGCAGTCGCGGAAGAGTAACGGACTGGCTCAAGGCAAATATTGCGACACCTGCCCAGACACAAGTCTACATCTGCGGTGTTGGCGATATGGTCACTGACACGGCAACAATCTGCGAAGAAATTGGCATGGCAAAAGAAGACATACACTTCGAAAAATACGCATAGCCTAACGAAGGACAAGCGCCACTCCGCCTATCATGACTCCAAAAAGAATAACCTTTTTGAACGTGCTATGACGATCAATCCTTTCATGGAAAAGCTGTGGATAGAATTTACGCAGAACGATAGCATAGAGAAGAACAAAAAGAGGCTGAAGCGATTCAATACTCTTCATAAGAGTTAATGCGGGCGCCAAAGAAATGGCGAGTGTAGTGGCTACCGTACCGGAAAATACGAGAATTTCATTCCATCCAAGCAACCAAAAATGCTTCTTGAATAAACTGCGCTCCGCAACAACCTCGCGCCGAATTTTTGGAAAAAATATCAAAATAATAAATGTAACAAGGAAAGAAAAAATATTTGACCAAAAGAATGCCGTACTCCAACTCATCTCCGCAAAAAGCCCCTTATAGATAACGGAATCAATCGCGAGCAGCAATGAGCAAAGAAGCATGTAGGCGAAAGACTTATTCAGGCGAAAAGTGACACGATCAACAAACGACAAAAAAGCGCTACTGCCAATAATCAATATGAATCCAAGATACTGAAACCCATGAAGCTTCTCGCCGAGAAAGAAAAACGCTAATACGGGAATAAAAATTTTACCAAGCGAAAAAAGAGAGTTAACGACAGAGGTATCCTCATGTCGCAAGGCCATCAAATAGGGATAGGCATACACCACCTGGATAAAACCTATGAGAAAAAGAAATGGAAAAAGATTCAATGGCGGCACACTAGGCATACCAACAAAAAACGTAAACGGCAAAAAGAGAATCCAAAAAAATGTCACATAAAAAATCTGAACCCACGCATTCTTAAAAATAGTACCGGTAAAATAATTATCAATGATACTCGATAAAGCATGGAGCATTGGGCCTATGAGGGCGACAAGAATCCACATCATAACGATTTCCAGATAAAGACTATATCGATAATGGTGCCGAGGGTGGGACTCGAACCCACACACCCTTACGGGTAAGAGATTTTAAGTCTCTCGTGTCTGCCATTTCACCACCCCGGCTTAAAGCACAGGCATTATGCCAAAGACCAAGCAAAAAAGAAACAGAAGGTTAAAAATTGACAATGAAGAAGAAAAACGTAGAATAAGCGACCTTAAGAACAAATAATGAAAGGTTTAGATAAAATAGAGGAACTTCTTCATCACGAACCAATACCGAGAGCTCTAGGCATAATGTCGGTTCCTGGATTTCTGATAGGAGAACTTTTTCATAGTGATAAAAACAAAGGCATCCTAGAAAAATATAGAGCCGATCACGAAGCGGGACATGCGCTCGTAGCGATATTCATGGGCATAACCATACAGGAAATCGTCATAGGAAATATGAGGGGATATACCCATATGGCAATCAGACTCGCCATGGGTAACAAAAGTGGATACAAAAAGGATCCATTTAGTCCTGGCCACGTCACGATGCATCCAAGAAAAAAAGGTGGCAAAACCTATGGGATGAAATATATGATGATGTTGCTTGCAGGACAGGCAGCACAGGCAAACATCTATAGTAATCACGATAAGTTAGGACATTTTGGTGAAATAGAAGGAGACAATCATGATGTATCGCAAGCAAGAGGTATGATGAAACAGATAACAAAAAATGCATATCGCAAAAATTGTACCAATGTGGAAATTGATGAAATATTACACAAATACTTCGAAGACCTCCGGGAGTTTTTTCGTAAAGAAAAGATAAACAAATGTCATACAGTAATAAGTGAATTCACTCGGCAAGAGAAGAAAATTAAAATACCTCCATCAGGAGGAAGTCTTAATAGGCTCCTAAAGCAAAAATTGCGCGAGGCTGGTATAACAGATAGCGATTTTGCCGATATGAAATGGGAATTCGAACAAATAGCTATCAATAGCAAACACATAAAAGCGTGCACAACTAAAAAGCCATAAAGCATTAAACGGCATATTTTATCTTCTGGTGGGCCCGGCGCGATTCGAACGCGCGACCAATTGCTTAAGAGGCAACTGCTCTACCAACTGAGCTACGGACCCATCTAATTTTCAAAACTCTTTTAGGAGCGCAGAAAAACTACCATTTTCTTCCTTCCGTTTCAAGTATTTCTCTACTATGATAGAGACCATGGAGAAACATAAGCCAAAAATTCTACTCTATACTGACACAAAACAGCTTGGTGGAGCCGAAAATCACATGTTGTCGATTTTGAAGTTCTACGACCGAATGCAGTTTGAGATTCAGCTTGCCTGCCCTATCGATGCCAACCTGGACTCGTGGTGTAAAAAAATAGCCGATATGACCGTAACGGTTCATCGTATAAAGGTAAGCCACAAGCACGATCCACGGCACTATAGTGAATTAAAAAAGATTATCGAAAAAGAAGGAATCAATATACTACACGTCCACATCTGGAACCCTGCTAGCGGCAGATATGGGCTTCTAACAGCACAGAAGCTCAATATTCCCTATATACTGACTGAACACGACCCCTTCGAGCTCTCTCCTTTCAAAAACTGGATCAAGGAAAAGCTTATCAAGGATACGAGGAAAATTATTGCGATTTCAGAAAAAAATAAAGAATTCTTGTCGCGACTATATCCATCCCTCAAAGACAAAATTACTACGATTCATAATGGCATAGACACAACCTGGTTCGCATCACAGCTTCTTTCATTCTCCCCATTAGAAAAGGAAAAATATCGTGAACAAATTTTTGAGGTCGAGGAGCGGAGCCCGAAGGCCGGAACAGAACTTACAACTCCAATTATTACAACGATTGCAGAGCTACATTCAAGAAAAGGACTGATGTATCTCCTAAAAGCCTGTAATATTCTCGCAAAAAAAGACCTCACCTTTAAGTGTATCGTTATTGGAGAGGGCGAACAGAGAAAAGAAATTGAAAGTTTTATTAAAACCCATCAGCTGGAAAAATACGTAAAACTGCTTGGACGTAGACATGATATTCCTCATCTTCTCGCTGCATCGGATGTATTCATCCTACCGAGCCTGAATGAGGCATTTGGATTAGTATTACTCGAGGCCATGATGGCAGGATTACCGATCATCGCGACAAACAACGGAGGCGTTCCTGAAATAATTGAAAATGGAAAAAATGGCATACTCGTACCACCAAAAGACGCAGAAGCCCTAGCGAATAGCATCGAGGAGATTCTCTCATCACCAAAACTTCGTGAAAAAATGTCAGAAAAAAACCAGGAAGATGTCAGGAAAAAATTCGAGGTGAAAGATATGGTGAAAAAAACAGAAGAGGTGTACCGTTTGGTACTACAAGATAACTAATGTTTCTATGAAGTTGC
Source organism: Candidatus Peregrinibacteria bacterium (assembly GCA_026395555.1). Classification (GTDB taxonomy): domain Bacteria; phylum Patescibacteriota; class Gracilibacteria; order UBA1369; family UBA12463; genus CALREA01. Next base: position 79,597 of record JAPLYO010000024.1, on the reverse strand, counting down.
GAACCGTCTATATCTGCAAAAGCTGCCAATACGAGTCTGCTAAATGGCTCGGAAAGTGCCCTGAGTGTGAGTCATGGGACAGTTTCGCGGAAGACGTCGTGAACGTAGGAAAACCTGAAAACGCAGCCAAAAATCCAGCAGGAAACATTAAGCGATCTTTACCGATCACCAAGCCACTCTCACTTTCAGAATTCTCACGACCAAAAAATCGTTTAGCGACAAACATGAGCGAGCTGGACTTATTGCTGGGTGGTGGAATTGTCGAGGGAAGCTTAACGCTCCTCTCTGGCGAGCCAGGTATCGGAAAATCAACGCTCACGCTACAAATTTGCGACAAGATCGCTCAGCAAAATAAGCAAGTACTCTACGTCTCAGGGGAAGAATCGGCCGAGCAAATAGCCATCAGGGCACGAAGACTCGGCATCACCTCAACCAATATCAACATCGTCACCGAGAGTAGCCTCGAGCACATTCTCTCGATGATTGAGTCGGAAAAACCGGATCTCGTCATCATCGATTCCATCCAAGTCATCTCATCAGAAGAGCTCGCTGGAGCATCCGGATCGGTAAGCCAGGTGAAGATTTGCGCCGAAGCGTTTATGCACGCCGCCAAACTTCTCAGCAGGGCTATCCTCTTGATCGGGCACGTTACCAAAGAAGGAACGCTCGCCGGGCCACGAACACTAGAGCATCTTGTCGATACCGTTCTCTACATCGAAGGTGATCGCTACCACAACCTCCGACTTCTTCGTAGCACCAAGAATCGCTTTGGCTCAACAAACGAAGTAGCCGTATTCGAGATGGAAGAAAAAGGGCTCATAGAAGTTACAAATCCTTCTGAGTTATTCCTGAATGGACGCGCAGCAGATGCGATAGGATCATGTCTCACCTGTACCATCGAAGGAACTCGACCGTTCATTATCGAGATACAGGCGCTCACATCACTTACGAATTTCGGCTATCCGAAGCGATCAAGCAATGGATATGACCTTAATCGACTTCAGATGATCATCGCCGTACTGCAGGAACACGCGCACCTCAATCTCACGAATCAAGATATTTTCGTAAATATCGTGGGAGGCATGAGAATAGAAGAACCGGCAGCCGATCTCGCCGTCGCTCTTGCTATCGCCTCTGCCTACCGCAAACGCGCTCTCGACCCAAACGCCGTCGCCATCGGCGAGATCGGCCTCAGCGGCGAGATTCGTCGCGTCACCCAGTCCGATAAACGCGAAAAAGAAGCCAAAAAACTCGGATTCACCAAACTCGCCACTCCAGTATTGTATAAAAAAATTGCACAGGCAATCGGAGCGCTGGTGAAATAATAAGAATATCGCGACTTGCCACATTTCGAATTCTAACTAATAGTACAATCTTCGTACGTACGAAGATCTATAATAGATAATATCTCGCTAATAAAACAAATATGTTAATAATTAGAACCTAAAATTCCAAAAAATCTCTCGGCCGTCCCGTTCGTCAATCTTTCAATCTCTTCTACCTCCACTCCCCTCACTTCAGCCAAAACTTTTGCGGTAGCCACCACAAACGCCGGCTCATTTCGTTTACCTCGAAACGCCTGAGGCGTAAGATACGGAGAGTCTGTTTCAACGACAAACCGATCTACAGGAACCCCACTCGCCACTTTTCGAAGCGCCTCCGAAGACGGGTAGGTCACTACTCCTCCAAAAGATAAAATATGCCCAACCGGCATAGCCAAAACTGCATCAGCATACTCCTGATCCTGGACGAAACAGTGCATCACGCACCGAACTTTTGGAAATTCAGCCAAGATCCTCAGCATGTCCTTTCGTGCCTCAAGAGAATCAGCTGCATCTCGGCAGTGAATAGAAACTGGCAATCCGGTCTCCTCAGCCAATACCATATGTTTTCGCAAAGAAGACAATTGCATCTCTTTTGGCTGATTCATATAGAAGTAATCCAGACCTGTCTCCCCTATTACGACGATCCGCTTATTCGAACGTATAACCTTCTCGAAATCCCCCATTACCTCGTCAGTGGTCTGATTTGAGTCATGCGGATGAATACCTTGCGAGCCATAGATCTGAGGCAAGATAGCATTATCACCCAAGATACCCTCAATTTCTTTCAAATATTCAGGCCGACACATGCAGTCAGAATCCCTGGAACCTTCCAGGTGGCAGCCGATATTGAGCAGCTTTGAAACTCCGGCCAAAGCTGAATTCTGCAAGACTGAAGCCACGTCAGCTTTGAAATGGGGCTCCATGAGGTGACAGTGGGTATCAATAAGCATAGCTTCAGGAGGTTATAGGCGTAAGCCAAATATAATACAAAACCCGTCTGCGCAATAGACTTTCTCGTCACCCTGGGCTATCATACAAGTCCTCACCAACGTATTTATTTTTCAGTAATCAACATGGATGACGGCGACGATTTCCAACTTTGGTAGGAACTTTATCTCTCGGCACAAGCCACAATAAAAGCCTAGAAATAAAGCAAAAACCAACATGAGGAAGTATACATATCGGCACAAGTGAATAAAAGTTTTATACAAAATATTAATGAACAGATTTATTGATCTATTATATTAGTTGTATAAAATAAGTATTCATAGAAAAAGTATTCAGATAGCATACAAAAAAAATAAGTACGAGTATACTCTCTCTCGTATCGAAATCATTTTCTATGAGTGAAAAAAATATTCAAACGGATGTACTCGTAATCGGATCAGGTATCGGTGGTCTCCTAACAGCATTACGTTGTAGTAAAAAAATAAAAGTAACACTCGCGACAAAATCTACACTCTCTCAAACGTCAACACGATTAGCTCAGGGCGGTATTGCGGCTGTTCAAGACTTCACGACGGACAGTTTCGAGGAGCATCATGCAGATACATTACGAGCCGGACATGCCATAAATAAACCAAAAATCGTAAAACAGGTTGTAGAGATGGGTCCAGAAATAATAACACTCCTCAAGACCATCGGCGTAGAGTTCGACGAGTCACTACACCTGGAAGGTGGACACACGCATCATCGCATTGCCCACGTAAAAGACATGACCGGCAAGGTCATAGAAGAAACACTCATTCGAGCGGTGAGAAAAAGCAAAAATATCAGCGTTCACGAGCATATGCTCGCCATAGATCTACTCCATAAAAATAATATCTGCCAGGGAGCCACTTTTTTCAGCAATAATAAAGTAGTAGCCATCGAAGCTCGAGAAACGGTACTGGCAACAGGCGGAGTAGGCCAGGTCTATCTCCACACTACCAATCCAATCGTGGCAACGGGTGATGGAATCTCCATAGCCAATCGAGCGGGGGTAAAGACGGAAGGTCTAGAGTTCATCCAGTTTCACCCAACGGCACTTGATGAAAGCAAAAGTCCACAACTACTCTTGAGCGAGGCGCTTCGTGGAGCAGGAGCACATATAGTGAACACCAAAGGAGAACGCTTTATGAAGAAATACGATGAGCGAGGAGATCTAAGTCCGAGAGACATTGTCACAAAAGCAATATTCGAAGAGCACAAAAAAGGGCAAGTCTATCTGCAATTCGAAGAGAACAAAAAAAGTATTCATAAAGAATTTCCAACGATTTCCGCAGGAATAAAGCAAAAAATGAACCTAGATCTCGCGAAAGATATGATTCCCATAACGCCGGTAGCTCATTATCTCTGTGGCGGCATCAAAACAAATGCCAACGGAGAGACATCAATGAAACATCTCTTTGCCGTGGGAGAGTGCGCCTCGACAGGGCTTCATGGAGCCAATAGGCTCGCCTCAAACTCACTACTCGAGGCGGCTGTATTTGCCACCAAAACCGCCGATACTGTACTAAAAAATTATACAAAGAATAAGATACGATTATCAGACAAAACGACACGCCTCACGCCTGCAACGCAAACATACAAACTCAAAAGTCTCCGAAAAAAAATACAGACCATTATGTGGGAAAAGGTGGGAATTCTTCGTACGACAGATGGTCTCAAAAGTGCCGTACATGACCTAAACCTTATTCGCCCACTACTCCCACCGCCCCACATCATCAACGAGGAAATAAGCACCACGAGAAATCTCCTCGAGGTAAGCCTGCTGATCGCCAAAGCAGCTCTCGCACGTAAAAAAAGCATCGGCTGCCATTGGCGAGCTTAATGAAAATTAGTCTTTGTTCGAGGCGAGCATCTGAGCCTGATCACTGGCGATCATGGCATCCATAATGTGATCGATCTCCCCCATCATAATCATGGGGATATTACTCCAGCTCTCCTTGATACGATGGTCTGTTACACGATCCTGAGGGAAGTTGTAGGTACGAATCTTGTCAGAACGTTCACCGCCACCAATCTGAGCCAAACGAGAAGCGCCCTCTTCTTTCTGTCGTTTTTCTTCTTCGAAAGCATAAAGTCTCGCTCGCAAGATAGACATCGCCTTGTGTCTGTTTTTGAGCTGAGATCGCTCATCCTGACACGCTACCACGATACCTGAAGGCATATGAGTAATGCGCACAGCGGAGTCGGTTGTATTCACACTCTGTCCGCCGGACCCACCTGAGCGATATACATCGATACGCAAATCTTGATCTCGAATCTCAACATCCACCTCTTCTACCTCAGGGAAAACGGCAACCGATGCCGTAGAGGTATGAATTCTTCCCTGCGACTCTGTAGCCGGTATTCGCTGAACGCGATGTACTCCGGACTCATACTTCATACGTCCGTATACCCCCTTTCCATTGATCTTAAAAATAAGTTCTCTTACTCCCCCAGCACTTGCCTCTGATTGACTCATTAACTCAACAGAATAACCACGATTTTCTGCCCATTTCATATACATTCTTCCAAGTTCCGCAGCAAAAAGCGCAGCTTCTTCTCCGCCTACGGCAGCACGAATCTCAACGATACAGTTCTTCATATCATTTGGATCCTTCGGTAAGAGCTCAATTTTGACCGCCTCCATCAGTTTAGCCATCTTCTCTACGGCGTCATCCAACTCACCCTGGGCAAATTCTTTCATGTCCGCATCCGACTCATGAGCAAGGATTTCTTTGGAATCTCGAATCACCTGATCAAGCCTCTGATGTTCCAAAAAGAGTGCACGAGCCCGCTCAAGATGCGCTAATCTCTGACCAATACGCTTCAGCTCTACCGGCTGAGAAGCAATATTGGGATCCTCCAATTGAGACTGGAGCGTATCGTATTCTGCCGAAAGTTTTTTGAGCTTTTCAATCATAGCCTGCGAATTATAGAGGAATTTTACAAAAAAGAAACTACGAATACGCGATCAATTCCGGCAAGATCCGGGAGGATACGAATAGACGATGCGGCATGTTCAAAAAAAGTATTCAATAAAGAAAATACATCATCACTTTGGCCAAAACCGAACTCCCCTATCAGACATTTTGGCATGACACTCAACGATGCGATTTGCTGAAACAATTTTTTATACAATACAAGGCCGTCATCGCCAGCATACAACGCAAGTGAAGGTTCGTAGGTATCTACATCTACCGAGATATCATTGTGCGTTACGGTGCCGATATAGGGAAGATTGGTAACAATAACATCAAACTCTTGATCTAATAAATTGCTCAATAAATTACTCTCGACAATCTTCACCCTACCAAGCAAGCCCAATCTCTCAGCATTCATCGTGGTAACCTCGAGAGCATCCATGGAGATATCAGCAAGGGTCACCCGAGAATCTGGAAGCTCAAGTGCCAAAGAAAGACCAATGCAGCCAGATCCACAGCCAAGATCCAGAATTCGTGGCGATGCCAATCCCAGCGATACGATACGCTCAGTCCCCTGCTCAATAATCATCTCCGTCTCGGGCCGAGGAATCAACACTCTCTCATCCACGTAAAAATTCCGACCAAAAAACTCCTTCGAACGAGTAATATAACTCACGGGCTTCCCGGCTCGAACCTGCTCCATGAAATCAAAAAAACGGGTATGGTAAGCCGCGGCTACCTGCTTATCGCATGAACAAAAAAGTTGCTCACGAGTTAATCCCATCATAGATCCCAGAACCAGCTCGGCGTCCAATCTTGGCGTTGGCCTATTGGCTAGCAACTCCGCCCCCTGAATAAGAATCTCAGCTATAGTCATACTTCAAAATAATACCATACAAAAAAGGCCCCAATGACTTGAGGCCTTATAGATTTGTTCCTAATAAAACTTCGACTTCTCCTTCAGCTTTCGGTACTTCGTTCGCATAAGAGCAGCGCTCTTAACCTTACGGTCGCTTGGAGCCTTCATGCGGTACCTTTTAGCTTTGAGGGCTACGATAACGCGACTCTGCTGAACCTTCTTATTGAAACGTCCAATCAAACGTTCTGGGGACTCTTTCGGATTGCGTACGATAGTAAGTGACATGTAAATTGGTGTAATAAAGCTGGCTCAGTCTAGCAAAACAAAGGGAAATGTCAAGAACTAGTTGCGGTAATTAGATATCAAGGTTCTTCACGCTCTTGGCATGAGCCTGGATAAACTTCTTACGAGGTGCAACTTCGGCTCCCATAAGCGTATCAAAGACGGAATCAGCCCTTTCGGCGTCATCGATCGTTACCTTGAGCATGCTTCGTACCGAAGGATCCATAGTCGTTTCCCAAAGCTGCTGAGGATCCATCTCACCAAGACCCTTATATCGTTGAATGCCCGTGTTTTTATCCTTGAAGTCTTTCGCCAGGAGAACCTCTTTTTGCTCATCGGTATAGGCATACTTCGCCATTTTGCCGGAAGTAATCTTGTAGAGAGGTGGCTGTGCGATGAAGATATGACCCGCATCGATAACAGCACGGAAGTGACGATAGAAAAGCGTAAGGAGAAGGGTACGAATATGCGCACCATCCACATCAGCATCAGTCATGATGACGATTTTGTTATAACGGAGCTTTGTAACATCGAACTGCTCCCCTACTCCTGCACCCATGGCGATGACCAATGCTTTAATTTCAGCATTCGCAAGAATCTTATCAAGTCGAGCCTGTTCAACGTTAAGAATCTTACCCTTGAGCGGCAAAATAGCCTGGAACTCTCGATTGCGTCCCTGTTTGGCAGAACCTCCAGCGGAATCACCCTCAACGAGGTAAAGTTCAGAAATACTTGGATCACGTGAAGAGCAGTCTGCGAGCTTACCTGGAAGCGTAAGTCCATCAAGAAGACCTTTACGTATGACCGTATCGCGAGCGGCGCGAGCCGCAAGGCGAGCGCGGGCAGCAAGAGCACACTTGGCAAAAACCGCACGAGCTTCTGAAGGATGCTCTTCGAAATACTCATCCAAGTAGGTATTGAATACCGCCTCAGTTGCTGTTCGTATTTCAGGATTTCCTAACTTACTCTTGGTTTGACCCTCGAACTGAGGATTGCCTAACTTAACGGAAATAACAGCTGTTAAACCCTCACGAACATCATCAGAGCTAAGATTCTCCTCTTTCTCTTTCAATAAATCATGCTTTCGGGCGTAAGCGTTAACCGTTCTCGTAAGCGCCGATCGGAAACCAGTAAGGTGCATACCACCTTCAGGCGTGAAAATATTATTTGCAAAAGAAAAGATGCTCTCACTAAATGCCTGTGAGTACTGGAGAGCTATCTCGATAAGTCCCTCTGGTGCATCTTTTTCAACATACATAACCTCACCGATTGGATCCTTCTTCAAATTAAGATGCTGGACGTAAGCCTTGATACCTCCCTCGAAATAGAAACGATACATCTGATCCGAACGCTCATCAACAACCGTCATAGAAATACCTTTTGTAAGATACGACTGTTGTCGCAAACGATTGAGTACCGTCTGAAGATCAAATTCAGTATGTTCAAAAATCTGAGGATCCGGATAGAACGTAATTCTCGTACCGGTATGGGTAGATTTTCCTGTTACCTTCAATTTCTCCTGAGCGTCACCGCGAGCGTACTCCTGGGAATAAAGCTTCCCATCTCGCATGACCTCAGCTACTAACTTGTACGAAAGAGCATTTACCACAGAGGCACCAACACCATGGAGACCACCGGATACCTTGTATCCACCATCTCCAAACTTACCTCCCGCGTGAAGAACGGTTAGAACCGTTTCAAGAGCGGACTTACCTGTTTTTTTGTGTACTTCAACCGGAATACCACGTCCATCATCATAAACAGAACAGGCGCCGTCTTTAAGAAGTGTTACGGTAATATTCCTACAAAACCCGGCCATAGCCTCATCAATAGCATTATCAACAATCTCCCAAATTAAATGATGAAGACCGGCAACGTCGGTGGTACCGATATACATACCCGGCCTCTTACGAACAGCGGCCAAGCCCTCTAAAACTTGAATTTGATCTGCTCCGTATGCGGATTGTGGTTTCTGATCTGCCATCGTAAAAAGAAAAGAAAAATAAGTGCACTCAACGTATAGCACACTTTTTCCATGCTGTCAGGCAAATTTATTGCGGAATGGCGACATCACTTGCCACTTTCTGATAGAACTGATTCTCGTAAAAGACCTTCACCGCATCAGCAAAGCCTTCTATCGGGAACTCCCCCGTCATCTTGCTAGACTGTCCAAGGACGGAGAGGGAAACTTGAGAAATAGTATTTGACTTCAGGTCGAGTGAAAAGCTCAAAGAAATTGGGTTTTTATCAAAAGGTAGCTGAATGCCGGTAAGCTGAAAAATCTTCGTCTGATAATTCGTAGTCTGTACATTATCGATCGTAATCGTAAATCCAAGATCGGTGAACTTCTTTACGATGAAAAGCTTGGCTACCTTCTCGACGGAACTTGTATCAAAAGAGCCTAGAAGAGAGCTACTCGTCGTATCCGTCGTACCAGCAAGAAGGTCGGTACCATTGCCTGTTTTTGGCTTGAAGATATTCTTCAACTGACTCAGCGGAACCGCCGATGAAAGCACCGTCTCATTGTAAACTTTAACATCAGAAATAAGGGCACTATCGCGATCGTAAATGGCACTAAATGGAACACCATTATACTCAGCCGATGTGATAAATACTTGCTGCTGATCCTTATCGAGGAGCGGACTAACATTAAGCTTCGTAACTCCAATACCCACAAAGGTCCTCTGGATATCGAGTAAGGTCTGTCTGGATTCTTGGGAGGTAAGAGGGATTGTTCCGAGTAAGCCCTTTTGGATGCTATCAATCTCCTGCTGATCTGCGACGTTTTTGACGAAGGCTACGAAACGGTCTTTATTTGTCTGGCCATGAACCGTTGAGTCTGCAAACTCACTACTATTCAAGTACTTCCAGAAACTTTGCTGTAACTTTAGTGAGTCCTTGAAGAGTTGAACTGCCGCGATGTCCGAGCTAGCATTTGTGGCTGCAGTTATATCCGATAACAACATAAACATAACAGATCGAGCGTCGGCCAACTCAATTTTTTCATCGAAGAAGTATGAGCGAAGTTGCTTGATCAAATCAATCTTGGCAGCAATAAGTGTCTGATTTTCCTCCTGCTTATCAACACCATCCGGAAGAAGTTTGAGCCACTCTGATTCAATCTTGAGCTTCTGAGCAAAATAGGACTCCTTATAGAAGAGAGGTGAACGCAAGTATAATTGAGACAAAAGTTGATTCTCCTCGGCGAGAACCTGAGGATTTTTGGAGATATCATCCGAGTACATCGCAAAAAGCGTCTGAGTTCCATCAATATACTCCTTAAAGAGCTGATCGGTGACGATAGAGTCAAAGTTCAAGGCACTGTACACGTCATAGAGACTCGATCGAACAAGTCGAGATGCGCGATCAAAAGACAAGTGATATCCAGTTTGATTGAGTTTCAGCAGCTCATCACGGAGAGTAGACTTAAGAGCAAACAACGCTCCATCCTGTGGGACCAAAAGAGAAAATCGTTGGAATCGACTCCAGAGAGCATCATCAATAGCTGTAATAAAATCATGATTGGACGCCTGGCCCGAAACGAGACTCGAAAAGTAGCTCATGCGATCACTAGCAGCCGTAGTTTGAGAAACAGTGAAAAGGTAGATAGCATCGTCAAGATACGAAAGTGCATACTGAATTGCATTTTGCTGGCGAACTTGCGTACTAAGAGTTAGGACACCACGCAAAGAATGAAAACCGCTATAAAGGAAAGAGAGAGGATTTGATGGATCGGGATTGGCGGTATTCTGACCCTTCACCATACCAATCAACTGAGAAAGAGCCATATCTCGATACGTAGCGTCGAGCTGATAGTTAAGTTGAAACCAGTTATTTTTCTTGATATCCGCATCGGAGAGCGGTCGATACTGAAACTCCTTCACTAATTTGGAGTACAGAAGTTTCTCTAACTTTGGTTGAATTCTTGAGAGTAAAACATCAAGCTGATTCCCTTCTGTAACTAAAATACTATTGAGTGGACGTACGTCGGCCGGTGAAAAATGTGTCGCCCCTGCCCCGGTAGCAAAAGGAAGAAAAAGAGCGGTGCGAACTGGATTTTTTGCTGCAAAAATATTCAATCCCCCGTCTTTTGAGACAACATCAAAGGCATTATTGTCCGAAGAAGCCATGGCACCCTCGGGAACATAGACCGTCAAAGGATTCACGGAACCGACAGAATTAATCCACACCTCACCCTGAACAAGAAGAAGAGCGGAAGTCACATTGGCAGAAGAGGCAAGAATCTCAACCTGAGTCGATGGAGCAAGGCGCGCCGATACACCTCCGGGAAAAGAAATGCTCGCACCTGTACTGTCTCCTGAAATAACCTGATACCGAGATAGCAACTCATCACCGGATCGCGCTTCATGTTTAGTGGCAGATGCATCGAGAACTGAGGCGGTTGCTCCACTCTCTAGGTGAAGCTGAATAAAAGATACATCCTGCTTCATATATGAAGTAGCGGCAGGCGTAAACCAACCCAAACTCAGTGTCACGAACAGAGCAGTGAGAAGGGCTAAAACGAGTTGATGAGTTATCTTTTTCATGTGTTTTTATTTCTCCTAATTATACCACATTTATAGGATTTTAGTCAATCAAGGTAGGTTGCTGAATCCAGCTTCAAATAGTAGAGTTACGAGGCAAAAGAAGACCTATTCCCTTACAAACACACTAATGAAAAAATTTCTTTCTCTCGTGCTTCTACTAGCGCTTATGGTTCCCCTATCCGTGCAGGCGGCAAGCGGAGTCGTAGGTGTCGAGGACTATACGCCAGCAATCGAGTATCTCCATCAGACAGGAGTAATTGACCAAGAAGTATCGGGTTTCTTACCTGACAAAACAATAAACAAAGGTGATCTCTATAAACTCGCATGGGATAGTGCAGGACTCAAAGATATAAAAACCAGCGATGCTCCGTCAGGATTTGCCGACGTCTCCCCTACCTCCAAATATGCGCCCTACGTACGAAAAAGCGTAGAAAGTGGTGTACTCAAAAAAGGTGGAATGTTTTTACCGAATGCAAAAGTTACTCGAATAGACGCGCTCAAGACGATATATACCATCATGGGAATTGGCATCACGAGAGCTTTTGATAAAAAAGAAGTCACTTTCAGGGATCTCCAAAATAATAGCGAGTGGGCGGCACTTGGAAAAACAGCACTCGAATTCGGAATATGGAATACACAGCAAATGTTTAATCCAAGACAAAAAATAACAAGAGGTGAAGCTGCATATTTCATATACAAAATTGCATCACAACTGAGAAATGAGGCTCCGCCTATTCAAATCGTTTCAGTCCCAGTTTCGGACTCACAGAGTACGTTCGTATCGAACAGTGAGTTCAGAGTGCTCGATGAGGTATGGAGTAGGATCCATGATAAGTTTGTCTTCCGCGACAAGATAGATGACAAAAAATTAATTCAGGGAGCCATAGATGGTATGGTAAAAAAATTAGATGACAAATACACCGTGTACCAAGAACCAACAGCAGCAAAAAATTTCAACGAGGCATTGAGCGGTGAATTTGACGGCATCGGCATATCAATTGATCTTATCGAAGGAAAAGTTATTATCGTCAGCCCAATCAAAGGAACACCCGCCAATGACGCAGGTCTCAAGGCGAACGATATTATCGTAGAAATCGACAAGAAGAGTGTAAAGGGACTCAAGCTCTCAGAAGTTTCCGATATGATAAAGGGACCGGCTGGAACAAGTATCGAACTTGTGATCCAAAGAGATGGAAAGGAAAAAACCTTTACGATCGTCCGCAAGAGAATCAAACTTGATGCCGTCACAAGTGAGATGAAAGGAAATGTCGGCTACATCATTATCCGCAATTTTACCGAGGCGAGCGGTATCGAGTTTGGAAGAGAGGTGAAAAGCATTCTCACAAAAAATCCAAGATCTATCGTTATTGATCTGCGCGACAATCCAGGTGGATATCTCGATGCATCTCTGCAGATGCTCGACTATATTCTTCCAGCAAAAACACGACTTGCCTCACTCATTTTTGCCAAAAGAGACACGGCAGAACAGTTTCTTCAGGAGTCAGCAGGCATGATAGGAAGAGCAGAAGTCGATCCTATCAAGCCAGAAGTAATTTTTTACGCCGTTGGAAATGGGGAACTGTCGAACCTGCCGGTAAAAGTTCTCATCAATGGAGGAAGTGCATCTGCCTCTGAGATCATGGCCGCCTCGCTAAAAGAAAATCATCACGCCACCCTCATCGGAGAAAAAAGTTTCGGTAAAGGCACCGTCCAAGAGATCGCCGACTTCGTCGATGGATCCATGTTCAAGCAAACCATCGGTCGATGGCAAACCCCAGACGAAAACAACCTCACTGCCAACCCTATCGTACCCGACGTCACGGTCGTAGACGATCCAAAGACAGTCAAAGATGAAGCTCTGGATTATGCGTTGAGTCACTAGTACGAAATTATTGACGAGAGAAATATATGAAAAAACCGATCCTCGTAAAAACAGAACTAGATGAGCCTACGCGTGAGCTGGTAAAAAAATGTGATCACAGAATATTAGGAATCTGGGCTGCTGATTGTGCCGAACGTGTACTCCCCCATTTCGAAGAAAAATATCCAAAAGATGATCGCCCGCGAAAAGCCATAGAAGCACTTCGAACATGGATCAAGAATGGTACATTCAAAATGGCCAACGTACGAAAAACTTCTCTCGATGCCCACGCCGCAGCTCGCGAGGTAAAAGAAACCGACGAGGCGGCGAGATCGGCCGCGCGTAGCGCGGGCCAAGCAATAGCAACCGCACACGTCCCCACCCACTCAATCGTCGCGGCGATATATGCAGTCTCCGCCATTCGCAACGCAACCAACTCTATGGACACCACGATGAACGAGCGAAACTGGCAATACCATCACCTCCTTTCACTGAACGAAACATTCGAAAAAAGCCACACTCAAAAACAGAAACTATGGAGAGGGTTCTGACCTCCACGCCTTGATAGCCGGATAGCTCTTCGAACTTATAATTGTCCGCATCAATTCTTCAAAGCTAAGTTTACCCTTACTCCATCTTTCAAGATCTTTGAGATCAAGAAGATTGTAATTTATACTAATCTCTAACGGCGGAGTAAACTTAAGCAAAGAGTCTTCACCTACACGTAGCGCGTCCCTTACTTTTTGAAAAGTTATTGCAGATTCAGCGTAGTGATCTGGATCTGGTTCCAAGGCAATTCTTGCACTCAAGCACCCCGGAAATTTAGGATTCAACTTAAAGCCATCGTGGCTAAGCCAAGAACCACTCGCCAAGAGCCTATTCAGTAACCTTGTTGCAAGCGGCTTAGCCAGCTCAATTTTTTTCTTATCTTGTGAGCTTAATCCGGATTCAAGTTTACGGAGAGCTTCCTGTTCGTATTTTATGTCTAAGCTGTAAGCAGGAAAATGAGATCGAGAAACGATCTCATTCGCAATTCGTATCTGCTCGCGCTTTCCACTTTCGTCCAGTACGTCCTTCAGGACATCACCAACAAAAGGCACTCCCTGAGTCCATTCCTGTACCTGTTTCTTCGCAGAAGATACGGTAGAATTCTCATGATATTGAAAAATATTAGCAATGATTTTTGTCATATCCGTAATACTGAGCGATGAACAATTAACGAGCAAAATTGTCCTATCTGGAAATCTAGCATGATAATCAGGATTAAAAGGATCAAGTACAATTGTCACATCCTTGAGAAAACGGGCCTGTTCGGGGGTAATGACATTTTTAACCGCCTGTAGCGCATCCATAATTTTCGCTTTAATCGGAAGCAAATCAGCAGAGGTATATGGCTTGTCACCAGGTTTTAATTGTCGCAATAGAATAGCCTCCACGCCCGACTTAACGGCGATATCGGCAAACTCTGATTTAAATTCTTTGATACGATTTGCCTCTTGGAGCTGTGCCTTTTTATCAAATTTGGCATTGGGTTTAGCAGAGGGAGCTTCCTGAGGCTTATTGAGTTTTTTACCTTCAGGTGATTCACCGGAAGATGCATGAGGAGTTTCTCCCGATTTATAAATCAGTGATCGAGAGTTCGTACTGAGAAAATAATAGGTAGGTCTCATGGGGGGGGGTTAAGATTGTGGTGGTTGTGGAGTCGAAGGAGGTGTCTGCGTTTCAGTTACCGGAGCAACTGGCTCAGAAGGTACGACGGGTTCTGGTGTCTGTACCGGTACGGGAGTTACTGGAGTCGGAGTTATGGCAGGAGCAACGGATTCTAAAACCGGAGTAGGCTCTGGAGCTGGAGCAACAGGCGCAATAACTTCTGCCTCTACAGGAGCTTCTTTGATTTCCGGCTCAATTTTTGCGGTTGGCTGCTGCTCTGATTCTCTTTTGGCCTTCGCCTCGGCAGCATCTTTTTTCGCCAAAATTTCTTGTGGATTCGTTGTGACAATCTGGTCTTCGCCGTAAGAAGCTATGACTTGAATCGCAGCATGCTTATTGCCGGCAAAGAAGAGCCCCTGACCAACACCACTATTAAGGAGAATATAACGTTCTCCTTCTGTAAGATTAAATACCTGGCTCAAGTAATCCATTGCGGCAGGAGCCTGTTTGAGAAGGAGCTGCATCGAAGAGTTCGTAATAATTGGTTTACCAAATTCTGATTTGAAGAAGTCCTCCACATCCTGCGTAATCGTCGTAATACCGAGGTAGTACTTACGAGCACGTTTGACGAGACCGAAGAGGAATCGAGCGGAATCAGGATGCTGCATAATAGACCAAGCCTCATCAACTACGAGGATTCTTTTCTTCAGCTCTCTGCGAATCTGACTCCAGATATAATTCAAAATAATATACATAGCGATCGGACGAAGTGACTCGTCGAGATCACGGATAGAGAAGACCATAAGGCCGGTACTCAAATTAACATTCGTAGGTTTACTGAAAAGTCCTGCGTACGTTCCAGAGGTATATTTTTGAAGACGCTGTGCGAGATTTGATGCACCATCCATCGTAGAAAGAACCTGGTAAAGGTCTTCCAATGTAGGAGGAGGAAGTGTAGACGGGTCAGCAATTTCCATCGTAATGCCCTTGAGGGAGTACACATCAATAAGCGCCTTATCCAAAATTCCCTCTTCCACAGGAGAAATTTCTCCCATCATGATCTTCAAGAGACCAAGAATAGAAATAATATTTTGTCGAAGAATATCACCCGGTTGACCGATCTCATCGGCCATTGGAGGAGGGAGATCAAAAGGATTAATACGGCGATCGGAGTTCAAAGAAAGTCTGAGGTAGGAGCCGCCGAGCGTTTCAGCGAGGCGTTCGTATTCGTTTTCCGGATCAATAATAATCACATCAGTACCAAGCATCATCAAGCGAGTAACCTCTAATTTAACAGCGTAAGATTTACCTGCACCGGATTTAGCGAAAACAACCGAGTTGGCATTCTCGAGTCCGAAACGATCGAAGATAATCAAACTATCATTATGTCGGTTAACTCCATAAAGGATACCTTCATTAGAGGTAAGCGTAGATGAGGTGAACGGAAAGGTGCTCGACAGAGGCGAGGAGTTCATATTCCGAACGACATAGAGCTGATCGAGACAGAGTGGCAACGTCGAATTGAAGCCCTGTTCGGACTGAATCTGTGCACGCTTGGTAAGTACAAGCTTTCCACCAAGGAGACTCTCAAGCTGCTTTGCTGTATCCTTAATCTTCTTTTCATCATCAGAGTAAATAGTGAAGTAGAGGGCAAACTGGAAAAACTTCTCCTGTCCTCTCTGAATTTCCGTACGTAATCCTTCGGCATCCTCAAGGGCTGTCTCCAGACCCGGATCTCGAATTTTTCCTTTTTCCTGATCCATATGAATCGAAGACTGCATCTGCGTAACTTTACGCTTCAACACCTTCATGATCGTCGCCGAATCAATAGGATAGATAAACTGCGAAATATCCATCGCCACCTGAAAGTTCACGAGCGGCGAGAGCCAGTTCATATCCAAATATCTCGGATAGGTAAACACATAGAAAGTCTGAGCATAGAGCCCATCCACTCGAATCATATCATAGCGAATTTCCATAGCGGACGGCGCGATGAGATCACGAATCGAGGCGATTCCCTCCTGATAAATTTTTTCCGCCGCAAGAAGATCTTTTCGTTCGGCGTCAGTCATCTTTGCCGTATCAATCGATGAAGCATTTGTAGTTTGCGGAACAGTTGTTGGTGTATCTACCAAGTTCTGAGCGGTCGTAACGGTCTGATTTGTATCTGCCATAGGTTTTTTTTATTTCCTGCAATTATACCACACAAAGCAGAAAAATTCAACCATCGCAAAGAGATTCATATAAATACATAAAACAAAGCTAAATAGCTTCAAAATGGATGATTAGTCTGGTCAACAGAAAAACGTTATGATAGAGTGACGCCGGTATTTTTAGACCCAATAAACGATGGCTGATAAATCAAAAAAATCAAACAAGGAGATCAAAAAAGAAGAACTCCAGCAAATAATATCAACAGAAACAGAGTCAATTAAACGAGAAATTTCAACAGAAATGGAGCAGAGTTATTTGGATTACGCGATGAGCGTTATCGTTTCTCGTGCGCTTCCCGATGTTCGCGACGGTCTCAAGCCGGTACATCGAAGAATCCTTTACTCTATGCACGATCTCGGTCTTTCCGCCGGATCTTCCTTCCGAAAATCAGCCTTCATCGTCGGTGATGTTCTTGGTAAGTACCATCCACACGGCGATAGTCCGGTATACGAGGCACTCGTACGTATGGCCCAAGACTTTGCCATGCGATATCCTCTCGTAAGAGGTCAGGGTAACTTCGGTTCGATCGATGGAGATTCTGCAGCTGCCATGCGTTATACCGAGGCAAAAATGGAAAAGGTCACCGAGGAAATCCTCCAGGATCTTGAGAAAGATACAGTCGACTGGCAGCCAAACTACGATGGACGACTTAAGGAGCCAAAAGTTCTCCCTACAAAACTTCCACAACTTCTTTTAAACGGAACCACTGGTATCGCCGTAGGTATGGCTACCTCTATTCCACCACATAATATGGGTGAAGTTATTGATGGTACTATTCACTTGGCCGATAATCCAGAGGCAACGATTGATGATCTTATGCAGTTTATCAAAGGACCTGACTTCCCTACTGGCGGTATTATTTATGATACCAGCGCTATCAAAACAGCATACACCACGGGTCGTGGAGGTATCGTTATGCGCGCAGTAGCCGAGATCGAAGAACGAAAAAATGGTAAGTTCGCCATTATCGTTACGGAAATCCCCTACCAGGTTAATAAGAAAACACTTGTTGAAAAAATTGCCGATCTCGTACGAGATAAGAAGCTCATTGGAGTAAGCGATCTTCGCGATGAGTCAAACCGAGAAGGTATTCGAGTCGTTATTGAGCTCAAGAAAGATTCATATCCAAAAAAAGTACTCAATCAGCTCTTCAAGCAGACAGCCATGCAGTCATCATTCAATATGAATATGATCGCATTGGTTGACGTCGTGCAGCCAAGATTGCTCGATTTGAAACAAGTATTAGAAGAGTTCCTCAAGCACCGAAAAGAAGTTATTCTTCGAAGAACACGATTTGATTTACGTGTAGCGCAGGATCGAGTTCATATCTTGGAAGGTTTGAAGATCGCGCTTGATCATATCGATGAGGTCATCGCAACCATCAGAAAATCTGACACAAAAGAAATTGCTCACGAGGCATTGATGAAGAAGTTCACCCTCAGCGATCGACAAGCAAAAGCCATTCTCGAGATGCGTCTACAGACTCTTGCCGGCCTGGAACGAAAGAAAATTGACGACGAGTACAAAGAGTTAATGGGACTTATCGAAGAACTTGAATCTATTCTTCGAGATGAGAAGAAGGTAATCAAGATGATTAAGAAAGAACTCGCGGAAATTAAAGAAAAATATACCGAGGGACGAAGAACCAAAATCATTTCAGAGGCAGTTGGACAAATTTCTCAAAAGGATACCATCCCAAACGAATCGATGATCGTCGTTCTCACGCAAGAGAATTACGTAAAGAGAATGCCACCAAGCACCTTCCGAGCACAAAACCGCGGAGGAAAGGGCATTATCGGAGCCACAACCAAAGAAGAAGATGAGATTAGAATCGTTCGAAGTGCTATGACGCACGACGAGATTATGTTCTTCACAAACACAGGCCGCGTCTTCCAGATCCCGGTATACGACATACCTGTCGCATCACGCACCGCGCGAGGTCAGGCCATCGTCAACCTTCTCCAGCTCAAAGATAATGAGTTTGTAACCGCCATGTTTACGGCAGGAAAGGGTATCAAGGGAGAGTTCCTCTTCATGGCTACCAAGAAGGGACACGTAAAGAAGACAGAGCTAAAGGATTTTGCAAATGTCAGAAAGACAGGTCTCATAGCGATTAAATTGCGTGAGAATGACTCTCTCGAGTGGGTACGTGAGACGAACAAGGGACAGGAGGCGGTCATCGTAACACGAAACGGCAAATCAATCCGATTCCATGAAAGCGATGTAAGACCTATGGGACGTGCATCAATGGGGGTACGAGGAATTTCGCTGAAGGACAACGATGTCGTAGTCGAAATGGATGTCATTCAGGATCCAAAAACCGCAGAACTTCTCGTTATTATGGAAAACGGAATTGGAAAATCAACAAACATGGAAGAGTACCGAATCCAAAAACGAGGTGGATCAGGAGTGAAGACGGCTAACGTCACCGAGAGAACAGGACACATCATCGGAGCTCGCGTCATCAATGAAGAAACAAACGAAGATCTCCTTCTTATCTCAAAGGCCGGGCAGGTAATTCGCGTAAACCTCAAGCAGATCCCATCAAAGGGTCGTGCAACTCAGGGTGTCTACCTCATGAGAATGGACGAGAAAGATAAGGTCGCATCCATGTCCACGCTCTACGCAGAAACACCGGAAGAGGCAGCAGCAGCCGATGCAGCAGCGGCAGCACAATCCGCTCAGACAGAAATGATTTCATAAATCATTCAATAAAGAGAAATCATTTTCGCAACGTAAAAAAAATGCTACGATGACGCCATGAGAAAAGGCGTCATTTTAGCAATATGCTTAGCACTGGGTGCCATGTTCCCTATGGTCGCATTTGCGGCGAATGGTGATTTGGAGTTACTCGCAGGAAGTGCACGATTCGTACCGGCAAATCCAACACAAGGAAAATCAACTCGTATTTATGCCACGATAAAAAACAACAGTAAGGATGACCTATACGGAACCGTAAAATTTTTCAACAAAACTCGCGATACAAATATAGGAGGCGATCAACCGGTATCAGTTATCGCAGGAAAAACAGATGATGTTTTTGTAGATTGGGATCCTTATGCTGGAAAACAAACGATAGAAGTAACAATCGTTCCATGGCAAAAAGGCGATAACACGGCCAATAACTCATACACGATATCGATTAACGTTTTAGGCGACCTCGATGGAGATGGAATTCCCGACAGCTCCGACACCGACATCGACGGAGATGGAGTGCCTAACACCGAAGATGCCTTCCCGCTCGACTCAAAGGAGTGGAAGGATACGGATGGTGATGGAATAGGAGACAACGCTGACACGGACATCGACGGTGATGGTCTAACCAACGATCAAGAAAAAGCCATAGGGACCGATCCATTAAATCCTGACACGGATCATGATGGCGTATCGGATGGAAAAGATGCCTTCCCGCTCGACCCAAAGGAGTGGAAGGATACGAACCATAATGGCATCGGGGATAACTCAGATCCGGACATCGATGGGGACGGTATACCAAATGCGCAAGATCCATTTCCGAGTAACATTACGCCCATTGCAACGTTAGATAATAATCAGATCACTCCACTCATAGTATCCATAGGTAAACCCTTCAAGCTCAACGCCGGTCCAAGCTATGATCCTGACGGAAAGGTAACGGAAATTAGCTGGAGCATAGACGGAAAAAAGAAATATGAAGGAGTCTCCCCTCTCATTACGATCGATGAGCCTGGAAACCACACTATTGAGCTCGATGTGAAGGATAATAGCGGCGAAACAACGAAAAAAACATGGAGCGCCTTCGGTTCAGCTTCAGTTTTCTCCTCCCAGGGTGGAATTGCCACGGTTTTAATTGCCCTTGCGCTTTTGGCAGTCCTTTATTATAGTACCAAGGCCTTTAGAAAGGACTCTTCGAAAGGAGAACAAAGCCAAAAACACTAAGGACAAAGCTGAATTACATCACTCCCAACCCCATTATTATGAAATCAGGAATCCACCCAAACTACTTCTCCGATGTTCAGATCACCTGCGCATGCGGAAACGTCATCGTTACCGGATCAACAAAGAAAGAGTTGAAGACGGAACTTTGCTCAGCTTGCCACCCATTCTTCACAGGAAAACAGCGTCTCGTAGATACAGCTGGACGTGTTGAGAAGTTTAGAGCACGACAGAAGGCTACAGAAGAGAAAGCAACAGTAGCTAAGTCTAAGAAAAAGAAAGCTGAAGGCGAAGAAGAGTAAAACTTTTCTGGTGGAAGACACCCTTCCTCTTCATGAATAAGTTCAAAGCCTACATCAAGATTGGAGTAATAGATGCGCTGGAAATGCGCTTCCAGCTTGTATATTGGCTCTATGTGAATATGGCACCGATCATCTTGATGGCCTATCTTTGGTCGAACGTATACTCCAAAAAGGACTCAATCGGCGGTTTTTCGCTGAATATGATGGTGACCTACTATATCCTCACCCGACTCTTTAATCGTATCGTTTCGACCTACAGCGAGGAGCGAATTGCAAAAGATATCAAGGACGGTCAACTCAACCAGTTCATCACCCGCCCAATTAGTTATCTCTCCTTCAAATTCGGAGAACGCATCGGCATACGAATAATCAATCTTGCCATCGTCATTCCGATTTACATCGTGATGATATTTTTTCTGAAAAAATACTTCATATGGCAAATGTCCCTATGGAACTTTCTCATCATTGGAGTCAACCTCTTCCTCTCACTCACATCATTCTTTTTGCTCGCCTTTATTATCGGGCTTATGGCCTTCTACATGATCGAGACCCACTCGCTCAATGGCCTGAAGGAGCAGATCACGGGACTCATGTCTGGGTATATTTTTCCATTAAGCCTCCTGCCTCCAGAACTCCAGAACGCGTTTAAATACCTCCCATTTGCCTATTACTACAACTTTCCTATGCAGGTATATTTCAATCAACTATCTATGCACGAGATGCTTCTTGGGCTCGCAATACAGTGCATTTGGATAGTAATACTCTATGGAATATGCCACCTTATGTGGAAAGACGGAACCAAAAACTACGAAGCCACCGGAATATAAATACTATGAAAACACTGATTCGCTACATCAAGCTCTATCTACACTTCGTCTCAAACTGCACCACCAGGGAGTTACTCTTCCGCACCCACCTCATCCTGTCATTCTCTGCCCGTCTCATGCTCTTTGGGCTATATATTATGATGTATGACATCATCTACAAAAATGCCGCCTCCATAGGGTCACTAAATTACGATCAGGCATTACTGTACTTAAGCATATTCTTTTTGGTAGATACGATCGGCTTCACATTTTTTATAAAAAATTTCTCAACCTTTCCGGAATATATATCCGAAGGAAAACTCGATATCGTACTCACAAAACCGGTTGATAGTCAGTTCTTCGTATCCATGCGCTACTTCTCGCTCACCTCCCTCTTCTCAACACTTCCACCACTCGGACTTTTCATACGGCAAGTTAGTCGACTTCATATCTCTCTCGACCCCTATCATCTCCTCATATTTGGATTATTTCTCGTGTGCACACTTATCGTCTATTACTCGATATGGTTCATTACCAATTTGATACTTTTTTGGGTGCATCGGATCGATGCATTACATGAATTTTTTGTTACCATATGGAGATTTATGCAATTCCCACCTGATATATTCCAAAATGTTATACGACTTTTCTTCCTCTTCATCGTGCCAATTCTTCTCACGATAGAGGTACCAATGCAGGCTCTTACAGGCTCAACGATCAAGATATCACACATATTTCTGCTGGTTGGAGCCAGCGTTTTGAGCTTGTTAATCAGTAGAATATTGTGGAAAATGGGCCTACGTCGTTACCAAAGCACCGGATGAAATCAGTTATACATCTCGAAAATCTCAGGAAACAGTACTCATACTACAAGAAGCAGCCAGGGCTTTGGGGCTCAATCAAGGGGCTATTTCATAGAGAGGAGCTATTCGTCGATGCGGTAAAAGGTATAAGTTTCGATATCCAACCGGGTGAGTTTGTAGGCTTTGTGGGGCCAAACGGAGCCGGAAAAACAACAACACTCAAGATGCTTTCGGGAATTCTCTACCCGACGAGCGGCGAAGTGAGTGTGTTAGATCACAAACCATTCGAGCGAAAGGCGGAATTCCAGAAACAGTTCGCCCTCGTTATGGGACAGAAAAATCAGCTCTGGTGGGATTTGCCTCCCATGGAAAGCTTTCTTTTGAACAAAGCCATTTACGAAATTCCCGATGAACTTTTCAAAAAAAATCTAGAGGAGCTAAGCGAACTACTCGACATCAAAGACATTCTCAATGTACAAGTTCGTAAACTCTCTCTCGGTCAGCGCATGAAGTGTGAGCTCGTCGCAGCATTACTCCACAGCCCAAAAGTCCTCTTTCTCGATGAGCCAACGATTGGCCTGGACGTGGTATCGCAAAACGCTATACGAGAATTTCTCAAAAAATATAATGAAGAAAAAGGTGCAACGATTATTCTCACATCGCACTACATGCAGGACATTCGCAGACTCTGTAATCGTGTAATTATTATTCACCATGGAGAACTGCTCTATGATGGGACCTATGACGCACTTCATACGAAATATTCTGACTCAAAAACACTTGAGTTTACAGCGGCAGAAGAAATTCCCGAAAGCGAACTCCTCAAATTCGGAACGGAAATGAAGAAAAAAAATAATACCTATAGCATAGAAGTACCACGAGAAAAAACCGCAGAGATTACAGGAAAACTCTTAGAAAAATATACAGTCGATGATATCGTTATTCACGAACGAGACATCGAGGAAATTATTGGAGAAATTTTTATTTCTAAAAAAATGAGAGAATAGACGAGCGAAGACGAGTCTATACCTGTTCCCGATTTACTAATAATATATTATGTTTCAAATTATCAAAAAACAAGCAGGCTCCGGTGCACGAACAGGAATTATCACAACTCCACATGGACAGATTCACACGCCTGCTTTCATGCCAGTAGGCACGAAAGGCACGGTAAAAGCCATTAAACCCGAGGAGCTCGTAGAGATGGGCGCGGAAATTATTCTGGGCAATACCTATCATTTACACTTACGACCCGGCGAAGAGTTAATAGAAAAAATGGGTGGCCTACAGAAATGGACCAACTGGAATCGACCGATGCTTACGGACTCCGGCGGGTTTCAGGTATTCTCGCTCGGCTCAGAAAAAGATTATACCGGCGGCGAAGACGAGGCGACAAAAACAGGCGTAAAAATTACTGATGAGGGCGTTGAGTTCAAGTCACATCTCGATGGAACAAAACACTTCTTCACTCCGGAAAAAGTAATGCATATCGAGGCCAAGCTTGGTGCGGATATCATCATGGCCTTCGATGAGTGTGCGCCAGGAACATCTGATAAGGCTTATGCAAAGGGAGCCATGGATCGTACGCACAACTGGGTACTAAAGTGCAAAAAAGAGCATGAGCTCATTCAAAAAGATCGACCGGAAAACGCCCAGCAGATGCTTTTCCCAATTGCCCAAGGAGTAATCTATGACGATTTACGGGTTGAATCAGCTAAATTTATGGCGGACCTCGATCTCCCGGGAATCGCTATTGGCGGTCTTTCTGTTGGAGAGTCAAAACCTGAAATGTACCACACGCTTGATATTCTTCAGCCCCACCTACCGGAAAATAAACCTCGTTACCTCATGGGCGTCGGCACCCCCGAAGACATGCTCGAGGCCGTTGACCGTGGCGTAGACATGTTCGACTGCGTCCTCCCTACCCGCATCGCCCGCCACGGCACCTTCTGGACCGAATTTGGCCGCTTCCACATCAAAAACGCCGAGTACCGGGAATCCATGCTCCCCCTCTCCCCTACCTGCACATGCTATGCTTGCCGCAACTACTCGCTGAGCTACATTCGCCACATCTTCTTCGAAAAAGAAATTCTCGCGGCAATGCTCCTCTCTATCCACAATCTCCACTTCCTCCTCAACCTCGCCAAAGAAATGCGCGAGCACATCAACGCGGGAACATTTCCAACATTCAAGAAGGACTTCCTGGCAAAATTTATCATTCCGGGTCAGGTGTGATAAAGTAGCTACATCGTAAAACAAAGATTATGATCGCCTACCTCTCTGGAACCATTCAGAAAATACTCGAGAAGAAAATTATCCTCAACGTATCAGGCGTCGGTTATCTCGTGACCGTTCCGGCCAGTATGATTTTTACGCTTGAGGAAGGCAAATCTCTCGAACTCTATATCCATACAGCCGTTCGTGAAGACGATATTAGTCTCTATGGATTACCTTCAGCCGACTCAATTAAATTCTTCAATCAGCTCATCTCCGTCCAAGGTATCGGTCCAAAAATGGCCACGGACATGATGTCCCTTCCAAGCGATTCTATCAAAAATGCCATCGTACAGGGCGACACTGCCACACTCACCAGCATTCCCGGTGTCGGCAAAAAAATCGCGGAGCGTCTCATTACCGAGCTCAAGGACAAGATAGAGATGACAAGCAACGGAGCCTTCCCTCAACACACCAAGGGCAGTCTTAAAAAAGAAAATGATGAGGCGATCGACGCCCTCCTGGGTCTCGGCTATCAGCGAAACGAAATCGTTCGACGACTCAAAGAAGTACCGGAAAAGATTCAAAAAACAGAGGACATTATTCGATACTTTTTACAGAACTCATAAATGTACCGACTCAAAAAACTCAATCCCCTTTTCAAAAAAGAGCATGTAGATGCGATAATTATTAAAAATCTCATTAACGTTCGCTATCTCACGGAGTTCACGGGAACAACAGGATTTCTCATTATCACACCAAAAAAGAATTTCTTTTTCACCGACTTCCGCTACAAAGGCTACGTCGAGATGCATCTTCCTCCGTTTTACACCTTCATCGACACGGCAACGCTCAGGGGCACGGGTTTCAACGATTTTCTCAAAAAAGAAAACATCAAGAAGCTCGGATTTGAGAGCGAGCACATGATGGTCAATCAATACATCAGTTGGGGAAAGCATCTAAAGGCCTCCCTCAAGCCACTGAGCGACATTGACGCGATGCTTCGAATAGCGAAAACCGACGAAGAGATCGATCGCATCACTCTAGCGCAACGATGTGCGGAAGATGCGCTTCAAAAAATCATGAAGAAGTTAAAATCCGGAAAAACAGAAAAGCAAATTTCCGATGAAATAGAGATGGCTGGATTCACGTATGGCGGAGAAAATGAAGTTCGTATCTCCTTCAAACCAATCGTAGGATTCGGGCCAAATAGCGCCATTCCTCATCATCAGAATACCAACAAAAAATTCAAAAAGGGCGACATCGTCCTCGTCGACATGGGGTTCAGCTACGGCGGATATTGCTCTGATATGACCCGGACATTCTTCACGAAATCCCCTACTGACTTCGAGGCAAAAATTTACAACACCGTCCTGAAGGCTCAGACAGAAGCCATTAAATACATGAAGATCGGAAACACCGGCGGTGACTGTGACAAGATCGCACGCGACATCATCACCAAGGCCGGCTACAAGGATCAGTTCGGTCACTCGCTCGGCCACGGCATCGGCCTAGAAGTCCACGAAGCTCCCAGCGTCAGCGCAGGCAATAAGAACAAACTTGTAGAAAACTGCGTCATCACCTCCGAACCCGGCATCTACCTCGAGGGCCAGTTCGGCGTCAGAATCGAAGACATGATTCACGTCACCAAGAAAGGTCCTGTGAATTTAGCCAAGTATCCAAAGAAATTGGAGGAGGTAATACTGAAGGTACGATAGAAATCAGCAATAGTCTCCAGAACGATTACGACATGAGTTCTATTACCGCCTAAACATCCTGGAGGGATCATCTTCATCGTCGCAATCAAAAGAGTCGGATTCGTCATTGCCAGACGTTTTCGATGCAAGTTTCCTCTCAAGACGATCCATGAATTCACGGAGAGAATGTCCTTCAGTAAGCCACGAGCGTCTTTCCTTGAGTACTCGTTTAATCATAGGAATCTCTCGAAAATCACCTTTAAATACCGAGTTACGAGTAAAACCTCCATCCAGCGCCATTCCGCAAAGAGCAGAGAAATAAGTATCACGTATCTGATTCCATAATGGTTCCGGAATATCCATCGAAAGCGCAAGTTTATCGGCAATTGGATACGTATACATCGAAGGAATCATGGCGATATCATGCCTATCCTTCAAAACCTCAATCCAAAATTCAGCCAAATCAGTAATAGAAAATTTCTCACTAAGAAGTAAGGAATCAAGCGCCTGCGGATAATGCAGCTCCCTCATATGCGCATTTTTGAGAAATGGAATAAAAGGATGCAATGGTCGCAGTGATGGATTTGGCTTTCGAAGTTCAGCCTCTCCAATCAGCACAACACCCTGCGTAAAACCAACTGGAGGGTCATAACTATGATGACCTGCAGGAAATCTTCTACCATGAGAAAAATCTTCATCGGGTAATCTAGCATACTCCAATTGCGCAGGTGTAAGACGCAAAAGATAAAAAGGAATAAGTTTCGGATCGATATTATGGAGGGAAACAAGAACCTTTTGTACGCATTCAATAGCGACATAATCTCCTGAATCCGGAGGAACCCAATCATCAATAATTAGCTTCGTATTCACCGTTTCCAATGCCTCAATCAAATCATCAAACATCTGCTGATACCACGCATCTTGCTCCTCACTCGAGCCACTCAGACCCTTAAATGCTAATTTTTCCGCAAGATCTTGAACCCGCCTCTGGACAATACAGTTTTCACCAAGTGCCTCACTATCCAAGACATCTCGATATTTTCCTCGATACTCATTTACAACCGGTAAATCAATTTTCCAAAACTCCTTCTGCGCATCAGGAAAAAGTCGACGAACCCACTCCGTAGTCTCCGCTTCATGATGAAGTAATTGAACGGCATTTGGACTATCAATATCCCTTACCCAGACAGAAAGTTCCTCGAGAAATCGCTCAAGCGACTGAGGAACCTCATAGGATTCAGACCCAATAACCTGATCAATTCCCTGACGAACGGTTCCAATCGTTTTCCAAACCTCAACTTCTTCGGCGTGAGCCCGGACATAATCGCAAAATCTTTGCCAAGTCGACATGTCGCGCTGAACATCTTCAGCGCGTTCCGGTGCGGCGGCACCATGTTCGCCCTGAACACCTAGCTGCTGCAATAATTCAACCATGCCGGTATTCCCGGAATCTCTCTTATCGTAAAAATCCGTAATCATCTGTGTACCACCAGCTTCTTTAACCTGAAAAGCTTTTAGTACCCAGAAAAGCGAGCCGAGGGACAAATCAGACAGTTGTGCCTGACGCACCGTACACACTTGCACCTTTTTACCCTCTAATAATTTTGGATCAAAATCTTGAAACGGAATTTCTCGATTGAAGGTAGAATTATGTCCCATAATGAGATTGTATCACGGAAGAATTTATCGCCTATGGACTAGCTCCTATAAAGCAATCTCAAATAATCTACGAGATCCTTCTCGGGAAGTGGAGCGCCTTTTTCATCGAACAGGCCAACGGGAAAATCATTGAGGTGAAGTACGGAACCACCACTAGAAAATATTTTTACATGGCCTCGAGACTCGAGAGGCAAATCAGTACCAGTATATTGCTCGTATCGAGTAGCAAATAATTCAATATTATCTCTGGCGTATTCTGTAGCGACATTAGCTGCGGCCATTTTTTGCTCATCGGATTCAGGGCTATTCTGAGCAGCAGGCGGAATATAGGTTACAACATGTACACCCGAACTCAATCCGGCAACTACCTGCTCCAAAGCATTGGCACTACCTGAATAAACTCGAACGCGCATTCCTGAGCTAGGCAATTTAATAGTACCCAACAATCGAGCACCCTCGGGTAAAGCTTCAACCTGATCGGCGGCAAAAGTAAAAGGCGAGGTAAATGCAGGAGAACGAGTTGGGGTACGTCGAGGTGTACTACGAACCGGAGCCTTCTTCGCAGCAGCTGGAGGACGAATCGTTGGAGCTTCTAATGATACCACCTCAGCCTTTTCAACCTTCGGCAATTCAACCGTGAATGAGAGTGAAGGGTTTCCAGAAAGCTTCGATAGCTCCTTAGGCGAGACCTTACTGGCCACCGTAGGAACATCACGAACGGCCTGTATAAATCCATCAACCGTTGCTGAAAGATTTTCAGGCTGATAGTGAACATTCAGTATTTTTCCTGCAGCTACGGCAATGTCTGCCACTCGCTTATCTAACTTGGCAATCTGATCTTCGGTGGCTGCAATCTGTGGACCCATACGAGAAATATCAAGCTCAAGCGCAGCACGAATCGCACGATTCTCTACCGTATCAGCTGGCGTTGTTCTTAGTTTTTCCTCAGATTGAATCCTATCTCTTTTGATACTCTCAATTCTTGCCACATATAATTTACGCTGATTTGCCTCTTCAAGAGTCACGCTATTAATTTTCTCAATAATCTGGAGCAACTTCATCATCATTCTCGGTGTAGATAAGTTCTCCGTTGCCCGAGGATTCAGACCGAGAGATACCTGCGCAGAGCTCACGTCAGCCGAGGCGACATTGGCCATCGAGTGTGATCGAAGCGCCATACCAATAATCTCAAGAGCGTCCTGAAGGAAGTTCTCGAGAGGGAAACGCTGCGGGCCGACAGTGTTTAACTCGCCAAAAGACTGAACTATAGTCGCCTGAAGTGCGCTCCAATTCTGAACAGCCTGATCAAGAAGTGTCTCCTCAAGGCTAGTTCGAATATGATCGGAGACTCCCGTGAGTCTAGTTCGTAGCTGATCCGGGATGGAAACCGTCACAGATGGACGATTAAAGACATCTGGTGTCATCAACTGATCCTCGTGGTTTCCAGCGGCAGCTAGCATTGCCTGAGTCTCATCATCCTGAGCAGTAGTATCAATAGTATTCGTTGTAGCCATTGTGAGCTTTGGTTAATTATGAAGGATCCGCATTATACGTATTATATTTATTTTAGCAAGGGCTTGTTCCAAGAAAGCAAAGCTGTTAAAGTACGGCCACATGGCAAACATCGCTGTTCTCCTCTTTCCGGGTTCGAATTGTGAGCTAGAAGCGCTCAGGGCCTGCAAACGAGTCGGGATGAACACAAAATTAGTACGATGGAACGAGAATGAAGCTGATTTCAGCACATTTGATGGTTTTATTTTACCTGGCGGATTCTCGTTCGAAGATCGCGGACGAAGCGGAATCATAGCCTCAAAAGAGCCTATTTTTGGAAAAATTCTCGAGGAGGCGAACAAAGGAAAGCCACTTATCGGTATATGTAATGGAGCCCAGATGCTCGTAGAGCTTGGCGTGATTCCAGGGGTAAGCATACGTAAGCTTGATATGGCCCTCGCATGGAATGAACGAATCAAGGACGGAAAAATCCTCGGAACCGGCTTCTATAACGACTGGATCACGATCAAAAATGATGTTACGCCGGGACGATGCGCTTTTAATAACTTCCCAAAAGGAACAACCATTCGAATTCCAATCGCTCACGGAGAGGGACGATATACCACACAGATTCCTGAGTTACTCGATGAGATGATTAAGGGCGAGCAGACGGTCTTCCGCTACTCTGATGAACAAGGAAATTGTACAAACGAATTCCCCGTAAATCCGAATAACTCGGCCTATAATTTAGCAGGGGTCTGTAATACAGACGGCAATATTATGGCTCTCATGCCTCATCCAGAGCGAACAGAAATTGGAGATCCAATCTTCGCCTCGATGAAAAACTATATTGAACAAAAAAAGTATACACATATTGAGAAAGCCCACATGGAGACTTCCTGGAATGAGAAAACTGCCACTACCTACGAAGAAAAGGCAGACTATACCTTCCTGATCTCCTTGATCATTACCGACAATGAAGAACGAACAATCGAGCAGGCGTTTCATCGAATTGGATTCGATGATCTCAAATTAAAAAAATCAATCTACGTCGGGATGAACCTTGAAAATCTTCCAGAAGGTATCGACATGGAAAAGTCTCTTCTCGAAACCATCATTCGAAGTAATGAGATCATGAACAGCAACAAAGAGATGGTGACTATCACCACCAAAGATGGCAGAAAATTCAAATACGACAACGCAAAGGGAATCGTACCAGACGCGACTGAAGCATCAGGAACGAATACAAACCTTCTCGTCCTCGATCCAGATAACTACACAGGAAAAGGCATCACCCAATCGCTCAAGAAACGTTATCCGACGCTTGGAGTAAAAGAAATTCGAAGAGGAGTGCAGTGGAGCGTGAAGAGCAGCAAGCCACTTACAGAAATTATCGATGCACATCTACTTCACAATCCCCACTCGGCAGAGATCTACTCTCGATAAGAAGTAACCTTTATAAATCAAACAAGTATAGTATATTGCTTCAGCTAACCTAAAAAATATATGTGCGGTATTTTTGGATATTTCGGACCGAAAAAGAATGCGACGGAAATCGTCATTGATGGCTTAAAAAAGCTCGAATACCGCGGATATGATTCGTGGGGAGTAGCATACAAGACCAAAGATGATATCAAAATTCACAGACAGATTGGAAAAATCGGTGAGGCACACTTGGTAGTCGAGGATGTCGAGGACATTGAAGAATCAATCGCCATCGGACACTCACGTTGGGCAACGCATGGAGGCGTAACACAGGCAAATGCTCATCCGCACACCACTGAAAATCGTGAGATTGTATTAGCCCACAACGGTATTATCGAAAATTACCTCGAGCTAAAAGAAGTCCTCGTACAAAAAGGCCACATCTTCACCTCCGAAACAGACTCGGAAGTTTTGGCACATCTTATCGAGGAAGAAATGAAAAATGATAACTTCCTCAGCGCAACCAAGAAAGCGTTACATCAGGTAGAAGGTCGCTATGCCGCCCTCGTCATTAGCAAAAAGGAAAATAAGATTATCGCATCACGAAGAGGATCCCCTCTTATTATTGGCATTGGAGAAGACGGCGAACGATTCATCGCATCCGACATTCCGGCATTCCTCAAACATACCAAAAAAGTACAGTACTTGGACGATAACGAGCTCGTAGTCATCGACGCCCAGGCAACGACATTCTATAATCTCGAGACGGACGAAAAAGTTGAAAAAAGAATCATCGAAATTGAGTGGACCGAGGAGAGCGCTGAAAAAGGAGACTTCAAGCACTTCATGCTCAAGGAGATCATGGAGCAGAAAGAAACGCTCTATAGAGCCATAAATCAAGATGCAGGACTCATTGAGCAGGTGGCCGACGCTATCAAGAATGCCTTTGGAACATACCTAATCGGCTGCGGAACAGCGGGAAAAGTCTGCATGACGGCAGAATACATGTTCTCGTCTATCGCAAAAAAACACGTGAATACTGCCTTTGGTTCAGAGTTTCCAAACTACCATCATTTCCTCACGAATAAATCGCTCGTCATCGCCGTATCGCAATCAGGAGAAACGGCTGATACGTTGGAGGCATTAGAAATAGCAAAAGCCAAAGGCGCAAAAATCATATCGATCGTAAATGTAGAAACATCCACGATGGCGCGTATGTCCGATATCGTCATACCTATCAAGGCAGGCCCGGAAAAGGCCGTCGCATCAACAAAAGCAACAACATCACAGTTGGCGATTCTCATGCTCGTCGCCTACGCAGCAGCAGACAGACTATACGAGGGAAAGGAGATACTTGTGAGCGCGGCAGGTCAGATTAATGACATGCTCAACCCACGGTACGAGGAGCACATTCAGCAATTGGCAGAAAAAATTCAGCACGCAGAAAGCATGTATATCATTGGTCGCGCCTCAAACTATCCTATGGCACTCGAGTCAGCCATCAAGCTCCAGGAAGTGTCCTATATTCACGCCGAAGGATTTGCGGGTGGAGAGTTGAAACACGGACCAATCGCACTTATTAGTCAGGGCACCCCATGTATCGTCCTCGTCGGAGCAGACGAAACCAGAAAGGCGATCTTGAGCAATGCCATGGAAATCAGAGCCCGCGGTGGATACATTATCGGCGTATCACCTCAAAAAGAAGAGGTCTTTGATTACTGGATTCGCGTCCCAGACTGCGAGACCGCCTCCCCTATCGTCAATATCATTCCCGTTCAAATCCTCGCCTATCAATTGGCGCTGTTACGAAAAAACGACCCGGATATGCCAAGAAATCTGGCCAAGAGCGTGACAGTGAAGTAGTAGATTACTTGCAGAAATATCATTTTAACCGTTGATTCGAATCTTCGTACGTACGGAGATAGTATTTATAATATATTTTGAAAATAAGACAATACAAGCAGCTCCCATTCAAAGCTAAATTATGGTATAATACTCTCGAAAACAAAACACACATGCTCTACAAAAGAACAAAAATCGTCTGCACTCTCGGACCCGCATCCTCAGATCTCGTAACGCTCGAAAAAATGATTCGAGCAGGTATGAATGTAGCGCGTCTAAATTTCTCACACGGAACCTATCCGCAGTTTGAAAAAATTATCAAAAATATTCGGTCACTTTCCAAGAAGCTCGATACTCCAATCGCGATCCTTCAGGATCTACAGGGTCCAAAAATTCGCATCGGAGAAATGCCGGAAAATGGCGTAGAGATAAAGGCAAATGAAGAGATCATTCTCTCCACGAATCATGAAAAATTCGCCACAGGAAAAATAAAAATCTTCCCGGTGCAGTACAAGGAGCTTCACAGGGACGTCACGAAAAACGATCTCATTCTCATCGACGATGGGCTTATTGAGGTAAAAGTTACAAAGGTAGAAGGTACGAGTATTCACGCTATCGCACAGACAGATGGAGTAATTAAATCCAGAAAAGGCATTAACGTTCCAACCGCATCGCTCTCAGCAGATCCACTCACGCCAAAGGATCTAAAAGATCTCACATTCGGCATGAAGCATGATGTGGACTATGTCGCATTGTCGTTCGTTCGGCAGGCTTCAGACATCATTCGACTCAAAAAAATACTTCGAGACAATAAGTGCGCCGCAAAAGTTATGGCCAAAATCGAACGACACGAGGCGGTAAAAAATCTCGAAGAGATAGTAAAAGTCTCCGATGCGCTCATGGTAGCGAGAGGTGATCTCGGCATAGAAATTCCGGCAGAAAATGTGCCAATCGTCCAAAAGAGGACAATTCTTCTGGCTAACACCTATGGAAAACCAGTAATCACGGCAACACATATGCTGAACTCGATGATTGAGAATCCGCGAGCAACGCGAGCGGAGATATCCGATGCGGCCAATGCAGTATTCGACCACTCCGACGCCCTCATGCTTTCCAATGAAACCGCCGTAGGAAAATACCCAGTAGAAGCCGTGGAGACGTTAGCGAAAGTCGCCCACGCCACCGAGGAAAATCTCGAAAAATACGAACACCTGCTTCCTTTTAAAATTAAAAAGTTCGACCTTCCAATCTCAAGCGCAACGTGTCTCAACGCGACAAAACTAGCGGTAGATATCAATGCCGACTTCATCGTCGCCATATCGCTCAGTGGATATACCGCCCAGCACATTGCTAAACATCGAATATACAAACCAATCATTACTTTCACGAACAGCGAAAAAGTTCGTAATCAGCTCGCGCTCGTCTGGGGCCTCAATCATATTTTCATCAAAAAAATGAATTTTAAAAATGCTTCTCAAGAAGTCGCACAATTTCTTCGGGCGCAAAAAATCGCAAAGAAAGGCCAAGAAGTCGTCACGGTAATTAATGCGAGCAAGGACGAAAACGTCATTACAACAACTATCGTGTAGTAAAACGATATGTTTGACAAACATGTGCAGATAGGAAAAGATATGCTCATGAAAAAATCAAACATCATCATAAGTATCGGGCTTATTTCCATCCTTATTCTTTCAACGTCAGTGGCGAATGCCAATTCCAACGAGGTGGCAAATACGCCAAACTCTCTCTCGAAAGTTGAGATTTTGAAAGAAAAAATGAAGAAAAATAGAGCAATGATGAAGACAAAGATGACAAAGAAAACAAGCAACAGTGACTCAAGTATAATCGACCCATTATTCACTCCGGTAGACAACGCAATTATCGATCCATTATTTAAAAAAGATGATATTGATGTCCTTAAGGAAAAGCTAAGAGCAAAAAGAGCAAGCAGGAGTATGACCAGTGAGACAAAACCAGCGAATGACTCGAGCATCATCGATCCGCTCTTTATCAAAGAGAATCAAGCTACCTCCGGAGCGGCAATGGATAAAGAAGCTCCAAGCTCGACTACACTGTTAGACAAGGCAAGAGAGGCAAGAAAAAACCGAACATCTACAACGCCAGCAGCTCCACAAAACTCATCCATCATCGACCCGCTTTTTAAAAAAGCAGATGGATCGGAAAATTCTATCATTGATCCCCTCTTTAAGAAAAATGATTCCTCTACCACGAAAAGTATTATCGATCCGCTCTTCAGGCAGGGAGATAGTAATACCGGAACAACTACAACTATCACTCCAAACCTTAGGCAGGCGGATCCAAACAGCATGACAATTTCGAGGTAAATTGCAGCTCGATCATCTCGGAACTGTCGATTTGCTCGAAGGGCTTTTTTTCCGTATACTTGCGGCGTATAAAACCTCACCTTTATGCGCATAATTGGAATCGATCCAGGAACGGCAAGAACAGGGTACGCCATTGTGGAAATACGTGGACGAGACTCTCATGTGCTCGACCTCGGATGCATTACCACCGAAAAAACTCAGACACAAGCCGAAAAACTCTTGGAGATCGCAAGTAATATCGAGGAGTTAATTGAGAAGTGGCACCCGGATCAAGCAGCGATTGAACGACTATTTTTTTCGCAAAACGTCACCACGGCCGTTACGGTAGCGCAGGCTCGTGGCGTTATCCTCGAGACGATAGCACGACGCAAAATTGCTCACAGTGAATACCTTCCCCGCGAAATTAAATTATCCGTCTGCGGCAATGGTGGAGCTGACAAAAAAGCGGTACAAAAAATGGTTCAAATACTCTGCAACCTCAAGGCCATGCCTCAGATCGATGATGCTGCCGACGCGATAGCGGTCGCACTCTGTCACGCGCAGCACAGCGCTTACCAACAACTACTACGAACATAATTTCATGAAAAAATTCACACCCATTATCGCAGCAACCGCCATTAGCGGACTAGTAATCACCGGATTATTTGCCACGGGAATGCTGGAATACAAAAATAATACCGTTCAGAAAAAAACGATCTCTATCGATCAAATTACAAAAGCAACATCATCAAAGCCAGACTCGTTAACGTACATTCAGCACATGCAGCAAGGTGATGATTATGTCAAAAAAAGCATGACATCATTAGCGATAAATGAGTACATCGCCGCAAACCAACAGGAGCCAGAAAACGCAGAGCCATACCTAAAAATTGGAGGGTTACTTCTGGAAGAAAAAAACTACACAAAAGCACAGGAGATTTATCAGCAACTTTTGATGAAGGACAAAAACAACCAAGAGGCCAGTCTCAATTTGGCAAAAACATACATCATGATGAAGAATATAGAGAAGGCTCGCGACCTCCTCCAGACACTTCCGGACAGTCAGACAAAACAATACTATACCGGAATAATCGCAGCCTATTTCGGACAGTATGATATTGCTAAAACCAATCTCAGCGCTGCCGCAACGATTACGAGCGGATCATCGGATATCGCATCTCGAGCAAAAAACATACTGACGGCATTCGGTGAATACGGGATGAATCAAGGTAGCCAAGAAATTTACCTCAAAACATTACTGGCAAAAAGCTTCAATCAGGTCGGCGAGTACACACTATCAATCCCGTTACTATTCAACGTCGTGAAAGAAAAAAAAGACTATCGCGATGCATGGATTATTCTCGGCTACGCCTATCTTAATACCGATGATTACAAAAACGCCATCGACGCCCTGGAGGAGGCGAGAAAATTAGATAAAAATAAACCTGAAACACTCTTCTTTCTCGGGCTGAGTTACAGTGCCAACAACCAAAAGGAGGTAGCCGCTCAGTTTATTGCAGATGCAATCGACAAAGGATTTGAGCCAAAAATTCAGGCACAGCAGAAATTGGCAGAAATATACATGACATTAAAAGATTATGAGAAGGCGGCCTTCAGGTACGAAGCGGTTGTCGCTCTTAACGATTCAGATATCAATTATTACGTAAGGCCAATGTGGATTTATATTGAAAAATTGAATCAACCCGCAAAGGCCCTGATCCTCGCAAAAAAAGCTATTACGAAATATCCAAATAGTGGAATGGCATACAATCTCGTGGGCTGGGCGCAGCTCAGCTTGAAGGACTACGATCAGGCTAAACAATATCTCGGAAAAGCTGTTGAGATAGATTCAAATCTCGCAGCGGCATATCTCAATCTGGGAACCCTCCATGAAAAACTTGCAAACATCGATGCCGCAAAAGAGTATTACAAAACAGCATTTCGCTTAGGTGAAGGCAGCTCCATAGGTGACTCAGCCGCAGACTCATACAATCGACTTCTCGCCCTCAATCCAAATCCAGTTCCAGGCCAAACGCTAACACAAGGAATCAGTACATTAGGGCAAGCAAACGTATTGCAACCGCTTACCATTACTCCATCTGCCATCACGCCAACTACAAAACCAGTATCACAGCCAGCTCCACTTCCTTCTTCCGATTTTGTGCCAAAATTCAAACTTCCCGAAACCACAAAAGCGCCAACCGCATCAATAAAACTTGAACCTTTAAGCACTACACCTTAATCGTCTACACATGAATATTTTCATCGGGGTTATATTATTTTACCTAGGTGCCGGTCTCGGAAGTTTTTTGAGTGTCGTTATTTATCGTACACGTCATGAGATTTCAGGAATATTTCTTGGAAGATCTCAGTGCACGCACTGCAAAAAAAACCTCATGGCCATCGACCTGATACCGATTGTTAGTTATATCGGACTTGGAGGAAGATGCCGCTACTGTAAGGCAAAAATATCACCACTCTATATCTGGATTGAAATTATCTCAGGCCTTGTCTGTACATTGTTATATTTCAAATTTCCATTTCTCAACGCAGAATTATCAACAATTTTGCCGATGGTAGATACGAGTCTCCTCTTTGATTTCATTCGCTATGAACTCATATCTCTCTCCCTGGTCGCCATTTTCTTTTACGATCTTCTCTATCAGGAAATACCAGATATATTCACCTACACAGGAATTCTCATCGCATTAGTTGGGAATTTGATAAGTGGCAATCCCCTTCCGCAAAATTACATAACAGGTGCTGCTTTCGGGGCTCTATTCTTTGAGGTACAGCTTCTTATATCAAAAGGAAGATGGGTTGGAACGGGAGATGTCATCTTGGGACTTCTCATGGGAATCGTACTTGGCTGGGAAAAGCTGATTGTTGGACTTTTTGTGGCATATTTCATTGGCGCCGTATTCTCCATTGGCCTTCTCATAACGAAAAAAGCCTCAGGAGGGTCAAAAATACCCTTTGCTCCTTTTCTCGTTACAGGTACAATCCTGAGCGTACTTTTCGGCTCACAGATGATCGATTGGTACATTAAGGTACTTCTTCAGGCCTAATCTCGTATGGGACAACCAAAACATAAAGCACTTCTCATTATTCTTGACGGTTTTGGTGAAGGCAAGGATTACGAAGGAAATGCCATTACAAGAGCAAAAACTCCAAACTTCGATCGACTACGAAGTGAGTATCCTTTTTCATTATTAAAAAGCCATGGGAACGCCGTTGGACTGCCCGAGAATACACAGGGAGGATCCGAGGTCGGTCACTTCACTATGGGCGCAGGAAGAGTCGTATTCCAGTCACTCGAGATGATCAACCGTTCAATACGAGATAAAAGTTTTTTTGAAAAAAAGCCGCTGTTGGATGCATGTGAGTATGTAAAAAAAACGCCGAAAGCTGCACTCCATTTGCTCGGAATGATTTCTGATCAGGGCATTCATGCAACGATCGAGCACCTTTACGCACTTCTTGAGTTGGCAAAAAGTCAGGGCATCGAAAAAATCTACATACACGCCATTACCGACGGACGGGACGTTCCGGAACAGAGCGCAGAAACCTACATCAAGGCGTTACAAGAAAAAATTAAAGAATTAGGTATGGGACCGGGCTCATCGACAGAAGCGGTAATCGCCACAATCTGCGGACGCTACTTCGCTATGGATCGAGATAACAACTGGGATCGAACAAAACAAGCCTATGATCTCATCGTTGAGGGCAAAGGAATACATGAAACAGATCCAATTGAAGCGATAAAAAATGCCTACAAGCGGGGAATAGAAACGGATTATTACATAGAACCAATTATCCTGGATGCATATGCGCAGCACTCTACTATCAGAGATAAAGATGCTGTTATATTTTTCAACTTTCGAACAGACCGAACACGACAACTAACATACTGCTTCACGCGCGAGGCGGAAATCGGATTTACGCCGGAAGTAACAGTACAACCATTTTTCGTCTGCATGGGAGACTACTCCAAAAAAGCCCCGGTAGTTTTTGGAACACCGATAGTGATCAACAATTTTGGTAAAATAATTTCTGAAAATGGTCTTCACCAGCTACGAATTGGAGAAACGGAGAAATACGCACACGTCACCTACTTCTTCAATAGTCAGATTCAAGATCCATTCGCGAACGAGGATCGAGTCCTCATAGATTCCAAAAAAGTACCTTCTTATGCGCAAGCGCCAGAAATGAGCGCTCATGAAATAACCGATCGGCTCATCAAGGAAATGGAATCAGAAAAATATGATGTCATTATTGTGAACTTCGCAAATGGTGATCTCGTAGGACACTCTGGCGATTTTGCAGCTTCGGTGAAAGCGGTAGAAGTTCTCGATGAGTGCATGGGAAAAATAACAACCGCAGGACTACAAGAAAATTATGAAATGCTTATTACGGGAGATCATGGAAATGTAGAATATATGATATACGACGAAGGCGCCGAAAAAGGCCAACCTTGTCCTTCGCACACGCGAAATCCCGTTCCCCTCTTTCTCGTATCAAATACCTATAAAGGGGCAAAACTTAACAATGGTGAGTTAAAAGATGTCGCGACTACGCTTCTCGCATTATTGGAAATAAAAAAACCAGAAGAAATGACAGGAGAAAACCTCATTACTCACACATTATGAAAATCGTAATTCTTGCAGGTGGTATCGGCACGCGCCTCTGGCCTCTCTCGAGACAAAAAAAACCAAAGCAATTGCAGAGCTTCATTAGCAACGCGACACTATTACAAGAGACGCTCAAGCGAATTCAGTTCGTTAAGCCATCTGACATATACATTGCTACGAACGAAGAGTTTCTCAAAGAAGTGAAGATACAGTCAAAGGCTTTCCGCATTCCACCCAAAAACTTCATCATTGAGCCGGCACTCAGGGATACAGCCCCATGTATCGGACTCGCCGCAACGTACCTAAAAAAACATGGATTTGGGAATGAGGTGATGGCAATTATTTATGCCGATCACATGGTTCAGAACAAAAAAGAATTTGAAAAACTTCTGAGCGTAGCCGAAAAAGTCGCAAAAGCGGAAAACACCCTGAATATCATTGAGGTTAAGGCAAAGTTTCCGAGCGTACATCTCGGATATGTAAAAGTTGGAAAAATTCTCAAGCAGGTAGACGGAATTGATATCTATCAATTTGAAAAATTCACCGAAAAACCAAATCTCGAAACGGCCAAAAAATTCCTCGCATCCTATAAGTATCTCTGGAACACGGGATTCTATGTCTGGCGCGTAGATACCATTTTGGAAAAATACGAAACGTATCTTCCACAAACGAAAAAGCATCTGGATCAAATCAAGAAAGCAATCGGAACGAGCAAAGAGAAAGAAACACTCAAGTCCCAATACCCGCTTTGTGAAAAAATCTCTATCGACTACGGCATCATGGAAAAGGTCGATCCAAAAGAGGTCAGAATTATTCCGGGTGACCTGGGATGGAGCGATATTGGAACGTGGGAGGCGATCTATGACGAACTCACTATCGAGGAGGAAGATAATCTCATTAAAGCTGATCATATAGGTATCGATACTCAGAGCAGTCTCATTTATGGGCATAAGTCAAAGCTGATTGTCACGATTGGACTCAAGGACCTTGTCATAGTAGATACTCCGGATGCCCTCCTGATCTGTCAAAAAGGCCGAAGCCAGGATGTAAAAAAAATCGTGGAGCAGCTTCAAAAGGCAGAAAAAAAGAGCTTACTGTAACTATTTCAGTGAGGGGGCTTGACAAGATAGGCAAAACAACCGATAATTGTGCCTCTATTTTTATATAACTCAAGAATTATATGGCAGGAACAATAAACAGTCTGAGTACGTTCGTAGCAAAAACCGATGTATCACCTCGACAACATACTCCTTTGAGTATGTCTATCGTGGCTCGAGTTCTCGCCAGCGGTATGGCACTTTCCAGCGCGTTATCAGGTTGTGCGAGTAGCGAAGATGATGTTCTTGTCAGTTTTGCGGGAGTAAGTTTAGATGGAGGATCTGGAGATATCAGCCTAGCGCAGGACGGCACTGCAACAGACACGGCCGGCGATGCCACCACGACGACTGATAGTGAATCGGCGAACATGGCAGGAGACGTGAGTGCAACTATGGACGCAGCAGATGCGGTCGACACAGCGGCAGTCAAAGAAACTTCAGATACAGGAGCAGATATTGCGATGAGCGAAACATCTGACACGGTCACTCCCGCAGATACACTCACATCAGCAGGACAAGATGTCATCGTAGCAGCCGATTCCAGCGTAGTAGATGCAGGAGCTGTAGACGCCGGCACCACCCCGAAACCAGATATTCAATCGTCTGAGACAACTCCAAGTAGCCCAAAGGAAATTTGTGAGGGAAAAAAGGCAGCAATAATCGCTACGCTCAAGTCAGGAGCACCGGAGTGTACCGGTACTATTCCTGGAGTAGGCAAGGTAGCTGGTGAGTTGGTTTGCGACGGAACAAACCTCGAGCCAAACTGCATCGTAAAGTAAAGCTGGCCGAAAGCTCGCAAAGACTTGGAGACCAATCTGAAATCATGTATAGTGCGCTAGAATTATAGTCTCTAGCGCACTTTTCGTTATGCAAGAGGTAATCATCAAGCCAAAACCATGGGGTCGTGAAGTATGGTTCGCTCATACGGAGCACTATGCGGGAAAGATCCTTGAGGTGACAAAAGGACACCGGCTCTCCCTTCAAATTCATGAGAAAAAGATGGAAACCCAATACCTCTATAAAGGAAAGGTAAAACTCACGATCGGAGAAGATCAAGACACCCTGAAAGAAGTAATACTCAATCCAGGTGATAAAATTGATATTTTACCGCATACCATTCATAGAATTGAGGCACTAGAAGATAGTGAAATTTTTGAGGTGTCCACTCCTGAGCTTGACGATGTAGTAAAACTCGCGGATGATTACGGCCGCACGGGATCTGGAAACAATGAAACAATAGATCAGTCCCTCCACACACAAAACCATACAATCTAATTCTTATTCTTTATCTTTCTGTATGAAAAAAATACTTTCCTGGCAACTCGTCGTCACGCTCGTCGTGGTGGTACTTCTCGGTTTTTTTGATCTCCCAAACAGT
This sequence comes from Candidatus Peregrinibacteria bacterium, assembly GCA_026395555.1. GTDB lineage: Bacteria > Patescibacteriota > Gracilibacteria > UBA1369 > UBA12463 > CALREA01. The sequence goes on along the minus strand of JAPLYO010000024.1, from coordinate 37,385 downwards.
ATCCAGACAAAGGTCTTTCCTTGGACACCTAAATGGGTAGAAAATCAGAAAATTCCACTTGGTCTCGACCTTCAGGGCGGATCGCAGCTTGATTACAAAATCGACCTCAGAAAAGTACCAGAGAATGACAAGGCAGGAATTGTAAATGGAGTACAGAGCGTTATCGAAAAGCGTGTCAACGCACTTGGCGTCTCCGAACCAAGCATTTATCTCTCAAAATTTGGCGACGAACAGCACATCATCGTAGAGCTTGCTGCCGTAAAGGATCTTGAAGAGGCAAAAAATACTGTTGGTAAGACGATTCAATTAGAGTTCAAAGAAAAGAAAGACGCACCAGATGCAGGAGAAAAAGAGAAACAGACACAGTACGCCAAGGACGTATTAGCAAAAGTAACAGCTCCAAATGCAGATTTTGGTCTTATTGGTCAGGAAGAAGAAAAACAGAATCCAGGAAAGGCTGTTTATACGAAAAATACTGACTTCGCTTTTGCATCAGACCTTCCTGCAACCGTAAAAGACGCTGTAGCAAAAATGAATCCAAACGAGATCAGCAAGGACCTCGTCATGGTAAATGATGAGTATGTATATGACTCTCAGGGCCAGTTGCAGAAATCAAATGGTGCCTACGTTCTAAAATTGCTAGAAAAAGGAGAGGCAGTAAAAAATAAGAAAGAGGTTAACGTAGAGCATATTCTCATCAGCTATAAAGATGCTGCCGATAAGAACGGAATTCAGGGAGTAACTCGAACCGAAGAAGAGGCAAAGAAGTTGGCAAACGACCTACGATCAAAGATCAAGACACAGGCAGATTTCGAGAAGATTGCAAAAGAACAGTCTGACGACGCAGGCTCAAAGGTAAATGGCGGAAAACTCGACCAGCCAGTGAACGACTCGGCATCATATGTACAAGAGTTCAAGGATGCAGCCCTCAAGCTCAACGCCGCAGGTGATATGAGTGAGCCAACGAAATCAGCATTCGGATACCATATCATCCGTGCTATCGACGTAAAGAGCGATGCAAAGGAGCAACAGGTAAAACTTGAAAAGATTTTCATCTCACTCATGCCTGACCCATGGAAGAGCACTGAGCTAACAGGTGAACATTTCGTACGAGCCGATGTTCAGGTAAATCCAATCGGAGAGCCATACGTATCCATTAACTTCAACGAAAAAGGAGCCAAGTTGTTCGAAGACATTACGGCACGTAACGTCAACAAACCAGTAGCGATCTTCGTAGGAGGCACACGGATCTCCGCTCCGAATGTAAAAGAAAAAATCTCAGGAGGAACGGCGCAGATCTCGGGATCATTCACTTTCGATCAGGCCAAGACACTTGCCAGAGACCTCAATACAGGAGCAATTCCTGCACCAATTACGCTCGCAGGTCAGCACACTATCGGATCGACACTTGGACTTGATGCCCTTCAGAAGAGCACAAGAGCAGGCATTATCGGACTGGTACTGCTCGCTATCGCGATGATCTTGTACTACCGTCTTCCGGGTTTGATCGCCGTAGTAGCTCTTTCTATTTATACGATTCTTTTACTCTTCCTCATCAAGAGCGCACTTCCAATTGCAGCCGCTCTTCTCATCTCACTTATCGTATTCGGCGTACTGACCTACAAGATTCTTAACAACAAGGATCCGGGATGGGAAAAGCTCATCTCATTCTTACTCGCCGTAGTCGTACTCATCTTCCTCACATCACTTCTTGAGTCCCCTATTACACTCACGCTCGCAGGTGTCGCCGGTGTTATTCTTTCGATCGGTATGGCTGTCGATGCAAACATCTTGATCTTTGAGCGTATCAAAGAAGAGCTTGGAGATGGACACACCCTCTCAGCAGCAATCGAAAATGGATTCGATCGTGCATGGAGCTCTATCCGAGACTCAAACTTCTCATCACTCATTACCTGTACCGTTCTCTTCTACTTCGGTAGCTCAATGATCCGAGGATTCGCGCTCAACCTTGCTGCCGGTATTTTGATCTCCATGTTCTCAGCCATCACGCTTACTCGCACATTCCTTCGATTGGCCGCAAGAACAAAGTTTGGACAGAACCTTAGTCTCTATGGCGTACGAAACCGAAACAAAGCTCCATACAAGATTATTGAGAAGTCAAAACTCATGCTCATCTTCTCAGGAACACTTATCGCTCTAAGTATCCTTGGAACCGTATTCTTTGGAATGAAGCTCGGTCTTGATTTCACCGGTGGAACATTAATGTCGATCAAGTTCGACAAATCGGTAACAACAGAGGCCATCAAGGCAGAACTTCCAAATATCCAACAGCAGATCAACGGCACGATGATGACTCCGGTCGCAACAGCGCCAGTAGCATTTGGACAGGCCGCTCCAGCAACTACTCCAGCTATCGACACATCAGTAGTTGTCCCAGCAGCAGAGGAAAAAGCCGACCTCTCAACAGCTCAGATTATCGCAAGAGAAAACGCTACTTTCGAACTAAAAACAAAGAATCTTTCAAACGCTCAGCATGAGACCTTCATCAAGGCGCTGAAGAGTAAGTTTGGAGCTATTGAAGAGCTGAGCTACGTATCAGTCGGTCCAACCATCGGCGACACGATGAAGCAGAGAGCTCTTCTTGCCATCCTCTTCTCGTCATTCATGATTATCATCTTCCTCGCATTCTCCTTCCGTAAGGTTCCAAAGGAGGTCAGCTCATGGAGATTTGGTATCTGTGCCGTAGTAGCCCTCTTACATGACTTATTGATTACGTTCGGTCTCTTTATCTTCCTCGGTCACTTCTTCGGAGTAGAGATCGACGCCCTCTTTATCACCGCTATGTTGACGGTACTTGGATTCTCCGTTCACGACACGATCGTCGTCTTCGATAGACTTCGAGAGCACCTCAACCGTGGTGAGAAGGGCTCACTCAGAGAGATCTCAAACCGATCGCTTACAGAGACGATGGCTCGATCGATCAATACTTCCCTGTCTACATTAATCACCTTGAGCTCACTTCTGATCTTCGGTAGCAGCTCAATCTTCTACTTTATCCTCGCCCTCTTCGTAGGTATCGTCATTGGTACATACTCATCCGTCGGTGTCGCCTCAGCCCTTTTGGTCTTTTGGCAGGAAAAGTCAAAGAACTAATAGCTACAAACAAAGCTAAAACATCAATGGAGTGGCCTTCAAAAGGGGTCACTCCATTTTTACATAAGAATCCCCTACCAAGATGAAAAAAAGTGAGTATAATAGCCCCGTCCCAATTAATACTCACATGCACCAGTAGCTCAGGGGATTAGAGCATCTGTCTTCGGAACAGAGGGTCGGGGGTTCGAATCCCTCCTGGTGCACCATAGACACAAGCCTCAAGGCGGAGTGTCCTGATTTTACCGATCCAAAGCTTTACTTCCCAAAAGCTATTTTTTATGTTATAATGAGAAAAAGAAAGAAAAAACAAATATAAATCAATGGACATCGAAAAACTCAAAGATCCGGGAACATTAGGCTCACTCGCCTCAATTGTGTCAAAATTCACCGCACGAACAGATGTGGTCTTCGGGAAAATGCTTCTCGGAAGTGCCACGCCTATTCTAGTCGCTTTCGTGGAAATTGCCTCTGCCTGGTTTCTGCTATTCTTCTATATCGGAGCAAAACCATTCTTTCAAAAGCTTCGTGAGCTTGAAAAAGTCGAACTCATATCAATTACCATTTCAGCTATTCTCTCAAGCGTAATGGGGCCAATTCTCTTTCTCCATGGACTAAAACTCACCAGCGCCATCAATACCAGCCTTCTCGTCAATCTCAATCCCCTTTTCTTGAGTATCGTAGCGGTCTTCGTATTCAAAGAAGAACTCACGAAAAAATTACTCGTAGGAGTATCGCTGATGGGCTTGGGGACACTGTATCTTTCGACAAAGGGTTTCACTGAGGGCATGACACTCAACAATGGTGACTTCCTCATTATTCTCTCCGCGATAAGCTTTTCCCTCGGAACGCTCATCTTCAAAAAATACGTACATACTCCAAACATCAGCCTGTTAGTGGCATACAGAGCCATGATTGGAACATTGATACTCGGAGGGACCATGCTTCTCTTTTATCAAAATGATTTACGGGAAATTATTCATCTTCAGCCAATTTTACATATCTTATTGGCATACGCTCTTATCGGAGTTATCGCCACCTACGTACTTCACTACTACGCCCTAGAAAACACGACGATGACGAATAACGCCCTCTTCACACTTTCATCACCGATCATCGGTGTCGTATACGCGAGCGCCTTCTTGGGGGAAAAAATCGAGTTCATGCACGTTATCGCCATGATCATCATGATCTGCGGACTTCTCGTAACGAAGTTCGACATGATTCAAAAAGCGCTCATCATTACCAAGATGCGATTCAAGCACTTACACAACAATTAATACTAGAGCTCACCTAGCTCGCCACGGAGGATATTTCTCAATCCCGCAAAGAACGTCCCGAAGTGGCTCTTTCGACGTGAGTGATAGAGATCCTGCACGGTCGATTCTAGTCGAGAGTCCAAGAGCGATCCCCAAACCCGAGCCACCAAAAGATCAAACTCTTTATGCTCAATAGCAAAAACCTCACGAAATGTCTCGACACCCCTCTCGAAGATAAGCTCCGACATAAAAGGACGGTACTTCTGACATAGACGTCCAAGGAAGTTGTACTCACCAAGCATGGTTTTATAAAGCTCAATCCACTGCGTGGAGGTACCACGAAAGCCAAGAAAATCCCGCAATCCCTGTGGACCGGCGTGCTCAAAAACCTCATACGCAGCTTCATCGTTACCATCGAGGTAGTAGGCACAAAGCTGAGATGGAGTAGTTTTCATAAGAAGAACGAGAATGGACTAGAATTATACCATTTATATTACTATTGTCAAACATTCGAGAAAGGAATAAACTTGAGCCATCATGATACCTCACGTATACATATCAATGCCAGAATCAATGCCGGAAATCGAGGCAAGTCCACTCATTTTCGCCCTCGTGGAAGAGGCATTTGAGTCATTTGGAAAGCGACCACAGTCAATTACAGTCTTTCAAAAAAGATTACAATCATTGAGCGAAGAGGACCTAGGCCTCGCCTCGGACTATATTCATTTCGTACGAAAAAATAGCATTTTGAATGAGTGTGTACAGCAAATAGAAGCAGCAAATCAGGGCAAAGACGTAACGCTCGCATCTATAGAAAGAATCACTGCTCATCGAGATCTCATGCTGCAAATTGCAGTATTTCTAAGAGAAATGGCCGAGGAAGAACGTCTAAGCCGAAGCCTCAAAAGAGCCGAAGATTTAAAAAATAGAACGATAGAATTTGTAACACTTGGTCATGTAATGCTACATGGTATAACCACGTTAACCCAAGGTGAGGTCCAAAACATCATGCGGCAGCCGAGAAGGGCGGAAGATTCACTACACTAATTCAGATTTTGCGCTACAATTCAGGCATGTTTGCACGCGTATTACTATTTCAGAAGACAGGATTAAATACCGACACGCTTACCTACGATATTCCTCAAGCAATGGAAGATATTGAGGTGGGCGCACTCGTTGAGGCTCCTTTGAGAAATAACACCATCAAAGGCATTCTTTTAGAGAAGACTGATGTTGGAATTACAAAAGGGAAGATCAAACCAATCACACGGATCGTTCATCCGAACATTTTGACAAGCTGGCAGATGGATACGCTCAACTGGCTCTGTGAAGAGTATCTCGCACCACAGTGGAAGATCGCACGACAGATGATTCCGGAACAGATCGCAGAGGAAAAAATCAAACTTGAGGAAGAGGCAGTAATGGATACAAAACAAAAAAAAGAAAAAGCTGCGACTCTCTACCTTCTCGCCCAAGACCGAGAAACAATCCTTCTCTCGCTCAAGGCCCAACTACAAAAACACGCAGCAGGACAGACGATAATCGTCACACCGGCAATCAGCATCGAGCCATTCTGGATCAAGGAAATTGAAAAAGAATTCAATGCTATAAATTTGTCGAAAGCGACGACACCAAAAAGAAAAGCAATCGCTTGGAAAGAAATATTTGAGGGAAAATATTCCGTGATTATCGGCTCCAGGAGCGCACTCTATGCCCCTACAAGAAATCTCAAAAATATCATCATTATCAATGAGCACGATATTGGCCACAAGGAGGATCAGCGTCCAAAATTTCACACCAGAGAACTCGCGGGATACATTTCCCAGCAAGCCGGAGCCAATCTCACCCACATCAGCACGTCCATCTCACTCTCGGCATGGTATCAAGGAGCGCTTCCGGAACCACAGCGACGAGCGGATACTTCAATCAAGTGGGTCGACATGCGTGATGAGCGAAAAAAGCACAACTACTCCCCCATCAGCGAGGACCTTCTCGAGGTACTCCAGGCGACCATACAGCACGAGTCACAGGCGATTCTATTTCTCAATAAAAAAGGAAGCGCCAACTGTCTCCTCTGCAAGGACTGCGGATATATTCCTAAATGTGACGTCTGTGAGCGAAATCTCGTCGTCAAGCAACAGCGAAGCGGACATGATATTCTCCAGTGTATTGCCGGAGACCGAGCCAGAGACATGCTCATCGCCTGCCCGAAATGCGGCGGACTAGATCTAAAAGCTGTCGGCACAGGACAGGAAAAAGTAGAGTCCGTTTTGCAAAAAGCTCTGCCAGAAGCAAATATCATGAGGTACTCCTCGGATACTTTTACTACACCAAAAGAACAGAAGAAAATTCTCAAAGATTTTTCAGATAAAAAAATTGATATTCTCATTACTTCCCAGCTTCTCTACAGTCTCGCTCCCGTGCCTCAAGTGCCCGTGGTGTGCGCCCTCAATATCGACACCTCGCTGATTATCCCTAACTTCCAATCCGCCGAAAAAACCCTCCATCAACTCCAGGAGATGCACACCCACCTCAAACCAAAAGGACTCTTCATAATTCAGAGTTATCTCCCGGAAACCCCTCTCCTCAAATCTTATGCCAATAACACACTCCAGGAGTGGTACGACGGAGAGCTAGCCAGCCGAAAAACCTTCAACTATCCACCGTGGAGTCGTATCATTTTTCTCACGAGTTTCAAAAAAGATCGCATCAAAGAAACGCTCGACCAGACAATGCAATATCTCACAACCACACGCCCTCATCTCAAGATTCAACATGCCATCAAAATGATGGGCCACGTCGCCAAGCACTACTTGATTATTCGGGGCGCAGAGTCGGTCGAAGACATCGACACTATCAAGAAAATGCCGGATATAATTCTGGATTTCGACTCCCCGTATTTGTCATAAATAAAGTTCCGGAGCTATAGCTCGACAACGCAACTCCAATGCGATAAACTTGCCGCATGAAAAAACGTGTTCTTTCAGGGGTTCAACCAAGCGGAGCCATTCATCTCGGAAACTATCTAGGTGCAATCAAGCAGCATATCGAGATGCAGGATAATCCTGATTTCGAGTGTTTTATTTTTATTGCAGACCTTCATGCTCTTACCACGGTTCGTGATGCGAAAAAATTAAAATCGCTAACACTAGAAGTTGCACTCACCTATCTCGCACTCGGTCTCGATCCGAAAAAAGCAGTATTCTTCAAACAGAGTGATATTGCGGAGCACTGCGAATTAGCATGGATCTTGAGCTGCGTAACACCATTCGGACTTCTCGAACGTGCACACGCATGGAAAGATGCCGTAGAGAAAAACAAGAAGGAAAAAACAGTAGGACTCTTTACCTATCCTGCGCTTATGGCAGCGGATATTTTGATCTACAAACCAAATCTCGTACCGGTCGGCAAAGATCAAAAACAGCACGTAGAAATTACTCGAGACATCGCGACCTCTTTCAACTCACATTTCGGCGATACACTCACTCTTCCGGAAGACTTCATCAAAGAAGACGTCGCCGTGGTTCCCGGAACAGACGGGCAAAAAATGAGCAAGAGCTACGGTAATACAATTGATATTTTCGCACCGGAGGCCGTGCTCAAGAAGCAGGTCATGGGAATCGTCACCGACTCGACACCTGTCGAGGACCCAAAAGACCCATCAAAGTGCCATGTATTTACACTCTACAAACTCCTCGCCAATAAAGAAGAAATTGCAGACCTCGAAAGCAAATACAGAAAAGGCGGTTTTGGATATGGGGAAGCCAAGAAAATCCTCCTCGCCAAGATCCTCGAAATATTCGCACCAGCAAGAAAAAAAAGAATTGAACTTGAGAGCGATCTAAGCTATGTTAGCAGTGTGCTCCAAGAAGGAGCAAGTCGAGCAAAAAAGGTCGCAAGTGAGACCCTCGACGAGGTCCGAAAAAAGATCGGCACACGAGGATAGTGCTTCTTTTCTTTAATTAATTTATGCAGACGAAATACATATTTGTCACAGGTGGCGTATGTTCTTCCCTCGGGAAGGGTATTGCCGCCTCTTCTATCGGTACCCTTTTGAAGGCTTCAGGATTCAAAGTATTCATGCAGAAGCTCGATCCGTATCTCAATGTAGATCCGGGAACCATGAGTCCATTTCAACATGGCGAGGTATTCGTCACGAACGATGGCGCAGAGACGGATCTAGATCTAGGTCACTACGAGCGATTCATCGATGAAAATCTTTCAAAATACTCATCGGTCACCACGGGAAAAATTTACGCTGATATCATTAGTAGGGAGCGCAAGGGCGAGTTCCTCGGTGGAACCATTCAGATCGTCCCGCATATCACCAATGCTATTCAGGAGCGAATCAAAATAGCTGCAAAAGACTCCGAGGCGGAGATCATGATCATCGAGATCGGTGGAACTGTTGGAGATATCGAAGGCCTACCATTCCTCGAGGCAATCAGACAGATGCGTCACAAGCTAGGAAGTGAGAACACATTATTTGTTCACCTTACGCTCCTACCTCATCTGCAAGCCACGAAAGAGCTTAAGACAAAACCAACACAAGCATCTGTACGAGAGCTCCGAGCCATCGGTATTCAGCCGGATATCATCATCGCACGTGCTGACCTACCAATCACCAAAGACCTTCTTCAGAAAATTTCACTCTTCTGTGATGTAGCCCTGGAGGCCGTTATATCCGCTCCCACACTCTCCTCCATCTATGAAGTTCCACTTCGCTTCAAGGAGCAGAACGTCTCGGCACTTATCCAGAAAAAACTCAATCTCCCTAGCACCAAGCCAAAACTCAAAGAATGGGAGACGCTTGTTGAGAAGATAAAAAAAGAACGAAAGCCGCTCAACATCGCCCTTGTTGGAAAATACACCGGACTGGAAGATGCCTATCTCAGCGTCATCGAATCACTGAAGATTGCCTGTTACCATCAGGAGAGACAGCTTGTTACTAAATGGATTGATGCAACAGATCTCGAAAAAAACGATAAGCATACGTTAGAGGTACTCAAGTCAGTCGACGGTATCGTGGTACCGGGAGGGTTCGGAACACGAGGAACCGAGGGCAAGATTATGAGCGCGACCTACGCCAGAACGCACGCAGTCCCCTATCTCGGCCTTTGTCTAGGCATGCAGCTCATGACGATCGAGTTCGCACGACACTGCCTCAAGAATCCAAAGATTACCTCTGAGGAGTTCGACGAAGACGGAAAGATCGGAAAAGACAATCACATCATTCACTTCCTCCCTGGTCAGTCAAAAGAGAAGGAAAAAGGAGGAACACTGCGTCTCGGCGCATTCGAGTGCCAGCTAACCAAGGGAACCAAAACCTACGACGCCTACAAGAAGTCAACAATCGAAGAGCGACACAGACATCGCTATGAGTTCAATAATAATTTCAAAGAAAAGCTAGAAAAAGCCGGAATGCTCTTCCCGGGAATGAACATAAAGCAAAATCTCGTAGAGATCGCCGAGCTCAAAGATCACCCATTCATGATTGGATCACAATTCCATCCAGAGTTCCTCTCCAGACCAAACAAACCGCATCCACTTTTCGCAGCCTTCATTAGCGCCGCTATAAAACATGCCAAAGTATAGTTATACCGTTATTAACCAGGAGGGCCAAAAACTCACCGGAACTATTGCGGCGGATACGGAAAAACTCGCCCAAGAAAATCTGAGCAAGCTTGGTTTTCCCATTTTGGATATCACGGAAATTCCTGAAGAAAAAGTAGCAGAACTGACACAAGAATCAGAAAAATTTGAGTTTCATGCTGTCGATCAAAATGGGAGAAAGGTCGTAGGAAGCATCGCCGCAGAAGATAAATATAGTGCCTTCAAAAGACTCATTACCGAGTATCATTTCGCCGTAGAATTTCTCTATCTCTCATCACTCTCTCCTGATGCAAAAGAAGAAGAGAAGAAGCGAGGTGTCGTAGATCTCTACGGAAAACTAAAGTCCGAGCAGCAAAAAGCAGAAGTGGAAAGTGGAGCGAAACAAGAAGTCATCAATGAAGAAGAGGAAGCAGCATTTATTGCAAAAAAAATAGATTTAGTGCTCGAAAAAATAAACGGAATGATTCAGGAATTCGCTGATGTCATCAAGCCCGAAGAAAAAACAGCCATTGAAAAAAAGGCAGACAGACTAGCAAGAATGCGAACCAGTAAGAATATAGAATACGTAAAACATCTCGCTGAGGATTTATTGCTGTACGTACAGAATGAAGAAATTTATTTAATAAAAGAAAAGAACGACAAAAAAGTTCAGACATTCCGAATGGATATGAAGAAGTTGCTCAACGAGCTTCACAGTGAGAAGCTGCGCGCAGGCTTGCGGCAAGACACGCTCAAGACCATCAATGAGTGGATAGAAAAACACATAACTACCAACGAGTCTCCTTCCGCATGGGAAAAAGCTGTTGGAGGAGTTCTGGGCTTCATAGCAAGCGTCATCACAGAACCAGAAGAAATTACCATCATCAAGGAAAAAATTAGGGTCATCGATAAGCAGATTTGGGAGTATTACAAAATCTACATCAAAGAAAATACGATCGAGGGTCGAAAAGAGATTAAGGAGAGCCTCCGAGGTCTAAAAGAAAAGAAAACGGAGCTGAAACTCGAGCTTACCAATACGCAGCGCCGGCTCGCAAAAGAAGTACAAACCGCAGAACAAGAAACCGTAAGGGTAAAAATCTGCAGTGAAATTACCTCGATAACAGGATGGCTCTTTGCAATCTATTTTGGCATTCATGCCTATCATATCTACGCCTCAACCCGCAAATTACCGCTCTCTCTAGACCTCGCAGCGCTCAAAGTCTCCGAAGCAAAAAGCTACATAATGGCGATGCTCATCCTGCTCATTATTCACGCCTACTTCCAATTGCGCTCGATCATCGTATTACGACGAGCACTAGCGAATCTGATTCTCATACCAACATGCACTCTCGGAATCCTTCTTATAGTTTTTAATGTGTAATTATGTATCCAGTACTTTTTGAGTTTGGCTCTATATTTGTGTCATCGGTTTGGATTCTCGTAAGTCTCGGATTCCTGGCGAGCGGCATCATGCTCGTTCGATTGACGGAGATGAAAAGCATGAAGATGGCATTTTTGGTAAAAAACTTCTTTACCATACTGATCTGGGGAATAATCTCAGGACGAGTGCTCTATATTCTCATGAACATCCACGATATCTTCGCTAATCCAGTCTGGAGCGCACCGGCGCGGATGGTGGGCATATGGGGAGATAGAGGTTTTGAGTTTTGGGGCGTCGTCATTGGTATTTTCGTATATCTCTACCTTGCCGCGAAAAAAGCCGGAGAAAACACCTGGCGCTGGTTGGATATTATGACGATATCCATTCTGGCAGGCATTCCATTCGGTCATTTTGGCGCACTACTTGATGGTATCAATTTCGGAAGTGAAACTGATCTCCCATGGGGAATTATCTTCGAGACATCGAGCGTTCCCTATACCGTACCGATTCATCCGACACAAATATATGCACTCGTCTACTCAATAATTATCTTCGGAGTTTTGACATACATTTTCATAAAAAAACCACTAAAACACGACGGCGACATCGCATTATTGGCAACAATAAGCTATGGAATAATGAGGTTTGCCGAAGAGTTTGTCAGAGGAGATGAAGCTATAACGCTCTTTAATATCAACATAACCTATCCGATCATAATAATCGTGGTCGCAATCGCTGGCATTTCACTTGCTATTCGATATAATAGGCTCACTTTTCTTACCAAATATTATCATGAACATCATTCTAAGACTCATTAGATATTTCTTTCATCCAATTCCTGGAAGCCCATTCAAATTCTACATACCCCTCATGGTGGTCGCCCTCGCGCTAATCGCGTTGGGAGTCGGAATTCGATTCTATATCAAGAGAAGAGGAAAGGAAGACAAAGCATTCAAGAAAATGTTCCACAACCTTCCATTTGCATGCTACTGGTTTGCAGCACTTGTATTGGGCAATATTTTCGGTCGATACGAACGATTTCCACTATTGGGAGCACGATTCGTCCTTTTCGGAACACTCATCTTGGCACTTTACACACTCGGAAAAGCGCTCTATCAGTACAAGAAAGTGTACCCTACTCACATAGCACACCGTACTACAGGGACACCTGTTCAGAAAAAATATACGATAGAAAAGTACTCTCGCCGCTAAACAGCTTGAAGTACTGAACGACCTTCTCTTTCTGCTGGAAAAGATATATTCCCTCAGCATCGAGGGCAAAACTATCACCCTCCACGAGGGCGTGTATAGCGTAGCAGTTCGTAAATGACTCATCGCAGAACTGAATCTGTTTTGGAAGTGCTACGATGAAATGATTGGTATCATAGAACCATGCGAGCTTCTGAACGGTCTGAGCAAAGCGCGTAATGAAATCTACCTTGTCGTTTTCGCTGCGAGTGATACTCACGATCTCGCTATTCAACATGAAAAGAAATTGCTGATAGTTCGGCGTGAACTGAAGGAAAGAAAGCCCTGTACGGGTATAAGGAAACTCCTCTTCGTGATCGAGCTGGATCTTGCCATTACGGAGAGTGAAGGCGCGTAAAACCGTACCGGCAAAACCATAGAGGCGCGAAAGACCAGGCTCAAAAACAAGCTCGGTCATATTCTTTGGAACATCGATGCGCGTTTTCTTCTTCGTCAACGGATCAACATGCCAGTAGAGATCACCTTGCTTGAATACGAGACTCTCCTTTGAGGCTCCGACGAGTGAAACCTTGCCAGCTGATGCCTGGAATACTCCAGCCATATCGGCAAAAGGCGTAAACTGCTTAGAAGGATCATTGGGAACTAGGAGAACGAACGGCACGCGACGTACGGAGCCGTTCACCACATTAACATCGAGACGAAAAGGCAGGAATCCGGCCTTGGAAATCTCGAGGGAGTGATATCCCTCTTTCACGCTAAGGATGCGCGCAGGGAGCGCCTTAGCGATCTCCTGCCCATCCAAAATTACATGCAGATTGGTATTGCTTCCGTTCACGACAATAATACCCGTCTGTTCAATTTTTTTGTCCAAGGGATTATAGGTATATCCAAAGGCCATAAAGACGATAATCGTCGCTGAAAAAACAAAGGCCAGAACGGTCAAAATACGGTAAACCGAAATCAGTATGGTACGAATCGGAAGTCGCATAGGTTAGATAAAAAACCTATTATTGAACTTTCATAATTTCGTACTCGATAAGACCTGATGGAGCATGAACGGAGACAACCTCGCCGACATGTCGATCGAGAAGAGCCGATCCAACCGGAGAAACATTGGAGATCTTTCCCTTGAGCGGATCCGCCTCTGTTGAACCAACAACGGCGAACTCTGTCTCTACCTTCGTCTTGGTATTCTTGATCTTCACCGTGCTTCCGAGCTGAACTGATGCCGTCTTCTTGTGATCCTCAATGATCTGAACATACTTCACTTTTTCTTCGAGCTCCAAGATGCGTCCCTCAACAAAAGCCTGTTCATTCTTTGAGTCCTCATACTCTGAGTTTTCAGAAAGATCGCCGTAAGAGATAGCCTCACGGATTCGCTCTGCAACCTCACGTCGCTTCACGTTCTTGAGGTAATCGAGCTCTGTAACGAGCTTGTCATAACCCTCCTTCGTAAGAATAAAGATTTTAGGTTCACTCGGTGCTGAGCCATCAACGCTTGATGAACTTTTTGTAGATTTTTTAGTAATTTTAGCCATATCAATGAAAAATAAAAAATAATGTAGGTGTAGATAAAAACTTACGGACGGATGCGGACACTCGTTGGATGTTCTTTGAGCTTCTGAAGAACCTTCGCCTCAATCTGACGAATACGCTCACGGGTAACATTGAACTCCTTTCCAACCTCCTCGAGCGTGTGTCCAACGCCGTCTATAAGACCAAAACGCATCTCAATAATCTTACGTTCACGTGGAGTAAGATACTGGAGCATCTCTCGAATATTCTCCTTGAGAAGCTGTCGATTGGTAGCCTCAGCAGGACTAAGAGCATCATCATCCTCGATAAAGTCGCCAAGCTTACTATCTTCCTCTGTTCCAACCGGAGCCTCGAGAGAGACGATGTCTTGGGAGATTTTGAGAATATGACGAACCTTCTTCACATCCATATCCATTTCAGCGGCGATTTCTTCTACGAGCGGCTCACGACCAAGTTCCTGAACGAGACGTCGCTGCGCATGAGTAAGCTTATTGATCGTCTCAACCATATGAACCGGAATACGAATGGTACGAGCCTGATCGGCGATAGCACGAGTAATAGCCTGACGAATCCACCATGTAGCATAGGTAGAAAATTTAAATCCACGATCCGGATCAAACTTCTCAACCGCTCGGAACAAACCAATATTTCCCTCCTGAATCAAATCCAAGAAAGAAAGTCCACGTCCGATATATTTCTTAGCAATACTTACAACGAGACGAAGATTAGCCTCAGCTAAACGAGATTTAGCCGTCTGGTCGCCCTTTCGAATGCGTCGAGCAAGATCAATCTCTTCCCTTCCGGTGAGGAGCGCAACCTTACCAATCTCGCAAAGGTAGAGACGAATAGAATCATTCGCGATCTCCTTCATATCCGTCTGCTGCTGAGCCTTCTGTTTCTTCGGAGCTGCCTCAACACTCTTGAGTGCCTCATCAACTACTTTCGCCTCTTCATCCTTTTTCCAGATAAGTGAGTCAGACTCCTTTGGGTCCATTACGTCAATGCCAAGATCGAGGAACAAAGCATAGATTTCATCAAGAAGGACCAAGTCCTCCTCAATCTTCGGCATAGCTTTTAGAAGCTCGGGCTGGGTAATGAAACCCTGTTGTCTTCCCTTTTGTACCAATTCTTGTACCTCTTTCGAAAATTGAGCGAGGCGATCATCGGTGGGCTGAACGATAAATTTTCTGGTTCGTGATGCCATTCTTTGAGATAAAAAAATAAAAAACCAACGTTAATTTTTAAGTTTTTCTCGGAGCTGCGCAAGAGCCTCTATCAACTCCGATTTTTTGCCTTCCTGCTGGTAACTTTTTATAATTCTCTTCAGGGCTTCTAGCTGGACATTTTTACGATTTTGAAGCAGCTTGTCAAGAGCGGTTTGAACATCTTTTTCAAATATTTCAAGTGACACCTCGCTATACATCGCCTCCCCATACACGGAATAAAACGAAAGTTTTGCCATTAATGATGGGTCGAGCTGTTCCGCGAGATGAGAAATAGTCAGATCCTGACTTTTCATGACGACCTCGCGCATAGCGACGAAAATCTCCCGAAGGTCCTCCGGAAAGTCGGACTCATGGAGATCTTTGAAGAAGTCCGGGACCTGCGTAGGAGCCTGCAGTGCGCACACGAGGATGAGCTCCTCGGGCCGAAGTCTACGAAGTTGATTGCTGGTATTATTTGAGATGGACTCACGCTGCTGCTCGATTGCGCGCTTGTCGAGAGGCTTAGCTCCACCAGGAGTTCTACTTGGTAGGAACTTCTGCTGCTGAGCAACTCTCTTGAGCTCGTCGTAGATTACCACCTCTTTCACGCCCAATCGTCCGGCCAAGGCTCGGATAGCAATATCCTGAAGAATTTTATTCTGAACAGCTCGGATATACGAAAGTGACTCCGTCAAAATCGCAAGAGTTCGCTCGGGAGTCAGGTTAGCTGCGGAAATCTCACGATCCAAATAGACATCAAAAAATGGTCGAGCCCCGGCAATCGCTGCGACAAAAGGCTCTTTTGAAACCTTTAACGTATCAGCCGGATCCTTCCCGTCGGGAATAGTTACAACTCGCACGTTAGCCTCAACAGCCTGAAGCACCAGGTAGGCACGCTTCGTCGCCTCCCAACCCGCATTATCATTATCAAAACAAAGATAAAAAGTATCAGTAAGCCGTTTAAGAATCTTGGCATGCTCACTCGTGAGTGCCGTTCCTGAGGTCGCCACCGCTTCGCAAATCCCCGCTTGGTGACAAGCAATCAGATCCATATACCCCTCAACCATAATCACGTAGTGAGAAGCACGAATAGCATTTTTGGCCTGAAATAAGCCATAAAGAATCTCGCTTTTTTTGTAGGCTGCCGTTTCGGGAGAGTTCAGATACTTCGGCTCCATACCCTTCTTGAGAGCACGTCCACCAAAAGCCACCACTCGTCCCAGGCCATCCTGAATCGGAAACATCAATCGCATTCGGAAACGGTCAAAGACGTTCGAAGCATCCATGTCCTTCATAATCACAATTCCCGAGGCGATCAGATCGGTCTTGTTCGCGCCCTCCTGGAGAGCCGTTCGATAAAACTCATCCGGAAAATCAGGAGAGAAGCCAACATTCCACGCTCTTATCGTCTCATCACTCATTCCTCTCCCTCGAAGGTAATCGAGAACCTTCGCTCCTTCGTCGCTATCCCACAAGTTATTTTTGAAAAATGTAACGGCAATATCATGCACATCGGCGAGCTTGCGAATCTCATCCTTTGTCGCACCCTGACGCTGAGTCGTGGCATGGTACTGAGTATAATCGAGGCCGGCCTTCTCGGCCAACGTCTTGAGAGCGGTAGGAAAATCGGCATTTTCTACCTCTTGGAAAAACTGAAAAAGATCCCCGCCCTTCTGGCAACCGAAACAGTAAGCAATTTGCTTCTCAACGCTTATATAAAAACTCGGCGTCTTCTCACTATGAAAAGGACAGAGCGCCTTGAAGTTGCGACCGGACTTTCGCAAAACGACGTACTGGCCAACGAGGTCCTCAATACTGAGTCGTTGCTTAATGTCGGCTACGAGATCCATGGATAGGTATGTTACACACTATGTCGCTTGCGGCGGAAAAATAGCAGAATACTGAGCAAAATCATAGAAAAGACTATTGCGCCAATGGCAATCATCTTTTGAAATGAGGTGAGGAAGAGTGCCAATCCCCCAAAAAAGGCCGAAACGCTGTACATAATGAGGACAACCTGGCGCTCACTGTAGCCACTTTTCAGGAAACGATGATGGAGATGATTGAGGTCCCCCTTAAAAGGCGACTGACCACTCAGTACCCGTCGCATAATAGACCAAAGTGCATCCAGAAGCGGAAAACCAAGAACGATCAGAACCGTTGCCACCTTTCCTCCGGAAAAAACAGCCGAGACCGCTAAGAGGAAACCGAGAAACATACTTCCCGTGTCCCCCATAAGGATTTTAGGCGTCGGAAAGTCAAAAATGAGAAATGCACCCGTAATGCCGGTAAGAATTAAGCTCATATATACCAACTGCGTCTGATCGATCACCTGACCCGTTCGAAGACTCAGGAGACAGAGGACGAAAAAAGCCAGACAAGACACGCCACTCAGCAGCCCCGGAACCCCATCAAAAAAATTCATACTGTTCACGACAAAAACAATCCACAGAATCGTAAATATCGCCCCAAGAACCAAAATCTCACCTCCAAAAAGATGAAAATGAATCTGATCAAGGAGGATAACTCCCCCGAATGGATTGGTAAACGACCGTATACCGACACCAAAAATGACGACAATAAGTCCGGCCAAGACCTGTCCACCCAAGCGAAATTTTGGAGGAAGCATCCAGCGATCATCCGCGAAACTCATGCCGACGACGAGCGTCAGGGCGATCAAAACTCCAACAAAAGATTTTGTAAGAGGAATAAATAAAAAAACAGAAATCAAAAAGGCGATAAACATCGTAAGTCCTCCGTAATATGGAATAGCCGCACGGGTAAGCCCATATCGATCAGGTCGATCCATCAGTTTCAACTTTGGGAAAAGCCAGAGAGCGAGAAGCGCCAGTACGAACGTCAAAACAAATCCCGTAAAACCAGCGAGTAAAAAAGATGGTGTAAAGAGGAGAGAAAAACTCATAATACATTTAGGTTCGATGGAATAGCTTCCTGAATTTTAGCGCACTACCATCAATAACTTCAAGTATACCTACACAGAAAGAATCGCAAAAAGCCGCATAAATATCTTGTGTAAGATCAATATCAGAGGAGAGAGCGATCTCCAATCCATTCGAGAGACGTCGATGTTCATCAGGAGAGATATCAACTCTCGTGAGCTCGGAAACTCCCGCCTCGAGGGGAAGAAGAAACGCGGTTACATCCGCTCCGGGCTGAGAAAGTTCTTCGGCCGTATGTGCATCGGCCACGGAAAAAGGCCCAATCGACTCACGTCTCAGGCTTCCTACAAAAGCGCCCACACCCAGGAGCGATCCAAGAGTATCAATCAAACTTCGTACGTAGGTTCCCGAACTAACTGAGCACGCAAATGTAAAATTCGGAGGATCAAAACTCGGAATATCAAAAGAGTACACTTCTGTTGCCCGCGGTTTCATAATAATCTCCTCCCCACGTCGTGCTCTATAATGCGCAGAAACTCCATCGATTTTGATGGCAGAATATTTTGGCGGAGTCTGGGAAATTTTCCCGAGCAAGTTTTGATACATAGTTTTTTCAACAAGCTCACGACTCACCTTCTCGCGCACGGTAGCATCATCGCATTGCGGCGTGATAATGCCCTCTCTATCTAACGTGTCGGATGTCGCACCAAACACTCCATCGCCGGTGTAAACCTTGGGCTGACTCGGAAGAAACTCGAGCAACTTGAGCGCCTCCCCAAAAGCGATGATAAGCAGTCCTGTCGCAAAAGGATCCAACGTACCACTATGTCCTACTTTTTTCGTCTCAAATAATCTCCTGCACGAGGCAACCACATCGAAAGAAGTTATACCATGTGGCTTATCCACGAGGAGAAATCCACTGATATTGGAATCGATTCGAGAAGGCATGACGGTTATAATTTTTAAGTATGGTATGCATTTTGTATATGTTTTGTATATACATTGTATACACCATCAAAGGATAAAACGGGGAATTTCCTTGAGATGTATGACTACACAAGCTCATGAAGAATACTCCTCACCACCTCTCGATCATCCCAATCACGACGTTGTCCATAGATCATCTGAACAGGCTCGGCACCCTTGCCAGCAATCAAGACAATATCACCTTTTTGGGCCATGAAGAGCGCTGTTCGGATCGCTTCCCTTCGTGAAGGAATCTTCCAATATTTTTCACCTTCGTCACGCGCCACGCCCTCGGCAACCATCGTAATAATCTCCCACTCATCCTCTTCGTAAGGATCATCGCTCGTAAGTATCACGACATCGCTCAATGTATCGAGAAGCTTTCCGATGACGGGACGTTTTGCCTTGTCTCTGCCGCCGCCGGTAGCTCCGAATACGACGATCAGTTTCGAACCAATCGCCTTGGTAATCTCCGAGTACATCGTTAGGACACCTCGAACGGCGTCGATATTATGCGCATAATCAACTACGACGTGAAATGGCTGCCCCTCGCGTACGAGCTCGTATCTTCCAGGAACGGGTTCGGTCTCAGCGAGAACTTGTTTCACAACATCGAGGGAGATATGTTCGGTCAGGGCGACGCAGGCTACGGAGAGTGCGTTATATACATTTGGAACACCAGGAAGATTCATATGCAGATCGATCTGTGCCTCGGGAGTATTAAGCGTAAAATCGGTTCCCTCTGCTCCCAATTTGATGTTACTGGCGTAATACGAACCGGATTGTAATCCATAGGTCATTTTTTCCTCAGAAGGAATCGCATCAAAAAGCGGGAAGCTCTCGTCATCGGCATTTAAAATAGAAACTCGCGGCTGTTTTGATTTCGCAGGAACGTTAAGAAGATGTTGAAACAAAAGCATTTTCGCCTTCTGATACTCCTCGAAACCACCATGATACTCGATATGATCACCGGTTACGTTCGTGAGAAGTACGGTGTCAAAATCAACACCCCACGTTCGTGACTGCACCAGCGCGTGAGAAGTTACCTCGAGTACGGCGTGCGTGCATCCCGTATCCACCATCTTCCTCAAAAATTTCTGGATGAAAAAAGGGCTCTGTGTAGACATTTTCGTCGCATTCATCCACGTCTCATCACCCAGCCGGAAGTTCACGGTTGAGGTCATGCCAACTTTTTTTCCGCTCGCTACAAGTACATTCGTAATGAGATTCGCTACGGTCGTCTTGCCATTCGTACCGGTCACGCCAATCACGCGAAGTTTGCGTGCGGGAAAACCATAGTAGTACGCGGCAGCCATCGCCTTCAATTTATGATAGGCCAAAAGAATCGGAGAGTTCGAGCCGAGGACGAGTGAACGAAGGGAAGGTCGAGCAGAAGGCTTCGGAGAGACATGAGGAACAACACCCGCTGTAGTTCTCTTGAAAAATCGTTCGAGAGCGGTCTCCTTGTCGCGGTTCATCTGGGCAACCAGACTCACCGGGCCGTCAAATTTCTGCACACCGCGAATATACCCTTTTATCGCCACCTCAAGCTCTTTCGGAGCACCATCAATAGGATAGTGCAAGAAGTGAATCTCGCAGTAGATCTTCGCAACATCAAAAGTAGGCTTGGGACCGTAATGCATGAGCGCGGGCGTCCAAGGCAACAGCTCGGCATATTCAGGATCCACCGCCCGCGCCTCCACCGCATACACTCCATAATCCATACCAACTCCCAAATTCGGAGCCACTACGTTCACGGTAGGAAAACCAATCTTATGGCCTATTCCCATTCCGGATATAACCGTATTTTTAAATATCATAGGCAGAGATTAAACCAACTTTTGCAAAGACGCCAACGCTCCGACGATCATCCAGAACTCCAAAGCTAAATCATTCTTCCACATCGGCGTATCCACCAGTCCATGTAACAAAATAGCCACCAGCATCGTTAAACATACTAAGGCCATTCTCTTCACGCCATCATGTTTTTGCATACGAGCCACCTGCAGAAAGAGCAACGCAATAAGCCAAACAAATCCCACCAGTCCGACCAAACCGGACGACAGCCAGAACATCAAGAAGATATTATGCGGATGAAGCATCTCTTTTTCATAGGGTTCCTGATGCAAAATTCTCTTCGCATCCTGCGAATACAACCTCTCGAACTGACCAGCTCCAATGCCAATGAAAAAATTTCTCTCGATCAACTCCGAAGCCACCGTCCACACCTGCAACCTCACCGACGAAGACGATCGACCCGTAACATTGAACGCTTGATTAAACTTCCCCCTATCTCCCGTAATGAAAAATACTCCTCCAACCACCGCCAAACCGACGAAAACAATTGAACACCATAGGAAAGCCTTGCGGAATGGAACCTTCCAATACGAGAAAAAGAAGTGATAAATCCCATAGCCAAATAGTGATCCAAAGAGGCCAAGAAAAGCCCCAAACGACCGAGTAAGATACAGCGCAAAAAGCAACGCCACACTGAAAAATCCATATCGAACCAGAGAGACAGGAGAGAGCGAGTCCTCTACGTGAAAGATCTTCCGAAAGAGCCCGATCAATCCATCATACTCACGCGGAACGCTCAATATGTGCCACAACCTCACCAATACAAAAACTGCCGCTGGCATGATGTACAGCGCCAAATAGTTCGCCGACTCAAAAGGCCCAGAGACTCGTCCATCGGGCGTCACGGTGAGATGAAAGACAAACTGCAAAATTCCCCACACGCTCAAAAAAACCGCCGATATCGTATACCACTCGAAACACCTGCGTATCGCCTTCAATCCCGGCAACACGTGCTGCATGAGATAGAAATACATCAGCGGCGCAATAAACCAACCCTTCAGAATCCCCAGCAACAAGTTACGATTCAAGCCCGCTAACGATGAATCTTCAAAAAGAGAAGAAATCAAAGGCAACAACAATCCAATCAAGATCAAAGTGATCGGCGTCCACAGTGATCGCCTCCAATCCCCTCCTGGCGTGAACCGCTTGCACGTGCCATAGAAATGCTTTCGAACATTACTCATGAACCCCTCTCTGGACCTCCTCCACGCCAAAAAACTCCTCAAAACATAAATCAAAAAACTCACATAAATCATCCACTCGATCAGCGTGAATGGCACATTATAAATGGTAAACTTCACCGGTCCGAAATAGAACGGAAAAAATGCCGACAACAAAATTACCGAAACCACCGGCCATCCCCACGAAACAATTCCCCACAAGAATACGATAATTCCCGGAATCAGGAGTTGATGAAGCAACGAAAATGACCAGAAGGATAACATAGTGAAAATCCTAAAAAACTACCACTTTTTGCTCTCAAACTTTTCGACCTCGATCACGCCATAGGTATCATCTTTTCTCCTATACGCCACAGAAATAAGCCCTGTATCTTTGTTGTTAAAGATGAAAAAGTCATGACCAATCAATTCGAGCTGCTCGATCGCCTCATCCTCATGCATACTCTGAAGGTCGCTCAACTTCTTGCGTTTCATAATCTGCGTCACGGCCAGCGGAGCCTCATTTTGCGCATGTGTAAGCTGCTCCAGCGTCGACTCCGGAATCCACTCCCCCGACTTCCCACGTCGGTGATGCTTGCCCTTATATCGCTCAACCTGCTTCTTCAACTTCTCTTCTACGAGGTCTACCGATTCTTCCAACGTCATGCCGCTCTCCTCCGCACGCAAAATCGATGGATGCACGAAGAGGGTAACCTGGACGAGAAAGAGCTTCCCCGAGTGCTTCAACTTATTGTGTCGGACGTCCACTCGAACCGAGCTAGACTCATCGATCAAATCACTCGCATACTTCTCAAGATGAAGAATTTTCTTGGTAATATACTCACGCTCTTGGTCCATCAAATTGACACCTTCACAAAAAAGTTGTAACTGCATAAAAAGAATAGGTAAAAATAAAAACTAAGAAAGTCCGTCAACCAGATTATACAGCACTTTTTCCGGCTCCGGCGAAAGAACCACACCGGAAGCCAAAAGGACCCCTTGCGCCCCAAGACTCAGCGCCACCCTCACATCATTTTCATTTTTCACACCCGCCCCTACGAATAACGGAATCGATCCCGCGAGCGCCACCACATTCGCAATAATATCCGGCTGTGCACTCGACACCGACACCGCTCCTCCAATCAATTCCGGCGGCTCGTACGCAATCGCATCCGGCCCATACCCCACAATCTCCGCTACCCTATCCGGACTCTCCGCACACACAATGGTATATAATCCAACCTCTCTACACGCCCGAATCGTCTGCTCCAACACCTCAGAATCTAACTTCCTTTCTGCATGATTCAATAACGTCCCATAGAGTCCCGCTTTCTTCGCCGCAATAGCCGGCACATGTCCCGTCCTCCCCCCAAAATCCACCGGATCCACATGCTGTGCAAACACCGGCCCCTTAAACTCTTTCAAAACCGCCCCTACATCCAACATATTGACCGCAACACCAATCGACGCCCCAGTCCCGCCCAAAACCGCACCATGCAGCCTCGCCAGCATCACCGCCGCCGGGCCCGTCGCCGCCTCATACGCCTTAAAATTGACAATAATCGCAGGTAATTTCACGAGCCCAGTTTAGAGGAAAATGAAGGGAGTGGGAAGGTGAAAAGAGAAGGAGGGCGTTTGGGTTGTTTTCGATGGGGTGACGAGTATGATTGTTGTGTTAGGTTGGAGGCTTAGATGAGAACCAGCTGTCCGAAAAAATTTGATTCTATGAAGATAAATATTTACAAACCAAATCTCGGAATAAGATTGAAAAAACTTACGTCCATTCAAGTTGAGATAAATGGTAAAATAGCCACACACTTTGAACGAACTGAAGATAATTTACCATGGCCAACAAGTAAAGTTTTTTCGTGCGAGACTGATAATACTTACGAGAAGGAATTTGAGGAATTAAAACTTAACCACAGATTTACATTCTTCGCCTCTCATGAAAGTGATGATGATTTGCTAGCCAATCTAACTGGATATGCACATCTTAATTTCTTCAAGAAAACAAAAATGGATTGGCTCTTCAAAAGGCACTGGCTACAAAAAGGAGACAATGTCAAATGGTTGATTGGCGTACCTCTCTCTATAATCACAGCTTTACTAACAACTTGGCTTGCAAATCATTTCAACATATTTGGGTGAAATAAAATCTTCATCGGACAACAGCGCATTAGCTGTTCACTGAAACTCGCCCAAGTTGACCGGTCGTGGCCTTCGGCGCATTATACAACCGTTCAATTTCGCCAACGTGCAAACGTTATCAAGAATTTTAAAACAGACAACGATTAAATGAAAATATTCATCTCGCACTCATCCAGAAACAAATATTACGGCGACAGATTAGTCGACCTATTAAAAAGTATTGGCATCAAAGATGATGAAATCATCTTTACTAGCAACACTGCATATGGAATTCCTGTTGGACAAAACATATTCAACTGGTTAAAATCTCAGATTACCGAAAAACCCTTTGTAATTTACCTTTTATCTGAAGAATACTACCAAAGTATTACTTGCTTGAATGAAATGGGTGCTGCTTGGATTATAGACAATAAACATGCTGCACTTTTTACTCCAAATTTTAATTTATCAAGTAAAGAATTTCAAAATTGCGCATTAGACCCAAGAGAAATAGGTTTTTATATAACAGATGAATATAAAATCATGTCATTTATTGAACTAATTTCTGAAGACTTTGAAATATCGAAAAATCACATTATTATTTCTCAAAGTATAAATAAGTTTATAACCGAAATAGGAAAATATAAATCAGAGATAATCAAACCCCCGACAAGAGAAGTAGTTCAAATTCATGAAAAACCGAATATCGAGAAAGAAAAAATTAAAATAGAACCTGTAAAAACAGCTTCTTCAAACCAAACGGATTTATTTTCAAAATTTATTAGCTCGATTACTTCAGAAAAATTGAAAGATGATGAGCTCATTTTACTTCACTACATAGTTGAGACTGGAAAATCTAAATTGATGACTGGCTGGCAAGAACAAAACGAAATTGATAACATTAAAGAATGGGAATTAATTAATGAAATTGACAACAAACTATCAAGAAACTATCCTTCTACACTGAGGAGATTTGAGTTGAGAGGATTTACAGAAATATCAGCAGTTACAAGCTCTAACAATCCTAAAGAATTAAGAATAAAAGAGGAAATAAGTAATCATTTGCTAAATTTGCCAGATGGCGTGTTAAGTATAATAGCCGAAAGCGTTAAAAGAAGCCGCAAGAAAGATGACGATTTGTCATTTTGAAACAAAGACTATTTGGCAGGCACCATTACATTGAACGCGCATTCTAAAAAGATGCGAGTTAGAGATAAAAAAATAATTAACTCATAATCAACCCCCATATGAAAAAATTAACATTAGAACGATCATTAGCAGCTCCAATGGGAGAGGTTTGGGAAGCATTAACGAACGAGGACATGTTGAAAAAATGGTGGTCCCCTACTGGTTTTGAGGCGCCATACATCTCTGTTGATCTGAAAAAGAGTGGAATATTTCGATACTGCCACAAGAGTGCAGATGGGAAGGAGTTTTGGGGTCGAGGAGTATATCAAGTGATTGAGGAGCCAAATCTAGTATCATGGCTAGATACATTCACGGATGAAAAAGGAAATCCCGTCCCGCCCTCATACTATGGAATGATTGGCGATGTGATAACAGAATCTATGGTTGAGTTCCGCTTAACAGCAAATAATGACGGTACAATCATGAAAATGATCGGGGACAACCCATACGACGACTCCATGTTAGAAGAGATGAAAAGTGGATGGAACGGTATGTTTGATAAGCTTGAGGTACTGCTGACGCAAGAGTTGTAATTTCCTTCGACATCTGGCTATACTCGCAGCATGGAAACCTATACGAATGTACTGCTATTTACGGGAGAGAATACGTACCTCGCGGAACGCACGCTAGAGAAGTTAAAAAGTGATTTTACGGCTAAGCATGGCGACCTGAATATTACGATTCTAGATAACGAGGAGGAGCTGACGGCGAAGTCGATTCTGGGGGCGTTGAAGGCCGCACCTTTTCTGGGAGAGAAGAGGCTCGTGATTATTAAGAATTTTTTACGGCTCGGAGATAGTGATGATCAGGATAAGATTGAGAAGTTTTTGGATGAGATTTCGGACTCGTCGATTGCGCTCTTCTATGAAAATCCGAATGTGGAGACGCGCAAGAGGCCGAAGAGTACGCTGAAGAAGACGCTGGAGGTGCGGGCCAATGTGAAGCACTTCAATGAGCCCTCTCCGCAGGAGTTGACCACGTGGATCGTAAATAGATTGCAGAAAAATAATGTGACGATCTCGTCGGCACTGTGCACGGAAATCATTGAGCATACGGGTGGCGATATGCAGACGATTAGTAACGAGGTTGATAAATTGGCTCTCTATTGCGAAAATCGAGCGGTGACGGCGTTGGATTTGGATCTGCTAATTTCCAAGAGTTACTCCGCCACGATCTTCCAGTTTACCGATGCGTTGAATTTGAAAGACCCTCGGCAGGCGATGCAGAAGTTGCAGACGCTCATAGATATGGGCGAGGAGGTGTTGCCGATTCTAGGTATGATCGCGCGTCACTTCCGGTTGCTGATTTTGGTAAAAGATTTGCTCGATAATCAGCATATTCCCAAGTCCCAGATTCACGGAAAGATGGCGACGTATGATCCGGCGATCAAGCCATATCCGGTAAAACTAGCCGTCGATCAGTCGTCGAAGTTTACCTTGGATCAGATGAAGATGATTTATGGAGCGCTATTAGAATTAAATTTAGATTTAAAAAATGGAAAAATTCCCCAGGGTCCGAATGACAAGCATATGCTCATGTTGCAGTTGGAGAAATTAATTCTCACCATTACGAAATAATATGGATAAGACGTTAATCGCACCGTTAAAAAACATCGGACTAAGCGAGAAAGAAGCCTGCATCTACCTCGCATGTCTCGAGCTCGGATCGCAGCCCGCTACCAAAATCGCGAAGGTCGCACGACTGAATCGCGTGACTACCTATGACATTTTGGAGAAGCTCATCGGGAAGGGTTTTGTGAACTTCATGGTAAAGAAAAATGTAAAGTTTTTTAGTAGCATCGATCCGGAGTTACTCCACAGCGAGACGCAGCGACACACCGATATGTTGAAAATTACCCTGCCAAAACTCAAGCGAATCAAGACGGGACTGAAGCATCCACAGGTACAGTATTTTGAGGGAATCGAGGGAATCAAAGCCATTTATGCCGATACGCTAACGAGCAAAACGGAGATTTTGAACTACGCCAACTCACGCGAAATTAGAAACTTCTGGCCGGAGTACGACAGCGAATATGTAGGCAAACGCGTGAAGAAAAAAATTCATCTGAAAGGTATCGCCCCCGAGGATGAGTACGGAAAACGGGTTCACGCTGAGGATAAATCGAACTATCGTGAAATTCGACTGGTCGAGGCCGCCAAGTTCGACTTCACGAATGAAATTAATATTTACGATAACAAGGTCGCCATCGTTTCGCTTCGTGGCGAGCTGATCGGCATGATTATCGAGTCGGAAGAAATCGCCAATACGCAGAGGGCGATTTTCCAGATGGCGTGGGAGTTTGCGGGAAGAAGGTAGTCTACAATTTATGTTTGAATCCCCTACTATTCATATATTCCTGAATAATCTTCATCTTCGAAAGGTAGTTTTTGCTCATATCGACGTAGTTTTTCGCCTGTAAAGCTTCATTCCCAAATCCTCGCGCCTGTCTCCGATACTCAAAAGCAGGAGTGCTCATATCTCCTGAATCAACCCAGTTAGATTTCACGCCGGATGGACTAATAGGACTAAAAGCGACATCGATCGTCGGGATCCACACGCGTCCATGCTCATCACGTGCAAACACGTATCGGAACTTCCCATTCTTCGAGGCTACAACTTCATAGGTCGTCACGCCATACATTGGTATTGTTTCAATCCACATGTCAACGCTCTCGCTGAAATTCGGATAATCTTCCGCATCAAAATATGCAAACGATAGCTCACCATCCGGCTGCACCTTGCGACCGGCAGGAGGTGCAAACATGCGTATTGGCTCACCAAATTCCGTACCAAGCGTTACAGGATACTCCGTAATATTGCGAGTGTAGGTCTGCGGAAGTGCAAATGATTTTTTTGTGAGACTTTTAATAACAGACTCGGCGCCCTTTGACTTTTTTGGCTTACCCAAGCGAGCAAGTGCCTTGAGAAGTTCGGGGCAAACAGCCGTATCCTGCTCGCCAAATCCTTTGTGATACCATGTTTCCGTATGTGCGGGCATCACTCTCCACGCACCACTCGAGAGACTTCGGTAACAACCACGAGCCACCAAGTTATCCCCATCTTCGAGATAGATAACCGTATAGATTCTATCCTTATCATCCTGCTCGATGTCATAGCACGTATCAGCCGAAAGATAGACTACCTGCGTTCCAATAGTAATTTTGTGATGTGGAACGAACGAACGCTTCTGCAGGCGGGCGATTGTTTGATTATGGCCAACATCAGCCGCCAATGACTCATGGGAAAATACGATACGAGCGGTAGCTTCATTGATCTCTGCAATCGTAAGACCCTTCGTCGTGAAATTCAGACCATCATTTTGCTTTTCAGGGTTCGAATCAGGTTGGATCGTATCTCGAGATCGCGTTTTTAATTTCGCATTTTGCCATAACTGCATAAGAACTTCTACGAGTACATCACCATAAGGAATAGCCTCAGTTTGAGTATATTTACCCTTCTTATCCTTCATAGGATGCTGCCAGTGTCGCACTCCCGATACGGACTCAACCCACAGGATATCAACAACTTCTTTAATCTGTTCACGCACCTGATCACGAATCATTTCCGTAGTATCCACTCCATCAATTTCAGCAATACCCGTATCGACTCTAATCACCTCTTTCAAATGTCTCGATAGCATATGCGCCGCATTGGTAGCCACCTGAAGAGCTTGATCGCGAGGAAGCTTACCCGCAGATCGCATCCATGCGAGCGCCATAAGAAGATCTTTCGCGATAAATGAATTTGCCCCTTTAAAAATCTGAGTATGGGGTTTGTGCATACTCGTAAGACTGGATGTTCCACTCATAGGCAAGCCCTGAACCTCCATCCACGCCCTGTAACGAATCTTTTCCGGAAGCGTTTCCGTGATCGTATCCTTAAGGGAAAATGGCGCAACCGGAGCCGTCAACAAACCAATCAATGTCGTAATCTTTTCAATAAGGTTTGCGTACTGCGCATCGTTCTTCGCGACCCCCGCAGACCCTTCTTCCAATTTTTCAAGATATGCCGTACAGGCACGGAGATATACCGCTCTCTCGCGAGTATCCATTTCAGCATTCTGAATGGGCGAATCGGGACGAATTGCAGCTCTCATTTTTGCATTTCGCATCAGCGGATTCAAAAGATCATCCGCGTGGTCCGCTGCCGTAGGTGGTGTATTTTTAGCCATGGAGACGAATTATACCATCTTTTGAGATAGGTACAACTGGTTGCATCAAGGAGGTACAATTGATATAATAAGCTCACTTATTGCCGTTAGGCACTCGAGGACTCCGAAAGGGGTCCGTTTTTTGTATAAGACGCGAAAAAGCATTTTCTACAGAAAGAAATACATGATCACTTACCTTCGAAATACGTCTAATGAGCCGCCTGGCACTTAATACCCTCATTTGAGATAAAATAATTGAACGATTTTTGCCCTGCAATGGAAATTCGAAATAGAAAAATCCACTCTTAAGCGTAGAAGTAAGAGGCAAAGCCCAAAACATTTCACTATTGAATTTACGAAATATCAATACTGGTCTCTCGAAAAAGAGATTCTTCCCATCTGATTCTATGCCTATGTTTGCTCCTAATGAACACCACCAAATTTCCCTCTCACGGAATAATGGAGCTTTATAACTATCATGAATCTTCATCTTTAACTCATGCCATCTGAAAAAATCCTTTTCCATAGAAATAATATTTACCATAAAATATAGAAAATACTACCACGAAAAATGGCTTATATAAAACAAAAATCATGAATAGATCATGAACTGTTTATGACAATTTTATGACAAATAAAATATCTAATTTATATCTTCAGCGCATCCTCATACGCCCTAGCGACCTGGAATAATTTGGCTTCCTGGAACTGCGGAACGAAGATCTGGAGGCCAACTGGGAGACCGGAAGCGGTTTTTCCACATGGGATACTGATGCCGGGAATACCGGCGGCATTGGCGGGAATAGCGAGAGCGTCAGCCAAATACATAGCCAACGGATCTTCCATCTTCTCACCGGGCTTGAATGCGGTGAGCGGAGTGGTAGGCATAATAAGCGCATCTACATCACCAAAAACACGGTCGAAATCTTTTTTAATTAATGTTCGGACTTTCAAAGCTTTGTTATAAAAAGCATCATAATATCCAGCGGATAGTACATAGGTACCAATCATAATACGTCGCTTAATCTCGGCACCAAAGCCCTCGCCACGCGCATTGTAGAAGTAATCCACCATCGATTCGCCCTCTTGTTTCGGACGGCTACCGAAACGGATACCATCGAAGCGTGCGAGGTTTGCGCTGAGCTCGGCCGGCATAATGATGTAGTACATCGCCACCGCATACTTCGTAGCCGGGAGGCTGACATCAATGACTTTTGCGCCAAGCTGTTCATAGACTTTCGCAGCAGCTAGGACAGAAGCCTTGATCTCCGGATCCACACCCTCGGCAAAGTACTCCTTCGGAAGACCAATGGTCATACCCTTCACTCCTTTTTCTAAATCTTTTAAATAATCTGCAACCGGAACATCGGGCGTCGTCGCATCGCGAGGATCGTGACCGGCAAGAACCTGGAGAATAGCAGCGCTATCCCCTACCGTCTTCGTGAAGTGACCAACGGTATCAAGAGAAGAGGCCATCGCCGTAACACCACTTCGAGAGATTCTTCCATAGGTTGGTTTCAGGCCGACGCATCCGCAAAAAGCGGCCGGGAGACGAATCGAGCCACCAGTATCCGTGCCCATCGCAAATACTGCCAAGCCGCCGGCTACTGCCGCGGCCGATCCACCCGAGCTTCCTCCCGCAACGCGCGAAGGATCTACGGGATTCATCGACGGACCATAACATGAGTGCTCACTCGAGCCTCCACAGGCAAACTCATCCATATTTGTTTTCCCCAGAAAGACCACACCGGCCTCACGCAACTTCGCTACGGCCGTCGCATCATATGGTGGAACAAATCGCTCCAGCATCTTCGAGCAGCACGTTGTTCGTACACCCTTGGTATTAAAAATATCCTTCAGTCCGCAAGGAATTCCATCCAGGACGGACAAAGGTTTGCCCTCGGCGTAGCGCTTATCGGACTCTGCCGCCTCCTCGAGGGCGCTCTCCTGGGTCGTCAACACATACGCGTTCAATGCTTCATTCTTCTCAGCAATTTGCTGCAAATAGGCACGAGTCACCTCCTGTGAGGTAAACTTTTTCTTCATGAAACCGTCATGAAGCTCCAATAATGACAATGAAAGAATATCCATAAAAAATTATTCAATAGCGGGCTTTACACGAATCTGATCACGTTCTACCGGCAACTCGCTGCAACCAAGTAGCTCGTCACGAGTCGTCCAATCATTATTAATAACATCATCACGCATGACATTCTTCAAACCGGTGACCTGATTCGTCATCTCGACGTTCGAAGTATCAACCTCGTTCAGCACTTCTATATACTGTAAAATATTGGTTAGTTGTGTCGAGAATTTTTTCACCTCATCGTCGGAGAGCCCGAGACGAGCCAACTTCGCGATATGCCTTACCTGTTCCTGTGAAAGCTGCATAGAGAGTTATAAAAGAAAAACAACAGGCAAATTCTACACTGTTTGTCGTGCCAGCGCAAAACATATACAATAAAGCAGATGGAACATACCTCGAAAAACATCCAGACGATCGCCTTCTTCTTTTTTCTTATGACAGGAGCGGCGTATTTACTTGCGACACTACTCGCAGCAAATAGTAGCTTCCTCCCAATAAGTCAAAAACTCGAAGAAGTCCTCCTGCTTCCCGCGATACTCATGGGGCTCATCTATGCCGCCACAAGCGTGCTAGATACTCTTGCTTCCGAGGGGAAAAACTCTAGAATACAGATGGTCCTGACGACTACGTTTTTTATCCTCATTGGAATAGCCGTCATGATCGCACATTTTGTCTTCCCGATGGTAAAATCATAAACAACGAATTCATGAGTTCAGTAGATCAAAATCTCAATCCCGCCGCAGCATCTGTGAAGAAAGTTCTCATTTTTGGAACATTCGATCTCCTTCATGCCGGCCATGAAAATATGATCCGACAGGCTCGAGAGCTTGGAAATCAGGTCATCGCTATCATTGCGCGCGACGAGACGGTGAGGAAGATCAAAGGCACACTCCCCTACAATCACGAGAAACAACGTGTAAAAAATCTCAAAAACGCTAATCTCGTCGATAAGATTATTATGGGAAGTACCGGCAACAAATACGATATCATTCGAAAAATTCGACCGGATGTTATCGCGTTAGGATATGACCAGTTCGCCTTCACGCTTGGATTAGAGAAGCTCATTATTGATGAAAAAATGGGTGCAGAAATTCATCGTCTCAAGGCCTTCAAACCACAGATCTATAAATCATCCATCATTCGAGCAGGTCTTGTGAATCAAGAAATTTTGACTCGATCTCTCTCAGACATCTACTCACAAAACGACGACTCACTTCTCATACAGAAGCCTGGCGCCTTTACGCAGGTCCTATAAACCTCGCTCACCATCTCACTCATGACCACCCTCGCTTACAGCACACAAAGCAGTCTCAAAAATCTCTGGAGAAACCGATATAGCTCCATCGGAACCATACTGCTCATCGCGATCATTCTCTTCATCTTGAATGTAATTCTTTCGGTGAACATGATCGTCAAATCGCAGCTGAACGAGCTGGGCGAGAAGGTCACAATGATCGTCTACCTCCAAGATAATATCAGCCAGGATAAGGCAAAAGAGATCAACGAGGACATTCGATCACAATCAGGGGTCAAGGACTCGGTCTATATCTCTAAGCAACAAGCTCTCGCTAACTTTCTGAAGAGCCATCCAAAAACCGCAGAATACTACCAAAAATTCAACCTCGAGAATACACTTCCTCCTAGCATTCAGGTGACGGTAGCGAGCCCCTCTATGTACGAAACCGTTCAGAGCTTCCTCCAGGCGTCCGCGAACAGAATATTTATCAACACCCTCGAAGAACCGGATGCACAGGGCAATTCTGCGGATACATCGATCACGCAGAAGGTGACAGAAAATCTCTTCAAGCTCGATCGCTTCTCCCGCACACTGCTCTTCTGGGTGATCGCCGCCTTCCTCATCGGAAGCGTCCTCATCATGAATAATGGCATTCACCTCGCTATCTACAATCGAAGAGTCGAGATCAGCATCATGCGTCTCGTTGGAGCCACTCCAAATCTCATTTGTCTTCCGTATTTACTGGAGGCGGTCTGGTCGACACTCATAGCGGTTATTCTAAGCTTTTCTGGATTCTATCTCATGACGAAGTTTGCCCTTCTTCCGGAAATAAACTTCTTCTCTGATACGATCGTCCTTCCATTTATTTGGCTTCTATTAGCCGAAGTTGGAGCTACACTTGCACTAACACTCATCAGTAGTTTTGCCGCCGTCGAGAAGCACCTGCAGAAACATATGGTCCTCTCCTAATGAATCAACAACGCTATTGGAATGAATCGGCGCTCGTCCTCAAACGCTACTCTGCTGGAGAAAAAGATCGGCAGGTTATTTTGTTTATCAAAGGCGTGGGGAAGATTTCAGCGAAGGCGCGCGGGGCCAAGAACTTAACTTCCCCCTTTGTAAGTCGACTCTCCCCGCTCAACGTATGCCGGGTTTTGATGTATCGAACGAGCAGTGGCCACTGGACGGTGACACAGTGCGAAACCATTCGTGAGTTCGCCCCGGAGACCCACTCCACGCAAAAGGCGATGCTCGGTCTAACCATGCTCGATATTATCGATCGATGCAGCGAACCGGAGCACGTGAACGATCCGCTCTATGAGGTAGCCGTTGAGACATTAGAAAAATTAGCATCCATAAACGATGAGGGAAAAATGGAGCAGCTCTTCAATATTTTTCAGGTAAAAACATTCGAAATTCTCGGCATACTGCCGTCATTTTCTCACTGCACTCGATGTCACAAAAAAATCGATCTCGATAAAATTTCCGGATGGGACATGCTTCAAATCACCTGCCATGAGTGCGAAAAATTAAACCCCAAAAGACATGCGAGAGAAACATTCGACAAAGAGTATCTCAAACTCCTGAACTATATCCAGAGAAATACCACCGAGGCATCTCTCAAAATCTCTCTTAATAAAGAGCAGGAAAAAGATGTAAAAAGAATGATTAAGACGCTTTGGAATGCGCAGACTTTTTCTTTGCCGAAATCCCTTGATGTTCTCGAGTCTCTTCGCGCATAACGCTCAGGATACCGGTAATATTTTCAAGCTGTGAAAGAATATCATCGAGCTGCTCATAGCCATTAACTTCGAGCAGAAGCGATCGAACGACATATTTTTCATCGTGATGCTTCACGCTGAAATCGAGAATATTTACATTCATATCCGCTACAACACCGGTAATATCACGGATAAGACCGATACGATTAACCGCCTCCACAAGGATACGAACGCTGTATTTCTGTGCGCCCGTAGGAAGAGATGAAACCCATCGAGCCTCAAGCACACGGGCAGGATTCGAGCTCTGAAGATGAGCACAGTCTATTTTGTGAATAGAAGCGTGCTCACGTGACACATAGCCAACGATCGACTCGCCCTCTTTTGGAGAGCAGCACTGCGCGAGCTGTACCGGTAAACCGGCCTCACCACCCAAAAGAATTCGAGAATCAAGCGGAGCTGAAACCGGAATCTCCTTAAGAGGAACAGGAATAAGTGGCTGCATCAACTCATCCTGATTAAACATTTTTTTGATAACCGAGTTCACGGGCGTCGATCCATTACCGATGTCCTCAACAATCTTCTGTCGCTCATTCACGGTCAGCGTCTTGCCTCCGTAGATCTTCAAGACACTCAACTGATCATCAAGTCCCGCCTTGTTAAGTCTTCGTAACTGCTTATTAAGAAGCTCCTTTCCCTCACGGAAACTCAACTCTCTATTCTGACTCTTAAACCAGACCTTGATCTTTTGCTTGGCAGAATTCGTCTTCACAAAACTTAACCACTCCGGTCTTGGATTTGGCTTAGGCTTGAGAATAACCTCCACAACATCTCCATTTTTCAATGAAGCGTTTGCGGGAGCAATATGGCCGTTCACCTTGGCCATCGCACATCGATGACCGATATCGGTGTGAACACTATAGGCAAAATCAATAGGCGTAGAGCCTACCGGAAGATCCTTCACCTCACCATTTGGCGTGAAGACAAATATACGATCCTGAAAAATATCAATTTTATATTCGTGCAGATCGTTGTCGAGACGAACCTCCTCACCTTCGGCAACATCATCCTCTTGGACCTTGATCAAACCACGAAGCCACTCAATCTGCCTCTTAAGTTTTTTGTTCTGCACCTCGCCATCT
Source organism: Candidatus Peregrinibacteria bacterium (assembly GCA_026395555.1). Lineage (GTDB taxonomy): Bacteria > Patescibacteriota > Gracilibacteria > UBA1369 > UBA12463 > CALREA01. Next base: position 1,561 of record JAPLYO010000024.1, on the reverse strand, counting down.
TTGTCGGAAGAGCTATCGACGAAGGTAAGGATATCCTCCTTATCAAAAACCGTAGAGCGTCCACGAGTGTCTTCATAGAGCCAGTGCGCGGCAATACCATATTCCGCTTCCCGATGCATCTTCTCCGAACGAATCTGAATCTCGACCGGTTGATTTTTGAGACCGGTAGAGGTCGTCAGAATAGAGGTATGCAAACTTTGGTATCCGTTAGGTTTCGGAACGGCGATATAGTCTTTGAATCTACCGGGAAGTGGCGTGCACTTATTATGAATCAAACCGAGCACTGAGTAGAGCGTCTCCATAGACTCTGTCGCGGTGGAGTCCTTGGCGTATTTTGTAGGAAGAATGACGCGAACGGCAAAAATGTCATGCAGATCGAGAATCAAATCTGTACTTTTCTTGCGCATCTTACGATAGATACTATAGATACTCTTCGTACGACCGGTCACGCGGCATGCAACATCGTGCTGCGCCAAAAACTCCTTCAGCTCACGCTGGAACTCATCAAGCGCGCCCTTGCGCTCCTCGCCGACTTTTTCAAGTTGCTGCTGAATGTGATTGTATTGAAACGGATTGAGCGCCTTGAATGCGAGATCTTCAAGCTGCCACTTGAGGGAGTACATACCAAGTCTGGATGCCACCGGCGCATAAATTTTCAAAGCCTCCTCCGTCAAACGCTTGCGGTTGTCTACGGGAACATCCTCAATATGCTGGACATCATCCAAGATATCGGCGAGACAGACGAACATCACGCGCAGATCCTCCGCCACCATCAAGATCACCTGTCTCAAGACCTCCGTATCATTTCTCTCAAAATCCGGACGAAGATGTTTAATCTTCGATAATGCCTGCAATATCTTCAAAACACCCGGGCCAAAAAGTTTTTCAATCTCAAGTGCGTGCTCCTCAATGGATATTCGTGAGGAAAATATAAGTCCGGAAACAAGCGTAACGTCATCGGGTCTGATATTCAAAAGCCCATTGAGAATACGATACCCCCTCTCGGCGCGCGCTCCACGGCATGTTGAAACGAACTGATCTGCGGCACGAAGAAGCGCTGCGTCAACTTTCAGTCCTGACTGCTCGATCTTGGCCAGTAGCGGTTCAAGATAACTCATATCCTCATGATGAGCTCCAAGCAAAAAAATCACAAGATAAAAAACCCTGAGCTAAAGCTAAGCAGCTTTGTTACTGGGGGAACATATTCAAAGGTGCAAGCGGCGAGTTGCTCGAGGAGGTAGCTTTCGAACGGTCTATGGCATTAATAGCGGGATCTGTAGGAGGCTGGCCTTCATACTCAATAATCTTGATATCGGAGTTCTTGATATCAAAGACATGTACACCCTTGAGGAGAGCATCTTGGTTCGCCTTGATATCACGCGCACGTGCCAACAGCTTCACCACTCCCACTTGATAATATTTATCAATCTTTGCCATGGCACCGAGCTGAGCCTTGGCCTCGGACTCCTCTTTAGCAATTTTAATATACTCATCAAGTTGCTTCGAGCTATCCTGTGGCAAAAACTGTGACAGACTGGAAGTGAATAATTTTTCCTGTGTA
>JAPLYO010000009.1 GCA_026395555.1 Candidatus Peregrinibacteria bacterium | reverse complement strand
GCAACAGCAGCAACGGCGACAACCTCTTCCTTACGTGGAGGGAGAACGTTTGCGACTGTCTGGTCAAGGTCATCAAGAACCTGAACCGTAGAAGGCAATTTCAAATCACTTACGTGAATCGCGTCATGGAAGGTCTTCAAGACAGAGATATCGATAACGATAGACTTAACGAGATCGCCAGGAAGACATCGAACTCGAACGGATGGAGTAACGAGAGTCAAGATACCAACGAGGTCCTTAACAGCAGGAGCAACACCTGTAACCTCAACTGGGATTGAAGTTGAAATCTTGTGGTCCATACGAAGGTTCAAGAAGTCTACGTGAGCAATAGTGTCGTTGATAGGGTGAAACTGAACGTCCTGAACGAGAACCTTGAACTTCTTCTTTCCACCATCAACATCTACGTCGATAATAGAAGTATCACCAGCGGCGATATAGGCACGTCGGAAAGTCTGGTAGTCCATAGAGATCATAACCGGCTCCTGGGATGGTCCATAAATAACAGCGGGAATCCTCTTAAGACGTCGTAATGAAGATGAACGAACGTTCATGTCACGTGATTGAGCTTCAAGGGCAAGTGTATCCATAATAATAAAAGAAAGGAAAAAAATATCAAGCGGGCGCATTCTAACCAAAAACAAGGCTTAAAATCAAGTAGAAAGTATGAAAAGAGAAATCGAGCATACCGTCAATTGACCTTATTGGCCGGCTTCCGTACAATCAGGAGGCAAAAATCCCCTATTTTTTTACCAAAAACTCAAATGGGCGTCTTCCAACAGGCAAAAGACATGTATAAGCTTCAGAAAGAGGCAAAAACGATCAAAAAGGAGCTTGGAAATATTCATATTGAAGCTGAAGAGGACGGCGTCATCGTCACGGTGAACGCTGAGCTCGAGTGCATAAGCGTCACCATCTCGGATGAGGCGATGCAAAGCAAGGACGCTCTCCAAAAGAATATCCTCAAAGCCTTCAATAAGGGTCTCAAAAAGGGTCAACAGATCGCCGCAGAGAAGATGAAGGGCGTCATGTCGATGATGGGCATGGGACAGGGACCAGAAACGGAAGAAAAGGCTGATGCCTAAACTTCCATGAAAATTTCACAGAAATAGAAGCATATGGCCTACACTCCACTCTATCAACGGAAAAAATCCGTAAAAATCCAGATCCCTACGATACTCATGGGAATCGGCGGATTGATAGTGCTCTATATGTTCTACTCATATCTCGGCTATAACCACGCGATAAAAAACGGATATGATCCGAGCATAGAAAAAAAAATCTCCTTCATCGTACACAAAGGTGACTCGGCAAAAGACGTTGGGAATACACTCGAAGACAAAGGAATTATCGGAAACGGCTCTTACTTCTCAAAGTACATCGCATCACAAGACCTCGATAGTAAAATCGTTCCGGGTGAGTTCGACGCCTCCCCATCGTACTCAATAGAGACCATCGCCGCTATGCTGACCGACGGCAAGGGAATCAAAAACACCATTACTATTCCCGAAGGTCTATCGATCAGCCAGATCGATGATCGGCTCGCCGAGCGTCAACTCATCAAGCCGGGTGAGTTCATTGATACCGCAAAAAAATTCGATAACTACAGCGCTTATCCTTTCCTTCCACGAGAACAGATGTCAGGAACAGATATGCCACTAGAAGGCTTTCTCTTTCCCGATACGTACGGGATCGACTCGGGAAGCTTCTCATCAGTTAATCTGATCGACCTGATGCTCAAAAACTTTCAGAAAAAACTTCCAACCAACGTTACGCAACTTCTCGCAGAAAAAAATATCTCTCTCTTCGAGGCCGTAACCGTCGCCTCCATGTTAGAAAAAGAAGCACGACACGAGGGGGATTTCCCTATTATCGCGGGAATCATGTGGAAACGAGCAAATAGCGGTTGGTTCCTGAATATTGATGCAACACTTCTCTATGAATTACACAAAAAAACACTCACACGAGACGACCTCAAGCAAGACTCCGCCTACAATACCTACACGAGAAAAGGGCTTCCACCGGGTCCAATTAGCAATCCCGGAGCAAAAGCTATCCTCGCCGCGCTCAATCCGCAAAAAACATCTCATTGGTTTTACATCACCGACCCAAAAGACGGAAAGGCGGTCTATGCCGACTCCAACGAGGGACAAAATAGAAATAGAGCGATCTACTTGAAGTAGAACAACCAATCTCCAGCGCATTATTCACATTTTATTATAAACACCTAAAAGATGAAGAATTTAGCACCAAACATCAAAAGACAAAGATTATTAGTAGAAGGTTTTTATGATATTGAAGTCAATAAATCAATTATTGAAGATTATTTTAGAGGCGTTACAAGTTACCTAAATTTAAGAATGTACGGAGAGCCAATAATTTTTTCTCCTGGCGGTGAAGGAAAAGAAGAAAATCAAGGCTATGACGCTTTCGTACCATTAATTGACTCTGGAATATCAGTCTACGTTTGGTCAAGTACGAAATTTCTATCATTGATAATCTATACGTGCAAAGATTTTGACGAACAAAAAGCCATTGAATTTACAAAGAAGTTTTGGAATATAAACGAGACAGAATCACTATCATTCTGAATAAATTTTTCGCTACCTACTCCCCTTTTCATCCAATCCGTTATTCCAAAGATACCACTCATCTTCGACGAATTTCGGATCGATTGGCGCTATCACTTCCGGACTCTGGAACTTCTCATATGCAGCAAGTGCGAGTGGATCCATCGTAAACTGCTGACCGGCGGCGATAGTAACCGACTCAACCTCTTTTGGGCCGCTGTCGCTCGCAATAATTATTTTCGCCTTCACGGAACCTTTTATAACGCGAACAATCTCGCTACCTTTTTTCGCCGACAGGTCTTCAATCTCGAAGACACCACCCTGCGACTCAAGTGAGAGATGCGTTGTATGAAAAAGCAGATCAGAAGAAATACCAGAAGGAGTCTCGGAAAAAATCCAAGCACGTCCTCCTTTTAGAACCATATCAATCGTATCCTGACTTTTTTCCTGAGAAACATCTTGAAGAAGAGCCGTAGTCTCGCCATCAAAACGAAGCACTTCTCGTTTAAAAAAATTCAATCCTGCACGCGAAGAAGTTTCCGTAGCAATCTCATCACCCTTGAATAATCGGGTTTCATTAAGAGCATCATCAGCATTGGGACTTCCCGCTACCGTGAGTTTCGTACGTCCCTCCAAGGTAGAGAGAAATACATCCAAGGGCTTGTGGTCAACAAAAATAGACTGATAGAGCTGAACAGATAAAATAACAATAACCGCAAAAGCAATAAACAAAAATGGCGGAAGAAAATAATCCGAAAAACGTTTACGGTGAACTTTGTGGGCTGAAACTCGGTTGTATGGTCGGTATACCATCATAGGCATCAATGCTAGACAAGACCTAACTCCTGCTTGATAGCATGGAGATCGCGAACAATTCGCTGATCCGTCTGCAACATCTTCTCAATTTTATGACATGCATGCAAGACGGTCGTATGATTCTTTCCTCCAAAATCCGCACCAATTTTTTCATACGCCTCATCCATCTCCTTCCGAATGATATACATACAGATCTGACGAGGAAGCAAAATTTCCTTTCTCCTATCCTCACCTACCAAATCCTGTTTAGAGATATTAAAATACTTGGCCACCGTCGTCATAAGATGGTCAACATTACGGATGAAGTTCCGGGTAGATACAGACACGGGAACGCTTGGTATGCCACTATGAAGCGGTTTGCCATGATCGCTACTCACAAAGTCCTCCCGGACATCAACAGCCTTGTGGAGCTGCTTAATAGTGTCCATGGCCATTCCTACGGTCGGAGTAAGACCCTGAAGCTTCACGGCGGCAATAATTGACTTAAGTACACCTTCTAAGTCTCTCACACTCTCCTCGATATGATACGCAATGCAGCTCAGGACCTCACCATCAATAATAATCCCCTCGTTCATACACTTCTCCTGCAAGATCGCGAGTCTCGTCTCGTACTCAGGCGGCTGCACCTCCACAACCATACCCATTCCAAATCGGCTCGTTAATCTATCATCGAGGTCATTCAACTCCTTCGGCGCCCGATCAGAGCTGATAATCAGCTGCTTTCCCGAGTCAAAAAGATCATTAAATGTATGGAAGAATTCTTCCTGGCTCGTCGTTTTCGAGCTAAAGAACTGAATATCATCCACAATAAGACAATCTACACGGCGATATTTTTCTTTGAACTCCTTCATATGACGCGTACGGATCGACTCGATAACCTCATTAACGAAACGTTCAGAGGTGATATACACCACGACAGCATCAGGATTGCTTCGAAGAATCTCGTTACCCGTACCCTGGAGAAGATGTGTCTTACCCAGTCCAACCTTTCCGTAGACAAAGAAGGGGTTATAAATCCCGCCCGGATTGGCCGCCACCGCCTGTGCCGCAGCATAAGGAACGCGGTTTGCCGGTCCGGTAATAAATGAGTTGAGTTTGTACTTATCCTGGAGCGCCTTACTGCGTAAACCATCACCGAAACTCACCTCTCGACCACCGCTCACTCGTCGTGCACGTTTCGCTGGCTCCTCCTTGAGCTCTATCTTTCGTAAATCATCTTGATTCGCCAATCCGATCTCAACAACAAACTTCACCTCCGTAAGATCAAGGAAGTTCATCTTGAGCGCATCAAATATCTGCGTCGTGTGTCGCTTTTCCACCCACTCTTTCGTAAAAGGATTTGGAAATCCAATAACAAAAACACCGTTTTCGTAGGACATGGGGGCCGTATGCTGGAACCACGTCACAAAAACCTTCCGAGGCATGGTTTGCTCAATAATTTTCAGAACTCCACGCCAAACTTCATTCAAATCCTGCATAGAAAAGTTTTACGGTGCCGCACCATAGTAACGATGACTAAGCCCCCTAGCAAGAGTTTTGCACAATTCCTTATTTCGTAATAAAAAAAAGAGTATACACTACATGTTGATAAGAAAGTGTGACGCGAAAACATTTAAAACAAACGAGCAAGAGAGCCAGACAAAACAAAAAAAATCACGCAAGAAAAAATATTCTCACTTCTTAAAACAATGCCGCAATATCCTTGTAGGTGACGGCAAAAATAATAAGAACGAGACAGATTCCACCGATAGCATGAACCGCCTGCTCAAACTTCTGATTAACCGGTCTTCCGATAATACCCTCAATGATAATGAAGAGGAGTCTTCCGCCATCAAGACCAGGGAAGGGCAAGAGGTTCAAGATTCCAAGACTAAGGGAGAGAAGAGCCATGAAGCGCAAGAGGGACAATAAGCCCTCGGTAACAAATACACTGGTCATCTGTGCAATACCCACCGGTCCGGAAACGCCCTCTGGAACAGAGAATTTCGAGAAGAGGTCGGTAATGAGTGTACCAAACATACTGAGAGTTGCCTTGCCGAGGCGATAGGTCTCGGTGAAGGACATACCTAAGCTCTTGAAGAAGCCGTATCGAACAGGTCTGAGCTCAACCATCGTCGTAGGAAGGGTCGATCCTTCTAGCACCATTCCGAGATTCTGGTTGATGATTGGAGCGAGTCGAACTCCATATGTGCCATCAGCACCCGCACTCACATAAAGTGTCGATGTCTTGTCAGCCCGCTCCAAAAGCACCTGTGCCGGTTTGCCGGAAGCCTTCGCCGCATTCAAATACTCAATCGCCTGCTCAGGAGATATAACATCTTGATGATCCACCTGAAGAATAATATCGCCCTTCTTGAGTCCAGACTTCTCGGCTCCACTTCCGAAAACAATATCTCCGGCGACAACCGAGTGACGTTGCGGGAAGGTAACCGTCGTCTCATATTCTTTAAATGATCGCTCATAGCGAATTTTTACCGCCTTCTGCGTGAGAAGTGACTGATAGTCATCAGCTGAATATACAGGGACATTATCAATAGAAAGGAGGATATCTCCGGCCTTGATACCGGATTTGGCCACCTCACTCTGAGCATCAACACTCTGGACGAGAATTCGTGGAACCATGAACGATTCATAAAGACCAATACCTAATCCCTTGTCATCAAATTTCTGCTTAGGGATATTGAGCTGAATAAGAGAGTCTCCACGTCGCAACTTCAGTGACAAACCGAGATCCTTGCCATGCTGAACCGACTGCGTAAGAAGATCCTGAGTAATAACACCACGACTATTTACCTCAACGAGCAGGTCATCCGGCTCGATACCTACGTTTTCAGCCAAGCTTCCAGGCTTAACCTCTTTAATCATATATCCAGTTTTAATCTGGAGCTGGCCATCTCGGATAGCAGTAAAAACATCCTGCTGATCAATAAGAAGCGGCTTGATACCGACCAAAAAACCGATAAATAAGAGAAAAACAGCAAGGAGAATATTAATACAAACACCAGCGGCAACAATCAAAAAGCGCTGTCGAAGCGTCTTGGATGCGTAACTACGTGGGTTTTTCAGGGCACCCGCCTCGTTAGCACTCTCTCCAAAAAGTCGTACAAATCCTCCAACCGGGAACAGATTAATTGAATAAAGCGTATCGCCAATTTTCTTACCCCATAAACGAGGAGGAAGACCAAAGGCAAACTCGTCCACGCGGACACCGGCCTTTTTGGCGAAATAATAATGTCCAAACTCATGCGCGAGCACGAGAATAGATAAAATCGCAATAAAAACAATGATCGTGAGGAGGATGTGCATGAGGAGTGAGGTGAGGGGCTTTACAAATGAAACATTACACGGTCATTATATCTTGTTCCTTTCTTTTTGCCATGGCATCTATTTCATTATTCGCGTGGTCCACAAACACCTGCAGCTCTTTTGTAGCACCGAAGTATTCATCTTCCGTAATCTCGCTCTCCTTCTTCATCGCGTTAAGCGTGTTGTTGATATCCTGTCGAACATTGCGAACAGCGATCTTTCCCTCTTCGGCATAACGACCGACAACCTTCACGAGCTCCCGTCGTCGCTCCTCGGTAAGTGGTGGAATATTAATACGAATAACGATACCATCATTGTTTGGCATAAGTCCGATATTGGCCATCTGAATTCCCTTCTCGATAGCCGTAAGCAATCCCCTATCCCATGGTTGAATTTGAATCGTTTTTGCATCCGGAACGGAAACACTCGCCACGCTCTTTAATGGCTGCAATGAGCCATAGGCGTCCACTCGAACCTCCTCTACAAGCGCTGGGCTCGCTCTACCAACCTGAAGACGTGAAAATTCATCCTTCAGATGAGAAACCGCCTTGATCATGAGTTCATTCGCGCCATGAATAATTTCCTGAGAAGTCATAGATAGAGAGATTAAAAAGGTAAAAGAAAAATTATGAGATATTCGTGCCCACTTGTTCGCCACTGACAACCTTCATGAGATTTTCATCCTTCTGCATGTTGAAAACGATAATAGGAAGCTTATTATCCATACACAAAGAAACCGCCGTAAGATCCATAACCTCCAGGCCGAGCTCAAGAACTTGCTGATAAGAAACTGTGGTAAATACTTTGGCGTCGCTATGTTTTTTCGGATCTTTGTCGCAGACATAATCAACTTTCGTCGCCTTGAGGAAAACGTCGCACTGGAGCTCAAGCGCACGTAGGGCCGCCGCAGAGTCAGTCGTGAAATAAGGACTGCCTGTTCCGCCGGCGCACAGTACAACATCATGGGTCGCAAAAGCTTCACGAGCCTTCTGCGGCGTGTACACATCCAAAACCGATGGAATAGCGAGAGCTGAGAACGCCTTTGCCGTTACGCCAAGCAACTTCAATTTTTCCTGCATGGCCGTCGCATTCATAACGGTAGCAATCATGCCCATACTGTCAGAAATAGTACGATCGAGGCCAAGCTCTTTCTGATCGCGGAATCTCCAAAAGTTTCCACCACCCACGACGAGCGCCACCTGTACACCACTCTTCGTGACCTCCTGAATGCTTTTGCATAAATGCTCCAGTGTCGCGCCATCAATTCCAGCCGACTGTTGACCGGCAAGAACCTCGCCGGAAAGCTTCAGCATGATGCGACGATACGGGGATTTTTTAGTACTCATAAATAAATTTTCTGTATATAAACGCCGGCATTCTAGTGAAAACAAGGGGCAAGGTCAAAGGAACTCGCTCTATATTAAAAGAGCTTAAGGAGCACCAACGCCACGCCCAAGCCGATTAACACCCCTACTCCAATCATCATAGACTGCTTCTTGGAGTCATCAGTATCTTCATGGGCAGAGGCAAGATCCATCAAAAGATTGGAGTTCATAACGATATCCTCTTCAGCATGGTTCTTCAAAACCTCTTCAAAATTATGCGTCGCCACTAGCTGCACAAACTTATCAAAACGAACCTTCACTAACTCTCCCGGTTCACGCTCCTCGATCGGCTCACTCACGATCTCCTCCTCCATATCATCATCGCTTGAAATTTCATTCACCTGAAAACCCATATCTCCGCTGGGAATCTCTACATCACGAATCTGCTTCACTCCTTTCTTTCCATTTCTATTTAAACTATTTTCATCAATTCTAATTTCTCGCATAAAAATGAGGGTTTAGTGCAAATATCGATTACGCACATACGATACCAAAACCTGCTTAAAAGAGCAAAAAAAATCAAGGCCACGCAAAGCAGTACTTGACGCATAACGAAAAGGAGGCCTAAAATGCGATCCAATCTAAAAACATACTATGGCAAAAATATCGATTCCGGAAAGTAGAGTAGCAGAACTACCCGAACACCAACTCTACACCCAACATCAACCCGCCTTCAAGGGACCATGGCCTACCGCCCTCGCGCGTGAGCATATGGCAGAGATGCTTCAATTCGAAACAGTAGCAGTAAATACCGACAAAGCCATAGGGCGACGGATAGAGTTGATTCGGGAAGTATTAAGAATAAAGTTCGAACAGATCACAGGAAATACCGTATGGGGAAATAAGAAGCCCGCAACCGAAGAAGAGTGGAGCGCCGCGCCGCGAACCATTGTAAAAACAGCGGAAGACGCACTATCGCACCCGGTAGACCGCGTCGTATTTGATCGCAAAGAATTACAAACAGAGGAACAGGTACGAAAAGCCATGGCAGGAATCATTATCGATCCACGGAGAATAAATGATACTCTTCTTAATAATCTAGGTCTCGAACAATACATACCCGAGAAAAGAACAAAGAGAGTACCAGCACTAACGCAGCGAGCACAAGCCATTCCCGAGATCCAAGATATGATGGCGCATCTCAAACCATTCAGCTATGTGCACGAAGAAACTGATGAGTCACAGCAGCGATACTTCCGATTAATGCGCATCGTAGGAGGGAAAAATAACGGCTACACTCTCGGCACACAAACCAGGGCGAATGGAGACAAGACGCTCTTCAAGAGTGATATTTATGGAGCACGCAGAAGGCTCGAGCACGTCATAGGTCGATCAGAAGAAGAAGTTACCACACTCAAGGGAATAGAGAATATTCTCAAGGAGATGCAAAAAAGTTTAAATAAAAGACATGAAATTCAGGACCCGGAGGGTATGGCTGATCTGAGGAAAAGCCTCAGCGAGGTGGTCGATAAACTCGAATTCGTCGAGAAGGATGAAAAAATAAAATTACGCGAGCAGATCAAAAAAGCTCTTACCGTACGATACAAATATGGAAAACAGAATCCTGGAGCTATGCTGGCGTGTGTCGCTACGGCGCTTGAGTCTCTTGGAAAGAGACTAGTGAGCATCGAACGAACAAACGAGTTCATGGGAAAAGATCGCACGCGTCTTCAGAGCAGAATAGAGGAAGAACAAATTCCTACACAAAGCTTTCTCGCAAAAGTAGAAAAGCATCATCATGAATTACGAATTCTACAGCCGTCAGAGAAGCCGCTTACGCAGCCAGAAATACAGAAAATCAGAGGAAACCTTCAGGCACTTCTTGAGGAGGCAAAAAACATGCAACATCAACCGAACCTGATGTTCGGAGAAAAATATGGCGAGATACTTATCGAACTTATGCGGCAGCTCGATAATTACAAAGAAGATGATATCGAGGGCCATGAGAATCTCAAGAGGCAGTTCGTTATCCTCTACGCATTAGGAAAAATGCACCGTGCGATGATCGATCTCAAAAAAGTTCACTACACCGTTTCAGTCGAAGAAAAAACATATGATCCAAAAGATCTCTCAGCCGAACTGGAAAAAATTTATGCCCAGATGAGGCAGACTCGAATCGCCCAGAGTGTTACAACGCCAGAAATGCGAGATCCGTACATCGCCGTATACGAGCATCTTCGAAGTCTTATCGACGAGGCAAAGAAAAATCTCGAAGGTGAATCATCCAGTGAAGCCGCAAAAACAGAACCTACACTGACAGAGATATTGATACAGAAAATCCAAAATCATCCTCTTCTTCGTCGAATGATCGAAGCACTTAAAATTCAGCAAAAAAAGCCCGCGCAGCAACCACTCCCCTTCACGGTCGACAAGCAAAAAACCGCAAAAGCATTAAAAGATATGCTCAAAGAATTCAAGTGGGAGGATGTACTTGAGGCGATATAAAGCGTAAAAAAGGGAAACAAAAAAGCCGCTAATACGTGAATGTATAGCGGCTTTTCCAAAATCTATAGTAGAAATTATTCTACGAACGTGAGGGCTATGCCCGTCTTGTTCGCACGACCGGTACGACCGATTCGGTGTACATAGTCTTCGTATGTCTGAGGAATATCAAAGTTGATAACATGTGAGACATTTGGGATATCGATACCTCGAGCAGCTACATCTGTAGCGACGAGAATCTTAATCTTCTCCGCCTTGAAGTCATTGAGAGCCTGCTGACGCTTGGACTGAGGCTTGTCTCCATGAATAGATGCAACCTTGTGTCCTAATTTTGCGAGCATAACAGAAAGCTTTTCAACGCCATGTTTTGTACGTCCGAAGATCAATACTTTTGAAAATTCAGGCTTCATCAAAAGCTCATGGAGAACTTCGAGCTTCTTTTCTTTGTTTGGAACACGGATGATATCCTGATCAACACTTGCTGCGGTATCTCCTGACTTGACCGAGATTGAGATATGTTCAGCACGTAAGAATGTTCGGATCAAAACCTCAATCTCCTTGGAAATGGTTGCAGAAAAGAAGAGTGAGTGACGTTCTTTAGGCATCAAACCGATCAAGAATCGAATATCAGCGATAAAGCCCATATCGACCATACGATCCGCCTCATCCAAGATGATATTTTTGAACTGAGAAAGGTCAATACATCGCTGCTCAATCAAATCCCTCAAACGACCTGGTGTACCGATAACAAAGTTTGGATTGTATCGCAAATCACGCTTCTGAAGTCCCATGCTTGCACCTCCAATACAGAGAGCAGCTCGGAGTCCTGATCTATCGGCAAAAGTATGAAACTCATCCAAAATCTGTTGTCCAAGCTCACGAGTAGGAACGACGATAAGCGCACGCTCATTCTTGTTATGGAAAACTTTATTGATAAGAGGAATAAGGAAGGCGGCCGTCTTACCAGTACCGGTATTAGCGATACCCACAACGTCCGTTCCCTTCAAGATATGAGGAATAGCCTGATCTTGAATAGGAGTAGTAGACTCAAAGCCCTTCTTTACGATGTTCTCCTTAAGCTTAGGATGAATATCGAAGTCGGCAAACTTGTTCTTTGGTACGTATGCTGCCTCAGCCACAACCGGCTTAGCTTTATTGATAAATCGGTTAATATCGATTCGTGGACCACCCTTGGAGAATCGGCTAGGTGAACGTCCGCCGAAACCACCACTACGTCCTCCACCACGGCTGAAACCACCACGACTACCGCCTGCGCGGCCTCCTGGGGCTCGGCTACCACTACTTGCACCGCCAAATGAAGTGCGACCTGTGCTTGCTGAATTTGAGCTTACTCGTTTTCTGAACATGTAATACGTTTTTTTAAGGACTCTAAATCTATACTAAAAATAAAGATGTGTCAAGTGTCAATACCCACCGCCTGGGACACATGAGTAAAGCCATCTTTTTCGAGAAGCTGAACAAGGCCGAGCTGAATCTCACTGATGAGTTGGGGCCCCTGGTATATCATACCCGTAATTAACTCCAAAAGACTGGCCCCAAGACGAATCTTTCGATAGGCGTCCTCAGCTGAAAAAATCCCTCCTACGCCAATAATGAGGAGCCTTCCCTGTGATCGACGATACACGTAGGCGATCTGATCATCCGTCAAAGCCTCAACAACCTTTCCGCTTATGCCACCAATGCCCGGAACAAAATCTTTCGGCGAGATAGTCGAGAGATCACGTCTCTTCGTAAGGTTCGTACAAACAAAGCCATCCACGCGGTGTTCGAGGGCGATATCAATAATCCCATCAAGCTGCTCGTGAGTCAGATCCGGAGAAATTTTGATAAAAACAGGCTTGTCGGTAGCAATAGCATCAAGCGCGATCAAAAGCCGATTAAGGTTCTCGGGCTCATGGAACGGCTGACCACTTGTAACATTCGGACAGCTGATATTGATGGTGAAAAAAGTGCCAATATCCAGAAACTCCCTAAAAGACTCAGCGTAATCAGCAATACCGATAGCCACCTCGTTCGTCTCTCTACAGTTTGTCTTGGCGATATTGATAGAGACTGGAATGGCAAAAGACCTTCGCTTCAGCTTCCGTGAGATGGCAGCAGCACCTATGTTTTTCAAGCCATAGTTGATAACAAGGGCGCGCGAGGCGGGCATTCTCCATAAGTGCTTGCCTGGATTGCCCTCATACGCCCGCGCCGTCACCGACCCTACCTCCATAAATCCAAACCCAACCAAAGGCATAATCTGAGTGGTAACAGCATTTTTATCGAATCCCCCACTCAGACCAATCGGATTCTCAAAAGTAACTCCGCGAATAGTCTGTCGAAGCATAGAGCTCTTTGGCGAAGAGAACATGAGGGAGGTGAACCATCTCGTCGGCGCAAATGAGCCCAAAAACACGCCAAAACGAACCATACCCTCGTGGACACGTTCGGGGTCAATCATGAAGAAAACGGGCTTCAAAAGAGTCCGATACATCCATCCAATCGCAACATTTCTAGCTTCAATTATTCTCACACAGAAAGTATAGACCTATCGAACTGGCATTTAAAGCCAAAATATGATATAATAAACGGAAGAAATTCACATAAAAATCCTATGGCTGATACGCCCGTTCCAGAAGCAAAACCAGAAAAAAAAACGGCGCAAGAAATCCTCGACCTGCAGGCACTCAAAAAAGGTGTTGATAAGGTAAAGGCTCGCAAGAAATACACCGACAAACATGGTGCCGACTCTTTAAAGGCGGAGGTAAATACCAAGAAGGAGCAGGACGAGCTAAAGGTAAAAATGGAAGCCGAGATCGACGAGGAGCTTGCTCGAAAAGATCAAAATGGAGTTCCTTACGTCGAAAATCTAAAGGTGAAGTCAAAAGTCGAGACGGAGATAAAAAAACTAAAAGGTATCGAAAAGGTGATTAACCAGATCGAGACGCTCAATGATATTCGAAATCTGGATGCAAAGATGCTTATTGAGTTGGAAAATAAATATCCGGGAATTTTGATGTACTCATTCACCGACCGTGCAGATGAAGTCTCCAAAAAAGACTATGAAAAAATAGACCTATCCAAATGGACCGACTATACCAACCCAAATCCCGGAACCAAACTGAAGGTAAATTTTCATGGAAACGCCTTCGCGGAAAATGATATTGGTGCAGCCGATCTCCTGCCGCCAACTATCCGAAAAGTAACCGTCTATAGCGAAAATGATCCAGTTAATAAGCGCACAAGCGAGCGACGTATTGGGCTAAAAGGAGAAAACAAAAAGGGACGAGGCTTTTTCGACCAAGAAGGATACATCGCTATATATAGCGGAGATATCGTCATCATTGGTGGAGAAAAAGAACCGGAAAAAGGAGTGGAAATGGACTTCATGAAAAAATACCTAGAAAAATCCGATGCCCCAAAAAGCGATGATCCGGAAAAGCAGCACAGTGAAGCGGAGAAGCAATATGCTATCGCACAGGGAAAAGGAGACGAGGACTGGCTCGCCATGTTAGAGAAAAAAAATCCACATTACCGACGACAAAAAAGAATGTCCGACGATGAAATCGCCGCTCTCACCGAACACGTTGAATCGACCGGCGCAGGGAAAAAAGTCGTAGAAGCCATCGCGACATCGATCAAATCCGGATACCGAACACCTCCATACGACAAGCGTCCTGGCGGAATAAAAGGCTGCTGTTTCTACTGGGTAGATCACATCTACCAAGAGGCAGGCGTAAAAAGAAACATGATTTACAATAGCGTCTCGCAGTACAGCGGCAGGGATTGTGGTGACAAGCACGCCGACAAATTTAGATTAGATCAAATCAAACCTGGTGATCACATTTATTACAATCAGGAACGTGAATACATCCAAGAACATAGAACAAATAAAAAGGGAGAACAGCTCCATGCTGTAGATGATAATGGGAACCATAGCGCCATTTTTATTGGCTGGATTGGCCCTCAAGAAAATCACATAGCGCAAATGGCGAGTTCGTCAGCAGGAATGCTCGGACGCTTTCACAAAAATCCCGTCGACTTCAACAAGATGCCCGTAACGAGAATCTACAAACCCGTATTCAAGAGAGGTAGCGGAAACGGGGAGGTAGTTTAGTGAAACTTCATACCGCCCTCACTCTTATCGGCTCTTTCGAGTTTTTTGGTGTTGGGAAGCCTGGAAGCGGCAAAAAATCCAAGGATACCGAAGAACGCGGCATACAACATCGCCGTCTGGTTCGCATCAGCGATCGCTTCGTGACTAATATACTGAATATGACTCATGAGCTGTGGAGAAAGCTTAGCGCTAATTTTCGCCCCTCCGGCAAACTCAACATTTGATAGCTGCTGAGAAACAGTCTTCTCCAGATAGGGCCTGACGTTCATAGGCAAGAAGGCGTCATAACGAATACCATTAATAAGATTCACCGAAAGAGTCGAGAGGAGAACGGCACCGATAATAGCCGAACCAAGCGAGGTCCCAACCTGACGTAGGGTGTTATTGATACCTGATGCCTGTCCAGCCTGCGAGATAGAAACAGCCGACAATGCAATGTTATTAATCTGCGCCATAATTAAACCCATTCCCATTCCATAGAGCAATAATCCCGGCGTGAAGTCTGAAACTTCGGCACCAACCGTAAAGCTCTGCCTCAAGACAAATATCGCGACAACATTTAGGAATAATCCAAACTGAATCAACCGCTTAGGTGCAATTTTCTTACTGAGAAATGCGGAAAATGGAGCAAAGAAAAGTAACGTAAGGGACATTGGCAGTAGCGCAAGGCCGGTATGAAAAGCATCCAAATTTTTGACCGACTGGAAGAAGACCGGAATCGTAAAGATAATACCCGCCTGGCCAAGAGACATGACACCCATCGTAATAACACCCGAGGTAAACTGCTGATTGCGGAAAAGTTTCATGGAAACAAGTGGAGAGACACCCTCTCGCTCCTGTCGCAACTCCCACAGAACAAAAAGAACGATGAGAATAAGACCGATAATAAGTGCGAATGGCACGATAGAATATCCTCCGAGATTAATCACCTGATTAAAAATCATAAAGGTCTCTTTTGCATTCCACCAGCCATAGGTAGAAGACTCAATCAATCCAAATACCACCGCAAGAAGTCCGGTAGAAGAGAGAAAAACTCCACCCCAGTCGAGAGAAATAGGACCTCTCTTCTCATCATTTTCTTTAATAAGAATGGAACCAAGTAATAGCAAAATAGTTACAAAAACGTTAATACGAAAACCCCAGCGCCAACTATAATTTGTCGCAAGAAAACCACCAAGGATTGGACCGATAGCCGATGATGCAGCAGCAATACCTCCCCAGATACCAAAAGCAATCGCTCGATCACGTCCATGGAAGTTAGCCACAAGCAGAGAGGTCGTAGCTGGCATCATCAACGCCGCGCCGATACCCTCTATGATCGACTCCCCCATCAAAAGCACTCCAACAGAATTGCTTATTGAAGCGATAAATGAACCCGTGGCAAAAATAATCGCACCAAGCATAAACATTCGCTTCTTTCCAAACATATCTCCGATTCGCCCACCGGTTACCGTCAAGGCGGCCATCGTAAGGGAATAGGCCGTAATTACCCACTGTAGACTCTTGATATCCGTATTCAGCTCACGAATAATATTACCAAGCGACACGTTCAAAAGCGTAGTATCAATGATAATAATCGCAAGCGCGAGACTCATAACGATGAGACTGCTCCATTTTCGGAAAAACGACTGATGTTCAATAACGGTATCCATAGTTCAATTCAAAATATAGTAGGTAGATGGAGAGTCTACACTATTATTTCGAAAAAAGCACGACAGAGAAGTCATGTTGGAATATTTTTCCACTGGGATCTACAAGCATGAAATGAGCGCCTGAAAGCGACGATGAAGCTGAATCGATATCTTCAATGTTCGTACAAAAAAGTGCCGTTGCGAGAAAATCAGCTTCCATACCGGAAGATGCCAGCACTGAGCTCCCCACCCAGTAATTCGCAGACTCCCCTGTTCGAGGGTCAATTAAGTGATGATGCTCCCCTCTAGGACCCCATCTTCGCTTGAGTGTATTGGAGGTCGTCAGAAACGAGTCATCCAACTCAACCACACCTATCGCCTCATCAATCTGAAACGGGCTCTCTATAATCATTCGCCATCTCTCCCCTTTTTCATTTACACCCTTTGCATAGAGATCGCCTCCAAAATCTAAACACATATTTTTACACTCACTTTTCAAAATATCAACAGCTATATCAAGTGCGTATCCCTTTCCGAAACCACCAAACTCAATGGGATGCTGGATAAAAACTTCGCAAGGCTCACGAAGAAGAAAGTCACGTCCTTCAATACCTGCAACCGGCCCATCCCCTTCCTCAAAGGCATATTTTGAATCATATCCCAATCGTTCCAGGGCGCCTTTCACCGCGAGACTAAAACCGAGAGGATACCGCTCCTCCAGCGCACGAACTCGCTGCAAGTGACTAAATGTCTCACTATCAACTATCTGCCACTCCCCCGTTCGCGCATTCATTTGCTCCAAAACAGTACCCGGAAGAAAACGAGAATACTTCTTCTGAAAGGAATCAATTCGCTCCCAGCAACGATCCATGAGTTTCCGAGCGACGGAAACGTCATCATGCTCAAAAGTGATTCGCAAAACAGAACCCAGGAGCTCTCTCGTTTCGTCGAACCACATTATGATTGAGCCTTTAACTGCGCAACCGCCTGGTTAAAAGCATCGGTAGTAAGAGATGCCCCGCCAACGCGATCAAATGTTCCAAGATCAGAAATTTTCATACCCACAACCTGATTGGTGATGGCATCCATAAATCGAGATTGATACTTTCCGCTCTGTCGTTCCGATGGAGTTGAACTCAAAGTGAGATTCGTGACCGATCCGGAAGAAACCGCAAAAACAAAATCAACGTCCTCTATGCTTTCAGGGGTCTGATAGGAAACTCTCTCGTGAAATGTACCCGTCAAAGCCTTCGGAGCAGGAGTGGTAGTAGGCTTTGTAGTTGTAGGCGTGGTGGTATTTGTACTAACCGGTGATACTGGAGCTGTAACAGGAGCCGTAATAGTACTTGCAGAAGGAACAATGGAAGATGGTCGAACCTTCGTTGTAACTTTGGCAGATGAACAGGCCGAGAGGAAAACCACGAGAAGAAGCGCCAAAAAGCTAACAGTGAAGCGAACTCCGGAAATTTTTCGATGCATAAGATATAATAAATGAATAGCTTAAAGATCCTAGCAAAATAGAGAATATTTTTCAAATAAGTTTATGTAATTCCTCGAAAAAGACTTGCAATATATGAGAAATTTCCTTATTCTAAACGCAACTATATTGCATTTAAAACACGATGAAAAAAATATTAACACTCATATCTCTCATTACGGTAATTGCACTCACCGGCTGTAGTCGCCAAGAAATCACCGTACCGAACAGCAATACGCTAAAAATCATAACAAGTTTCTATCCTCTTTATGAGATAGCCAATCAGATCGGAGGCGACATCGTCAGCGTAAAAAACATTATACCGGGCGGAACAGAGCCTCACGACTATGAGCCAACCGCACGAGACATTGTCGACATGAGAGAGGCCAATTTGGTTATCTACAACGGATTAGGACTGGAACCATGGAAAGACAAAGTGATTCCGGATCTTACAAAAAACGGCGTTGCAACCATGCAAATGGCTGATCTGTTCGGCGATACGACAATTGCAAACGATCCACACCTCTGGCTCGATCCGGTACATTACAAAAAAGAGGCTGAAGAAATAAGTAAAAAAATCATCGAACTGGATCCCGCGCACGCAGATGCGTACAGAGCCAATACAAAAAACTTCATACAGCAGCTCGACACGCTAAATGCATCATATGAAAAAGGTCTCACGAGTTGCAAATTTGATACGTTCATTACGAATCATGCCGCCTTTGCCTACATTGCCAAGCGTTACCATCTCAGCATGATACCTATCGCAGGACTATCTCCCGATATCGAGCCATCACCAAAAGCTATGGCAGATATCACCAATATCATACGACAAAAGAACATTCGTTATGTTCTAACCGAGACGCTCGTGAGCCCGAAAATTGCCGACACACTCGCGGAATCAAGCGGCGCTGAAACGTTAATAATGAACCCCATCGAGGGACTTACCAATCAAGAAATTTCTGCGGGGAAAAACTATGTGACGACCATGGAGGACAATTTACGTAGTTTGAGGACGGCACTCGAGTGCAAATAAATACAGAATCCGGGGTATAAAAGGGTAGCAAAAGACGTATATTATGGTATACTCCCCAGGCCTTCCTTTTAGAGATACATCATTTACAAAGCTACACCCATGGATCATGGCAACGTAATAATCAGATTTGACCGAGTATCGTACTCATACGACAACGAAAAAGTAATCCTCGACGAGGCGAGCTTTTCGGTACGAGAAAATGCCAAGATGACGATCATGGGACAAAACGGAGCAGGAAAAAGCACTATTTTCAAACTTCTTCTCGGTGCAGACGGCACGAAAAACGATGAAGGTGAGGTTGAGACACTCAAACCAAATAGAGGAAAGGTTCATATTACCAATAATGCGACTATCGCTATCGGACTTCAGGTCATGCCAAGAAAGTTCTTCGAGCTGACTATTCTTGAATATTTCGCTACTGCCTTTTCAGAAAAAAAACACAACTTGGAAAAACTCGTAAAGGACGTACTCGAGGTCGTTCATCTCGCAACACCTTTTGATAAAAAAATTAAAGACTTCTCCGGAGGGCAGCTCGCTCGTCTCCTCCTCGCCTATGCTCTTATTCAAGAGCCGGATATTCTCCTTCTCGATGAGCCTACGAACAATCTCGACACAGACGGTATCGATCATCTGACAGGATTCCTGATGGGATACGAGAAGACGGTCATCGTCATTTCTCATGATGCAAACTTCTTGAATGCTTTCACGGAGGGCGTGTTGAATCTCGATATTTATACCAAAAAAGTTGAGCAATATGTTGGAGATTACTTCGATGTAGTAGAGCAAATCGCCGCACAGATCGCTCGTGAAGAACGAAAAAATGCGCAGCTGGAAAAAAACATTCAAGATCGTAAGGACAAGGTAAACTTCTTCTCCCATAAGGGTGGAAAGATGCGTAAACTTGCCAGCAAACTTCGTGAAGAGGTCGAAGAAGACGAGGAGAACAAGGTTGAGGTAAAGAAGGATGACAAGACGATTCGACCCTTCAGTATTCCCGTACAGGAGCCATGGTCAGATGTGATGGTTACGATTAACTCCGTAGGGGTTATTCAGAATGGAGAGCGAAAGGAGAAAAAAACCGATATCAAATTATGGCGTAGAAACCGGTTACAGATCGTCGGGCCAAATGGCATCGGTAAAAGCACACTTCTTCGTGAACTCGCACTCAGTGAGTCAAAAGGAGCGATAATTTCCGAGGGCTTACGTGTTGGATATTACCAACAAGACTTTTCCGGTCTCGACTTCGACAAGACTGTTTACGACTCATTATCCGAGATGATGGATTATCCAAACCCGAAAGA
The DNA here is from genome assembly GCA_026395555.1 of Candidatus Peregrinibacteria bacterium. Lineage (GTDB taxonomy): Bacteria > Patescibacteriota > Gracilibacteria > UBA1369 > UBA12463 > CALREA01. The sequence continues at coordinate 42,304 of JAPLYO010000009.1, read as the reverse complement.
GATTTACTCGGCCGGCGCTCACTTTCTACTCACCTCGGAGCTCATGAAGAACAAGGTTGGATTCCTTTCTGAGGGACAAAAGGGTCTTCTCTGTTATGCACGTTTCGTTCTTCAGAAGCCAGGCCTTTTGATTCTCGACGAGCCTACAAACCACATCAACTTCCGTCATCTTCCTATCATCGCCAAAGCCATCGACTCATTCGAGGGTGCAATTATTCTGGTCTCACATATGTCCGAGTTCGTTGATCAGATCAACATCACGGATACATTGGATCTAGGAACTATCTTGAAGAAGAAGTAAGGAGTATAGACATAGAAAAACGAAAACAAAAAAACTTCCCCTTCAGGAAGTTTTCCACTAAAAAAGCCTTAAGTTCCAAATAGCATTTTTAGCAGCAGATAAGAGGTTAGAGTAAAAATTATATCATTGCTGAAGTAATTCTCTGCATATCGGGTTATCCCGATACGCAATCTGTCTGACACTTCTCGTTATACACTAAACCCATATAACGTAAGTATTCAGTGGCGATATATTTTTGGGGAAATATAAGACCAGGCTTATTTATGCGATCTGAAGCTTAAGGCACAGCCGGCAAGAAAATAATTTATTACCGCTTGCGCCCTAAGATTCGTCCTGTCTTTCAAAGTACATGTATATAATACCAGATTTTATTGAAAAAAGCAAGTATGACAAAATAAAGCTGAAAATAGAGAATATACGAGCAAAATTCATGACAATACTATGAAATATTACTCCTGCTCGCCAAATACATTTCGGAAAAAGTAACCACAAGAAGGGCGATAAGTGGACCCAGAATGAGACCTGAAGGACCATATACGGCCATACCTCCAAAAAGTGACAGAAACATAAGGAGCGGATGAACGTTCGTCTGCTGCCCAATAAACAACGGTTTAAAAAATGCATCTACGGAAGACATAATCGTAGCACACCAAATCGCGAGAAATATCGCATGGCCATAATCCCCCGCCAAATACAGCAACACCACCGTAGGAACCCAGACGAGCGCCGTACCGATATAGGGAATTGGCGAGAGAAACGCTACAAATATTCCCAACAAGAGCGGTCTCTGCATACCCACAATAGCAAAACCGATACCGCCGATAAGTCCCTGCACCACGGCACTCAAAAGAACGCCATAGAAAACGATACTCACGAGAGAGCGAATTTTTTCAACAAGTACTACTTCTTGCTGTCTCGGGAGCAAACTAATATGAGTGATTTTTGCTACAATAACTTCCCCGTCTCGGAAAAAATAAAAAAGACCAAAAAGCATGACAAACAAGCCAAAAAAAAGACGAAGTGATCCATGAAGAATCACCTGCGATTGGCCCACGAGGAAATTTCCCGCACCGCGGATGAATCCAATCATCTGATCGGCGATATTAATAGAAGGAAGAGGAACGTCCACGATCAACCGCTGATAAAGATCATACAAAATATGTCCGGGCGCCCACTGAAACGCAGCATTGAGCACGCTCGGCTGGAGCCAAGTCTGAATCGATGCGTAGAGAGAAAGTATCTCTTCTTTCAAAACGAAAATAAGGGCGATAAGCGGAATAACAATAGCGAATACAAAAAGAACACAAGAAACAACAGCCGAAAAACTAGGATTATGAATCACGTTCATAACTCGACGATGAATCGGCATAAGGGCGATTGCCGAAACGGCAGAAAAAATAATAATAGAGAAAAAGGGTTTAAGAAGAAGAGAAAAATAAAAAAGCACTAACCAGAAACAAAAAAATAGGAAATAGCTCGAAATACCTCGAACCTGTAGATTTTTATCCGCCACCTCGCTGAGATCACTTATGGTTGCCATAAAGCTGAGACGTAGTTAAAATGAATCGACACTGTCCACGAAACGGACCTTAGGGAGAGAATACAGGAAAAGTAAGGATTTTTGTATCAAAATATGGTATAATACCCCTCGTATGAACGATATCACCTCAGACATAGTTGTAATCATAGCCCTTATCCTGTTAAACGGGTTTTTCTCCGGAACAGAGATGGCTATCATATCCCTGCGCAAAACACGACTAAAGCAGCTCGTGAAAAACGGAAATCGCAATGCGCTCATTATTGAAAACTTCAAAAAAAATCCGGAGGATCTCCTTGCCACCATTCAAGTTGGCCTGACACTCGTCAGCACGATCGCCTCAGCGTACGCAGCAACTAAAATTACTGTAGCTCTTACGCCACTACTCGAAAAATCATCCGTATCATTCATCGCACAAAACGCGGAAGGAATCAGTTTGGCATTCATCGTCATCATGATTACCTATCTTACTATTATATTCGGCGAGCTCATTCCCAAATCACTTGCCATTAAATTTTCTGAACGTTTTGCCTTGTTTGCAGCACGCCCTATCTACATTTTATCAAAAATTTCATTCATTATTACAAAATCTCTTACCGTATCAAGTAATATTATCTTGAAAATATTCGGAGACAAGACGAGCTTTTCCGAGGGAAAACTTTCCGAAGATGAAATACGAATCATGCTTCATGAAAGCCAGGAATCCGGCGTAATCAAAAAATACGAACATGAAATTATGGAAAATGTATTCGAATTTGCCGATATCGCCGTAGGCCAGGTAATGATGCCTCGCACGAAAATATTCGCAATTGATATAGATATTCCCGTTGCGGAAAACATCAAACTCATCGTTGAATCCGGCTACTCACGCATACCAATGTACAAAGACTCCATCGACAATATCGTTGGTATTCTCAATGGAAAAGACCTTCTTCAGTATATCGAAAGGGGTCAAAGGGATGACGTGGATTTACTAAAACTATCGAGAACACCATTCTATGTAACAAACACTGAAAGAATTAGTGCTCTCTTACGAAAATTTCAGAAGGAAAAAATTCATATCGCTATCGTTACGGATGAATATGGAGGCGTAGACGGTCTTATAACGATTGAGGACATTCTCGAAGAGCTCGTGGGTGAGATATCTGACGAAACCGATATGGAGCAGAAGTCTATTCGGAAAGAAAAAGATGGAAATTATATAGTGGATGGAGACACGAGTATCATTGATTTTAATCGATATTTCGATGCCCTTCTTCCGGAAGACGAAACATACTCAACCATTTCCGGTATGCTTCAGGAGGCCTTCGAACGCCTACCTAAAATCGGTGAAAAGACCGCAATAGACAATCTAGAGTTCACCATTCGAGATCGTACCAATCGTACAATCTTAAGTGCACTCGTAAAACGTCTCGAAGAATCAGACCCATCGGTTGAGGCATAGTGTACCTTACTAGCCATGAACCTTACCCTCGAACTACCACCGGAAGTACTGCAAAAAGCTCATGAGCTGGGAATAAACCAGCAGGATATTATAGAAAAATTCGTAACAGGAGGAGGTGCGGGCGGCCAAAAAATAAACAAAACCGCTAGCTGTGTCATGCTCAAGCACATCCCATCAGGCACAATTGTACGATGTCAGAAACACCGAGAACAGAGCAAGAACAGAGTATCGGCCTATAGGTTACTCATTCTTAAAATCGAGGAACAGGTCAGGGGAAGAAGGTCTGAACTCGCTCAAAAAATTCACAAGATTCGCAAGCAAAAACAGAAACGTTCCAAGCGCGCAAAAGAAAAAATCCTCAAGGACAAGGCGCATAAAAGCGTAATCAAAGAACAAAGAAGATCGGTGCAACTGTAAGTACCTGCTGATTGCTATTTCTTATTTGCATTTTTATTCATGAACCTGTACCCTAGGTAGCAGGTAGTAATTATTTGTTAAAATATACCAATGGTTAAACATCCATCAACCAAGAAGTCAAAAGCAGCAAAACTGGCAAAACAGGCCAGGGGTACGCTCGAAACTGTCATCGTTATGATGGAAAATGACGCCTATTGCCCAGAGATCATTCAACAAGTCGATAGTGTCGCTGGTTTGCTCAAGGCGGTAAAAAGAGAGTTACTCGCAGGACATCTCGACACCTGTGCCGTTCATCAGCTGAAAGAGAATAAAGAAAAAGCCATAAAGGAGCTTCTCAAAATCTATAACCTCTCCAACTAATATGAATACATCGCAAACATTCAAAATTAAGGGGATGCACTGTGCGTCATGTGCCGGAATTATTGAAAAAACATTCCAGAAGACTGAGGGCGTCTCCGCGGCAGAAGTAAATTATGGAACAGAAGCGGCCAAGGTTTCGTTTGATTCAAGCAAAGTTAGCCCCCAATCCCTATCGGAAAAGATCAAGCCACTGGGATATTCACTCGTACTTGAAGAAAAATCATCAGGGTCTACAGGGGTCAACCAGCAAAAATCAGAAAAATTAGCCGAACTTTCGGCAATGAAGAACCAGGTTATCATCACCATCCCACTCACGATAATCAGCATTTTCGTCATGGGCTGGGATATCCTGGCATCATTTGGGAAAGCCTCAGAAATGTCTTACTTTTGGAGTGAGTTTTTTCACCACCTCATGCCACTCATGGCAACGTATATGCTTTTCGTGGTGGGCAAACCGTACCTTCAGGGTGTGTATAGATTCTTGCGCTATGGGAAGGCAAATATGGATACCCTTGTAGGAATTGGAACCCTTGCTGCCTATCTCTATAGCGCCATCGTTGGTGCGTTCGAAGAAAGCCTAAAACCATACATTAATGTAGAAAATACATACTTCGACGTAACGATCGTTGTGATCGCCTTCATCTCTCTTGGAAAATATCTAGAGGCTCGATCGAAAATAAAGACCGGCGATGCCATAGAAAAATTGCTCAATATGCAGGCAAAAACAGCGCTTGTCATTCGTGATGGAATGGAGATGGAGATACCGGTAGATCAGGTAGTTCACGGCGAGCTGATTATTGTGAAGCCTGCAGGCAAAATTCCGGTAGATGGGGTGATTACAGAAGGATCATCATATGTCGATGAGTCTATGCTCACGGGCGAGCCGATGCCGGTCAAAAAAACGATCGGAGACTCGATCGCAGCCGGTACCATGAACACGAGCGGATCATTTACCTTCAAGGCGACAAAAGTTGGATCAGAGACGATGATAGCTCACATCATCAAGATGGTAGAAGAAGCACAGGGAAGCAAAGCACCTATTCAGGCTCTTGCTGATAAAATTTCAGGTATATTCGTACCTATCGTGCTCATACTCGCCTTCCTAGATCTCGCAGTATGGCTGATAGTCGGAACATCATATCTTGGCTTCTCGCAGGCACTTTCATTCGGCCTTATGTCATTCGTAGGCATTCTTGTTATCGCCTGCCCATGCGCCCTAGGGCTCGCCACACCGACCGCCATAATCGTCGGAGTAGGCAAAGGAGCACGTGAGGGCATTCTCATAAAAGACGCCGCCACTCTGGAAAAACTCTACAAAATAACGAACGTCGTCGTCGACAAAACGGGAACAATTACCAAAGGAAAACCCGAGTTAATATCAATTCAAAATTATTCCAAAAAAAGCGATGATGAGCTCGTAGCCATACTTGCATCTCTTGAGAATAAATCAGAGCATCCAATCGCGCATGCCGTTATTGCTCACGCAGCAGAGAAAAAAATAGCACTCTCCCCCATTGAAGATTTCGAGATGATGAGAGGAAAAGGAATCAAGGGTACGATTGGAAAAACGCAGTATTATGCGGGAAATACGAAGTTATTAGAAGATGTAAAAATCTCTTTTGATATATCAACGATAGAAAAAGAAACACTCGAGGGAAAAACACCGATCATTCTCGCGACAAAAGAAAATATTCTCGGAGTCATTCTCATCGCCGACGCCATCAAGCCAGAAGCCATCGAAGCTGTTGCGCGACTCCATCAAATGGGCATTGTCGTAACCATGCTCACGGGAGACAACAAAAACACAGCAGCATTTATTGCGAAAAAAGTCGGTATCGATGAGGTGGTATCTGATGTTATGCCTGAGGCAAAACTCGACAAGATTAAGGAACTTCAAGCTCAAGGTAAGGTCGTAGCTATGGCTGGAGATGGGGTAAATGACGCACCGGCACTCGCACAAGCAGATGTGGGAATCGCCATGGCCACCGGAACGGATGTAGCAATTGAGTCAGCAGGAATCACGCTTCTCAATGGCGATATCTCAAAACTCGTCAAAGCGATCACGCTCTCCAAAATGACGATGCGAGGCATTAAACAAAACCTTTTCTGGGCATTTTTCTATAACATCGTAGGAATTCCGCTCGCCGGAGGAGCATTTTATCCCCTCTTCGGACTTCTACTCAATCCGGTATTTGCCGGTCTGGCAATGGCATTCTCAAGTGTTTCCGTCGTAGGAAACTCCCTTCGCATCAAGACGAAAAAACTATAACTATTTCACGCATTATTTTTTTACACGCTTTTCATATGCAAACAACACACACCTTTCACGTCACGGGAATGCACTGCAAAGCCTGCATCATGATGATCGAAAGTGAGCTACAGGATCTATCGAATATTTCACACTCAAAAGTAAGCCTCAAGTCAAATACCGCTGAAGTCACTGGAGACTTCGGAGACAAAAGTCCGGAAACCATTGCGGAAGAATTAACACAAGTACTAGCCAAACGTGGATACAGTCTCTCGGTAGAAAAAAATGTACCATCAAGAAACTGGAATGACTTCAAGATGGCTGCTCCTATCGCACTTCTATTTATTGCAGCTTTTTACATACTTCAAAAGGTAGGTCTCGTAAACCTCATCAACACGAGCAAGGTATCGTATGGCACGGCATTCGTCGTAGGAGTCGTAGCGTCTCTCTCAACATGTATGGCGGTCGTTGGAGGACTTCTCCTCTCCATGTCGGCAACATTCGCGAAGGAAGGTGACAAGGTGCGACCGCAGATCCTCTTCCACATAGGACGAATCGTATCATTTTTCATTCTCGGAGGAGTAATCGGATCGATCGGATCGGCCTTCCAGCTCAATACAACATCAACATTCATTCTCAGTTTTATCATCGGAATAGTTATGTTGGTTTTGGGTATCAACCTCCTGGACGTCTTCACGTGGACCAAAAGATTAACACCCGGAATGCCAAAAGTCCTCGCAAAACATGCATTGAATATATCCGATTTAAACCACACACTCACTCCGGCCCTCGTAGGAATTGCTACGTTTTTCCTTCCATGCGGGTTCACGCAATCGATGCAGATTTATACTCTCTCCACCGGAAGCTTCCTCACAGGAGGACTAACGATGCTCTCATTCGCCCTCGGAACACTGCCGGTATTAGGACTAATTAGTTTCAGCTCTTTCAGCATCCAGCAGAGCTCAAAGGCGGGAATTTTCTTCAAAACAGCCGGCCTTATCGTGATAATTTTCGCCCTCTTTAACCTCATCAACAGTTTCGCCGTCGTGGGAATTATTCCCCCATTATTCAATTTCTAAATTAAAAAGATTATACTCAATCTATGAAAACCATAACACTATCACTCGTCGGCATTCTTCTCATTGGAGGAGTCTACCTTGCTGCTCAAGAAAGTTCATATCAGGAAGAAATGTCAGGAGGATCAATAAATAACGTTACGATGGAAAACGGAAAACAAGTCATATCCATTACGGCAAGAGGTGGATATTCTCCAAAAATAAGCGTCGCCAAGGCCGATATTCCCACGACAATTAGGATGAAAACTCAGGGAGCATTCGACTGCTCATCTTCAGTAGTAATTCCAAGCATAGGGTATCAGGGATATCTCCCACCTACGGGTGAAACCAACATCGAGGTCCCGGCACAGAAAGCAGGCACCACGCTCCAGGGCATGTGCGGAATGGGAATGTATCGATTTCAGATACAGTTTAGCTAAAAAGCGTGATTACGGCCTATCGCTTGCCGCTCAAGATGCACACTATATTGCCATCAATAGAAATTTTCTTGAGGGCGGCAAATGCTGAGGCCGAGGTAGGTCCGCAGGTAAAAGAAGAATTATTTTCGACTTCGAGCATAGCATCTTCTAACTCTTTCTCCGTTATTCGAACTATCATGCCACCGCTCTCCCTCAGGGCACGAACAGCCTTTGGGGAGGTAAAAGCGCAGCGTGCAGCGATGCCGGTCGCCTTGGTATCAGGTATAGTATTGAGCTCTACAAAATCCTCATCATCTTGGTGAGCATGGTACACAGGATCGCAACCCTCAATCTCTACGCCAATCATCATAGGAAGCTTCTTGAGAGAGAGTTCTTTAAAACCTTTCCAAATAGCCGAGAGCTGCGTCCCATTACCAACAGGAACTACTACAGCAGCAATGCCAGAAACCTGCTCTACAAGCTCATGCGCGATAAACTTCGTCCCCTCTTCGGCAAAAGGATTTATACCGGGAGTAATATTGTAATAGGGATTTGAATCAATATTTTTCTTGAATATCTCCTCATAATCACCGTCCTCCAAGTGAACCGTTGCTCCATTATTTTCTAAATGTTCAATAACGTGTCTTGATGTCATTTTCGAGACAAAACAGTGCAGTTTCACACCGGCATGCTTCGCATAATACGCAGCAGAAAGCGCTCCATTGCCTGCAGACACGATGCTTACCTCTCGCAGTCCCCTCTCGAGAACATGACGAAAAATACCAGCAACCTCTCGATCTTTCACGGATCCGGTTGGATTTTTTGACTCATCTTTTACGTATATATTTTCAGAAAAAAGTTGCACCGGCGTACTCCCCTCGCCATAGAGTGAAAAAGCTTCTCGTGCCCCATCGATAACCTCAAGATACGAATAATACTGACTATGATGAGGACATGTAAGTATACTCACATCACCTGAAGCGGTGGAAGTACATGCCGTGCACTGGAGATGCATACCATTAAGCATGCTTTTCTATTTTAATAATGCGCATTGGACAGGCATCAGCAGCATCTCTATTTGCCTTCTCGTCTTCCTCGAAAATATCCGCAACATAGAGATTACCTTTTTGAACAGAGTCGTTCAGCAAAACTTTCCCCTCCTTCTCATCCATTACCCAAGTTTGAGGGGCGATACAGACACAGGAGTTACATCCGATACATCGAGAACGATCATGAACAATTTTAAGCGATGACACGGGCAATAGGTTTACGGAGTAAATACAACTTATCATTTCTATGGACCGCTCGTGGTACAGGCATCGTTATCGTTACGCCCTTTCCAGATTTCTCTACGAAAGCATCATCAATTTTCATCTCAGTAACAACATTCTGCACGAGGCCGGTCGCCTTCCCCATGATGGCATACTTGTCACCTTTACTGATTTCATTTGCCTGAACAGCAATCTCTGCAATACCAGCCTTATCAAAATAATGTACGACATTACCCACATACACACGCTCCTCGGTCGCATGATTTCCGGGATCTCCGCTCCACTCCGGCAACTTACGTCCTAAATAATATCCCTCGGTAAATCCACGGTTATAAACCGTCTCCAACTCTTTCATCCATGAGGTAATTTTCTCAGGGGTAAATGTTCCCGCGAGCACCGCGTCGGCTGCCTCTCTATAAACTCGTACCACGGTTGCCACATATACCGGAGAACGTCCACGTCCCTCAATCTTCAGCACACTCACGCCCGTATCGATAAGTGCATCCAAAAAAGGCAACGTGCAAAGATCCTTCGGGCTCAAAACATACTCATTATCAACCACCATCTCCTTCCCGGTCTCATCATCGATAATTCGATACTTTCGTCGACACTCCTGGAGACAGGCCCCACGCTGCGCGGAAGTATTATTTTGCAGCAAGCTCATGTGACATCGTCCGCTCTGCGCAATGCAAAGCGCCCCATGGACAAAAACCTCAATGCGCACCAACTCCCCCGCCGGCCCACGCACCTGCTCCTTCTCGATTCCATCGCAAATTCGTTTCATCATAGGAATATCCACCTCACGTGCGAGGACGATCGTATCAGCAAACTGAGCGTAAAACTTCACACTCTCAAAATTAGAGATAGAGAGCTGGGTAGAGGCCTGAACGGGCATACCAATCTGACGTGCATACTGAATCGCCGCAATATCCTGAGCGATGATTGCATTGATCCCGGCAGCTTTTGCCGCATCAACAATCGTATGCATCATCGACATATCATGTTCATAGAGCAAAACATTCAAGGTGATGTAACTTCGAATACCAGCCGCCTTGCAACGATCAGCAACCTCCTTTAGCTCCTCAAGTGTGAAATTATGAGCCGCTCTCGTGCGCATATTTAACTGCGCCACCCCAAAATAAATACTATTACAGCCGGCCTCAATAGCAGCTCCAAGAGCCTCAAAAGACCCAACCGGAGCCATAATTTCAATTTTTCTCATGCGCCAATTCTTCCGCAAAAGCGGAGTAAAGTAAATGGGAAAATGATCTGACTCAGGAATAATCATTGAAATTTCAAGAAATTGAGACTATAAAGCCATTAGTCCACACTAAAAACGAGGTATGCATACGAGAAAATTATCATTTTTTGCCCTAATAATAGCTATCTGCCTTATTCCAGGAATTACATTGGCATCAAGCGAGAATACTAAAGCCGCACTCTTGAAGAGAATCGGCCCTAACGCACAGGAGCTAACATCCATAGCAGAAATTGGGCTCGATTTTTATTCACAAAAAGGAAAAATATCAATTCTCACTACGAAATATGGAGCAAATAAAGATGGATCAACATGGAGCCAGACACGTCTAAAAAAACTTCTCAGCTCGGATGCAGCATCCTTTCAAAAAATCAGCAGCACACTTTATGCAGACAAGAACGCGCTTTACTATGCAAAAAATGAAAGAGGAAAACTTGATTATGTTCGAAATACAAAAATAAAAAATCCAGTTACGATACTGAGAAAGTATAAGTCCTACACAGACATGTGGAACATTCTCGAAAGCAACAATCATCTATTTTGGTCAGTAGATGGCAAAAACTTTTATGAGTTAAAGGGATTCAATAGCAAGGAGTACGGAGAAATAGGGGCTACGGACAACGTGATCATTTTCAAGGATAAAAAGTCAGTGTATTACGGAATGATACAGAAATCATATGGGTATGATATGAGTGATGTTATCGTTGAACAAATAAAAGATGCTGATCCGGAAACATTTACGATGTTAAGTGCAGAAAATGCTCAAGATAAAAATGCCACATATTATTTTGGCACAACACAAAAAGAGATAGAAAAAGGCTTCTATGAGCTATTTCGAAATAAGCCCGTGAGAACAATTATATAAACGACTACGGTTTATCCTCAAAAATATCCATACCTCTTCAAGAACCACTTCTTGACTACTTGAACGAGAAGTAGATATGCGATCATCATGAAGAAGAGGATAACAAAGAACTGAAGTGGCAATGGAGTGAATCCAAAAATGCCACCAAATTCAGAGTTGGCAAGAATATAGGCGAATGCCAAAACGGATACCGTGGTGATCACAAGGGGTTTGCTCGGATTACTCTCGAGGAATGGAATCTTGTTCGTACGCAACACGTAGATCACCAGCGTTTGGCTCGTAAGGGACTCCAAGAACCATCCGGTATTGAATAATGCCTGGGATGCAGGCGTATTGGCGTGAAAGAAAAACCACATCAACCCAAAGGTGGCATAGTCAAAAAGTGAGCTGATAGGGCCGATAAAAAGCATAAACTTTTTGATATAATCAATATTCCACGGACGAGGGCTCTCTATATACTCCTCGTCAACCGTATCGGAAGGAAGAGACACCTGCGACATATCATAGAGAAAATTATTCAACAAAATCTGGATCGGACGCATCGGCAAGAATGGCAGCAGTAAGCTCGCACCGGTCATACTGAACATATTTCCAAAATTCGAGCTCGCCCCCATTTTTATATACTTAATAATATTTCCAAACGTCTTTCTTCCCTCGACGACGCACTCCTTGAGCACCATGAGACTCTTCCGAAGTAAAATAATATCCGCCGTCTCCTTGGCAATACCGACCGCATTGTTTACAGAAATTCCTACATCAGCCGCCTTGAGCGCAGGCGCATCATTAATACCGTCCCCGAGGAATCCGACAATATGTTTATTGGCCTGCAGAGCCATAATAATTCTTTCTTTTTGGAGAGGGTTCACTCTACAGAAAATCGTCATTTTCTCCACCGTCGTCGCCAACTCCTCATCGCTCATTTTCTCAACCTCATCACCATTAATCATTCCGCTCACATCAAGTCCCACCTCACCGCAAATTTTCTTGGTTACCAACTCATTATCACCGGAAAGAATCTTCAACGTAATTCCAAGCTTCTCCAGACCCAAAATAGTTTTTGCCACGGTCGGTTTTGCTGGATCAAGGAAGCAGACAAATCCCTTAAATATAAGATTATTTTCATCCTCGCACGTAAACTCACTCTTACATTTTTCACCGCTACAATCATCGTAACCAATAGCCAAAACTCTAAATCCATCCGCGCTCAAAACATCATATTCCTTCTCGAGATTACTGGTAATCTGGCTCGTCAAAGGGCTCACCTTCCCCGCGATCTCAAATCGATTACAGCGCTTCAGTATTTCCTCAGGCGCACCCTTGGTGATGAGCCTTGTCGTTGAGTCCATCGCAACAATCACCGACATGACGCGTCTCTTGAAATCAAAAGGAATCTCATCAATTTTAGTATAACCCGTAACGGCAAGGTGCTGGTGCTTGAGAACAGCTGCATCCAAAACATTATGGAGTCCGGTTTGATAATAACTATTGATAAAAGCAAAACGAAGAACGTCCTCGTCCTCCTGTGCCAACGCGTTAATATGCTTCACGAGCGTAATATCATCCTGCGTTAACGTGCCCGTTTTGTCCGTGCACAAAATGTCCATCGCGCCAAAATTCTGCATAGAATCCAGCCTCTTCACGATAATCCCCTTCTTCGCCATATCGATAGCACCCTTGGAAAGATTCAATGTCACCTCCATCGGTAACATTTCCGGTGCCAATCCAACAGCCACAGCAAGCGCAAAAAGGAACGCCTCAACAGCGTTGCCTTTCGACAAAGCATTAATAGCAAAAACTACAAATGCCAATAAAACCATGAACTTAATCATCAACATAGTAAAATTACGCACCCCCTTATCGAAGGCCGTTACAGGAGCCGACTCCTGAAGTTCACGCGAAATTCTTCCCAGTTCAGTATTAGGCCCCGTCAACAACACGACTCCCTCGGCCGTTCCGCTAACAACGCTGGAGCCCATGAGTGTGACATTCGTCAGGCTCGTAGATGAGTACTGCCCTTTCATCAACTTTTCAGAAAACTTCTCGACGGGGAAAGACTCACCCGTAAAAGTCGATTGATTAATAAACAAATCTTTTGCCGAAATGATCCTGATATCAGCAGGAATCATGTCTCCCGCAGAAAGGAGCACCACATCACCCGGAACGATATCGTGCATCTTGATACTCATCACCTTTCCATCTCGATAAACATTACTCATAAGTCGAACCATATCGATCAACTTATCAGCATCTCTACCGGCCTTGTACTCCTGTACAAATGAAATAATAACGCTAAGAAAAGCCATTAATGCGACCATAAGTGCACTAACTTTTTCACCAAAAATGTAGGAGAATGCGGAAATGACAAAAAGAACGATCACAAGTGGATTAACCAACCGAACAAGAAATTCCATAACCAAACCTCGCTTCTCTTTTTTGAGAGGATCATTCTTGCCATACTGAATAAGACGTTTAATGCCCTCAGCATGAGATAATCCTTTTGGGGTCGTCTCTAGCTCCTTCAGAACCACATCAACACTTTCTTCAATAAACTTCGGATCGATAGCAAGAGCTGTCTTTAAAAAATTATTTGTTTCCATATAGAATATAAATGAGAAATAGCGCCACTAGTAACTTTACACTCTTTTGTTAGATAGTTAAAACCCCTTCTGATACAATCAGAGTATGAATAAAAAAATCATTCAATCAATCGTTTCTATTCTCGGTTGTTTATCGGTAGGCATTGTCGGAGCATTATTCACTACTCCTGCTATTCCAACCTGGTACAACACACTCAGCAAACCATTGTTTAGCCCTCCAGCATGGGTATTTGGACCTGCATGGACCATCCTCTATATCATGATGGGCGTTTCTCTTTTTCTCGTATGGACAAAAAAAGACGGTAGCGATACGAAACGAATGGCGCTCTATATCTTCTTCGCACAACTTCTTCTCAACGCAATCTGGTCACCAATTTTCTTCGGCCTACAATCGCCCTTCTTGGGGCTTATGATTATCGCGCTACTCTGGGCTACGATAATAATTAACATCAATATTTTTTACAAAGTCTCAAAAGCCGCTGCGCTACTGCTCGTTCCATATTTTCTCTGGGTAAGTTTCGCAACCGTTCTCAACTTCGCTCTATGGCAACTAAACATGTAAATGTATTAGTGAAGGTAAATGATAAGATGCAAAAACATTGCAGCTATCTTCTCACCGAGCCGATAGGCAAAAATTTCCATCAGGATTTCAAACCCGAACTTACTCCCAAAGAGATGCTCGAATTAGGAGTTTTCGGTGGCCGATATATGACTGACTGCAAAAAAGAGTTCCCGGAAAATTGGTATCGGAAAGCCAAACTTTGCCCACAACGTCATGATGCCGCATTGAATTATTTTGGAGTAAACGCCTCGCAGCCACTTTCAGTTTGGCGCAAAAAAGATTGGATTCATCCTGCTGATCCAAGAGGCTGGTTTCAATGGTACTGCCGCTACTATATGGGCAGACGTATGCCGGAAGAAGACCTACGACAGATCAAAAGATGGAGAGCCATGACACGACACATAGCCCAACTCAAGAAAAACTGCCATCCCGGAGACTTCAACTGTCGAAGAAAGCAACGACAAGCACTACTTCATTGGGCCTATGATACCCGGAAGATGTAGAAGGAGCTACTTGCTCCAAAAGCCCATAAAAACCATCAAAACAAATACCAATTTTACGATATATCCACCACTCGGATCGATAAACATTTTCGTCAAAGGTGTTTGAGATCCAACAAGAATATGTACAAGAATACTGACAGGAATCGTTAACCAAAGCATCTGAACGCGGGAAAGCTTCAATCCCATTTTTTGCAAGTAGGGAGCCAAGAAATACACCGCCAAAAATGAAACGGCAAAATCAAAAATGGCAAAAGGCCCTATCCTAAACGACCGTAAAAAAGTAATAATATTCATAGGATGAACAACGGACCGTTACAACTTCCAATCCTGATCTTTTGACGATACAGGGGCGGAATAGATAGTTGGTAAGCCAATATGGCCTTTTGTATCTTCGTCATAATTATGGGCATCCTTGTCATAGAGAAGCCAGTTCTTGGAGCCAACATCAAGGTTGTACCAGTTAGACTTACTGCCGCTCCACCATGGACCCTTGTTACTAAAAATATTGTAGAGACTCGTAGCGTTTTCTCCGCCGCTTGAGTAGAAAACAATTTTCTTCAAGTAATCAGATGGAACCATACCAGGTCCATTATTTGTGAAAATCACCTCACCATCTCCGGCGCTGACGATAGGACTTGGACGTGCAATCTGTTCCGTGACGTATTTGCTCGTAATCGCTACCGGCTTGTTGGCGGCATCAGAAAAAGCAAAATCCACATCAACCTTTCCCCACTCAGCCGTGTCGGTCAAAAGTGGGATACCAGGGAATGGGATGCGAACTTTCACAAGAAGACTACCATCTCGCTGATCTTCAAAAGCAGAAGAACCGGCAGGAAGGGTATTCTGAGCGAAGGTGATATTGCCATTAATAACCTGAATATTGTATGGACCCTCATGGACAATCTGCCACGCCTTATCTCCCCAATGTGGATTCTTCAAAACATCAATACGGAGATTCTTATCAGTGACGGTGCGATAGTTATCGACAAACACTCGATACTTCACCGTGAGATCACCCGTAGCCTCATCCTGGCTCTCTGAGCCGACTACTCGCTCCCACTTCAAGTACTTGGAGAGTGTCTTCATATTTTCTTCGTGCGTTGGAGTGGCCGCAGGAACAACGATAACAGGAGTACGCGGAATGTATGCCGTAGTAGCAACGATAGCCTCTCTAGCAGGAGCCAATTTAATCCATACGAGGAAGTATCGTGTAAGGGCGAAAGTATTCAAATTTTCAACACGAGCAAAAGTATTACGTGAGGTGAGGTTCCATACAGATACCACTCGATCTTTATAGAGAGAGGTCATGTCAGAAATCTTTGAGGTATTCGATGGGAGAAGGACCCAGCCACCCATCTTCGCATCCATCGGAGCGCTATTAGCAGCAACACTTAGCGCTGTTGGCGTCATTTGTGCTGGCGACATGAGACCGTATGACACGGTATCCCTTTCGGTCATCACGACAACACCTCTATTAGCAGGGATAACAAATCGATCTACATCCTGAGGCTTGACCTCATACGTATCCTTGAATGGACCCTTGGCATAGGTATAAAAACCCTGAGAACGTCCACGCTCACCCGATGAATAATATGCCAAAATCAAACGATTGGCCGATGGATCAATGCCACGAAAAATCTCCCCCATCGTCGTTTCTTTATTGGTATAGAGATAATTAGTACCGGCAGGAATACTAGTACCGATAGGATTTTTGATCTTGATTGCTGGAAGACTATTGAGAAATGCCTGACGATCATTTGCTTGGTACTGGATATAGCCAAATGTCGGATCGATGAATGATCCCTTTGCGCCCTCTGCAACCTGTAGTGATGGAGGTGGCTCGTTATCATCAAGCTCTCGACGAGACTCATGCCGAGTATCGAGAACTGTCGTAACAAGAAGCGTAACGACAAGAAGTGCAAGTCCGCCAAGTACAACCTTCCGCAAACCTTGGGAGTGTAAATGCGCCTTAGTATGATGATGTTTTGACCCGTGAACCATGGTGTGTTTTTGTTATTTATTTACTAGTATTATAACATAATAATACACACAAAGCAATGATGTGCCATTTTACACCAAATCAAAGCTATAATTGACAAAAATACATTTAGTATCTAATATATACCTCCATGAAATCAACCGTTACCCCAACTCCGCGTGTCGATATAGTTCAGCTTGTTCAAGCTGAAATTGATCAAGCTGCAGAACGATATTCCGATATCGCCGAACTTCAATCCACTATTCGCAACATGGCCGAGGAGATACTCGCAAAACTTCCGGACATCATTACCTCTCGAAACATCGTTACATGGCGATGTGAAGAGCCAGCAAAGAAAGCCGTAGTCAGGCTCTCAGTGTCCGAAGGAACAAACGAGAAGACCGCAGGAGCCCTCACGGCGCTCAGAAAAGATATATGCATGCAAATCACCCTTAAGCTCTACGAAACCTACCTACAGGACATTGTAGCGGAAATTAATGCTCATCAGGCGAAGAATACCCCTGCAGTATGGGGCATCGGAACGGTACGCCGATATCAGATAGGAAACAAACACTCGAAATTAGATACTTTTATTCACTTCTGGAGAAAGTACATTGAGCCGGAGGGAAAAGAAGAACTTTTCAGAAAAATTATTGTTTCAAAATTATCACCGGAGTGGCAGGCAAAATATCAGGTTGTGAATAAAGAGTGCCCATACGATTGGCACACCATGACACATAAAAAAATTGCCGACACGCTCGTCTCACTCAAACGAAGAAGAGATCCATCTCAAAAAAGCTGGACCCTGGGATCAATACGAGGATGGACTGGAGAAAATGGAGATCAGTGGGGAGCGAGTTTCCTACAGATGTGGAGCCGAAAATACCAAGGAAGAGAAGACAAAGAGTTCAAGACGCAAATTCTCCCGCACCTTCCCATAGAATGGCAGCACAAATTCGTTCTGAAGGGAAAGCTACGAGGCAATAGCTCTTCGGAATGCCCATATGAATGGAGCACACTCACTACCGGAAAAATCGTAGACATCATCAAAGCGCTCAAAAAATCCTACGATCCAGCCACGCACGTATGGAACTCCGGATCCATCGCCAACTGGACCGACGAAGAAAGCGGAAAACCATGGGGCAGAAGCTTTTATAATTACTGGAGCAGAAAACATGGGGAAAAAGCAGAAGAACAGTTCAAAGCATGGATCCTCACCTACCTTCCTCCGGAGTGGAAAAAGACATACTGCAAACGGAAGATGAAAAATGCTCTGACTACTTCTTAAAGAGCTGTTCCGCCTTTAATTTAAGAACAAAGAAGAGGTAAGCGATCTCAAGAATTCCGGCAGAATTAATCACAAGAAGAGCCACGAACCACCACTCCTGGCCTTTTCTACCTGCATGCCAAAGAGCCAATCCTTTCCAAAACAAACTCCACAAAAGCAAAAAACCCATCAGAGGCAAAAACCCACTAAATCCCATTGGATAAAAATAATTCATACATGAAAGGGTAAGAGATTACGCACCTAGTATACTCTTCTCACCAAAAAATCACCTAAAAATGCACGACCGCATACTCACGCTCGCCAGATCGATGCCCTCATTGAAAAACTCTACTTTTTCATCCTCACCACGAAGCGCCAACGTCGTCAGCAGAGGACGGTAATGTTCATCGGTAGGAATAGCCATCTTCGCCGCCGCTCCGAGTTTCTCATAGTGAATAAGCGCCTTGTGATCACCTTTTTCAATCAAATCACGACTCAGCGCGTCGAACTCGACAGCCCAATCATACGGCTTCTTCGTATCGAAACTCGCCATTGATAAGTTATGGACAATGTTTCCGCTTCCCAAGAAGAGAATCCCCTTCTCGCGCAGCGATACGAGCTCCTTCGTAAGTTCATACTGCTGCTCCGGACTTCTCGAATAATCCACACTCAACTGCAAAACAGGAATATCCGCCTTCGGATACATCTTGTGCAGAACCGACCACGCCCCATGATCCAGCCCCCATTCATCTTCATCGAGCATGATATCCTTCACAATCTTACACATATCATTCGCCAACTTCGGATCACCCTTCGCGGGATAAGTGACCTGATATAACTCCTGCGGAAAGCCATAAAAATCATGAATCGTCGGCGGAGTCTCCATTGCGGTCACAAAACTCCCTTTCGTCGTCCAGTGCGCACTCATACAAATAATAGCCTTTGGTTTCGGAATATCTTTCCCGACCTTCTCCCAATTTCTCGAATACTCATTATCCTCAATCGCATTCATCGGATTCCCATGCCCAATAAACAGCAGCGGCATCCTCTCCGTCCTGCTCCCCTCCTGCAACTTCTTCACCACCGACTTTGCATCCTGAATATGTTTTTGGGTCATATAAAAAAAGATATTAGTAAATCTGATTATGTGAACCCACATCAAGCATAATCACAAGTACGTAATCATCGAACTCTTCAAATATAATTCGTAGATCATTCGCAGCAGAAAACGAACGTTTTCCCTTGATACTACCGTGCAATGGATGATTTTTTAGAGTTGGATCAAGAGGGTTTTCACTAAATTTCGAGATAGCCGCTAACACCTTCGCCTTGTCTTCTTTTTGAAGTTTTTTATAATGCTTTTCAAAATTTTTATGAAAACGTATCTTCATGCAAGATTCTTTAAATACGCCAGAGCGTCTTTGGCATTCATAGATTTAGTCACATTAACACCCTTCTTTGACTCAGCTGAAGCCTTTTGGATTTGCTTTTCCTGATCGAGAGTTAATCCATTTTCAGTAAGAATCTGAAAAGGAATTCCCTGGCGAATAGTTATTTGATTAAAATAAAGTTTGATAGCAGAGCTCATATCAAGCCCCACTTCATCCAAAATCTTCTTTGCAGATTTTTTCGTTTTCTCATCAATACGAATTTGCACAGTAGCCATATAAATATAATTATGAAACTATAGCTAGTATAACATATATGTAGTGACAACGTCAATACACAGCGTAATAACCACAATCCACACCACGGACTGCCAAGAGTGGTACTGTTTCCAATGATTATCGGGCCAGTTCCATCCTTTGAACATGAAAAACAAAGGAACCTCATCCACGACAAGAGCCGATCCTACAGCCAAAAGCACAGGCCATGGAATAAAAAAATACAGCACGATCAGTCCCAACCCATGCATATAATGATGCATCTGAAACCCACCTATCGTTGGAGCGTGTTTAGGATAAAACCAAAGAACGCCCCTGACAAGCACAATGGTGAGGATATAAACGAGGAACAGTAGGTTGAGAGTCATGGGAATAAAATTACACGATATTAACGACGTCTCATAATTCTCTCAATCAAAACAGTCACATAATATCCACCGACAAATGCCGCCGTGTGAACAACTCCGAAGGCCACACCGGTTCCAAGGAGTCCCATTCCCAAGAACGTTAATCCACTCAAGACAATTCCAAACGGATAAAAATCAATATTGAAGACCGAGTCCATCACAGCAGGAAGAATATTATAATAAAATCCCCACAGCAACGACACGACGACTCCAGCAATGAATACCTTCAAAAACCGCTTATTCTTCAGATCAACAAAAGATAAAAAGAGAAGAGAAAAAACAAAATATAGAGCCGCCTTCGTCAAAAAATACGGCACCGTCTCCATGGGATCCGAGAACACCAAATGCGAAAAATAATCTATCACAAAAACACCCACACCTGTTATCACGAGAGAATAGATAATAATTTTCAGGTAGTTTTTCTTCATAGGGATATTAGCTCTTTAATTTATAATAGGTATTCTTTCCTTGTCCGAACCTTTCAATTATATCAAGGTCGATCATTTTATTAAAATCGAGATTACGCGTGGATTTCGCTCTTTTTGTTAGCTTAGAATATTTCGAATCGTCAATGTAACCATACTTTTCCAGATAACTAATGATCTTTTGATGGTGAGTCCTGAGGTCCACTCCTGGATTCATGGAAGCAGTTTCCAAAATCTTTTTCACTCGCAATAGTTCATCAATAATGCCATCTGTAAAATACTCAAGCCAATGGGTAAAATCAATTTTTCCCTCTAGGTCATAATAATTTCCAATCAAGCCGACTTCCTCAAAATATCTACTCACATTTTGATTATAATAATTTTCAAAACTAAAAAGATTGAAAGTATTAAGCCCCATTGAAGCCAAAAGCACCTTTGTAGCAAGCCTGGCTGTACGACCATTACCGTCAACAAAAGGATGGATAACTACAAATTGCTTATGAAAAATTCCAGCTAGTATAAGAGGGTCAATTTTTCCGGCACTATGGGTGATAAAATCAATCAGCTCATGCATCAACGACTCAACATCCTTGTAATCCGGCGGTAAATAGACAACCTTTCCAATCTTTGGATTATGAACGACGACGGGTTCTTTTCTAAAATGACCACTTTGTAATGGAATAAGGAGTTTATCGGTAATATTTTTCTGAATCTTCAAAATAAGCGCAATGCTCATTTTTAATTGTCCTGAGCTCAATAATTCATTCAGATAAACGAGAATTTTATTGTAATTCAAAACTTCCCTCTCGCTATCTCTAATGCTTTGAGGAGTATTTTTAAGAATTCTCTTCACGTCAGTGAGCGGAAGCGGATTCCCCTCAATGCTTGTAGATGAATAAGCAGAGACCTCTCGAGCATGCCGCTCCATTTCCACGAGCACAACTTTTGAAAATTTTCTAAAGTTCAATTCCGTGGTAATAACGGTAATTTTCCGTATATTATCTAGAAGTCTTTCGGAAATGACATATTTTGGCTCAAACATTAAAAAAAGATATAATCTACTGGACTAATAATAGACGAATATTGGACGAATGTAAAGCTAAAATAGCTAAACCCTTAGTAAGCCTCGAAATCCCCTCACGGCATAGTACGATTCAGCACCATTATGATACACAAAAACCGTATCGTAACGACGATCGCAAAAGAGCGCACCTCCGAGCTTCCTCACGCGAGAAGGCGTTGCAACCCAGCTCGACGTCTTCATATCGAAATCCCCGAGCGTCTGCAGCTCCCGATATTGCACTTCACTTAAGAGCTCAATGCCCATACTCTCAGCCATATCCATAGCACTATTTTTTGGCTTATGCTCCTTACGCGACTCCAGCGCCTCGCGATCATAGCAAACACTCCTACGATCCTTCGGGGTCTCCTGTGAGCAGTCACAAAATAGATACTCACCCGTCTTCTTGTCATACCCGATAACATCCGGCTCACCACCCGTCCTCTCCATCTCACTGAGCGACCACAGCTTCCCGGCATCAACACTAAGCCTCACCTCTACCTTGGCCCACCCAAGCCCCTCGTGAAGCTTCCTATTCTTCTCAAACCGAACTTTCAGCACCTTGAGAAGCTCCTCTTTCTGTTTTGGATTCAGTGTATTTTTTGTCATGATAACCATGCAATAAACAATAGTATGCTAAGTATGCCGTATCTATTCCGGCTTATTGTACTGCGACATGCCAAGAATATTCCCCTCGGAATCCTTGAACCAAGCCAAGAAACCCATGGCTCCATTTTCTCCTAATGGAGTTTTTCCACGTACGACCGCACCACCGTTCTCTACAATTTTCTGCAATGCTACGTCAATATCCGCGACATCAACATAAAACATCGGGTAAGGCATGCTAGGATCACGCTTACTGGAACCACCATTAATAAAACCCGATTCAATAGGCTGCATTTTCGCATCAACCGCTCCGGTCTGCCAACTCGTATAACCAAACTGCTCCCACTCAAACGGCTTCCAATCAAAGACATTTTGATAAAAAGACTTCGCCCTCTCCTTATCATCCCATGGAAATTCAAAATGCGTAACTTTATTCATACTATAATAAATAAAAGGATATCTTTGCTAGATAGTACCTCAAAAAACCATCGGCGCAAAATCAACGTTTCGACATGTAGTGTTTCCTCTGCTCCTCAGAAAGCCGCTCAATCGCATATCGAAGCATCGTTCTCGGCATAGTTTTGTAATGCTCATCGAGGAACTGGAGCTCAGATTTTTCATTACATCGCTTCCCCACTTCTCGCAGCATCCAGCCGACAGCCTTTTGTATCAAGTCGTGAGAATCATGCAAAAGTATTCGCGCGATTCCGAGCGCATCCGTGGCATCTCCATTTTTGATATAAGCAAACGTCGAAATAATGGCTATTCGTCGCTCCCACAAGGACTTCGAATGAGCGAGTGTTGTGAGTATTTTCTTAGGACGATTTTTGAGAAACTCCCCCACGATATATCCAGCACTCGAATCAACCAAATCCCAGTTATTAATCCACTGCGTGTTCGCGAGATACAAATCATATATCGTTTCGCGCACCTCATCGCTTTTCGCCTTCTGAAACTGACCAACCAAAATATAGAGAGCCAAAAGCCGAAACTCATGCTCCGGCGAATGCAACAATGCCTCAATATCCACAACCGACAGATGCCCATACGCTCTCGCAACCTTCCTCAACGAAGGCGTTGTCACGCCAATAAACACATCCCCCTCCCCATACTGCCCCTTTCCCGTCTTAAAAAACCACACCGAATTCTTCGCCCTCTCCTTCGTTCCCAGCGAACGAACTTCCTGCTGCAATGTATAGAGTTCAGAGTGGGGCATATACAAAAATTATATCAACTATCTCACTTCACTACCTTCAAATATTCATCTTCACATAAAATTCTTCCATCAAACTTTTCTGGCCAATTAGTCTTTATTTTTTTGCCAGATTTCGCACAAACAGTATCGCGAAGTTCGCCATTGAATGGCATCCATGAAAAATTATCTTGCAGGTGATGAACATAATAATTGTGAGGCAGAGGTCCTTTTATTTTTTTCGCAAAATCAATATCTTTCTTGGTAATTCGGAAAGATCTCCTATACGATTCATCCCAGAAAATCTGTTCAGTAAGCCATTTTTCTTTCCCAGAATCTAACTCACTATACGTATCCGAGATGACCTCGATTTCTGCAGTTTTGACACTACTTCTCTCAACTGAATCCCCTTCTCTAAATCCAAGATCACTTGGTTTATCGACGGGAAAGTGAAATCCTGAAAAACTTTCCTCGTAAGGATTTGGAGCAAAATACCCGGGGAAGAAATTTCCCCATTCACCGGTCTTTTTCATATGAGAAATTATTTTCTCACGCAAAATTTCATACTCATCCTTAGAATATTGTTTGTTAAAAATACAATATTTTTTGTTCACTAAACCGCAGCAGCCAAAGCAATACTGACAATTCTGAAGATTCGCGCAGTATTCTACGAATTTGCAATGCGATACGCTAAAAGAAAAAGTCGCATAGTACGAATAAACCGGCAATGAAGTCATAAAGACAAGTTCACCACCCAGCGTCCCCAGCGAATCCAACGTTGACTTGGCGTCCGGTCCGGAAAAGCAATCATTAGCGCAATTCTCATGTCGCGAAAGCAGATAACAATTCTCACAGTCCTTGGATTCTCGTATAAAATTACCTGAACAATCCTCCGACTTATCAATCTGCAAAGCTCTAAGCCATGCCCTATTAACCATCATCTCATTGAAAAAATCTTTTGCCTTTTCGTATGTTTCATGAGAGGTAAAATCCCACTGCGCCTTTCGTTCTTCAAACTCTTCTTTTGTAAGCTGCTCATTAGCAAAACAATAACGCTTGTTGCGAAGATTGGAGCAAAAAAGAGAATCGCTGCAATCGCGACAATCGTACATAAAGGCAGAATCGCTGACATTTTTGCAATCCAATAAAAACAAACTATTAAAGCAGTTCGCCGAAGCTATTAGGTCGTAACACAACTCTGAATCGAACGTAGAAACACCGTAATAAATATCCTTACAGCGATCAGATTCATAAGAATAATAGCAGTCTTCATTATTGGCACCGGAATGGCATAAGTAACAGTTTTTGCTGTAATACCAATCATCAGCATATTCACAATTTTGGTTATTGTTTCCGAAAACGTGTGGTATGGGACATTTTTGAAACAAATCCCAAGCCTGGTCAAAAAACGGCCGTGTTGGATCAAAATCTCTCGAGGGAGGATTGCTACTTTCAATCCACGTATCTCTTTTCCATACAGGATAAACACAATCCGGACGAAAAACAGATATTATTGGCTCGCCAGTCTTGTCGCACTTTCTCTTATGCAAATTCCACTGAGGCCAGAAGGCACCCAGGTACTGAAAACGATATTTTGGCAAAATCTTAGGAGCACCATCGCCAAATCCAAACTTCTCTCTCAAGCTCATTTCATGACCCGAGACTTCAAAAGGACGTCCAGATATTTCACATATAACCTTCATGCCGGAAGCATACACTAGACACGGAGAAAATTAAAAGGCTGAAAATCCAGTAGAACAAGTAACTTCAGCTTTATATTTGACTAAAAAAATATATTATTTTATATTATACATCCACATAAAATTTCTTATGAAAACAGTGCTTCCCGATACAGGCTTTGAACGAACCATACAGGCACATAGAACCGTTCTTACGAATGAAATGGCCAGACATTTTCGGGATACTAGACCGGAATTGCAACAGCTGGGACAGCTCGGAAAAAGAGTCGCACTAGAAGAGGCTACGGCAAGAATGAAAGGAAAATTCGCAAGAATAAAAAATTTATTTGATAATCAACGTGCGATATATGAAGAAATAAAAAGAATACTTGATGAAAGTGGAACGAAAGAAATTCTCGACATTTTCAGTGGTCTCGCGCTCGTACCTTTAGCCCTTCTCGCATCGAAGAAATTACAAAAAACATATCTTCTTGATTCGCATACTAAGATAAATTATAGGGCAATCGCCCAGGAGCTCTACGTAAGAAGAGATCAGATCGAGCATGTCCAGACCATGATTCATCCTTTTTCTTCTGAAATTTCACTTCCTCCGACAAAACAAGTAACGCTTATTGACACAGGCCTTTCGCTTCCAGGCGAAGCCAGAGCTCCAAATGTAAATATTGATTATGAAGTCGCACAAAGCTCCCACCTTCCACATGAACCAAGATTGAGAACAGAAGACGATCATCTAGCAGTGGTACTAAAGCTCCTCCAGGGTAAAGAAAGAAATGTGCTCATTATAGATCGACCTCATCTCAAAACTGCAAAAGATGTAATCGAATCTTCAAGGAACCGAATTGAAACAGTGATGGCAGCTACAAGAGGAGATTGGCAAGTGGATGTTCACGAACAAATTCAAGAAAAAAATCTCATCGTAACACGACTCACAAAAGTTTAGTTGGCTGAGCTTGTGGTTTAGAACCTTTTGGCTGGACTAAAGGAGGAGCTAAAGTTCAAACGTTAATACTCCATAACCTTCATCGAGGGTCGCCCACGCAAGTCCGCAAAGGTCTGCTCCGCGCCGCTAGCGTAGAAGAACATCTGGCGATTCAGCGAGCCGAAGCAACCAAAGGCGACACGAGGCGAGGCGCCCAGATACTGATCATCGAGGCAGGTATAAGTATTATTATCATGCCTAGTGAAGTCGAGAATTTTTGAAGTATCTCTCGACACCTCATCATTTCCACTTTTCTTATATTCATAAAGTGATCGCTGCATGAGCACGACGTACTCATGGACATTGATGAGGCACATACCCCTTTCCTGGTAGTGCTTCTTGAATTTAAGCTTTCTCTGATCGAAACGCGAGTTAGGTAGAATGGTTGGGATATGTGGCATATGAGGAGCTCCATCGACAATACTGATCGATACTTTAGCTGGCGTAGCAATGACAAGGAATGGGCTTCCCTTATCTGTCGAAACAAAGCCATCTACCTGATTCTCATATTTTTTATGAGCATTCATCGCCTCTTCTTTTTGTTCAAAAGTAGTTCGTGGAACTACAAGTAACGTTGGTTTTCCAAATTTTGCTATTTCTTTGAGCATGTCCTCGCCGAGAGAAATAATACCACTTAATACCTCTTTACGCGGCAGTATTTTTACATTCGGATCGAACTCCTTCGCTACTGCAACGGCATCCTCATATGCGGCACGAGAGAAGAGTACGTCGATTTTCGACATCTCATCCGGGGTGACATGATAACGATTCTTAATCATACCCCTGCACATTTCCTGAATCTCATCATCAGAGTCTTCCGCATCTTCTTCGTGCGAAAGTGCGAGTACATCTGCTGGCCCGCCCAAACGCTTCTTCGGAATATTCATATGTGACTCGAGCTCTTCCGTAAGCTTATCTAGCTCAGCGATGAGGCGATTAAATTCCTGAAGAATGGCAAACGACGCACCTCCACTAGAAACGTACTCAGCTACACCCTCAACATTTTCCTGATACGCATCAGGGCTCTGCCCTCCAGAAGAAATTACGTCCTTGAGCTGCATAAGTTTTTCCTTTACTCTCTCGTACTCTTTCTGAATTTCTCCCTCCATTTCACGATATCGCTGCGCCGTTTCGGCAATGCCTTCTTGGCTACCGCCCATTGATTGAATGAGTATCAACACTCCGCGAAGTTTCGTGCGACGGGAAATTACCTTTTCTTCCATCTCGACCTCTATCTTCTCAATCTCTGTTTGTATGTGTTTCAGTATTTTCTCGAAGTTAAGCGAGCGCTCAACACGCTCATATGCGCCGTCAAATGCCTCTTTTGACGATTTATTTGAATCATGCAAAGCGCTCCTAAGATGAACAAGTGCGCTACGTGCAAGCATTTTTTGACGATCCGTAAAATCGCTCAATGGAGCTAAAATCTCCTGAAGTTTATGGGTTCTTTTAAGCAATATATGAACCTGCGCCACCTTTTCTCCTACTACTCTCACTCCTTCTTGTTTTTGACGAAGAAATACAGCAACCTTTTCGCGCACCTCCTTTTTGGACGTATTTCTCTTTCCATTTTCCTCTTCTAACTTTTTCAATTTCGAATACCGAGCCCAGAATGGCATGCTTCGGATAAAAGCCATCTCCCTCTTTGTATAATCCTCATACTGCCTGTCATCGAGGGATGACCGGTTTCTAATGACTGATTTCAGGTCTGGCATAGCGCTGTAGATGTCTGGATTGCGCGATCCAAGTACATCACAAACGTCATCTGTGAATGACGAGCGATCTACGCTTTCCAAGTCAAATGAACTTTGTTTTTTTTCTTTTTCTTCGAAAAAAATCTTTTGGAATTTATGTAGAGTATCAACCCCCACAATCGCAGGGTTGAGACCCTCGAACAGCCTCATTGATTCATAGTATTCGTGCACCAATGCATCGTGGCTCTCAATAATAGGAATGAGGTCTTGATATTTTGAGGACTCTTCTCGGTAGTTACCTTCTGACGGGGCTCCGTTTCCCATGGTGCATAATTATTTATTATTCTTTCTATTATACCATATTTTCAAGTTTTTTGCAATTGCGGACCTTAACGCAAAACAAGACGAGGTATGCGGGACTCGAACCCTTGCAAGATCACCTTCGCAGCAACAAGCGCTTCTCATGACAAAAACCACCCAATTCGTGGGGTCGTCCCTCAAACATAGGGATGTGGGAATACAATCTTGCTAGTGTACGTGTTGGCTGAGCTTACGGGTCTAGTACCCTTTCGCGGGATTTTCATTTTTCATCTACTTTACATCCCTCTCCTCCAGGCCATTATTCAACCAACATCGAGGTGCGATCTGCTTTGGAATTTTGTTCAAATCAACAATTTTGCATGAGGGATCTTCTTGTCCAGAATAAAGAATTTTATAGGTAGCACCTGATTTCTTAAAAATTGAGTAAAATCCTCCCCTTCTCCCGCCAAAATTTACGATAGTAAAATCTCCATATGGCTTCCCAATATCCGTCACGGCATATTCTCCTGTAAATGGTTCGCGTAGAACCTTCTCGAATACCTGCAAATAAGGAAGTTGTGCATCGTAACTAGCCTTTAGATCATCAGAACAAGCAAATGTAAGGGAGGTAAGCCACTTCGACTCATCGTCTTTGGGGTTGTAGTAATCTCGATTTTGCGTAAAAGTACAAATGGTAGAACCTTTTTCGTATGCGACTATATAATCATAAAAACTTGTATTACTGAGACTCTTCGATGAATTTTTCAGATTTTTCGTGAAACCATTTTTCAGCAATTCACTATCCATCAAGCCGAGCACTGGACTCATAGATTTTTCAAAAACCGCCTCTTGATCCGGCGTCATTTCTAGAGCAGGAATAGCCATTTCTGCCTTTGCAACAAACACATTCGAAATCGCAATATTTTTATCATCATTAGATATCCACCAAATACCATCATATCCCGAAGGCTTCCCATCAGAGCTAAACTGCAGTCCTAATTGAGCCTCATTTATTTTTTCCTGAAAAAAACTCACCGTACTCCTCGCATCAATCGGCAAAATATTTTTTGAATTATTTTTCACACTCGCGCATCCCGTCAATGTCGAAAGGATCAGAATACTTGTTATTATTTTTTTCATACAAAATTGTTAATTGAAATTGCAGGTCTAGTATCCTTTCGCTGGACTATAATGAACCTGCAAAATCTTCTATTATTGCATATCTAGAATCTGTAAGCTGAAGCTTTCTAAACTTGGCTGGGGATGAGGGATTCGAACCCCCGATGCTGCCTCCAGAGGGCAGTGCCTTACCGCTTGGCGAATCCCCAACGTAAAAAGTGAACACGATGCGAAGCAGGGTGAATTGTACAAGAGGCACGGCAAATAGGCAATGGCTAAGGTGAAGCTGAGATACGGTGAGAGATAGGGGCGAAAACTACATATCTAGCTCGAAGTAGCCTCTATCGCTATCGTCTTCGTCTCGTTCCGCATTCATAGGACGAGAAGGAGGAGGGGGAAGTGGCTCGCCCCAGTCAGGACGGGGAATACCTATTCTTTGACGTACGTCCTCCTGACCGTCTTTGATAATCTTCTCAATAATAAAAGCGTCGAGCATAGCATGCTGCTTCAATGGGGTAATCACCCCATCCAAATAAGAAAAATTAGGACCGACAGTGTCGAGTGCCATAAAAATGGGGGTTAAGAAAATAGGTTAGGAGCAATTATACCTCCGAACGAATTAACAAAACAACACTTTATGAAAATTACATCTCTTTCGCAATGATAGCCTCCATGTCATTGGCCATGCGGTCAATTTCGCCGGGGATACTATCAATTTTGTACTTACACAAATCAGATTGATCAATTTCCTTTTGCGCACTGATAAGCCGTTTCTCAATCTCCTCATCAGGGAGTTTTCCTCGCATGAGAATTCGTCGCTTGAGTTCATTTAAATCCGGAACGTAGATAAAGACACCGACCAAGTTTTCCGGAGGAACAATGTTGGATACCGATTTGAATCCCTGAATATCAATCTCTCGGATGATAGTTTTCCCCTCTTTCAACGCCTGGAAAATCGGCCCCTTGAGGATGCCGTAATAATGGTCCTGATGGACCTCGGCCCACTCCAAGAACTCGCCCCCCTCGATACCCTTTACAAACTCGTCCTTGCTTATGTAGTTATAGACCTCGCCCGGCTTCTCGCCAGGGCGTGGATCGCGCGTAGTACAGGAAAGCGGGAAAACATAGTGCGGATGACGCTGTTTCAGCTTTGCAATCATCGATCCCTTGCCGGAACCCGAGGGTCCGACGACGAGGAAAAGCTTACCCGGTAATGACAAATTTGTGACCTCCATGGCCGCAAGTCTACAACAAACTTTCCAAAACCGCAAAAGTGGAAAGAAACGGGACACAATGCTTGAAAAAAAAGCTAATTAATGGTAGAATACTCAGATTTGTTCGTTCCTTGAAGATTTACAAAAACACCCACCCCAGCTGCTTTTCTTTCAGAGAAAAGTATGGAGACAAGGCGATAAACAGTATAGGATTTTCGCTTTCTTCCCCTACTTTTCGATCATAGGCACGACGATGCCTGAAAAAAGTAGCAAACAAAAACTTGTCTTCAGACTTTCTAATATTGAGTCTGAGATACAAAAACAAAAATAAACGAGATGAAGGTGAACCTCATCTATAAACAAAACACCAAAGGAAGGCAGGGGAACTCTTCCGTAGGGAAGAATACATGACGGTTCGTCGACCATAATGTATGAACCGACCCTGTGTATGCTTCACCTGCGCACGAACATTTTTTGCGTCAGATGGGAACATCCATAGAAGTTGGTCTAAAAAGAGCGTCTGTATACTTATTATATTTGTATATCAGGCGCTCTTTTTTTGTGTGAGTTAATTTAAGACTAGAAAGGCAAATCCTCAATATTGATACTCTCCTCAATATCAGCTGTTGCAGGAGCGGAAGCCCGTACAGAGCTGTGTCCTCGATCGCTGCTCGCCTCCTCGGAAGAGCCGCTGTCTGAGTATGATTCACTCATGCCGCCTTTCTTATCAAGCATAATCATATTGTCGAGAATAATCTCAGTCTTGTAGCGCTTTGCACCATCCTGACCCTCCCACTCTCGTGTCTGGATTCGTCCCTCTACAAAGACCTTGCTCCCCTTCTTTACATATTGAGAGACAATCTCTCCCAACTTTCTCCATGCTACCAAGTTGTGGAACTCGGCCTTGTCCTGTTTCTGACCGGCCTGATCCTTCCACGTGTAGTTTGTAGCGATGCTAAAAGTCGCAACGGTCGTACCGCCGGGAATCTGCTTCACATCCGGATCCTTCGTAACATTACCAATCAACTGCACACGATTCAGTGACATGCTCATAAAAATAGAAGTTAAAAATACAAGTAACGGCACTGTATCAAATACCCCCTCAAAAAACAACACTCCCAGAACGCCATAAAAGACAAAGCAGAAAGTTGTAATAAAGCCTAATTTATGCTATAATTCAGCTAGTGCGGTGTAGAAGATGAGCTCACCGGAACGATCGGACAAAGAGCCTCCGAAGCCGTTTCAAAGCGGAAAACCGTGTAGCCTGCGAGGAAAACAACCAGTATACTGAGAGCCACCAAACACGACATACCATATATCTGACCGACCGTCGCACTCATGAGTACTTTTCTCTTCATTCTAGGTAGGAAGCCACTGATATCATTGGCGGAGATCATCGCAATATGGGGTGAAAAATGTATAAAGGGTTTCGAAGATGAGTTGGCATTGGTGGAGTTGGATGAGGAGGATCCCCGCGTTCGCAACATTGAATCGACGCTATTACGTATGGGCGGAACGATGAAGATTGCGAAGGTATATCAGGAGTTCGACCGTGAGCCGTCAATTGAGACACTCATCGAGAAGTCTTATGCAGGCGTGCACTCCCGAATCATGGCGCTCAAAAAAGTTATCTTTGCCGCGAACACCTACAATCTACCGCAGCGTTCTAACAAACTCGTGATAGATTTCTTAAAAATATATAAAAAATATCTGACAGAGTTAGGATACATGAGTCGATACCTCAATAAATCCAACGCTAACGTCGAGAGCGCCGTCGCCCTCACGGAAAATATCATTCGCAAAGGAGTAGAGTTCAATTTCGCCATGGTAGAGGGAAAGTTCTACGGTACCTATACGGTCGCCGCCCAGGACTTCCGGCTCTATGCCGAGCGCGACTACCACAAGCCCTACCGTGACAATCAGGCGGGCATGCTTCCTCCAAAACTCGCCCAAATTATGATCGGACTCGGAGAAGGCATGTGCAAGGACGTCGCGACAAACCTCCTCTACGACCCGTTTTGCGGTAGTGGAACGATCCTCATGGAGTCACTTCTTTGTCGCATCAACTGCATCGGATCAGACATTCGACAGGAAACGGTCATCGGCGCCCAGGAAAACTGCGAGTGGATTCAGAAAAACTTCGAGCACACCCAGCACTATACCTT
The DNA here is from genome assembly GCA_026395555.1 of Candidatus Peregrinibacteria bacterium. Taxonomy (GTDB): domain Bacteria; phylum Patescibacteriota; class Gracilibacteria; order UBA1369; family UBA12463; genus CALREA01. The sequence goes on along the minus strand of JAPLYO010000009.1, from coordinate 9,697 downwards.
CAAAACATTTCATCAGGACGTAACGAGCATGAACCCTGAAGAAATTCTTAAACAGCACAACCCATCCATGGTCGTCTCCGAGAGCTTCCTCGGTCCCTACTTCAAGAAAAAGCCAACCGTAGCCGAGACCAGACAGGTCCAACAAAACCTCGGCGACCTCTATAAAAAAGCGATTCAGAAGTTTGCCCAGCTCCACGTACCGATCGTATTCGCTATCGCCGCGCACCGAAACGGCGCAACCGACTACGTCTTCAACGAACAAATTATCGAAGGCATCAAGTCCTCCGGCCTCAAGTTCACTCCCCTCCTCCCCAACTGGATTCTCAAACGTTTCACTCCCGAGCAAGCCCTCACAAAAGGCTACTGTCTCGACCGCCACACCCTCATCTACGACCGCGAAGACGCCATGGTCGGCAGAGAAATTTTCGTACTGATGCCGCAGTAAAACTATTTCACGCCCTTATTTATCTGAATAGCAGCGATTTCGAGGCGCCTCAAATTTGGAAAACGATACCCTGAAAGCTCCACATCAGAGTCAATATATCGAGCGAATGCCCGAAACACGCTACTGCGAGATTGACTCAAAACATCATAGACTCGAGCGTAGGTATTCGTCCGAACTAGGCAAGCCGGTGCAAGAAGTGGAGCAGGTCCGACACCAATTATTCCACAAACATCAGCCTGAGAAAAACGTCGCTGAAACACAGGGTGCAAAACCTTCTCAGCCAAATAAGGACCCGTGGCAACATATCGTCCATCTTCTTCGCCATCGAGCATACCAAACATACTACTCATAGCAGAAGCGTATCCGGAACCCTCACGTCTATCAGTTGCCTTCACATAGGTAACGCCATTAGAGTGCACTTTGGAAGTTCCAACATAGCGAAGTGGAATATTCGCCTCTTTCGCTAACTCCGGCAAAATAGAACGATCATTCGGCTGCAAATCCGATAGAGCATAGAGTGCACCGCCCGGTTTCAATACACGAAGCGCCTCATCCAAGATACGTTTGCGATGAGCCGCAGAGACATAATTAAAAACATTCATACCAAAAATACGATCGACACTTCCGGAACGAATCGTATCCATACGCATCGCATCCATTCTTGCGAACATTCCATCAGGATACTGCTTCCTCGCCTCTGCGAGCGCCAACTCGGAAGGATCAGTATGAAGAAAACTATTATGAAACTTCGGCGGAACAAGTGATCTGAAATATCCAATACCACAACCAATCTCCAATAACGACTCATTGGGTTTTACTTTTTCTTCTTTGAAAAGATTTGTAACAGCCGCACGAAGTGCCAACGCAACATCATTGCGATCAGTTATCAGATACGATCGCTGTTCATCCACGATATTGCCCGACTCCCTATCTCTCTCCGCCCGCCAAAACGCCTCGTAGGGATCTACGAGATCAAGATCATCTTCCTCTGGCGTTGATTGTATATCCTCTTTCATTATATATATTCTATAGGTAGAATAGTATAATATATATTTACAAAATGTAAAGAGCTGCTTTATGATACACGCCCATTGCGCTCACGAGGCATAAGATTGAATTTCACCCTCAGGTTCGCTATAGTTGGCGGGCTAGTAATTTTGTTTGCGCGGTCCCTGATAGCTCAGCGGTAGAGCAACCGGCTGTTAACCGGTAGGTCGTTGGTTCGAATCCAACTCGGGGAGCCAGTTATAATTGCAGCCTTAGAATCACTCTCAATGGCACACGCCATGTTTTTAACAATGCCCGCTTTTACCAGTCTACCAAAAGGTTCCTTCCATTTAACCTCAATTTTATTCTTATAAAAAACAAGGTTCGAAACGAGCGATAAAATGAGTCTCTTTTTTGGTTCGAAGTCAGTTTTTGGGTTCAAAATCTCCTTAGCATCTCTCAAGATTTGGGCTTTCTGCCAAGCAATCTCGTACTCCTCTTCATACTTCTCCTTCAATTCAGCCAGCTGCTCCTCATAACTTTCAATATCCTTTTCTACGCTACCAGTAGCGAGCTTGAGCTTGTCAGAGTCCTCACCTCCCGCATACTTCTTTCGAAGTAGCCCATCCCTTTCCTCTTCAAGCTTTTCTATATGGACCTTCAGCTCTTTTCTCTTTGTCGAAACAATTTTCTGTTTTTCAAGCCACTTCGTATAGAGCTGCCTCCTAAGGACGTCAAAAAGAGCATTGCTAATAACGAGCTTTCCGAGCTCCTTCTTCAAAAGCTCCTCAACATGCTCGAATTTGATCGAGTCCTTCTTCCCATGTCTCTGAGTGAAGTGAGCCATACGTTCGTCTACATAGGCACGTGTATCTTTATCGATTGGAGTTCCGCATTTGGGACATGGTCTAGGCTGACTCGGCGTTTGTCGATATTTACACTTCGAACAAGTATAACGTGTTTTCTTCTCGTAAATCATCGAGGCTGGCTTTAAGTCTCCATTCTGGTCCTTAATCTGATAAAGCCCACTGACAGCAATCGACTTGATAATACCGGGAAGATCAGGTGCCCTGTCCATTTTTACATGCTGGTAGCCATATTTTTGAAGTACAAGCTGTACTTGCCCGTACTCCTCCACTGTCACCATCGCTTCATGATTTCCTTCCTTCCAAATCTCCTCACCGCTTTTATCAGTATCCCTAATGCAGCCAGTATAATAACGATTTGAAAACATGTTGCGCAGTGTCGTGGCAACCGGAGAAGACCTTTTTCCCTTCGCGCCCAAAACGGTGACCCCAAGCGCACGAGCCTCATCCGTAAGTGCCTTAACGGTATGTGCCCCGGTCGAGAAAAGCATCCACAATCTCTTTATTTTTACAAAGTTCTCGGCATAATCATCTCTTTCAACCCACTTATTGCCCTTATCTTCACCGCAATTAATATAGCCCATCGGCGCCTTAAAAGTGGTAGCGCCTTGAGCGCGTCGGTTACTCATACCTGAGGTGGTATTCAAAGCCCTTTGGTCATTTTCGTACTTCGAAACCGCAAGGAAGAGCGAGAGAGTAAATTTATCAGTAGGTGTCGTTGTAAAAACTTTGTCGAGAGTACGGATCTCCTGCAAATACCCCTTCTCCAAAAGCTGGACAAGCACGCCGTTATCAATAGCATTACGAGAGAGACGGGACAAATCGGTACAGAGCAAAATATCGTATTTATTCTTTTTGACTTCATGAATCATGCGATTGAACTCAGGGCGTCCTTCGTACTTCGCGGAAGCATCCTCGTAAAAAAGATCCTTATCAGAATCAAACCTCAGTACCTCATCCATTTTTTCGCGCTTTTCAAGATACTCCTCGATGTCCTTTCTCTGACGTTCGATGGAATGAATCTGCTTTTCTTCTCTGTCTTTTGAGGATTTGCGAAGATATATAACGGTGCGAAAAGCCATAGCTTGAAGTCAAATTTGGCTTCATTATAGCAAAAACTAAAGGAAAGAGCCAAGTAGAGAATTGATATTTTGATCTGCCTCGTCAAGCTCAGCGTTTGACAGCTCCGCCCCATAATCAGCAGCGAGCGCAGATGCAAGATCCTTCAAAAATTCCATCCTATTCTTGTAGGGTTCAATGGAAGGACAATTTGATCTCTCGGAGGCACTCATAAACAATAGAGAAGGATTTGTTTCATTTGCCAAAAAGACTCCCTTTTACGCCGCACTAAGAGTAACACGGTTTCTATGCCTTTCTTCTGCCGTATTTTGATATAATTTTTCGTATGTAACCTTCACTGACACTGCCATATCCAGACTCCAGCATCTTTTTTTTGATGAGTAAATCTTTGTATTTTGCATGTTCATCGCCCAATTCTTTTTTCGACATCCTCGACAATTCAATTATAAGCCTGTCTCGTTCCTTATACGTCTTTGGATTAATACGTTTTTTCATGGGCTCACAGCCCTGCTTAATAAACAATTCCTGAATCTTATCGAACTTCGCTTCAATGAAAGCAATAGCATCGTTTTTAGTTATATTTGGAAAGAAACGAATATCGACATAGGGCGGAAAGCGAAGCCCAAATCCTTCGCCAAGGTACTTAACGATTCTTGAATCTTCTTGATCGGGAACCGGAGGAAAGATAATGCGACCAACGAAATCAAAAGGGTCGCGAACCTCAAACTTATTAAACAGCAAATAATCAAAAATAAGAATTGCATAAGAGTTATTCAGAAGCATATCAGCAACCAAGCCACACGCCTCCTTCATCACAAAACCAAATTGAACTGTTTCATAAAATTCATCAAAATCTTTAATTTTTTCTTTTACGTAACCGTTAACGGGTATCTTTAGCAACTTTCTAATTTTTCGAATCTCGCGCTGAAAGTCCTCGTCTAAAGTCAGATTATAAATTATTTCTTCGGGCGTGATTGCTTTTCTTTTTGTCATAGTTTCGGAGTAAACAAAAGACATCCTAAATCATACCAATCCTCGTCGCAAGAAAACCCTCAGCTCTTTCAAAAATGACCCGAAAACGACGCTTCGCCATATTAGTACCGTAAGACCAACTCCGTCCAAAAAAAGCCTGCGAAGGCAACGTGATCGACTCGAAAAGTGCCCAATTCGCCGAAAAGTGTCAACTTTTGTCAGGTTTATTAGACATCATACAATATTAAGTTATTCAGACAATGGATTGGGAGGTGTAACTCCGTGGTCAATAATTTCATGAATAGTCTCAGGCTTCCAGACCCTACCTATTTCGGAGAGTTCCTCGATCCTGCCAGAATATACGCCAAGAAAACGAACTTGAGGTGGACCAACCAACAATTCCCTCGATCCATCTTTTTTCTTAAAATTCGAGGATCTCAAAAACACTGGAGAGCCCGACATACCTTCTCGCACCGTTGCGTCAATTAAGAAACAAGGTGTACCACCATAATCCAGATCATAATCACTGGCAACGTGCCCCGTCTTCCAAATGGGAAAATATCCAGCAGACGTTTTGCCTCGCGGAAAACCGATTATTGACGCCGACATAGCACATTCAGGCACCATATCAACATCACCAAGAGCCAAATCAAGATCGTAGTATTTTATCTGCTCAGTAGAAACCAGCGAGTCCAAAGGAATAGCAACGACGTCAATTTCATGTCCCCGCGAATGCTCAAGCCATCCTGGCTGACCATTTGGACGAATAAGGCTGAACTGAGCGAGAACCCACGATCCAAGAGCATCCTTTCGGTGAAAAACAATAGTCATCTGATCAGGAAGTGCCATACTGCTATGGAGTGGTTGCAAGGTTTCAGCGCTTCTTCCGTGAACAGCATGCCAGTTGGTTATGAGGTAAAATAGATCGTTCTTCTTTACTACAAAACCAGTGCCGTTACCGAGAGATCGCCCAAGAGTGGACATTTCCAAATAAAGACTATGGCAGCTAAACGGATCTATAATTTTTGGCTCAGTACTCATGCATTCAATAAGAACTACTCCTTGAGTATAATCCAGCGAAGCTGAATATGAAACGAAAAATCTTGTCTTTCCTCAAGTGAAAGGTATAATCCAGACATTCACCCAGACATTTAGGTTTTCACGTAGTTATTCGACGTTTTTTCAACTGATTGGTTGCAAGGACGGCGGGTTGCAAGCCAATCGGCTGCTCTACGTGAGAAGTGTTTGGGTGAATCTTGCGACTCGCCCTGTTTGCATATCCTTTTTACTCCCCAATCGTATGAAAATTTCATGGATACAGGCCTTCCTGTTCTCGCTCTGCCTCTTACTCACAGGAACAATTATAGCAATTCATTCCCCCGGCACCGGCGTCAGTTTGATGTTTTTCGGAATGATCTCTGCGCCAATCGTGAAGTTTATATTTCCGAAACTCTCATTTCTAAAATCGCTTGAAGGAAATCTGAAGAAAAGCCACCACCTCAGCGCAAAGTGCCCACACTGCCACAAAAAAATACCTTCGATTGCTACACGATGCTCGTATTGTACAGCCGACCTGACTGAACAATCCGTACAAGAAAAAATTGAGAAACAGCTACCAAGTCGCTTTGCCGTATTTCTTGGAATCGCAATGATATTCGTTATTGCATCAGCATTCTCGGGCACGTCTTCAAGAAACACACAGTCAACGGACCCAGTATCAAAAGCTGCAAACGAACAGAAGACAAAGGATGACGCAGCAAAACAGGAACTACTCAAAAAGATCGAGCTCCGACCGATCATTGTAGATAATTCAATCGGAACGCCTGAGCTACATGTCACAGTAAGAAACGGTACAAATAAAACAATTGACGGAATCGACCTGTCTGCTTACTTTTACAACAACTTTGATGAGCCAATAGGAAAGTGGAACACGAAAAGTTCAGATGCATTTATTGGAACTTCCTCGGAAAGAATATCAGCGGGAGTATCCGATTCGTTACTATGGAATCTGGCAGTCTATGAACAAGCTACGAAGGTAAAAAATGTTACAGTATACCGTGTACATTTTACTGACGGAACAAGCATTGGCACAGATCAGTAAAGCTCAACTAATACTGCACTGTACATACGAGCATATCCTTTTATTCTTGTAAGTTTTTTACATTACACTTATCATCTGACTGCCCATTAGTACAAAATCACCAATTATGAAAATACCTAAAGAAATTTCCCCTTGCCCAATCATTGAAGCCGTTATTGAAATTCGTTTCGAATCAACCTTTCCGAGTGAAGCAGTCTTTGGAATTCTGTACCAAGAGTATAGGGCAACATATCCAGAAATTGAGAAATTGCCTATTTTACAGCTACCGGAACAGATCAGGGATTCTGATGAAAATCTAAAATATCAACCTCACTATAAAATACTAAGCGACAAGTTTATCTTCCAAATTGGACCAAGGGTAATATCATTAGGCTGCAGAATAGAAAATGAAAAACAGTCATATATCGGATGGGCAAAATTCTCGGCACAGATCTACGCAATACTTGATAAATTAACCGATCTAAAAGTAATTAGTGAGTATAAGCGACTTGGGATTAGATACATAAATCACTTCAACCTGGATATTTTTGCTAAGAGCACATTAAAAATCGAAACACCTATGGTTCGAGATGGAACTGTCGTAGGCTTTGAAACAAATGAGGACATTTTTACAAGTAGAGTACAGATAACTAATAAAGGAACATTAACGATTGGAGGAAAAACAAAAAAAATAGGGTCATTAATAGACGTGGATACATCTACAATGAAGCTAAAAGACTGCAAATTAAATGAGATAAAAAAGTATATTGAAAAGGGAAGAAATGTTGAAAAAAAACTTTTCTTTGAATTACTCAAAGATGACTATACTCAAACATTAAAGCCAAAATATGTCTAATATTAGCACAACTGTATGCGCCCTATTCCTCGCCCCGGGATTATTGACTGGTATTCCAACAGGCTCAATAAATGAGACTTTAATGCCAAGAAGCTTCATCAATGAGCTCGAATTCAACTCAGCACAAAGCTCAACGCTGCAAGATTATATTAAAAATAAATTAGTAACAGAAACGAGCACAAGCTCAAGAATTGAGATCATGTCAGAAAACACGCTCACTGCAGAAAAAGACCCATCATATTATGATTTTTTTACAGGAAAAGGGTTAGATGAAGAAGATCTAATAGTAGATTCACCATCGTATGATTTAAAATACTTGAACTAATGCTCCTCAGCGAACTCATAAGAGCACCTAAAAAAGGTGAAGATATTGAACAATCAAATATTTTTTCGGAAGTACATTTTAGTGCAATAGATAAGAAACTCGAAGCAATACTCGTAACTCCAGCATGTGATCTCGCGCAGAAAAAGGCGGACTATGCACATCTATGTGCGATAATGCCATTTGAAGTGGTCTTGAGAAGCAAATATCCAGAAGCCACAGAGGCTTCAAAGCAAATAAATGGCTTCATCAAAGAACAGGTAACGAATAGATCACCAAGATACCATTGGGTCGGAACGATACCAGGAATGAAAGGCTATTTTGTTGCAGATTTTCAGCTCTTGCAGACAATTAGAATCGATAAATTGAATACGCTAAAGCGAGTTGGAATTGTAAAATCGCCCCTGAGGGAGTCTATACCAAGTAAATTTGCATCTTACGCTGGAAGAGTAGGATTACCATGGGGAGAAACGGAAACCGAAAAAGAGATCGAGCAGGTCTCTGCGTTCTATTTCAAGCAGACATCAAAAAAAGCCGTTCCTCAAAAATAATAATATACCCACGAGACAAGCTTTATTTGGCGCACTACCAACCTGGCTACACTATACAACAGCTGCCAGCTCCCTTTTAATACAGCTTTGTTCTTCTTTCCATGAAGTATGCCGAAGAGCCTGAATCAGAGGCTCCTCGACGCTCATTGCGTCATCCATGATGGTTCGCAGGGAGCCAGTTTAATTCCACGGCCCAATAAGCCGTTTTTTTAGTAAACATCAATTTCCACCTCACCGAACCTAAAAAGGCACCAGTTTTTCCGGCACCGAGATAATGGCTTGTAGAAGGCATTATAAATACGAGGTCGTTTGACTTATTGCGCCATTATTTTTTAGACGAGTAATTTCCCCGGGGAAATTTTTAGCTTTAAAGTGACATATTTTTAGAGAATAAGATGGTTTTAAACTCATATTGTAAAAAGTCTAGGTGTCAATTTTATAAAAACTGGTGCCTATTGAGACCGAACATATTGACTATAGAGGTAAATAGTTTTACTATACCTTCTATTATTTAGACTTAATTACTAATGTCGGCAGAAGATCTATTGGAAAGCGAACAAACAAAAGAGGCCGTCATGACCGGCCCATTGTGGGACACGGGAAGAATGGGCTGGGATGAATTTTTAGATACTAATTTTTCGATAGATCCTATAGTTAGAGAAGAAGAGATTCCAAACTTTGAAAGATGGTTATTTTTAAATGGCTTCAGGGATCCAGACAAAAGGCATAATGCTTTTGATTTTTCTGCATATAAAACAACCAAGGGAGAAACAATGCTAGGTTTGCCACCAAATACAAATGTTTATGCTCCTTTACCAGGAAAAATAAGACGATCAAGTTTTTACCTTCATACACAACAAAAAAAGACAGATTGGGACTTACATCAAGCAATAGTTGCAATAGCTCATAATGCACAAGACACATTAGCAACAGAAGTATGTCACGTCATTCCCTGTGTCAAACCAGGTGACTACGTCAGGCAAGGACAAAAAATTGGAGTTGTTCACTCAAGTCCAGGAGAAATAGAAGGCATGCTCACTCACGTACATGTTTCTATGGAAGAACTCTACCCCGGATCAGCTAAAGCCATAACCCCTGGCCCTATAGATCCGCTAAGAGTTTTTTTAAGAAAAGGGATAGTGAATGCTGGAATAAAATTAGAACGCCTTGAGCTCCCCCACACAGGCGCATTTCTCCAAGAAGAACTAAGTGCACATGGGATAACTACAAGATATAAACGACTTGCTTATCACATACTAACCGGGAGCCCAATTCGCAGAATGGAGTTTGAATAATATTAATAAATCATCAACTCAAACTCCTGCTTAATAACACCCCAATTCAGAATTTTGAACTTGTCCAGCAGGGGGAGCCAGTCTAAAATCTGCATGGATACATATCCTTGATGCACTTCATAATGGACAAAGAACAGTCAGAAAAAATATTGAAAGAACTCGCGACGCTGAGCCAAACACTCCTAGCTCTTCACAAAGAGTTATTAGAGTTTGAAAAAAAGAACTACGAATCCATCAATGGGA
>JAPLYO010000015.1 GCA_026395555.1 Candidatus Peregrinibacteria bacterium | reverse complement strand
GAATACGGAACAAAATGTGCTATTTCTCATTGCAATAAGTCATCGCAAAACATCCATCATACGGCAAGGTACTCCATGATCCGTAATCACAATCCCAACTTCTTGGCACCACTCTGCAGACAGCATCATGAGATTGCGCATGCGGTTGATGTGAGATATCAGGAGTGCAAAAAATAAATGTAGCTGATGAGCATAAGCGTCTGCTATTATTCTGGTATGTCCGACCCAAGTCCTATCCTCAAAAAGCTCGATCTCCTCTATCCACGCGTAGCGTGCGCGCTACATTTTGAGGGGCCTTTTCAATTGCTGGTTGCGACTATTCTTTCGGCGCAATGTACCGATAAACGAGTAAATATAGTGACGCCTGTGCTTTTTGAGAAGTTTGGGACGGTGGAAAAAATGGCGAGAGCGCGCATAATGGAGATTGAGAAAATAATTCGTTCAACAGGTTTTTATCATAACAAGGCGAAAAATATTCTGGGAGCGGCAAAGATGCTTGTGAAAAAATTTCAAGGAAATGTTCCACGAACCATGAAGGAGATTTTGGAACTTCCGGGAGTAGCACGTAAAACGGCAAATGTTGTTTTGAGTGTAGCTTATGGCATTCAGGAGGGTATCGCCGTGGATACTCACGTGATGCGATTATCGGGGAGGTTGGGACTTTCAGATAAAAAAACTCCTGAGAAAATAGAGCAAGATTTACTTCCAATTATTCCGCGAAAAAAATGGGGCAGATTTTCCTTACAACTTATTCAACATGGAAGACTCGTGTGCATGGCGAAGAGTCCGCTCTGCGGAAGCTGTACGCTGAACAAGATTTGCCCTTCAGCTTTTCTGTACAGCAAGAAAGTTCCTCAGAAGCGTGGTACCCGTAGGAGTCGCGATACTCTCGGGGTGAAACTGCACACCAAAAAGCGGTAGTGTCGTATGCTGGATGGCCATTATGAGACCCTGAGGGTCTGCTGTTCGGGCTGTCACGAGAAGTTCTGGTGCGAGTGAGGACTCATCTATCACGAGCGAGTGATAGCGCATCGCTGTAAAGGTTTTTGGAATATCGCGAAAGAGCAGAGACGGCGATGTCTGTATTATTTCAGAAGTTTTTCCGTGTACTGGCTCAGGCGCATGTATGATCCGCGCTCCGAGGTGATTCGCAATCCCCTGGTGTCCGAGGCATACGCCCAGTAATGACACTTGATATAGGGGTGAGGCGGGATTCATAACGCTGTCAATTACCTGCTCGCATATACCAAAATCTTCCGCACGACCTGGCGTACCTGGACCGGGAGAAATAATAATATGCGTCGGATGAAACTGCGTAATCTCCTCGATGGATATGGCGTCATTGCGATATACCGTAGGATCCCCTCCTAGCTCGGCCACCGCATGAAAGAGGTTGTAGGTGAAGGAGTCGTAATTGTCGATTATGAGCGTCTTGATCATTGCGATTTTGTCACGAAAAAACCCTGCGTTAGGGTTTGCACTATAACGCAGGGTCTGAGATTTTGGAAGATAGAGAATTGAGATTACCAGAATTTCTTCAATTCATATTGATTCATTGGAAGACTATTGAAGTTTATACCTTGAACAAATATGCTTGAGAATGGAAGAGCCTCGTAGACGGTATGGTCATCGTTTGTCGTCACATAAGCGGTTTTACCATCCGTATTCACAAACTGAACCGTCGCTGTGTAGAAATTTCCTGTCGCAGGCGACTTCGCAATAATCTGACTACCTTCTTTCAAGTCGCTAGCCCCAGGATGAGCTGTAATAAACGCTAAGTTTGGCTGGTAGCTCACATTACCGATAGCTGTGGCTCCGAGAGGCCCCTTAGGATCATCAAGTGTAACGATGTATTTATTGGAACTGTTCGCATCTATCGCGGTAATTTTTCCACGATACCACTGTCGACATTCTGCTCCACTTAACTTCTTAGGCCCAGTTGGATACTTGTTCAATACTGCGCAAATTGGACTACTATCTTTTGAGGTATCTCCGACGAGTACACTCATACCAACTTTAAATTCAGGCGAGGTCTTGTCGGAATACAACGGTCCCGCTAGGGATAACATTGCTGTTGTTGATCCTAATGTTCCTGTGAGATTGTATACCAATGGAGCGGCAGTAGTGCTCGTAGTAGATGTACGTGAACCTGCGTCTGTCGTGGCGGTTCCGGTTGCTGGTGTACGGGTTGTCGTTGTCGTCGTGGTAGCAGCGGTTCCAGTAGCAGGGGTACGAGTTTCGGCTGTAGCTCCAGCTGTTGGTGTACGAGCCGTAGTGGTCGTCATCGTAGCCAGTGTCGGCGCCTTCGTCACTGAGTATGTATTCGTGTTATTGATGTTGTAATTTGCGGATATTTTTCCATCTGTAACGGCAACATTCGCTGTTGCGGTGCCTGAGCCGTCAATATAGTACGCCTTCTGGGCTGTGTCTCTAGATGCTACATCCGTTACTGTTACGTGAAAAATAAATGGGCAAGTGATATCGCCTTTTACCTCCATCTCATTATCCATATAGCCCGCAACGAGCGATACTCCCTGGGGGAGATCTTTTGATTCCCATGTAATTGAGTTTGCAGGAAGTGTCGATCCGTCATCATGCGCTGCGCTCAGAAGATATGCATTTTTTCTCGCAGCATCAGGCAATAAGTGCGTTGCGAGTGCTTTATCACTGTCTGAAATAGTCGGACAGTTTGTGCCGCCGCCTATGAAACTACCTTTCAGTGTCGTTCCGCTTCGGGTCATCAGAAATGCGCCTCCGAGAACAAGAACGAGTGCGCCGAGAGCAATATATTTCTTTCCATTTCCACTCGATGGAGTAGTGATTGGATTCGTTGTTGTTTGTGTGTTGGTTTCCATTTTCTTTAAAATTTAAGGATAAGGTTAATACGATCAAACTACGGCAGAATTATTAATTTTGGTTTCGTTACCGTGGTCTGTGTCGTCGTAGTTGTCGTTGCCCCTCCTCCTGCTGCTAATCTTGTTGCTTCTAAGCGTGCGGCTAATTGCTGCTCGGGCGTAAGCGTTGTAGTAGTGGTTGTTGTGGATGTATGGGTTGTGGTAGGTGTAACTGTGGTTGTTGTATTCGTAGTTGCTGCAGCGCGCCTTGCGTCTAGTTCTCGTTGCTGCTCGGGTGTGAGTGCTGTCGTTGGAGTGGTCGTACGGGTAGTGGTTGTTGTCTCTGTTCTGCGTGGTGGCGTAGTCGTATCCGTTGCAGGTGGCGGAGGAGGAGTCTGAGTAGGCGTCTTTGTGCCGCCCGGGATTGGTAAAACTGGAAGACATGCTTTTGTTGTCACTCCAGCATCTGAGACTGTTGTCGCCATAAACTCTCCCGTAGGACATGCATCAGAAGTGGTTGTCGGTAGCACATCTCTCGTTTCTGTTGGCGCTGGAGTTGTAGTTGGCTCTGTCGGGGTTGTCTCAGTTCTCACCACTGGCGTCTCTGCTGGTGTATCGCTAACGGTTGTCGTGGCGGTTGTGTCGACGGTCGTTGCCACATTACTTGCTGTAGGTTCTGGATTTTTTTGCTCGGTTACCGCATCTTTTGTCGTTGCGGGCACAGGAGTTACTACAGGAACCGGAGTTTCTCCTTCTGTGACGCCGCCTCCTCCCTTGACCCCCAATCGAGTCCACATGAGGAATACCTTGTCGAATTTTTGTGTCGTTGGTTCTGGAATCTTTGAAAATACGAGTCCACTTGCTGCTCCTGGTGCGGTGAGATCATAGATCCATGAGTTCGGATTTCGTGGAAGTACTGATTTTAAGAAATCACCCTTTGAAGTTTCGCCTGTTAAGAACCATCCATGAGCATTTTCATCAAATACAGGTGGCTCGGCCAATGCCGTTCCCGAGTCTACGAGTCCATATAATGTTGCTCCTGGCTTCTGCACAAACATTACTACTCCATATCCCTTCTTAATAATAAATGTTGATGGGTCGGTGATCGTAACGGTTGCGTTGCCGAACATACCCTTGGGATCCGGATCGAGATACCATTTTCCATCGTCGTATACCGCGGTAATAACGCACTTTGCCTCAGGACTTACTTCTATCTCACTCAATTTTGTATCTCTTGTCGCAATACCAAACTGAAGGCCAGATCCGAGCTGCATATGAGGAACGTTGTCAGCCTTTAATTTTGCTTCTTTTGCTGGCCATGCGGCAACATCTGCGGCCGTGACCTGTCGGCAGTTATTTAATGTATCGTTTCCCGTGAATGACCCCTGTAGTCCTGATTTTACCTGTTGCAAAGACGGTGGCGTACTGCTCTGTTCATCGGCCGTGAGAGCGGCGATATTTTTTGATGCATTTGGAGATGTATAGAGCCATGCTCCAACTCCTGCACCTCCAAGCACCACCACAAGTGATGCGGCGATAATTGCTGTCTTCATACTACTTGCTACTGCAACTGCCGCTACTGGAGCGGAAGAAACGGAAGTAACCGGAACGACTGGAAGATTGTCCATAGTTTTGGTGTTTATTTTTTATTTTTTCTTTGTTCTATTATACCATATTTATTTTTATATGGCAAGTGCTGGCTGGGGATGAGGGATTCGAACCCCCGAATGGCGCCTTCAAAGGGCGCTGCCTTACCGCTTGGCGAATCCCCAGTGCGATGGACGGGGGCAGTTTAACACAGCACTTTTATGGAGTACAGAGCTCTAGGTTCGCTCTTAACTAAAAATGACCCTCCAGTTGGAGGGCCATTTTACGTGCAACTTTATATTCGGCTTCTCGTTTTATTACTTCTTATATGATGCCAAAGGAGTTAATACCCCTTTCTTCCAGATTGAAAGCATATTTGGCTTACCATATCCGGTGGCATTGCTATTTCCATAATCAACATTCTTTGTCATTGCCGTTGTAGGAATGAAGAGCGTAATACTCTTTCCTGGAGCTGGGAAGTTTGTTGGAGCGGGTACCTGCATCTTGAGCGCGTAATCGTAATATGCTACCCCATACTTTGCGATGTCACCTCCACTAATCTTCAGGAGCGGATCTGCTGTTGGAACGACCTTAGCTGCAGATGTCACATAATCACCATCCAACTGGATCACATAGTCGGCTGCGGTATTCGCAGGAACTGCTCCATCTGGATCGGCAGGATTATTTAATACATCATTGTAAATCTTGACCACCTGATATGCTGTAGCGATACTGTCATTGCCTGCTGGGCCTGTGAATACCTGATTTCCACATCCGGCATTACAGTATGAATATCCAAATGCTACTTTGTCGCCAAATGAAGGCTCAATACGGAGGTGGGCATTACCAATCTGAGATGTTGTTGTATACTCCTTAACTGTTGCCTTTGTTTCAACATCCGTGAATGTAAATTTGAATGTATGTACTGACTTGTCCGTTCCAGGGATACTCATAAACGAATCATCGTATGGCTTCGGAGTTGTTCCGTTTGTATACCATTCAATAGGCTTCACTGGAAGCTTGACGGCTGATGAGATCATATTTGTCGCCTTTGCTTCGAAGCCCCAATAAATTCCAGGAATTCTCTTTCCGGCGTTTGTCTGGAAGGCACCATTGTCATAGAGCTTGAGCTCGTCAGCAACTGTACCTGACGACATTCCGTTTGATGTTGGGATCACTCCTTTTCCGTCTACCTCAATACTAACATCTACCGTCTTTCCATTTACACCATAGAGTGCAGGATCACCAAGCTTCTCCGTAGAGACTCTAAATGTATGATAGAGGTTGCCCGTAGTGGGATCGTAGGTCTTGTCCAAAATTACTCCGAGATTTGCGAGATCCTTGTCGACGTCAGACAGAGTAGGTGTGACAGCAGCTACAACAACATCTCCTACATCGCTCTTTGTACCGATAACTTCTCCTCCAAGTGGGACAAAGAAGTTGTCGATGGTTGTGATTGGAGTGACTACCTTGCCATCGGCTACGTACTTACCATTTACCAACTCATCGTCGTATCCATAGGTGTATACTGTTGTTCCTACGAATGGAACTTTAGCGACAGCAAGAATATGGGCTGAGAAGAAAATGTTTGCATCTGTTCTGCCCTTAGCAATTACCTTCTGATACTGCTTGAGGCTTGAAGGAGTCTTCATCTCGGCAATATATTCACCTACTCCAAGCTTAAGCTCTTTGCCGCTGAGTGGACCTTCGAGCATCTGGAGTGTGTAATAATCACCCTCTACTTTTGTTACCTTTGCCTTGACCCACTGCATGAGGTTTGAGCCTGACATATTTACATCTTTGCATGTAGTTCCTCCGAAAAGTGTATCGAATAAACATGCGCCGCTCAGTCCACCGTTTGAGACGAGGACGGTTGTTCCAACTGCCTTATCTACTACAGATGGAGCTGCCGGTGCCTTTACCGTGAAGGTTGTTTTTGCGGAACCGAACGGATTTGTGACTACGAGGTTCTGATCGCCAAGTGGAGTATTGATATTGATCCAGAACTCATAGTGAGCCGTAGTGGCTGTCTGTGAAAGTGGGTTACCAGCTGCGTCAATACCACCAATGCTCAACATTCCGACGTTATTCAAATTTGTACCTGTGATATCAATCTTTGCGAGATCGCCTCGAACACCCTCCTTAACGCTTAGCGTCTTGATGGTAGGAGCGAGTAAGAAATTAAATGTATTACCCAAACCTGGTGTAACTACGAGAGGTGTATTTTCTTTTACGGTAAAGGCAAACTTCGCGGAACCAGATGGATTTGTGACGACTAAATCCTGCGGACCAACTGGAATGCTTGTATTGATAATGAACTTGGCGTGAGCTTTTGTAGCAGTAAGATTTGAGAGCGGTGTTCCGCCAACCTCCAATCCTCCGAGACTTAGTGTTGTTACCTTGTCCAAATTCGTACCGCTGATATCGAACTCTGCGAGTTCTCCACTTACACCTGATCTTACACTCAAGCTTGTAATTGTAGGTGAGCCTGCCTTGTTTGCTGCGACTTCCGCCTCGAGGTGAATCTTTGCACCAAGTGGCTTGTAGACTTTTGAAAGTGGAACTGTGTCGGTATTCTTATCGTTAAGATATGTGATGGCGTATGTACCATCAGCATTCTTACCGTTAAGTCGTGCATTCCAGTAACCTCCTGTTGTCTTGTATTTTACGATGACAAAGAGATCCTTTTCTCCTTCGAGGTATGGAGCATCGGCTGGAACGGCGATATTTGTCTCAAAGTCGTCCACGACGCTTGCGCCTGGAGTGACGGTTGAATCAATATCAAATGCCTTGCCATCAATTGAGCTTACGATCTTGTTTACGAAGGTATAGCTATAGCGGTTATTTGTTACGGCTGTAATTTTTGCCTCAAACCACTGAACCGTAGCGAGTGTGCCTGGGAAGTTGTAATGAGCAAGTACCGTCTGTCCAATGAGTGGATTAACGACTGCCTTTGCCGTTACCTTGAATGATTTGTCTGTAACGGAACCATCAAGTGTTGTAACTTTAATTTCCTTGAAGTCTGCTGTCGCTGTATCAGCGATGTCAGCAATGAACTTCACGGTTGTTCCTGTCGCATCTGCGACGAGTCCTGTTACGTTCTGGAAATCAGCAGCGGGATTAAAATCAACCTTTGTTGAATACAAGCATGTAGTAGTACCAACTCCAGTACATAGAGGATGTTCAAGGTCTGTACCCGTGATTGTGAATGCTACCGCCTTCTGTCCCTGTACGGCTGTTGCTGGAGTGATTGAGGTAATTTTTGGAGCAACGGCTGTTTGTGTTGGATTTGTGACGGCTGATTTTGGAAGAAGGTTCAACCATGCTACATGATAGGTTGAGAATGCATAGGTACTCATATCTACCTTCTCGAATGTTGTTGGATCCTTGAGAGCCCATGCGGAAATTACTCGGTCTTTATTTGTTCCGAGAAGATCTGCGAGCTTTCCATTACCTGATACGAGAATCCATCCGCTCTGATCATCTGCGAGGAGTGGAGTTGGGAAGCTCGATAGTGTTGGAGCTACACTTGGATCAAGTACACCGTTACTTTCTGAGTCTAATTTAGAAATCATAATAACACCGCTATTTCGAGCGAGTGAGATCTTGGCGAGGTCATCCTTTTTGATTTCCGTTGTGGCTGTGCCGAATGGACCAGCTGGGTAGGTGTGAAAACCTTTTGAGAGTCCGTTCTGACCGGCAGAGTAGATAAGGAAGAGGGCGCGATTGCCGTCTGCCTTTGGATTGTAGTTATTTACGAAGTCTGCCATCGTCATGCCGTCCATATTAACGGTCATATAGTTAACAACCGCATTTCCCTTGACCGCACCTGGAGCTCCGAATTTTGATGCCAAAGAAGACTTGATAGCGTCAAATGCTACTAGGTCCTTCGCTTCATATTGGAGGAATCCCTGCTGTGTTTCCGTAAATTGACCTTTTAATCCTCCTCCCGCTGCTGTGAGCGATGGAGGCGGTTCATTTGGGTCTCCTTTCGCTGGAGCCGGTCCCATATTGAGATACACGCTTGCGCCAACACCACCTACAACGAGAATGGTGGCTAATGCCCAAATTGCCTTTTTAAAAGGATTTGGTGCGCCAACTGTTGGCTGATTATTTGCAGGAGCTACTGTTGCGCCTGTTGTGAATGTCTGATTTTCCATAGTGATTGTTTGTTATTTTTTTGTAAAAGTTATTTGCGTAGTTTAGGTTCTGGATATTATTTGTTTCCTAGGTTCTTCTTCTTTCGGTAGAGTCTGTATCCTGTTGACCCCATGAATGCCGGAATGATCATATATAACATTTCCGGACCGGTTTTCGGCATCGCCTTCTGCGGAGCGACTGGATGCTCTGGCTGCTCAAGACTCTTATTGTTGAGATAATAGTCTGTGACTGCCGGTGTTGGTGTTGTTACTACAGGAGCTGGAGTCGTCGTAGTTGGTTTTGGTGTTGTCGTTGTCGTCGTAGTAGTGGTCGTTGTTGGAGTTGTTGTCAAAGTCGGCACCGTAATTGATGGTGGTGCTTCGGTTGTTGTTTTCGGTACCGCATTCAATGATGGCGGTGGATCTGTCGGTGTATTTCCAAATGAAAAATTAATACTTGGCGGAGCATCGGTCACCGCAAGAACAGGCAAAACCCCCACTACAAGTGAGAGCAAGAGGCCCGAGAGGAGCGCAATGCTTCGTGAATATGTAGCGAATGTAGCCAGTTTGGCAAACGATGAAGTTTTCATATTTTTTTGTTATTAATTTTATTTTTAATTTTACTTCTCCCTATTATATCATTTTTTAAGCTGGATTGCAAGTGGGGGTATTTTGACTCATGAGAATGCTACTTTATGGGAGCAGAAAGCTTAATCCCCGTCTTATCGACCGTTACCGTACGTTTTTCGGTTTTGAAGTCGGTAATCTCATCATTTGCGTTGTAGGCTATGACCTGGAAGCGATATACCCCCGTTACAGAGAACGCCGACTTCAGGTCATCCGGAGAGATCTGTACCTTGTGCTCACCAGCAGTAAGGTCACTGTCAGAAAGCGCAATAAGCTTCACCATCTCGTCATTTTCCGGTAGATCATCGGCGGCCGGTTTCGTGATCGCCATGAAGAGATTTGAGGCAGCTTTGTCAATTTTGTAGGCAATCTCAAACGATCCGTCTGCGGGTTGTGATATAGCAAAATTCTGAATCTTATAATCAAGAGCTGGATCGTAGCTATCAAAAGATCCTTTAAGACCACTTCCCTTTG
Organism: Candidatus Peregrinibacteria bacterium; assembly: GCA_026395555.1. Taxonomy (GTDB): domain Bacteria; phylum Patescibacteriota; class Gracilibacteria; order UBA1369; family UBA12463; genus CALREA01. The sequence goes on along the minus strand of JAPLYO010000015.1, from coordinate 70,529 downwards.
ATAAGAATATACCCGCAACGATTATAATAATGGCTGCCGCTGCAGCAATATACATTCGAGGATTCTTCCACATTGGAACCGGTACGAGTACGAGATTCGGCGTTGAAGGTATGTTGGCTGTTGGCGCAGATACTGACTGTGTCACCTGAGGAGCCGCAGGCATAGTAGCCTGCTCCTGAGGAATGGCCTGAATATCTGGTGTCGGTGGTGTTGGCGGAGTTGGCTGTATTGGATTTGTATCCATGCTATTGAAGTTAAAATGTTTGAGATTATTTTTTCTTATGTTTCCATTTGCGTGACCCTATTGTAGCAAATGCCAATCCGAATGAGTAGATCCACATTTCCGGTCCGGTTTTTGCTGTTGTTCTCGGAATATATGATCCAGCAACAGGAAGCGCCGGCTGATAATTCATCGTCTGATTTGCAGGAAGTGCTTCATAGCTTTTTGGCGTGGTAGATGCGGCTGCTGACAATACGGGAGTAGGCGCCGTCTGTGTTACTGAACTTGATGCCGGCGTTGTCGATATTGGTAGTGACCCGAGAACGTTCGCCTGTGTGTTCTGCGGCTGCGACTGAACTACTGTTTTTACTGGTGGCTGGAATGTGAGTGACGGAGGAGCTGAATCATTTGTGCTTACTGGCGGTGTTGGCGATATCGTCTGATCACATAGCACGTTCACGGAAAAGTCTTTTGCCTGCAAGGCTGTCGCAGCATCCATCTTTCCATCAATTTTTCCAGAAGTGAGATCCTTATAGAGCTGACAGGCACTGCTTATATCGCTAATCGAGGTAAGCATCATGAGATCCGGAAGCTTCTTACAGTCCGTTGCGATTGAGGTACCTGCTAGATACATTCCTTTATCACAGGCTGTCGCTGCGGTTACTACCGTCTTCGTGTCTGTCGTTGCTGTGGTCGTTGTCGTTGTATCTGCGGTTTTCGATGCATCATTCGCTGCGGGAAGTGTCGGACTACATCCATCGCTCGTCGCCACCGCCTTGATTTGATCAAGTGTTGATTGATCGATCTGATAGGTCGATAGGGCATCTGTCGATACTGCGATAGCCTTCATCGTCTCGCAAGATTTTGCGACATTATAGGGTGAAAATTTCGTAGGGAAAGAGAGAATGCTCTCACAATCATCCGGCACCAAACTTCCATTCAGAAATTTACCCGTAGGACATATCTTTGGCTTACACTGGACCCCCATGATGGTAGCGATCTGCTTCGTAGTATCGGCAGAAAGTGATTTATTATCTTTCTCTGCAATATACTGATCACACACATCCTGAGAAAGGGCCGGATCGGTAATAATTTTTAATGGCTCGCAGAGTGCCTTTCCTTCCGGGACATACGTCATCTTCGTAAGACATGTGTTTGTCACGGCGTCGGGCTTCTTGCTGCACTGAGATTCAATATTCGTCTGCAGCGTTGCCTTTGTATCACTGCTCAAGTGATAAGCATTGTCGGGATTTCCAAGAATTGTTTTGTAAAGTCCACAGATGAAACCTGCCTGGGTAAATGCACCTTTGAAGTTCGGAATTTTTTTGCATCCGCTATTCTTTGAGTCTTTAATATAGTATTGATCAACTGGACAATCCTCTGCCTTTTTAACACTGAAAATGGTGGTAGCGTATGGTGAACCTACGGCTCCGTCCCCTTGCTGAACGATTGCTGTAAACTTCTGTCCTTCTTTCATTTGAGCAAGTACATTAGACGGAATCATAAACTTTTCACATATGTAACTTGTATTTCCTCCGCCAATATCGGCGATACAGTTCGTGGCTCCGATGAGCTTCTGCATTTCTTCTTGAGCTGCCTTCTCTGTCCAACGAGTAATCCATACGAAATCGTATTTCTTGTTCGCTGAAGCGTCCGTATCGGTAAATATTTTTGTAATTTCTGCTTGATCGGCGAGTTCGCCTTTTACGATGGCAAACTGGTAGTTCGGCGTCTTGGATGGGCCTTGATCCGCGTCTACACCTGGCGTCCATTTGAACTCTGTCTTGGCGAGATCGGCAAGAGCGATATCGGCGTTTGGCGCTGGTGCTGTCCAGGCGGGTGTGAGTGGTGGTTTGTTTGCAGGCTTTTTGATCGTAAATGTTATGGCAGCGTACGGAGATCCCGCGGCTCCATCCCCCTGCTGTACAATCGCCGTGAACTTCTCACCCTCCTTCATCTGGGCAAGTACATTTGGCGGAATGACAAACTTGTTACACGTGTAATCAACCTTGCCATCACCGATGTCGGCGACACAGTTCGTGGCTCCGATGAGCTTCTGCATCTCATCTAAGGCCGTCTTTTCTGTCCAGGCAACTACCCAGGCAAAATCATATTTTTTGCTTATTTCATCGCCTGTACTCGTGAATACTTTTCCCATTTCGGTCTGATCCATAACGGCACCCTTTATGATCGCAAACTCGTAGTTCGGCGTCTTGGATGGGCCTTGATCCGCGTCTACACCTGGCGTCCATTTGAACTCTGTCTTGGCGAGATCGGCGAGGGCGATATCGGCGTTTGGCGCTGGTGCTGTCCAGGCGGGTGCGAGTGGTGGTTTGTTTGCTCCAGCGGTAGTGGTGGCTCCAGCAGTTACGCCCAATGAGGCCATTATTCCCGTGTAGTTTGGTAGTGTCGTCAACGTTATCAAATTATTGCTGCTTACAGGAGCACTTCCGGTAAATACCTCATTTCCAATCTCTTTGTATCCATCGAGAGTAAGGTAGGCGCTATTCAAATCAACCGCAATTGGCTTATTAACACTCGTATCATCAGCCGCGGCTCCAACGATTTGTATGAGTGTTGGATTTCCACTCTCGTCACCGATCACGAGACCGTTGTACCATTCGTCCTTTGTCGGATGCTTATAGACGATAATCTGCCCTATCTTAACCTCTGTAGGATGCTGCGCCATATCGGCGAGCTGCTTCTTCGTACGACTCGTCTTGTCCGTACCGTCGTCATAGTGAATGTCATATGTACCGTCTGTATTTACTTTCGTGATCGTCGCCGGAGACCATGCGTTCGCATTACTCTCCCAATTGCCGAGAACCTTGTCGCCTACGGCAAACACTTTTGCGCCTGTTGTCTGATCGATGAATGAGCCCTTCAGTCCTACCGAGCTCGTTGAGTACATAATTAAGCCGGCAACCCCCAAGAAAAGAACCGTGAAGAGCATAATTTTTCCGAGTGGTTTTGCGAAGAATGATTTTAATTTTCCCACCATTGAGTTCGGATTTGATACTGATGCGTTCGCGCCAAATGCATAACTACTTGCCTGATTTGCGGCAGTAGGAGCCACATACCGCACGGCTTGCGGAATTGCCTGTGGTACGACGTCCGAGGAGGCGTATTGAATCTGCCCCACTGGAGTACCCACCACTTGCTGCACTGTAGTTTCCTGCGCAGCACCCTGAGGCATTTCAGGAAGTTGATTCGCGAGATTTTGATTTAGATCAAATGCTCCGTCTGTGTTCTGTTCGTTTGCCATGGTTTTGTTTTTTATTTTTAGCTTCTTGCCATTATATCACAAAACCTCTGCTTTGAGAAGGGCAGACATTTGTCATATATGTTGTATGAATTATAAAATGATACTCCGTAGGTGCGGAGTCCCATTTCAGCTTTAAAACGTATGTTTTTCTTACTGACCGATGAAGAGCGGTGCGAGCATGCTAAAGATGAGTGCGAGCAGCGCCATGGCGCTAAAGATTTTAATTACAAGTTTCTGTCCGTTACTGAGCATCATGAGAGGTGGTTTTTACGGTTTATAGTTTTAAGATTTTCAATTATGGCGTGATCACGATTGTGTCGCTAATGGTATCGACGACGCCCTGTGTATCGGTAACCTCAAGCGAAATGGTATACGTTCCCTCGGCGGTAAAGGTTTTGGTAATTTGCGGACCGGCATCGTCCGTGAATAGTCCATCCCCATTCGTATCCCAGTTGTACTTCGCAATTGTTCCGGTTGAGCAGTTGGCATTGAAGACGATATCAGCCGGAGCAACCGCCTCCTTCTTGTTTTCTGTGAAACATGCCTTCACGGGAATATTCTGAACAGTAATCGTCTGTTTATCCGTGGCTTTTTTTCCATCGCTTCCGATAATCGTGACGGTAGCCACGTAGGTTCCTACCTTTTGATACTTATAGCTGATCTTCGCTGCATCCTGACGTTTAGGCGTACCATCGCCAAAATCCCAATTATAACTAATGATTTGTCCATCAAGATATGTCGAGGCGGAGGCGTCAAACTTCACGGTTAGCGGCACGACTCCCGTGATTGGGGTAGCATTTATTTTTGCCTGCATTCCCGGAGCTGTAACCTCAACTGTTACCTGAGACTTCACTTGATTGTCCTGCGAGTCTGTAACCGTAAGGCCTACGATAAATGTTCCCTTGTCGGGGAAGATATTTGTAACTGATTCACCAAACTTATCTGGATTACCATCACCATCAAAATCCCATGCATACTCTACAATATCATTATTAAGATCGATCGTCTTGGAGGCGTCGAACTTCACGGTGAATGGAGCGGTACCGCTTACTTTTCCCTTTACGAGATCAGGGGTCGTGATGATGTTAGAAACCGGCGTTTTTGAGACATCACCAACAGTTATTTTTCTACTCTTAGACGCCGTTGCTCCTGCTTCGTCCGTCACGGTAAGCGTGACTTCGTAGGTACCATTTGCCTGAAATGCATGACTGATATTTCTCCCCTTCTGTGTTCCGGTATTATCTCCAAAATCCCAGCTATACTGCGTAATTTTTCCATTCGGACTATTTGATTTTGCTGCGTCAAAAATATACGACTTTCCAACAAGGAATTTTCCATTTGCCTCAGACGTTGCATCAAAAAGAGCTTTCACGGCGAATGTATCAGAAACATCAATGGTTCGCTTCGCTATGTTTGTATCTCCACTATTATCCGTGAGCTGAAGTCCAACTTCATATTTGCCATTGGTCGTGTAGGTATAGCTCGCTGTCTTTGAGGTGCTATCATCGAATTTTCCGTCACCGTTAAGATCCCACTCGTATTTCGTGATCTGTCCATCGATATCCTTGGAGTCTGATGCATCAAATGATACCTGGAGCGGCGTTGAACCCTTCTCTGGAGTTGCACTGAAGACTACATTTGGCTTCACGTTCTTAATGGAAATCGTAATCTTGTTATCCTTATTCACTGTTTGATTTCCGGCCGCATCCTGGAGTGTCACCTCTAGAGATACTGTGAAGTTCCCGTTATTTCGACCCTTGTCTATATACTCATGCGATACCGTTACTCCCGTGCCCGTTGAGTTGTCTCCAAAATCCCAAAGATAGGAGATAATTTTATATTTCTGTACGTTTATCAGTGATCCAAATCCCGTAGCATCAAACGTAACTGTCGTAGGTGCCGAGAGGCCAAGCGTATTCGCCGGATCCGTCACGATTGCCGGACGAATAGCTACATTTGAAAATGTATCAGCTCTTCCGGTGAGAAATACAAATGATACGACCCAGCCAAAAACGATCAGTGCGAGTCCAATACCCGATACAATCGTCTTCACTTTTCTTCCCGACTTGAGTGGATCTGTCTGTACTGTTCGTGAGTTGAGGATGAGGTAGGTAATAAAGAACATTAATACTACCAGTCCAAGTGCTGCAAAAAATATCGTTACAAACATAGAGAACTGATTGATCGCGACTTTAGGAGTGGAGCTGAGGAGGCCGAGCAAGCCTGCGAGGCCGCTTCCCTTTCCACCTTCTCCTACCATCGATATACCGATTCCTACCAGAATTGCCCACATGGCAAAAACTCCTCCGAGAATGAGGAATAACATTTTTTTAGCCTTTGATCCTGTTGATTCAACAGGAGCTGTCTTCGTCGTAGCCACTGGTGCAGCCGTAACAATTGGCGTCGGTACCGACTGATCTGGTGAAGTTTCTGACATGATAGTGAGGTGAGTTATGTTTTTTATTTATACTTTTCCACCGTTCTTGCGACTTCTATAACTTAGTATACCAAATCCGAACATGCTCGCAAGACTACCGACGAGTTGAAAGGTTCCCGGAACAGCAAAGACATTGTTTGCTCCCGATGCTAATGGTGTGTCAAAAACAACATCTACCGTCTCAGAAGATGACCTTCCGTCCTTATCAAATACCGTAAGCTTAATCCCAATTCTTCCCCAAGATTTCTGAAAATCTGTCGTCCATTTTCCTGGAGTTAATGCTTGGTAGTTTTCATCGTTATCGCTAACGCCATCATTATTGCTATCAAAATAAATATTTTTATCAATGACATACTTCACTATTGTTCCCTGTGACATCGAGTAGTCGATCGTGATATTTCCCGAGTCTCCGGAAAGATGAACTCTGTTATCCATCAAATCCTTTGCCGGAATAGTCTTCAGTACTGCCTTGACCGTACTTGATGCAGGGATGGCAAATACTGGAGCACCTGATGCTGATGTCTGGATTACGGGCTTTACCGTAACGGGAAGTTTAACCACATTCGTAATCCCACCTGAATCCTTCACAGAAAGCTGAACATAATATATTCCAGGCGCTTGATAGGTGTGCGTAGGATTCTTCGTCGTTGCGTCCTTGTCATCGTCCTTGATGCCATTACCATCTGAATCGGCCGAGTTATACATTGATGCTGTATCAAAATCCCATACCGTGTCAGTCAATGTTAGCGTTGGATCGACGATCGTTGTACTATTGAATGCAACCTCCATCGTTCCTTCTTTTTGCGTCGACGTAAATGATGCCTTTGGTGGCGTGGTTTTTGAGGTTACATAAATGGTAATCGGAGGTGAAATTCCTTCCGCATAGCTATCATCTATAACCTTGAGTCGCACCTTAATACCCTCTGGAGCAACTGAATCGTATACTTTTGTAATGCTCGACTTTGTCGTTGGTTCGTCGTTCTGGAACCCGTTACCGTCGAGATCCCATACATATGAAACGATCTTCCCATCAACATCCTTGGAGTTTGAGGTAAATGTAATCGCCTCCCCTGCATTCACTGATGTTTTGCTCGCAATGATTTCCGCAACAGGCGGTTTGTTTGCACCATTCGTTACGGTAAGCGTTGGGAGGTTCTCGGCGCCAAGTATGTCGGATGCCGTAATGGTTTGATTCTCCGTGTCACGCATCTCAACCTGAAATGCATAGGTGATCTGAGCACCCTCCTCGCCCTTCGTTCCAATAGTTAATGTTGTTTCCGGAGTTGTTGTGATCTGAGATCCGAGTTCATTTGTATTGTCTTTTGGATCGTAATACCACCATCGGTATGAGACGATTGAACCCTCCGGAGCTTTTGGTTCGATAGCCTTGAGCTGAACTCGAGTCGGTGTCTTAAACTCGGCCGAGAGCGGAATAACAAGGAGAGTCTTCAATTGAGGTTTTAGGGCGACAACATTTATTTTGAATGTATCTTCGGCTTTCTTCGTAGGATCAGACTTATCCGAAATCGTTAACTTTGCCGTGAAATAACCAATATCTTTTGGGCTGAGCGTTTTGTATGAATATGTCGCGAGCGCTTTTGTACTCTTCTTGCCGTCACCGAAATCCCATGAGTAATCAAGATTTTTCGTTGTGCCATCGCGATTTTTTGAGGCCGTTGCATCAAATGTTATCACGTCGACTCTATTTACCGTGAACATCTGGGCACCATCCGGCTCCTGACCATTTACCAATACTTGCGTAGAAATAATTGGAGCATCACCTCCTCCGATGGAGATTCGACGAGACACCTTGAGCTCATTGTTATTATCATCTTTTACCGTCATAAATACGGTAAATACTCCCGCCTTCTTATATATATGCTTCGTCTGAGCCTCTGTCGTGGTAAAGACTCCGTCCTCTACCTCACCATCTCCGAAGTCCCATGAGTATGTCTTTCCATTTATGCTCTGTACGCCCATGGCAATCTCTGACTCACCGGATGCATCCAATATTCCTGTCGACTGCGTGCTATCGAGCCACACAATATCGAGTAATGATTTAATGCTAATCGTTTGTAATGATTTTGTTGTTTTTCCGCGTTCACTCTCGTCTTCTACCGTGAGCTCTACCTTGTGGTCTCCCACCGTAAGATAACGAATAAGCATCGTTTTATTTGTTTCATTTCCGTCAAGAATCTTGTAATCCTTATTCTCTTCTCCCTCCAATTTCCACTGATACAAGATTTTTGTACCTACTCCATCCGGATCATACGACTCCGATCCATCGAGCAGAATTTCTGCAGGCTTGGATGCTACTGGGGCCTTTGCGGAAAACTTTGCAACGGGCGGATTTGATTCGATGGTGATATCGATTTTATCAACTGCCTCGCTCTTGTTTTCGTTCTGAACTCGTAACTCAACCGTATATGTTCCCGGCTTATCGATTGCCGCAGAGAACTGTGGCTGCTTACTTGAGAGCTTGCTGTTTTCCGGCGTGCTACTCCATTCTGTCACAATAACCTTACTTCCATCGCTCGTTACCGAACTCGTGAAGGTGATTGGCGAGTTCACTTTTGCTGTATATCCAGGAGTGACATTAATGATAGCCGATATATCGGCAACATTTACGGAAAATATCTTTCTGTCTACAATACCATCCTTTCCCGTCACCTCGAGTGTGACCTGATAACTACCTTTTCGTGCATATGGATGATCGACTACGAGAATATTTGGATTTTCCGCAGGCGAGTCGTCAATTTCAGTACCATCACCGAACGACCATTTTACTCGCTGGATTGTATCCTGCGTCTGTTTGGAAAGATCCGTTCCATCATCAAGCTTCGTAGTATCACCAGAAATCGTTCCGGTAGCACTAAATTTTAGACTCTTCTGAATCTCACTAAAAGCGAGCTGAACACGAGCACGATCGATCTTGAGCAGACCATTCTTGTCATATGCCGTGATAGGAATTATCTCTTCATGATTATTATTCGTAGAAATAAGTTGTAAGTTAAATCGAGCACGTGCCGGATTTACCTTGATATCAACATACTGAATTCCCTCGATAACACTATTGTCCGGCGATGCACTCTTAATTCTTACGGCAACATGATACGTTCCCGGTTTTTTGTAAATACAAGTAGCTACTGCTGATTTTGGCTCTACGCAACCAATACTATTCACCTCTTTTCCTGTCTTACCGAAGCTTCCGTCACCATCCAAATCCCAGAAAATATTATCATCAATAATTGAGAGGTTTGATGGATCTTTTGAACCCTGTGTTCTGAAGGTAACAATGAGCGGCGCGTTTCCCTCCTTGATACTTGCCGCCAATTTAACGTCAACGCCTTTTAGATCTTTAAGAATTTCATACAGACTTCCTAGATTTGTTGCCAAATCCTTGAGTGTTTTTTTACTATCTACTGGCGACAATTTATCCTTCTTAAGTTGGAGGATCATATCGGCCACACCGGAGTCTGTTGTGTATATTTTTTCAAAAATCGCTCTTCCCGCATCCGTGATTGTCAATGTTCCATCTGCCTGAGAGAGGCTGTTTTTGATATCAGCGAGCTCTTTAGAATATTTATCCATTTGAGTATCAAAATCGCCGGCCAACTGTGTCTTCATGGCGTTGATTCCAATGTCTACCTTTGAACCATTGATATCATATGAACCATCCTTTAGGGCTACAATAAGTTCGCCATATTTTCCGACGAAATACTTACCATAGAGCGCGAAGTCTCCGTTGAATGTCGTGAGATTATCACCTGTTGAACCTGCCGTTACACCTGCGCCAGAAAGTGCTGCATTTGCCACTGCGCTCATCTCTGATCTTCGAGTATCGATCCATTTCTTTACGAATAAACTCTGATACTGAACCATGTCAGTAAGTACCGAGAGCTCTGTGCTACGATTGGCCGCTGCGCTCAACGTTTCAGCGATGGAATTATAATTATTTTGTATCTGTGAAAGAGCGCTGTTCGCAACGCTCTGATTACTAAAACTTACGCCATTCCAGATCTTGTCTATACTCTGCTGGATACCCTCGATCGCGAGAGCCCCCTGAGCATAGTTCTGGTATGTCTTAATTACATTGATCGCTAAATTATACACTCTACTTGCCTGTGAGTTATTTCCACTTGCCGGTCCTAAGCCCAGCGCCGACTGCGTACCTGTCTGTGTCTGTACGTTCGCCGGTGCTCCACCAGGCGCCTGCAGTACCGTATTAACGATGGCGTATGATGCCAGGATTACAACGATACCGATTAATGCATAGGTGATTGCTTTTTTTCCTTTTTCTACGCCATCAGACTCACCTGCCGAGGTGAGGATTCTCACTCCACCATAGATAGAAATCAACACGGCGATTAATCCCAAAAAACTCAGGGCGTACTTAACAACCTTCACGATAAATGTACGAGCGTCTGTAACCTCAGTAAGCTTCGCGTCATATCCTTCTGTTGAGGGTGCCGAGAGACCTCCTTTAAAATCTGTAAGTGAGACGATGCCTGTTCCGGTATCCGTCGTAAATAACTTATCAACTACGCTTCCGAGCGTGTCGGTTATACTTGCCGCCGCGACCATTTGAATCGATCCACTGATCATAAAAAGCATCGTCAGCGAGACGATCACTTTTTTGAAAAAATTATTTTTCTTTTTTCCGTGTTGTTTTGCGATCTGATTCATTGTTTATACTTTATTTTGCTATTTGTACTTCTCTCTATTGTACGCCTATTTGGCTTTATCATCCATCGTCTTTGTTTGACTGATTGCTATATTATTTTGTAGGTGAAGCTACACTTGGTATACCTGCCGGCGCCTGGCCGACCGGTGCGATAGTAGTACCACTACTATCAGCCTGAATGAGCGTTGTAGCGAGGCCAAACGCCGCGGCCGAGAGGAGAATACCCACTATGCCACCGACGATCGCCTTCTTTGCTTTTCCGAGACTATCTTCGCTCACTCCTCCTACGACATAGAGGAATCCACCATAGAGCGTGACGCCGAATGATATCGTTGTGACGAAGCCTGCCATGAAGTTCGTAAAGTTCTTCAAGAGAAGCATACCTTTACTGATATTTGGGAGTTTTGTTCCTATATCCGGGAAGAGCACATCTTTGACGACAAACTCTGCCACACCCACAAGGAGAAGACCTGCAAGCGCCCAAAGAATTCTGTTTTTATGTTTTTTGAATCCCTCTTCGCTTCCGGCGCTTAGAGCCATGCCTACTCCACTGAAGACGATAGTCGCTAGGGCGATTGCTCCTGAGAGGTATGCCATAATGTTGTATATCGAACGAATTTGAACGATTCCCGCCTCTCCATAGAGCTGAATATTTGCTCCGTTATTTTCAAATATCGCCCCGCTCTCCGGGAAAAATACTTTTCGTATGGCCGTGTCCGCCACAAAAACTATAAGTATGGCCATCAAGCTATACTTCGCATTTTTTTTCGCTTCTTCGCTAAATGTATCAATATCTTTTCCGGCGATAATAAGCTTAAATCCTTGAAATACTAACAGAAAAATGGCGATACCATAGATAAGATACTTCACGAGATCTACTACTGTGAGCAGCAGTCCCTCGAGGCGGTTAATTCCTAAATCATTTCCAGGACTCGTTCCACGTGGAAGAAAATCCTTTTCGGATGGAAGCCCCGTTTGCTGATTAATCTCATCCAAACCTGCAAATTGCGCAACGGTGATCTGTGGCAAAATCAGCATAGATACCATGACGATCGTCATGAGAAGCGTTGGCAATATTTTTCTAAGCATAATTTTCATATGTATTTTTTATTGAAACTGACCACTAATAACTGTTGATACTAGCCCGAATGCTCCATACACGACGAGCATGCCAACCGCAGCGAATCCAATAGCACGCTTGGCCTGTGACTGCTTTTCCTCATTTCCTCCGCTTGCCATGTACATGATCCCGGCACCAATAATAATTAAAATCAATACTGGCCCGATAATACTTACTGCAAGATTCGCTACCGATGCTATCTGCTTAGCACCTTCCGATAGATCAATTGCTGGCTTCACTCCATCGAGCTGACTGTATGAGGTAAAGTTAAGTTTATAAAACACCTTCGCGATAATCGATTCTGAAAATATAATCAACAAAAGTCCGACCGCTCCAAAGATCAAATTCTTCTTATCTCTTTCCAAATTACTCGCCTCGCTTCCCAGCGTGATAATGCGATACGCTGATGAGATAATTTCGTACACAGCAATACCGGAAATAAGATACTTAATAAACGTGATAACTATTTTCACAGTTGCATTAAATAAATTTACACGACAGAGAAGTTCCGTACCTGTCGATGATCCGCCGCCTCCGAGAAAGGTGCTCGCATAGGAACATGCCAACGTTCCACCAACCTTATCGACAAATATATACTGCGCGGCCTCCTTATTTACGGAGAGTATTTTTGTAAACTCACCCGCGATACTTATGACAGCAAGTCCAAGAATTCCCATGTATATGCCTTTTTTCGCACTTGTAATTTTCGACTCCTCTCCTTGAGCTAGAAGCATCTTGAGGGAGGAATAAATTGTCATCGCGATAGCAACTGCTGCCATGATGCCACGTAGTTTTCCTATAATTCCACTATCGGTACTCGTAAATCCTCCGACGAGATTCGCAAGAGATTCGACGATGGTCGCACCGCCTGGATCACCTACGAGACTATCGCCACCACCACTAAATGTTGTCACGTCGCCAAGAGGCAGGGCGTTGGCCGCCATAGCACTATCTGCCATGAGTAGCACAAGTGCAAGAAGCGCCGTCATCATTCCGATCTGTCGCAAATTTCGGTACACCTCCGATTTTTGTTCGCGTGACATTACCTTATATGACATGGTTTTGGCTTTTATTTTTTCATGTCATTGTATCACGTATTCCCCTGTTTGTAAAGCTGCGCATAGAGTCCACCCACTTTTCCTTGCAAATTCTCCCCAAGCTGGTAGTATCTTCTTTGGCCGAGAAGGCTTTTTTGAGGTACTATTTTCATTTCGTAATCTCCAACGTTCTATGAAAAGCAATGCATTTATCACTTACTTACGTGAAAGTTACGAGGAGTTTAAGCGAGTAACCTGGCCTACCAGAAATCAGGCCATTAGACTTAGCGGAATTGTTCTTAGCTTTGTTCTAGCTTCGGCTGTCATTATTGCCGTTTTGGACTATGGCTTCAATATGGGCTATCAGTACCTTCTCAATCTTCGATAATTCAATCCCTTTTTCTTCATTTTTTATGGCAAAACAAGCACAGCACACCGGTCGACATTGGTACGCTATTCATACCTACTCAGGATACGAGCATGCCGTAAAGGAGTCCCTCATGCAGCGCGTTGAGACTTTTGGAATGCAGGACTTTATTTTTGATGTCGTTGTGCCTGAAGAAAGCCAAATTATCATCAAAAAGGGTGAGCCAAAAACCATCAAAAAACGAATTTTTCCAGGCTACGTCCTCGTGGACATGATCGTAAGCGATGAGTCATGGTATGTCGTTCGAAATACTCCAAATGTTACCGGATTCGTAGGAGCGGGAGGCACGATGCCAATTCCCGTCTCAGAAGACGAGTTCAAAGTCATTAAACGACGTATGGGTGAAGCTGAGCCTAAGTTCAAAATCGACTTCTCCGTTACGGACCATGTCGTTATTCTCGAGGGACCTTTCGTCAACTACGATGGTATTATTACGAAGGTAGATGAGGAGAAGGGTAAGGTTAAGGTACTTATTAGTATCTTCGGCCGAGAGACACCTGTCGAGCTCGACTTTACACAGGTTCGCAAGAAGTAGTTTTTGAGAATATCCTTCAAACATAGTTTTTTCTTACCTCACTATGCAAAAAACAACCGTATTCACCATATTTTTCTCCGTGTTGGTCGTTGTCTTGTTGGCTGAATTTTTGACCAATAGTCAGCTTCAAAATGGATGGAGTTCCGTTATCCCTCCGAGTGCTATGCAGGATGCAGCGTCTTCTACTTCTCCTGGAGCGGCAGATCCCTTCTCCTCTACCGGCGGCGGGCAGATTGCGGCTGATACGAGCACTGGAGGTACGCAGACCGGCACCATTCAGCCAGATATCGCTCCTTCCACCTCTACAACCCCTGCTTCCCCAGACGCTCCGCCGGCCGTGGGCGCCACTCCAAAGTCAGAGGTCTCCTCTTTTTTAGACAACTCTTCTTATAAGATAGAGAAAATTACCGAGCAACAGCTGGTTCAGATGGGCTTTGAGGGCATGCATTTAGAGCGAGTAAGCGCCGAGGGACTTCTTTTTCAGCTTCTAGATCTTAGTGGCACCGTTAATCTCTCAAAAGTTCGGTTTCATCTTACGGATGGCAAAAACGTCTATGGCGTCATCAGCGAGTTCCTTCTCGCCGACGATGCGAGGGCAAAGTCATTCTACGAGAGTTTACGACAGAAGGCTTCCCTTTATGCGCCAGATATAAAGCTGAATGAGACGAACTCCTTCGGGACAACCTCCTTCTACCTGAACGACTCAAAGCGCCTTGGAACTGCCTTTTTGACCGTGTTATCGGGCAATCGGGTCTACTCATTCTCCTACCCAAAAGCAAGCCACGAGTTCTTCAAGAAGTTCATTGAGTTTTTGATGGCATAGTTTCGAGAATATTGGCTTGCAAATCTACGTGAGTTCCTGTAAAAATACACTGCACTTTTTTATATTTGACTGAAAAACTTTATGGCTCCTGTGAAAAAAATTAAGGCTCTCGTTAAACTTCAAATCCCTGCCGGAAAGGCAAATCCAGCACCACCAGTTGGTACTGCTCTCGGTCCTCACGGTCTTAATCTCCAGGAGTTCTGTACTCAGTTCAATGCCCGAACAAAGGCAATGGGAGATATGACGATTCCAGCCGTTGTCACGGTTTATGAAGATCGCAGCTTCACATTTATTACCAAAACTCCTCCAGCTTCTAACCTTATCTGCAAGGCACTTGGCATTCCAAAAGGATCTCCAGTTCCTAATAAGCAGAAGGTTGGTAAGATTACTCAGGCTCAGCTCAAAGAAATTGCTGAGACAAAAATGCCTGACCTTAATGCTAACAGCATCGAGGCAGCTATGAGCATTATCGCCGGTACAGCTCGAAATATGGGTGTCGAGGTTGAGGGTTAATTTTTTATAACTTCTCTCTCATGGAAGCTACAACACACAAATGGAAGGTCATTCGACTCGTATATCTCTACCTTGTCTCACTCATCGGACTTATCGTTCTTTTGGTTGGAGGCATCGGATTGGTCAATACGGCACTGAAGGCACTCCTGAATGTTGATGTAAATTACTATGGAACTTCCGCCAAGCAGATCTGCCGTGATCCTAACTATCTCGGTGGAGTTTATTATGGCGTAAAAGCTCCTATGGCAACCCCCGTTGCTGTTCCTGCGAAGACTGAAGAAATTAAACCTGTTGATGTGAATAGTCAGAGCTACAAAGATTGCGTAAAAGATCAAGAAGACGAACAGAAGAAACAGCAGGACAATGAGCAGAGACGATCCATCGCTGAAGGGCTTGCCTCAATCATTCTCGGCACTCCTATGTGGTTGTATCACTGGTTTGTTATCCAGCGTGATAACAAGAAGCAAGACTAAACGTATTACTTATTATTTCGTGGGAGATCGTCCAATTCTGGATAGTCGTTTGTACCACATAAACCCCCTATTGTATGGTTAAGAAGCATGGAAAGAAGTATCTCGCCGCCAAGGCCATGGTGACAAAAGAGATCTATGACGTGAAAGAGGCTATTGAGATGCTCAAGAAGACATCTCCTGTTAAGTTCGATGCTAGCGTTGAGGTACACGCCAAGATGGGTATCGATCCTAAGAAGACAGACCAGAACGTACGTTCAACGGTTGCCCTTCCACATGGAACAGGTAAGACGGTTCGTGTAATCGCCTTCGTTACAGAAGACAAGGCAAAGGAGGCAAAAGCTGCTGGTGCTATCGAGGCCGGTAATGAGGAGCTTATTGAGAAGATTTTGAAGGGATTCTTGGACTTCGATGTTGCTGTTGCTTCACCGGATATGATGAAGTCTCTCGGTAAGGTTGCTAAGATTTTGGGTCAGAAGGGTCTCATGCCTAACCCAAAGGCTGGTACGGTCACTCCAGAAATCGTCAAGACTATCGAACAGATCAAGAAGGGTCAGGTTGAGT
The DNA here is from genome assembly GCA_026395555.1 of Candidatus Peregrinibacteria bacterium. GTDB lineage: Bacteria > Patescibacteriota > Gracilibacteria > UBA1369 > UBA12463 > CALREA01. The sequence goes on along the minus strand of JAPLYO010000015.1, from coordinate 54,434 downwards.
TCCGTGTCGACAAGTTCGCCGTTATTCACAACCTCTTCGGCAAAGTATCATTCAGCGAAAAAGCTCTTGAGGAAAACTTCCTCGCACTTATGAAGTCCATCATGGACGTCAAGCCTGCCTCAGTAAAAGGCACATACCTCCAGAAGGTATCACTTGCTACTACTATGGGACCTGGAATGAACGTTTCTATTCCTAGCATTATGGAGGCGTTGAAGTAAGGGTTTACGATATTGAATTTTAAAAGAGCCACTCCTGTCGGGTGGCTCTTTCTTTATTTGATCTTACGGAATCATGTGACTAGACTAGCTCGGGAGCTAGTTTTGCGGGAGTCTCCAATCCGGTCTGCTCCAATTCAATCGTAGCCTCTAGTGCGCGGAGGGCGACCTCGAGCTGGCTGTCGTCGGGTTCCTGAGTAGTTATCCTCTGGAGAAGGAGGCCCGGGGCTACGAGGATGCGTACGAAGGCGTTGTCCGTGCGTCGGGCGCTCCATTTGAGGACTTCATAGGCTACGCCACCGATAAGGGGTAGCATGGCGATTCTGAGAAGGAAGTTCATGATGAAAGTGTCCTGTTTTGGAAGGAACATGTACACAAAAATACTAATTACAAAGACAATAATAATAAAACTCGTGCCGCAACGAGGATGGAGCCGAGTTTGCATTTTGGCATTTTCTACCGTGAGGTCGAGATTTTTTTCATAGGTCCAGACGGCTTTATGCTCGGCGCCATGGTACTCAAATACGCGCTTCATCTCCTTCGAAAGAAGCATGAGCGCGAGATAGCCGACGAAAAGCCCAAGCTTAATCACCCCATCAATCAGATTAAAAACGAGGTAATTATTTTTTACGATCGGAAAGAAGTTCTGCAGTTGCGTTGTGATAAAAAGCGGAACAAATTTAAAGAGAAAAATACTCATCGCAAAAGCAAATATCAGTGAAAATGCAAAAAGAACAGAATCAGTTGCTGTAGTCTCTTTCTTGGGAGCGTCTACCGGAAGTTCTTCTTCTTGCATAAAAACCTCAGAGGAAAAGTTGAGAGCCTTAAATCCGATAATCATCATTTCGCAAATACCAATCATGCCACGCACAAGTGGCAGTGCGAGAAATTTGAAATATTTTCCCCACGGCTTGTAGGCTTTTTTGTCAAAAACAATCTTCCCCTGAGGGTTACGTACCGCTACAGCAATGTAGTTCGGGCTGCGCATGAGCACGCCCTCAAGTACCGCCTGTCCTCCGGGCGCGAAGTCGATGGGGAGACCTAGCAATGCTTTCCCCTGGGGCAGGTCTTTTCTCGGTGTTTGAGTAGTCATATTTTAGCTAAAGTTATAGAGCGCGTCTGAGGATAGCCTTTTTTATGAAAGATTACAATTCTCCGTACGTACGGAAAATATCATTATTACACCAATTCATATTATTGGAATACTTTTCGTATCCATATTGCCTTTTTTGAGGTCGGTTGATAGTGTGACGGCATGCAGGTAAAGATAAAACGTATTGATTCGAAGCTCCCCCTTCCGATGTATGAAACGGATGGTGCGGTTGGTTTTGATTTTGTCGCGAGAGAAGAGGTTATCATCGAGGCAAAAAGTCTCGGCTTAATTCCTGCGAATGTAGTGATTGAGGTACCAGAAGGATACATGCTCGTAGTCGCCTCTAGGAGCAGTGCGCCGAAGAAAAAAGGATTACTTACTCCCCATGGAATTGGCATTATCGATCATGACTACTGCGGACCTACAGATGAAATTAAGGTTCAGGTGTACAATTTTTGTGATCAAGCTGTAACCGTTGCTCGTAGCGAGAAGATTGCACAAGGAGTATTTGTAAAAATTGAAAAATTCCAGTTCGAAGAGGTGAATGAGATGACGAAGGAAAGCCGAGGTGGATTTGGAAGTACCGGAGGATATACCCACGGATAATTATTTGTTTTCATTACGTATTGATTATGCAATCTGGCAAACTCATCACCTTCTACGGAATTAATAATATCGGAAAAACGACTCATGCGCATTTGCTGACGAAGCGACTATGCGAAGAAGGCTATGATGCCGTGTACATCAAATTTCCCGTGTATGACCTTGAGCCAACCGGCAGATATCTCAATTCTTTCCTACGAAATAGCACCAATCAAAAGCAGTCAATTAGCGAAGAGGAGCTCCAGATGTGGTTTGCACTTAACCGTTTTCAATTTCAACCGACACTCGATACGTGGCTTTCTGAAGGCAAGATCGTGATTGCCGAGGATTATATTGGAACTGGCATAGCCTGGGGTATGACGAAAGGAGCTGACGAGGCGTGGCTGGAAATGCTCAATCGCGATCTGCGGCATGAAGACTTTGCGCTCCTGCTCGAGGGAGAGAGAGCTATGAAGGCACGAGAAGAGTCCCATATTCACGAGTCTGACAATGAACTTGTCGAACGTGCACGCGTCAATTTCTCGCATCTAGCCATGAGACACGATTGGAAGCGCGTTCGTATCGCTGCATCACGAGATGAGTCCGCTGAAAATATTTATAAGGAGGTGAAGAACTTCCTGAGCGCAGCGTAGAGAGCTTTTTCCTCGCCATGGAAACTGTGGTCCGCGCCTGGTATTAGGACTGTTTTTGATTTTGCATCTGCGAATGAGTTCGCGATTTTCTTTAACATGTCACTTGGTGACATTACGGCGTACTGTTCTTCTGATCCAAATAAAGCCATGATTGGTCGCTTGATTTTTCCCGTCATCGTAATAGGTCTTTCGTAGTTAAAAATATTTCCTTCTACCGACGTCTCCTTGAAGAGATGATAAAAACGCTTGGCCGACCACATTGGTGTCTTGAATTCAGACGGAAGAATTGTGTCGCCATTATGGTCTTGCACTAACTTCTTCGCCTCGTTGAAATATTTTTCGAACTTATTTCCGAGTGCCTTCCTTTGCACCGCGAGGTCATCGGCGGGAGACATGAGTATCAATGCCTCAATAGAAAATTTCTTCACCTCCGACGCATAGTAGGTAATTTTTTGACATCCAGTAGAGTGGCCAGAGAGTATAAATTTCTCATAGCCGAGTCCTCGAAGCGCCTGGAGCGCCCCCGAGATGTCGTAGGTACAGTCCTCGAACTTCTCTAATGATGTTCCAAGGAATTGTTTACTTATAAGCGAGACGGATCCCATTCCCCTATTATTAAAGGCAAAAAAATCATACCCGGCGGCATTTGCCGCCTGAGCCACTGTCTCTACAAGCTTCCCATCATAGAAAAAATCCGTCATGCCATGAACGTGAACTACGATCGTTTTTTCTGCTTTACTATGCTTCGCTTGTGACTTTTTAGCCTTAATTAAGCCACCGTAGAGATCGAGACCGTCTGACGTTTTGAATGAAAATATGTTCCACAACATAGAAAAATCTGTTATGCTGAATTTGCTCTTACTTTAAACATTTTCACATCCCTATGCAACTTCTTGATGGACGAATGGTAGCTGAAACGGTACTTGCTCGCGTGCGAGAAGGTGTAGAGGAGCTTAGCTCACAGGGCATGAAACTTAAACTTGTCGTTATTCAGTGCGGAGAGGATCCGGCTAGTAGCGTTTATATTCGACAAAAACTTAAGCGCTGTAAAGAAAGTGATATTATTTCTGAACATATGAAGTTTGACGATTCCGTAATGACTGATTTTTTAATTGGCAAGATTCACGAGCTTAACGCCGACAAGAGCGTTCATGGTGTATTAGTACAGCTACCATTACCGAAACATATCGATATGCCGCTCGTCATGAAGGCCATCGATCCGAAGAAAGACGTAGATGGCTTTACGGCTTACAATATTGGAAAGATGGTTTTGGGTAGTCAGTTTGAACAACTCGCGCCATGTACCCCTACGGGTGTTATCGAACTTTTGAATGCCTACGATATCGAGGTCTCCGGTAAGGAGGTAGTAATGGTCGGAGCGAGTAATATCGTAGGAAAACCCCTGGCTATTATGCTCCTTAATCGTGGTGCCACCGTAACGGTCTGCCATATTCTCACGAAAGATTTAGCTTCCCATACTCGCCGTGCGGATATCCTGTGTGTCGCCGTTGGAAAGGAAAAGCTCATTACGGCTGATATGGTAAAAGAGGGAGTCGTCGTAGTGGATGTGGGTATTAATCGTCGCGCCGATGGAACCCTCTGTGGAGACGTTGATTTCGAGGAAGTTTCAAAGAAGGCCAGCTTTATCACACCCGTTCCAGGTGGCGTGGGCCAGATGACGGTCGCCTGCTTGATGGAAAACATTCTCAAGGCCGCTAGGCGCCTAAAGGAGGAAGAGTCTCCTTCGGCATAATCGTGCATTTCCACCTTGCACGAAGCTGAAATTCACGTATACTAGCTGTACCGAAAAGTCTTCAGAGGCTTTTATTTTTCCTTTTTACAACCCCCTCTCCTATGTGTGGAATTCTCGGAATCATGGGTAACGGCGATATCGCACAAGAGATTTACGACGGATTAACAACACTCCAGCATAGAGGACAGGATTCTGCAGGTATCATGACATTCGATGGACACTTTAACCTTAAGAAGGGAAATGGCCTCGTTCGAGATGTGTTTCACACGAAAAATATGCTTCGTCTCAAGGGTCCAATGGGTATTGGGCATGTTCGATATCCGACTGCAGGAAGTTTCGATGCGGCAGAGGCTCAGCCGTTTTTTGTTAACTCCCCTTTTGGAATCGCCCTGATTCACAACGGTAATTTGACGAACTACGAACAACTCAAGGAAGAGATTGTTCGTGATAATATTCGATATTTGAATACCTCATCTGACTCCGAGGTACTCTTGAATGTTGTTGCCAATGAAATTCTTAAAATTAATAAGCTCAAATTGGATCCTGAGGATATCTTCAATGCTATGAAGATCGTCTTTAAGCGACTGAAGGGTAGCTACTCCTGCATTATGATGATTGCCGATCATGGCATGATCGCCTTCCGTGATCCAAATGGCCTTCGTCCTTTAGTTATTGGTGAGCGAAAAAATGACTCATTGCGATCGGAATATGTATTTGCCTCAGAGAGCGTCGCCTTGGCTGGTCTTGGATTTGATATCATCGCCGATGTACAGCCCGGAGAGGTCGTTTATGTGGATATGAATCGCGATCTTCATCGCAAGCAGTGTGTCGAGAAAGACTGGGCGCCATGTATCTTTGAGTTTGTTTACTTGGCTCGTCCCGACTCTGTTATCGATAAAATCAGCGTATACAAGACTCGTTTGCGTATGGGTACCGCCTTGGCGAAACAGATTCGTGAGGCGATCGATCGAGATAAGTTGGAGATCGACGTCGTCATGCCGGTTCCGGACACTGCACGCTCTAGTGCGCTTGCCGTAGCCGAAGAGCTTGGTCTTAAGTACCGAGAAGGACTTATTAAAAATCGATACATCGGCCGAACATTTATTATGCCTGGTCAGGCTATTCGTAAAAAAAGCATCAAGTATAAGTTAATGCCTATTGAGTTAGAGATTCGTGGGAAAAATATTCTCCTTGTTGATGACTCTATTGTTCGAGGAAATACCTGTAAAAAAATTATTCAGATCGTCCGCGAGGCCGGCGCCAAAAGCGTGTACTTTGCCTCTTCCGCTCCTCCGCTTCGCAGTCCGTGTGTGTATGGTGTCGATATGCCAAGCAAGAAGGACTTCATCGCCAATAAGCTTAGTATCGATGAGATATGCAAAACTATTGGGGCCGATGGATTGTTCTACCAAAAACTAGAGGACCTGATCTGGTCCGCCCATGAGGGAAATAAAAATATTACCAAATTCTGTGCGGCCTGCATGGATGGTAAGTATCCTACAAAAGATATTACCGAACAGCGAATAGAAGAAATGGACATCGCCCGTTCAACAGCAGATAGATCGGATAATGGCGAGTTTGATAAATCTTCCGACGATCAACTGACTCTCATTTAGTTTTCTTAACCCTCGCTGGATTATGAAAAAAATACTACTCGTTGGTAGCGGCGCCCGTGAACATGTCTTGGCTGAGACGATTTTGAGGAGCCCTCAAGGGGCTGAACTTTATGTTTTTGCGAAGACGAAAAATCCAGGCATCATGCACATGGCTCAGGGGTATCATCTTGGTAATCTCATGAGCAATGAAGAAGTCGTGACCTATGCACGTGAGGTGTGTCCTGATTTTGTCGTTATCGGTCCCGAGGATCCGATCGGTAATGGATTGGCCGATGCACTTCTGGTAGCTGGTTTTGATGCGGTTGCGCCGTTCCAAAAAGTGGCTCAGCTTGAAGCCTCCAAATCTTTTACGAGGGATCTGTTGGCAAAATACAAGATTCCAGGCAATCCACGATATGGCGTGTTTAGCGATGCAAAAGAAGCTGAGCATTTTGCGAAAGGTCTCGAAAAGGACGGACTCGAATTTGTCATTAAGGCTGATGGCCTCATGGGTGGCAAGGGTGTGAGGGTTCAGGGCGACCATTTTGAAACGATCGCAGAAGGAATGGATTTCGTGAGTGAGTGTATCTCGAAGTTTGGCCGTGTGGTTCTTGAGGAAAAGCTCATTGGACAGGAGTTTAGCCTGATGAGTTTTGCTGATGGTATTCATACTGTCGATATGCCAATCGTACAGGACCATAAGCGAGCATTCGTTGATGATAAAGGTCCAAATACCGGAGGTATGGGAACCTATAGTGACCGCGACCACCTCTTGCCGTTTCTGCGAACCGAGGATGCCGACGAGGCGCGCGTTATCACGCAGATGGTACAGGAGGCTCTCCACAAAGAAACCGGTGAGTTCTATCGTGGCATTATGTACGGAGGCTTTATTGCTGTAAAAAATGGCGTGCGTTTGATCGAGTACAACATGCGTTTCGGGGATCCCGAGGCGATGAATACCCTACCGCTCCTTGAAACTGACTTCTTGGAGTTGTGCAGCGCCATGATCGATCGATCACTTGATCAGATTCATGTCTCGTTCGGATCGAAGGCGACTGTCTGTAAATATATCGTTCCTCATGGCTATCCTGATGAACCGACAAAAGGCGAGCTTGTTACGCTGCCGTCTGATGTTCCGGCCGGTGTACGTTTATATTATGGATCAGTTGATGAGCGCGAATCAGGTGAACTCGAGCTCTGTGGATCGCGTGCTATAGCCGTTGTGGGCGTTGGTGATACTATCGCCGAGGCAGAACAGTTAGCCGAAAGCGTGGCGTCGCACATTGAAGGCCCCGTCTTCTATCGCAAAGATATCGGTACGAAAAAACTCATCGATACCAAGGTGGCTATGATGAAGACATTGAGAAAGTAGACTGTTTCTACTTTTTCTTTAGCTCGTTCATCTCCTTCTTTATTACCTTCTCTGCCTTAGCGGAATTCTTTTTGAGAAAGCCCCAGAATCCAGTTCCAACAGCGCCTGCTGATTTACCGAGTTCGTTGAGACCCGTACCTCCTGCTGCACGTTCCTTCTGGATACCTGTACGAATATCTTTTCCTGCTTTTGGTGCGAAGAACATGCCTACGGCTGTGCCGGCGAGTAAGCCCGTGAAGAGACCTTTGAATTTCATGTGAGTTGAGGTTATGAGTAGCCTAATGTTAGCATACTTTTTTTGTATGTCATTTATTTGCGCTATACAAAAATCCACCCGTGTGTGGTCCGAGTGGATTATGTCTTATTTTTTAAGTGAAGAAAAACGGGAACAGAACACTTCGCTTTACTCCGTGTTTAGTACTTAGGAATGACTGCTGGCGGTGGAAATATCGCAAGCTTGTCTACTGTTGTCTGTACCTGACTTGGATTAAATACTCCGGCTCCATAGTTTGAAAGCTGTGGAAGTTGAACCTGCTTCTTTGGAGGAAGATTGTTGAGAAGTCCAAGGATCTGAGCACGATAGATCATGATTGCTACGTCGCCACGTGTCATAAGCTTTGCGCCCATGAACTGACCGTTAACTGCATCGACGAGTGAGTACTGTCTTGCGATACATGCGTAGCCCGTGAACCATTTTCCTGCAGTATTATCTGCATATGGTTTTTCACACTTTACGTATGCTTTACCAATGCTTGCGCCCTCGAGGAAGATCTTCAACATCTCAGCACGATTTACCGTGTTTGCTGGCTTGAATGTATTGTCTGGGTAACCATTGATGATTCCATAGATACGAGCAGCTGCGAGATATGGAGTGTACCATGCGGCCGAGTTGATATCTCTGAATCCTGCGCTGTCAAACCACCATCCTGATGTAGGTACGTTATACTTGAGGGCCATCATGATAACCTTCACTGTTTCTGCACGGTTGATTGGAGTTTCTGGACGGAATGTACCATCGCTGTATCCAGCGAATACTCCGAGTCTCTTCATCTCCTCAATAGCACTGCAGTATGCAGATGTTACTGATACGTCTTTGAATCCTGCACATACTGCCTGGGCAGCTGTTGAGACGGTGAACACGACATCTGTGGTCTGAGCACTGCCATAGTTGTTGTATGCAGCTATTCTCATGATATATGCACCTGGAGTGGCCGTTGCGCCGGCTGCAAATCTGCTATCCGGGAATCTACCGTCCCATACTGCTGAGTTAGCTCCACCATTCTCGAGCTGATTCACCTTGAGTGTCTTTACGATATTGCTATCCTTCAAGATCGTTACTGTTGTATATGCCTGAGTGGAAAGTGTGTAGTTCAATCTCAACGGTCCCTGGTCTGGATTGTATGGATTTGGCGTAACAAACTGACCTGAAATGTATGGAACGTTTGAAGGCGTAGGCGTTGGTGTCTGACCTGTGATACCAAAGTTACCCTGCTTTGCCTCGAGCGTGCCGTTTCCCTTGAAGACGAGAAGCTTATAGGTGTAAGTACCGTTTGTCAGGATGTTACCGTTACTATCACGGCCGTCGTATGAGAAGCTATTGTAGCCGCTTGAGTAGAAAGCTGATCTCTCGTATTGAGTGTTGCCGTTAAGATCCTCTGTTCTGAAGACGACGAATACTGAGTCAACAAGCGAGAATGATACTGTAGCGGATCCGTATCGTGGATCAAATGTTGATGGTGAAAAGCTGTATGATGAGATCTCATCATATGATGGTGTAGGTGCTGGTGTGCTATTAACCGCTGTGAAGTAGCCAGATTTAGCGTCACTACCTGATCCGTTCGGTGCGGTAGAGGTGATGACGTATCGGTATGTTCCAGAAGAGAGCAATGTACCATTATTGTTTACTCCCGTGTAGGTAAGGGTGTGTGTCATATTCGGAAGGTACGTAATACCTCCGAGGCTAGACATGTTATATACGGTATTTCCGTTCAAATCCTCAACCTTGAAGGCAACATATCCGTTATTCTGGAGAGAGAATGAGATACTTGCGTTCGTATTTCGAACATCAAATGTTGACGGTGTGAAGTTTACTGACTGGAAGTATGGAGTTGTATTCGTAGGAGGTGTGACAACGACAACTGAGTCGTTCGTAGCCTGGAATGAACCGTTAGCCGTATCAACCTGCTCGCCTGTTGAGGCATAGCTGATCAGCTGATAGGTGTAACTACCCGTAGGAAGAAGTGAATTACTATTGTTGAAGCCCTGGTAGACGAGGTTATTCAAGCCCGCGTTTACGTTTGTCTGTGATCCGGAGTAAACCAATGAGCCGGAATTTGTAAACACATTCAATCGTACTGATCCGCTTGTTGAGAGATTGTAGCTCAATGTAGCATTCTGAGTTCTTACGTTGAGTGGATTTGGTGTGAATGAAACTGCTGAAAAATAAGGCTTTGGTGATGCTGGTGGAGTTACGACTGTTGGATCATTCACTACTTGGAATGAACCGTTTGGTGACTGTGTCATGAATACGCCTGATGCATCATAGAGACGAACGTCGTAGGTATAGTATCCAGATGAAAGAAGTGATCCGCTCTGATTGTAACCAGTGTATACCGTTGAGTTTGTACCTGCACTCTTACTCACCTTGCCTGATGTATATACAAGTCCCCCGTTACTGTAGACATTGAATTCTGCAAGAGCACTGCCTGATAATGCGTAGCTTACTGTAGCGTTCTCCGTCTTTACATGAAAAACATATGGAGTAAATGTTGTTCCGGAAATTGTAGGGATAACTGGTGGCTGTGGGGCGACATAATTTGTAACCTGGAATGAACCATTTGGTGACTGTGTTGTGAATGCACCGGTTGATACATCGTAGACACGAACATCGTACGTATACGTTCCAGCAGGAAGAAGTGATCCGCTCTGATTGTAACCAGTGTATACCGTTGAGTTATAGCCCGCGCTTTTGCTTACTTTTCCCGTTGTATATACAAGTCCACCATTGCTGTAGACATTGAACTCTACGAGTGCACTTCCTGATAATGTGTAGCTTACCGTTGCGTTCTGCGTCTGAACATTGAACGGATTTGGAGTGAATGTTGTTCCGGAAATTGTTGTGCTTGGTGTGACCTGAATTACAGCCTGTGCCGGGTTGTTCACTACCGTGAATGAGCGTGAATCCGTAGATGTACCGGCTGAGTTTGCGGCTGTAAGTGTAATAGTGTAGTTACCATCCTTAGCGTAAGGAGCAGTTCGACCCTGATCGACTGATGTTGTTACCTGTCCGCCATACATATACTGGTTGAATCCAATCTGTGTTGTGCTCGCTGCTTTTGTATCGGTAAATACCGTAGCGCCGTACTGGTTCTTCACGGCGACCGAGATCGTTGCCTGAGCGTCAAGATTGAACTTGACTGCCATGCTCTGGTTTACTGAGTCGAATGGATTTGGTGCGGCATCGAAGATAGAGACACCTGGTCGGACGGCGATTGGCGTATAGCCCTGACCGTCAAATCGTACTGTCTTTTCTGGAGAGAATACGGCGGCCTGATCATTTATCGCTGCAACGAGAACGATATAATCAGCGGCAGCTACATATGTACCATTCTTATCTGTTCCATTCCATGAGACTGATCGTGAACTTGAACCAGACATCAAAACATCCTGAGAAAAGATTGGCTCTGTAGTAACAGCATCATATCCAACCGGCATAACGTTTACCGTTACGAGTGATGTAACATCTGTCGTGAATGAAATCTGTGTAGACTGTCCTATTGAGAATACTGATGGGGCAACGTTTACGTTCGTAAGTGTTGCTGCTTTTGAGGCACTAGGTACGACATAGACTTTTGTTGAACCTACTGCAACGACGCCGAGTGCGTTTGTTGCTTTTACTTCAATCTTGTACGTACCAACTGCGACGCCTGATGTATTCCAACTTGATGTGTATGTTCCAGCATTCTGGAATGCATCATACAGCGTTGCGATAGGGCGAGTCGCGTTGTTTCCATATACATTTACCTGAAGATTTGATGCATAGGCACCAAGTGTATACGTAACAACTGTCGTATCCGAAGAGGTAACCTTCCACTTTGAGGCGGAAACACCTGAGATACTTGGATACTGAGGTGCAGATGTAGATGTACCGACGGATGAAGATGATCCATTGATCATCTGGAGCCATGAGTCAGACACAGCCGTTGCACCTGCAGCCATTGGCTGAAGGACGAGTGTGAGAGCTACGAGCGATGAAAGAATTTTCGTCGCCAATCTGCGTGCGTTTACGTTTTGCATATGCATAAAAGTAATGAAGTAATGATGCAAGGTGATGATTCTATACTAACTTTTGTACTCTTGTCAACTTTTTCCCCCTGAGGGCCTTATGCTTCTTTTCTGCTGCCTCAATCTGTGTACCTATACCCGTTGTACACCACAAAAGTAACAAAACCATGACATTTTCTTGAATAATTGTTGAATTTTTCTTGAATTGGGGTGCTTTATGCAAATATATTTGACATCAGGCTCTACCATCACTATATTTGGTCTGCTTTATTTTTGAAAAACGATCCTTTTATGCCTAATCTTTCAGCTTCCAAGAAGTCCATGCGTCAGTCTCTCAAGGCTAAAGTACGCAACTACAAGACACGTGCAGACCTCAAGAAGGCTGTTAAGGACGTATTGAAGGTTGCTAAGGAGGGAGACAAGGCTACTGCTATTACGATGCTTCCTAAGGCCTTTTCTGTCATCGACACGGCCATGAAGAAGAACATCATTCACAAGAACAACGCTGCAAGAAAGAAGTCACTTTTGGCTCGAGCTACAGCTTAAGTTTCATTTACGATTTTGAGTGGAATCCTGCTTTGAATAGGAGTATATTTTGCTCATGAAACTATTCCTCGATACCGCCAATATCCAAGAGATCGCCGACGCGGCTTCCCTTGGTCTTTTAGATGGAGTCACTACCAATCCTACGCTCGTCGCGTTGGAAGGTGTTGATTTCGAGTCTCGCGTCAAAGCTATCTCAAAGCTAGTTAATGGTCCTGTAAGTGCCGAGGTTATTTCTTTGGACTATGAGGGAATGATCAAGGAGGGTTTAGCTTATAGTAAATGGGCGAAAAACATCTGCGTGAAGCTACCAATGACCCCAAACGGCCTGAAAGCTTGCCGCTACTTACGCTCCAAGGGCATTCACGTTAACATCACTCTCGTATTTTCTGCAAATCAGGCACTCTTGGCTGCTAAAGCTGGAGCAACTTTCGTAAGCCCATTCATAGGAAGACTAGACGATGCAGGTCAGGATGGCATGACGCTTATCGAAGAAATCACTGATATATATAGAGAGTATGAGTTCAAGACAGAAATAATCGTCGCCAGCGTACGACATCCTCGACATGTTACTGAGGCGGCAATATTGGGTGCTCATATCTGCACCATTCCCTATGCTATCTTTATGAAGCTATTTCAGCATCCGCTGACCGACATCGGCATTCAGAAGTTTCTTGCGGACTGGGAAAAAGCCTCAAAAACTAAGGGATTAGCTAAGCAAAAATCTTCTAAAAAATGATCCTTTCCTATGGTTAGTCTTTCCCTTACACATCTTCATGCCCTTAAGACACATGGTCTGAAGCAGAAAGATATTCTTTCCTCGGGTCTACTCCTGCGTGGATACCTGCATGATATTCAACGTCGCGGGCAGGGATTTCTCGATCTAGTGCATCCATCCGACGTTACGAAGGATATTGTATCTTATGCCAAAAAGGTTCGTGGATCATTTGAACATATTGTCGTGCTGGGTATCGGTGGCTCTGCTCTCGGCGTTACTGCGCTCATGCAGGCGCTAAAACCACTCTCATGGAATCAGATTCCCGCTTCAAAAAGAGGAGGACCTCAACTTCACGTCCTTGATAATGTCGATCCTGAGCTCATTGCCAATCTCGACTCGATTCTCAACTACTCAAAAACACTTTTTGTTGTTATCAGTAAGTCTGGAACAACTCCTGAAACGGTGGCTCAATATCTCTACTATAAAAAGAAAATGAAGAAGGTCGCCGCGGGTACCTCTTTTAAGAAGCATTTTGTTATGGTTACTGATCTTGAAAAGGGATTCCTGAGGGAGGAGGCGCGACGCGAGGAGTTCGTCAATTTTCCTATTCCCGATAATGTCGGAGGTCGATTTTCCGTCCTTACGGCTGTTGGACTGCTTCCTGCTGCGCTTATTGGTATAGATATTTCCAAACTTCTTAAGGGCGCGAGTAAGGGGGCCGATAGATTTCTTACGACTGAGATAGCCGATAATTCCGCCTATCAGCTCGCTCATGCACAGTACCTCTTACAGCAACGATATGGTGTTACTACTACCGTTATGATGGCATACTCGTCGGCACTCTATTCTGTCGCTGATTGGTATAGGCAGCTCTTGGCGGAAAGCATTGGTAAGGCTGTTAACCGCGAGGGTAAAGATGTGCATACTGGACTCACGCCCATCAAAGCGCTTGGCGTTACGGATCAGCACTCTCAGGTTCAGCTCTATAACGAGGGTCCATACGATAAGCTCATACTTTTTCTTGAAACCAAATCATTCCGATCAAAAGTCGCCATTCCGAGTACGGGCGCAAATGAGCGTTCATTCGCATTCCTTAGCGGGGTCTCGTTCGCAACTTTGATGCATACCGAACAGTTAGCTACCCAGGAGGCGCTTACCGCATACGACCGCCCCACCGCTAATATATCCCTCGATCGTATCTCGGAAGAGAGCCTCGGCGAGCTCTTCGTCATGCTTGAGGGAAGTATCGCTTTTCTCGGGGAGATGTACGGCATTGACGCCTACAATCAGCCGGGGGTTGAACTTGGAAAAGTTTTAACAAAAAAGATGTTGCTTGGTTCCCACTAGTCTCTTATAGTCTGCCCATGAATATTCCAAATTTAGGTGAGCCTCTTAACGACGAACATATTTCCTTCCTCCAAACGCTTTCAACGGCTTGCCGTCGATCGATTATTGAGATGGTCTCGAACGCGCAGTCGGGTCACCCAGGTGGCTCCCTCTCCGTTATCGACTACCTTTCGCTGCTCTATGCTTTTGTTATCAGTCGATCAAACGAACCGGTTGTCGTCTCAAATGGCCATGTCTCCCCCGCTGTTTACGCCATTCTGGGCGAGCTGGGCGTTGTAGACAAAGAGCGTGCTATTAAGCTTTTTCGCAAGCCATCAGATGTATTCGAGGGACATGTAAATCGCAAAGTTCGTGGTGTACATTATTCTACCGGTCCGCTTGGTGTGGGATCCTCTGTTGCCAGCGCGTTCGCCCTCGGAAATCATTTAAAAAAATCCCCTGAGTCAGTTTACCTCCTTATGGGTGACGGCGAGCAGCAAGAGGGACAGGCGTATGAGATGATGAATTTTGCGAGCAAATATGCCCTTTCAAATCTTGTTTTATTTATTGATTACAACAAGCTTCAGCTCAGCGCATCCCTTGATACCATCATGCCGACAAATATTGCCGGACATTATCGCGCAGCTGGATGGGAGGTTATAGAGGTAGATGGACATGACTATCAGGCTATGTGGAACGCTCTCTCGAGAGCAAAGGCGATGCAGATGGTTTCCGGTGTTGATGGAACGAGCGGCGAAGGAGGCAAGCCTGTATGCTTAATAGCTCATACTATTATGGGAAAAGGCGTTAGTTTCATGGAGGCCGAGGCGGATGCAGGAAAATCCAGCTGGCATGGAAATGCTACCAACAAAGAACTTACCGAAAAGGCGTTGAGCGAATTGACTGTCGACGAGGCCGGTGCAAAAAGTATTACCGATTTCCTTGGTGGATTTGGAGGAAGCCTCAAGGAGAAGATTTTTAGTTATGATTTTGTAAAAAATGGCTCTGCCATTGAAGGATTCAATGCCGGCACGCCGAAGGAGTATCCGGTCGGCAAAGAACTATTCGACTGCCGTGGCGCCTACGGAAACGCGTTAACGGATCTGGCTGGTCTGAACATGAATGTTGTTGCCATGACTGCAGATCTTGCGGGATCAGTAAAAACAGATGGTGTGAAGAAAGCCTTCCCCGAGCGACATATTGAGTGCGGTATCGCCGAACAGCATATGGTAAGTGCGGCCGGAGGTTTGAGTTTACGTGGGTTTATCCCCTTCTGTTCAACGTTTGGCGCGTTCATGACGAGTCGCGCAAAAGATCAGGCACGTGTAAATGATATCAATGAAACGAATGCAAAAATGGTTTCCACTCACTGCGGTTTATCTGTAGGCGAGGATGGACCGACTCATCAGGCGATTGATGATATTGGCTCATTCATGGGCTTCTTTAATACTTCTATCTTTGAGCCTGCGGATGCCAATCAGTGTGATCGCATCATTCGTCGCGTGGCGAGCATCTACGGAAACGTGTATGTCCGTATGGGACGCTCAAAGTTACCGATACTTACAACAGAAGATGGCAGTGCATTCTTCGGAGGCGCCTATGAGTTCAAGATCGGAAAAGCAGATGTCTTGAGAAATGGTAAAGACATTACGATCGTAGCAAGTGGACCTATGGTAACACGAGCATTGGAAGTTCGAGATGCCCTTGCGGGATTGATCGATGTAGAAATCGTTGTCGTGAGCTCATTGAAGCCATTTGATACAGAAACAGTAGCAAAGAGTGCTAAAAAAACTGGCGCCGTTCTCACTATAGAAGATCACGAACCGCATATTGGACTCGGAATGCTTACTACTGCCGCACTCAAAGAGGAGGATGTTAACGTTCCGCTCGCTACCATGGGAGTTCGAGGTTATCAGCTGAGTGGGACCGCCGACGAGTTGTACGAGGAGGCGGGCCTTGGCATGAAAGACATTACGAAAGAGGTGGAAAAATTAGCGAAAAGAAAAGCATAGAACTTGAATGTCGCGGGCTATGAGAGCAGCTCTTTCGCCCATACATCAAACTTCTTACCTTCAAAGTGCTTATTGATTATTTCCCATATATCTATCATTTTCGCGGAGTTTGATTTCCAGACGTAATGACCGAATTCCCTGAAATCTTCTTCAGAAAAATTTTGCCATTGGAGCAAAGGCTATCCGAAAAGCGATATCTCGTTCGTGTTTTCGCGGCAATACACGTGATGGTTCTCACTGGTCGCATCGGAAGAAGTCCATATTCTTCAAGTGCATATTCGAGGCTGATATAGGATGGCGTGCGAAGTCTTGAGGAGATATATTCCGTGAGCGTCTTCTTGTTTACCTCCTTCAGATACGCGTCCGTGGTGATATAAAGACCCCTCTTGAGCTGGATTATTGTGTTTTTTCTTATCGCCCGCTTTATTTTACTTTTGAGCGTTTCCGGTGCATCGGCATAGAAATGGACAGCAATATCTCCTCTTGTAAAACATATATCGTGGTTGAAATTTCCCGGGAAGGCCATTTGCTGCAGTAAGTGTTCAAAACACAGACATATTTTACAGCAAAAATGCCTACGCATGGAAAGTTTTGCTGGCGGCCTATACGTTCACCGCATACACCGTTGTCGGAACCTTTGCGATGAATTCCATGATTGGAAGATTATTTTGGCCCTCGATAGCTCCAGTGCTGCCCGTTATCGCATTCAGCACGCGGGTCTTTTCATGGCCATTTACAAGGAGCGTGGCCGAGGCGCAGGACGTGAGAGCTTCCATTGTCGCAGTCATCCGTTCGCCGACATCGAACATATCAGTGTGAGTCTTCATAGTGAGAAATCCCTTCTGTGGAGAGGGTGTTTCTGGGAAAATTCCAGCAATATGACCATCTGCGCCAACACCAAGAATGAGATGATCAAAAAGTGGAAGACGTTCTTTTTTTAAATGTATCAATTTCTGCTCTGTCGAAAGCACCGCAGAATCATATCCAAGCTCTGTATCAAAAAATACAACCTGTTCATCTGGAATCTTTATCATACTTAAAAGTTCATCACGAATCATGCCGTAATTACTATGGGGATCGCTAAGTGATACATTTCTCTCATCCAAAACAATAAGCACCATTTTTTCCCAAGGTATGTGCAACTCAGCAAGTCTACGATAGAGCTTTTTTGGCGTTGATCCGCCAGAAAGCCCAAGTCGACAAAATTCTTGTGTTTCAAGAATCTCATGAATTTTATTTAAAAGATGTATGGAAGTTTTTTCCAAAAACTCATGCTCGTCCTTCACTGAGAATATCTGTTCGATCATTACTATGTTTGTTTACGATATATTTTAGCGCTATTTATTCAACGTCATGCCACTTATGTCCATACTGCTCTAGCATCTCATATGACTCTTTTGGACCATATGTTCCAGGTTTGTAATGCACAAGGGGAATTTCATTTTCTTCGAAAGCATCTATAATCTTATCCACAAATCCCCATGAGGCATAAATTTCCGGGAAGTCGAGAAACAGCATCTTGTCGCCCTTAATCGCCTCAATCAGGAGTCGACCGTGCTCGTCAAGACAGTCTCCGCTACAATAAATCGGTCGTCCCGTATTGAGTGGAGTGAAGTCCACCTCCGATCCCCCCATCTTCGTCAGGAGACTAAACTCAATCTTCTCATTTGGCTGCAACTGAATAATTAATTTGTTTGGTTCTAAATCTTTATGGAGCTTCTGTAGCGCCTGTGGCTTAAACTCAATCACAACACTCGTGAGTTGCTTCTTCATCTTCTTTCCCGTTCGCAAATATACCGGCACGTTATGCCAACGCATTTCGTCAATAAATAGACGGAGCGCGGCGAACGTCTCTGTATCCGATTTTGGACTTACACCCTCCTCCTTTCTGTACCCATCATATTGTCCACGCACGACCGATGCCTTCTTATCCTTTAGTACAAGCGATTCTATGAGATTTCGCTTCCCGCGATGAATCGTATCTGATGTTATTTTTTCCGGTAGATCCATCGTAAGAAATGCGAGAATCTGAAATAGGTGCGACTGAACCATATCGCGAAGCGACCCTACGTGTTCGAAATAATTCGCACGTCCTTCGGTACCCAGGTTTTCCAATCCATTAATCTGAATATTCCGAACATATGACCCCTGAATCAGTGTCGTAAGAATAGGGTTGGCATAACGAAGCGAGAGAAGATTAAATACCGCCTCCTTGCCCAAATAGTGATCCAAGAGAAAAAGCTGAGACTCATCAAATCGCTCCAGCAGTACCTTTTCTAGGTTTTTTGCAGACTTGAGATCGTACCCAAAGGGTTTTTCGATAATCAGACGAAGTTTAGAAACCTGTGTATCAAAATTTACCTTTCCCAACTGCGTGATAACCGATTCAAACACTGACGGTGGCGTAGAAAAGTATGCTAGACGCATAAACTTTCCTTTTCCTTCTATGGAGACCAGATGCTCCTTCAACCGCGTAAAATCAGCCTCTGAGTCATACTGGCCGGAGACATAGGTGACATTTTTTAAAACCTTTGCGAGGATTTTTTCATCGGTCATCTCTTTAAATTTTTCTCGTACGGATTTTTGAAATTCCTCATGAAATGCCTTTTCGGTCATCTCTGTTCGCGCATATCCCACGATGCGAAAGTCGACCGGCAAGCGCTTTTCAAGCTGTAGCTGGTAGAGCGAAGGGAAGATCTTCAACTTCGCAAGCGAGCCTGATGCACCAAAGATGATCAATGTAAAATCATGCTGCGCAATCTGAAATGGAGTGTCGTTCGATTTGCTCATATATTTATGTTATTCCCATTCCGTATGGAATGTACCTTTTTTATCGATACGCTGATAGGTATGTGCCCCAAAAAGATCCCGTAGTCCCTGAATGAGATTTGATGGGAGCTGCGCGGAAGTCATACTATAAAAACTGTTTAGTGCTGCGGAATATGCTGCCACCGGCTCCTCCGTGAGAACCCCTGTGACGGTAATATTCTTGAGCGACTCCATGCATGCAATAATCTCCTTAAAATATTTCTTGTCCATAAGCAGCATACCCGACTTCCGAGGGAGAGCTTTGGTAATATCTTTCAATACCTTCGCTCGAATGATGCATCCACCTTGCCATATCCTCGCTATTTCTCGAAAATCCAGATCAAAGTTATACGTAGTATTCGCTCGATCCAGCATCATAAATCCTTCGGCATAGGCGAGAAGAAAGGCTCCATAGAGCGCGCCTTCAAGCATTTCTAAAAATACCGTCAGTGGCGGCAGATCTTCTGTTTTTTTCTTACTTATTCTTTTTCCAAGAGTAAGTCGAAGATTCTTATCGGACGATACATACCGAGCAAAAAGAGATTCGGTGATAATCGGCAGGGCTATTCCCAAATCCAAAGCTTCCTGCGTCGTCCATTTTCCCGTTCCTTTGTTGCCAGAGACGTCCATAATCATATCAACCAGATTTCGCTTCCCTTCTTTTTTTTGACATACGATTTGAGAAATCTCAAGAAGGTACGATCCAAGTCGGCTATCATTAAAAGACTCAAATACGGTTGCAATATTATCGTTCGAGATTCCATAAAGATCCCTCAGTAGACCGTAACTCTCTGCGATAAGCTGCATGAGGGCGTATTCAATTCCATTGTGTACCATTTTCACATAGTGCCCTGCTCCAGGCGCGCCTACGTTCACTACACAAGGTTTTTTGGAAAAATCTTTTGCAGCGATCTTTTCCAGAAGCGGTTTGAGGGATTTCCAGATTGCTTTTGATGTGCCTGGCATAATACACGGTCCCTGTAATGCCCCCTTTTCTCCACCGGATATTCCCATGCCCACAAAGTGTATACTTTTTTTGTTCAACTCTTCAACTCTCCTCAATGTGTCGCGATAAAATGAGTTCCCCCCATCAATAATAATATCTCCTTTCAAGAGAAGTGGACTGAGCTTTTTGATCGTCTCGTCGACCGGATCGCCAGCGGGAACCATGAGAATAATCTTCCTCGGCGCTTCAAGAGAAGAAACAAATTTCTTGAGCACGTCGTATCCTATGAGATGAGGTGAGTTGGCTTTTTTCACCAATGCATCAACTTTATCCTTGTGATGATTGTAGGCGCTTACTTGGATTTTTTTATTCGCAAAATTCTGCGCGAGACTCGCGCCCATGACACCAAGGCCAATAATTCCGATAGCACTTTTCATTGCTTCGAGTATAGAACTTTCATGATCTAAAGACCAGTATATTTATTCAGTTTCAATACCTCAATTACCTGAAATACCGACTCCATCTGAGAAAGGAATATATGAATATCCTCAGTATCAAGACATGACTCTTCGATTGGACCCGCCTCGAATAAATCACGATTTGTGGCGATAGTGATAAAAAGATGATCATTACTAAACTCGCACTGAATCGTTCCATTCTTATCGAAGGTATCTCTCAGTGTTAGAAGTCTCTCCATGAATGCCGTCGTAAGCAAATAGCGAGCCTCAACCTGGTCAGTACCATACACCTCAAACTCCTTTTCGAATTTCGGGTCCTCTAATTTTACTCTCTCAAGCTTGGTAAATATTCCACCGAAAGCATTTCCCAGAAACCCACTATCCTTTTTAACAATCGTTTTGCCCGTGAATGTCTTTTTGAGTTTTATATGAAACATCTCGCCCTTGAAGACCACATACTCCCTATCCTTATTCCCCTTCTGCTTGAGCTCTACCTCGCACATCTCCATATCAACACCATCGTAGTTTCCGCTTAGGTGATCACCTCCATTGTACGTCGTGAAGCCTGGAACTATTCCGCTATCCTCCAAAAGCTGCGTATCGAGCTTCCTCGATTCGGAAAAACTCAACTCGCCAAAAAACGTAACTAGCTCAGCGACAATTCCTTCCTTCACATTAGATCGATACTTATGAACCGGGCCTTGAATCCACTGGTACAAAAGCGCACCAAGCCCAATACCAACAAATAACCCAAACTGAGGATCTGCGTATAAAAAAAGAATGCCCGCCAAGAGAATAACTGGAACATACATGGGATAACCGACAGTCTTGCGGTGATCATATTCTTTTAAGAGCTCAAGACGATCGGTTTCCGCCTTCTGAAGACGCTCCTTGAGATTTTTTTCAAAGAAGTCAGCGAAGCCCTTTTCATATGGAGCACGTTCAATAAAAACAGGAGTTGCTTGTGTGGCAGTATTTTCCATTATTTGAGAATATCGGCAGCATTTACCTCCTTTCTATCCGTTTCTGTCGCCTCAAAATATGGCATTTCTTTGATAGAGAGCATTCCGGCCACTATGCTACCCGGGAATACTTTAACGGCGTTATTAAGCTCTGTTACGGCAGAGTTGTAGAATCTTCTTGCTGCTGAAATATGCTCTTCAACTTCATTATAGGTCTGCTGCGCCTGAACCATGACCGTGTCAGACTTGAGTGTTGGATAGTTTTCAACTGCTACAAAAAGTGACTTCATTTTATCATCAAGTTGCGCCTCTGCAGCGAACTTCTGTTTGAGACCATCTGCATCTGCAGGATTTACCGGACTCTCTGCTTTCGTCCTGAGGGTCGTGATCTCTGTGAGCAATGACTTCTCGTGGTCCATGAACTTCTGCGCGATCGTGAGTACGTTTGGAATTAAATCATGTCGCTTCTTGAGCTGAACATCGATACCAGAAAAAGACTCCTTGGCGGCATTTTGCTTATGAATAAGCCCTACATAGAGAACATAAAAAACTGCAGCAACAATGAGAAGTAGTATGAGAATTTCCATGAGAAAGATTTAAGAATAATACTGTGGGGATTATCCCCCGTTACTGCGTGCTATTCAAGAGTATCGCGTAAAAAGATTCTCTGGCCGTAGTGACTCCCCGTGAGGGTGTATCCAAATGTATAGCAAAAAGATAGCAAAACGGATACAGGTCTTTACGCAATAGCACTATCTGCGAATGCAGTTTTTGCATCCGTGATTACACCTGATCCGAGACAAATATCATCATGGTAAAAAACGGCAAACTGGCCGGGAGCGATGCCTTGATCGGAGCCGTCGATGTGGATTTGGGCATGAGTGTCGTCTGCTGATTCGAGCGTGGCACGATAGATTTTCTCACCATGTCGCATTTTCACGCCGAGGCCGTCGCCGAAGTTTTTTGCGGTGCGAGTGAGACCATCGAACCAGTTGAAGTCGGTGATCGTGAACGTATCGCGAGCTTTTGTTGGTTCGTAATAGGTTTTTGATATGTAGACTATATTCGCATCTGTATCCTTCTTCACCACAAACCACGGACCGCCAGAGAGCATTATTCCGCTGCGCTGGCCAATCGTGAAATACCAGAAGCCGTTATGCTCGCCAAGTTTTTTATTCGTCTCGAACTCGATGAGGTCGCCTTTTTTCTCTCCAAGATAGTGGTTTAGGAATTCATTATATTTGAACTTTCCCAGGAAGCAGATCCCCTGACTGTCTTTGCGGTCTTTATTCGGAAGGTTATATTTTTGCGCCAATTCACGAACCTCGGATTTATGGAGATGCCCAATGGGAAATTCGATTTTACTGAGCTGTTTTTGCGAGAGACGTGCGAGGAAGTAGGTTTGGTCTTTGATAGGATCAGGTGAACGTCGGAGGTAGTATGTACTATTTTTTTGTACAATCTGAGCGTAATGACCTGAGGCAACCTTATCAAAATGATCGGGGCCGAATTTACTCTGAATTTTATCGAGGAAGAGCCCGAACTTCACCTGATTGTTACACATGATATCAGGGTTCGGCGTGCGGCCATGCTTTACCTCGTCGATGGTATACGAGACGACCTTCTCAAAATATTCCCTCTGCATAGAGAGGATCTCGAGGGGCACGTTCGCCTGTTCGCAGACGGCGCGAGCGTAACGAAGATCTTCTTCCCACGGGCACTCACCCAAGAAAGCGAGCTCATCTTCAAGCCAAATTTTGAGGTAAAAAGCTGTGACCGTGTGGCCCTGCTCCTGCAGCAGGCGCAACGCAACGGAGCTATCTACTCCACCGGAAAGAAGAAGGGCGATGTTCATATCGCGGGCATGGTATCAGATCATGTATACTAGGGGCAAATCCCTTAGCTTCATCTCATGCAAATCCCCCTCTCGCACTTCGAAAAAATGGTTCATGATACACTCGCGGCGGTGCCAGAAGAGTTCCGTGCTTCGATTGCCAATGTGGCGTTTATTATTGAGGAGACGGCGAGGCCGGGCGGTACGGGCGAGGTAGAAATTAAGCGAGGAGAGGTGCTTCTAGGTCTCTATCAGGGAGTTCCCAAAACAGCATGGGGAGTCGGGGATATGGAAACTCCACCGGATAAAATCTCTATCTTCAAGCAGTCGATCGAGGGCTTGGCACATGACATGGAGACACTCAAGGATCTCATCCGCGATGTCGTGTGGCATGAGATTGGGCACTGTCTGGGATATGGCGAAGCCGAGTTGAGAGTTATGGAAGAAGAGCATCATAGAAAGAACCATTCATGAAAGATCTTTCACTCTATATTCATATCCCCTTCTGTAAGACGATTTGTCTGTACTGCAATTTTTTGACGTTTGCGAATAAGCAGAAGAAAATTCCGGAGTACGTCGATGCACTCGTGCGTGAAATACGCGAACGGAGCAGTAAATACAGGGATCGCGAGATTCAGACCATTTATTTCGGAGGAGGAACGCCGAGCTTGATTAATCCTGAGTTGATCAAAAAAGTTATACAAGAAGTTAAGAAATATTTTGACGTAAAGAAAGACTGCGAGATAACGATAGAGTGCAATCCCGAGAGTGTGGATAGCGAGCGTGTACGTACATGGAGAGATGCCGGAGTGACACGCTTTTCGCTGGGGGTACAGAGTCTCAATAAAAAAACATTATGGAGAATTGCACGACCACATGATGCGAAGATGATCTTCCGCGCGCTGGAAGTTTTCAAAAAATCTCGCGTGAAACATTTCGGTGTGGACTTCATTATGGGCTTGCCTGGGCAGACGTTGAATTCATTCAAAGAAGAAGTTGAAACTATTCTGACATACAAACCGACCCATGCATCGTTTTATTTCTTGTCGTATGACACGAAGAAGATTGATTTATTTGCGAAGGAGTGCCCCGGAGAAGAAGAGCAGATCGCGATGTATGAGTGGCTCTGCGGACGGCTAAAGCGGGCGGGATTTTCTCATTATGAAGTTTCGAACTGGGCGCTCAAAGGTGAGGAGTGCGAGCATAATCGGAGGTACTGGGAGCAAAAAGATTATCTGGGATTGGGACTTGGCTCACACTCTATTGTCGATGGGAAGATGTGGGAAGACGGGAGTGATTTTGATGCGTATCTGAAAGATCCCCTGCTCGTTGCCAATGAGATGCATATCGATCAGGATTTAAAAAGAATGGAATACATTATGCTTCGATTGCGCACGAATAAAGGGATTAGCTTGAGGGAGTATGGGAAAATGGGAGATGTAAACAAACTTTCTGCTCGCGCAGAAGAGTTTATTGTATCGGGACATTTACGAAAAATTGGCAACTCGCTGAAAGCGACCGAGAAGGGATTTTTGCTATTGGAGATGATCACGAAGAAACTTATTTAGTTTTTCCATGGCCATATTTCTCGCTCCATGCGGCCATTTTCTTAAGTATTGGCAATAAGTCTTTTCCCATTTTCGTTAACGCATATTCTGTATGCGGAGGAATCTCTTGATACACAACTTTTGAAATAATCCCCATCTCCTCCAGGTCAATCACACGACTTGAGAGCGTGCGTGGATTCACTCCACCAGCTTCTTGCTGAAGCGCGCAAAATCGAACCGGTCCGCCAGCAAGTGCAAAGAGTACACGTGGCGTCCACTTGTCCCCCAGGACGGTTGTAGCAAAAGCCACACATCCTCTATTTTTCACATTCAATATTTTCTTTTTCATTGCGCTTGACGTTTATGTCTTCATACTATACTTTGTATAGTAATTATACCAAGTATAATTCATTACTTCAATATTTTTAATCTAATCCCACTATGTCTACTCTCGACAATCTCAACTGGAGATACGCTACGAAGCACTACGATACGTCAAAAAAACTCTCCCCTGAACAGGTAGAGCTTATCAAAGAAGCGCTCCGTCTCACGCCTTCTTCCTTTGGCCTTCAGGCATGGAAGTTTGTTCACGTCACTAATCCTGAACTCAGGCAGCAGCTACGTGAGGCAGCATGGAACCAGCCACAACTCACTGAGGCTTCGGATCTTTTCATTCTCGCAACTAATGCGTCTATCGATGAGGCATTCGTTGATCGATATATCAAATCTATTGCTGATACTCGAGGTATCCCCGCAGATGCACTCAAAGGATTCAGAGATATGATGGTTGGATCTGTCTCCGGCAGAACACCTGAACAGCTTGAAACATGGCTCTCACGACAGGTTTATATCGCCCTTGGCGTTGCTGTCGCCGTAGCTGCCGAGAATCACATCGACTCATCCCCTATGGAGGGTTTTGATACCGCCAAGTTCGACGAGCTTCTCGGACTCAGCGCTCTCGGACTCAAGTCACGCGCTATTTTCGCCGTCGGCTTCCGTTCCCCTGAAGACAGCGACCAGAATAACAAGAAGGTCCGATTTCCGAAGGAGGAGATGTTCATCGAGCTTTAGGCTGCAGATCCTGAATGATTGACATATAGCTATAAAAGCTTTATAATACATCCAGTACTTACTAATATTATGCATATGGCACAAGGAAATGAAGCACCGAATAATGAAGGAACCTTAGAGGGAACAGTAAAGACTCTTACCGAACAGGGCGTTGGAGTTATAGAGGTCAAAGAAGGTAATTCAACGCAATTGCTTGCCTTCCATGCCAACGGTCTTAAGAATGCAGCAATTGACGAATTAACAGTCGGTACGAGAGTACTCGTCGATAAGGCTGGAATTGAGGTTGGACAGCCTACTGGCACAAATCCACATGGCTACAGTAGAGCCAATGTGGTGAATGTTCCCGAGTTAGAGGCGTAAGTACATACGACTAAGATTAGTATTCAAATCTGAATTATACACCAATCTTCCATACCGCCCTTTCTCGAAAGGCCGGTATGGTTTGACGTCGGGCGGCATTGAGAATGGTTGAAAATGATTGCTTCTTTTTTCTGGCATATTCCGCAAGTGTCATAATCTTCTGCCCCTTGAGATACGTAATTCGCTTGTGGAATGATTCCATAAGCGCCAGGCTTATCACCTTCTCCATTTCAGACGTGCTTTTTGTCCTACCGTAGATCTGAAATGCCTGGTAGTAATATTTCTTTTCTTTGTTTCTGACGGTTATTAACGGAAATCCAGTCTGGCACAATTGCCAGTTGATGAGCACTCTTCCCATTCGCCCATTTCCATCATTAAATGGGTGTGTCGTTTCGAAATCGAGATGGAATTTAGCTATGCGATCAATTAAAAATAAAATCATACTGCCGTTATATGAGCCCAAAGCTTCGGTAATCTGTGATTCTATATGCTCTGGCGCTGGGGCAACGTGAGTTCCCACACGTACGTACTCACCCTTTGATCTAAACCTTCCCGCAATCTCATCGTCTATTCCACCAATAAGCATTTGATGTAATAACTTCATCAGATCGACGGTCACAAACGAAGTCATACATTTTTTATTCATGTACTCCATGACCCGTGCCAGATTTTTTGCCTCATATACCTCCCTCAAAGGAAGATTTTTCGAAACTTCCATTTCTAGCAGAATTTTTTCTGTATCCTGAAGCGTTAACGTTGAGTTCTCGATCGCATTTGAATTATAAATACTCTCCGGCATCTCCGCCTCATCGATCATGCGAATAAGCGATTCTTTTCCTTTTTTGAGCCTGTCATATTCTTTTTTGAGCTCCTGGATTTTATGCTGAGTCAACAATGATGTAGCCATATTTTTCGTTATTATATGTCTATATTGTATCAAATTAACGATATATTGTCAATAATACGTTAATATAGTACTTATTTAGTATATATTCACGGTTTTTTTACATTTTAGCCTTAAACGTGATTGTTACTGAATCGTTTGTCCTAGATATACTGTGGCTTCCCGTACCTATCAGCCCTGTCGTAGGCCAACGCCAAAAAAACTTTATTACTTACATCCATAGCCATTCTTTCTGCAATAGCCATTGCAACAAGCGAAGAGTTACCAAGCCTTTCCTCAGCAGGAAGAGCTTCATTATGTCGTGAGTTCGACAAAATATATCTTTCATCAACCGGCGCAATATCATCCATAATTCCGTTCTCTATGGCCGAATTAATAAATGGCATATTTACATTTCCCGATCCGCCTGTACCAGGTAGGTCATGGAAGCTCCACTCTGCATGAACTGATTCATTTTTTCCTAATATTGGTGCAACCAAATTTCCCCACCGCTCACGCTCATTATGAAAATACGTGGCTGCCCTGTGAGGTTCGAAGCCGATAACTTTTGTCTGCGGAGAAAATTGCTTCAAGCGTTCACCGATCCCAAGTAGCGTACTGCCATTTCCAATTCCGCCAATAAAATAATCAATATCTCTTCCTCTTGTAAAGGCGCGGGCTTCATCAGCAATTGGCGCAAAAAATGATGGCACAACTAGATTCTGCGAGTGATTTGCCATCCATATCTTCCTTCCTTCCACACTAACTCTTGCTTTGTTTACTCTTAAATGAGCCACCATAGCATCAGAACAGGCTTTTATATATTCTTTCCTATCGTCAATCAGCATAACATGCTCACGACCTGCCAATCGTTGCGTTTCGACAATTCTTGGTTCGGGGACATAACTTGGCATAAAAACATATGGATTAAATCCAAGCTTTTTTGCTGCCCATGCGAATGAAATGCCGGCACTGCCCGTACTTGTTTCAAGCACATCGGCGCCTACTGCAATCCTTCCTTCTCTTTCTAGATTTTCCAAAAGCGACACAAAAACTCGATCATAATGAGACTCGCTTGGCCCATGCGTCTCATTTACTTGGAGTATTGTATTCCCGTTCGGAAGTGCGATCTCACATATGGGACTATGTCCGATAGCGGACTTGAGACGATCATATAGCTGTCCTCGCGTTGCATCGACAAGACTTGGTCTACCCAATCCTAACTCCTTCTCGCGCCTTTCAAGGCGTGTTGAAAATCTTGTTTCTGGTATTCTCATATATTCATAATAATTGTGTAGATACAATACTCTACCATTTCGTCAATTGTGTCAATGTATACTCAACACCAATTGCATTAATATTGATTTATTAGCTTTAATAATGTATAATTTACGTGTCGATTAATTAAGTCAACATGGATACCAGTCAGTTAGAAAAATTAGGACTCAACTCGAAAGAGATAAAATTATACCTTAAGCTCTTGGAGCTGGGGTCCAGTGGTGCTCATTCTTTGTCCAAAAGGATCGATGAAAATCGTACCACCACATACAGCCTTCTCAATTCGATGGAGAAAAAAGGCGTCATATCCTATTTCACTAAAAATAATGTGAAATATTACAGTCCTTCTGACCCTAAAATTTTAATCGGAAGGTTCATGGATGAGGCCAAAGCATTAAAAGATTTACTCCCTGAACTTCTGGCAATTAATAATCAGCATGGTCAAAAGCCAAAAATCACCTTCTATGAAGGCGTGAATGGCATTAAGCAAATTTGCGAGACGTTGCTGGAGGTGCCCGGTTCTACCCGAGAAAGTTTCATGGGTATTAATGAAAAGACGATACATCCCGAAATAAAAAAATATTTCGAAGAGGATATTATTAATCGAAGAATCGAGCTGGGGATTCATTATCAAGGTATCGTTACGGGATATATTCCCATGGGAGAACGGCATCAAAAAGATGAGGCCGGTCAACTGCGCCAACTTAAATTCGTTGATGAAAAACAGTTCCCCATCAAAATCCATATCGATATTTTTCCCAATAATAAAGTTGCTCTCTACTCATACAATGTCGACGACATGATTGGTGTCATTATCGAGCACGAATCGTTCTATATAACCATGAAGACCGCCTTCAAATTGGCTTGGGCGGGAGTGGATTGTTTTCAGAAATAGTTGGTGGGCCCGCCTGGACTTGAACCAGGGACCAATCCGTTATGAGCGGACTGCTCTAACCACTGAGCTACGGGCCCGTAGGGGTGGTTTTGTCGGGAGTATATTAGCAGGTTATGGGCAATGTTCAATAACTTGCGTGAGGGAGGGTTCGTGGATAGAATGCGAGCGCATGGAAAAGAATACCAATGAGAAGTTTTCGGGAAAGAATGTTACTGTGGTCAGCCCTGTGGCGAAGGTCGAGTTGTTGGCGTATACTGGCCATCCCTTCGATATCGCCATGGCGACGGCGAGGACGTGCTATTCGTCAGATTTAGTGTACGTAAAAGATATTACTCCGGGGCAGAGAGATCGTATTGGAAAGAGTATTTACGAGGCGGGACATCATACCCCTTTTCAGCATCCGACGTTCGTTTTTGGTCTTCAAAATATCTCGAGGCATGTGGTGTGGAGTTTCTTCCATGCTCATCCTTTTTATAATTCCGAGCAGCAGTCACAGCGGTATGTGGTGATGGACGATGCAGCGGTATACGTGCCACCTCTCGAGGGTGAGGCGTTGAAGATATACGAGAGTGCCGTCCAGAAAAGTTGGGAGGCGTATAATAAGATTTCACAATTATTGATTGGGGATAACTATGGACTGATGGAGAAGATCGGCAAGCTGAAGGGACAAAACGAGAAACAGATTATGACCGATAGCGAAAAGAAGGCGATTGAAAATGCTCGATATGTTTTGCCATTGGGTGCTCATACGACGATGTATCACACGATTTCCGGCATTGTGCTGAAGCGATATGTGCGCATGGCTGCGACGAGCGACTGTCCTACGGAGGCGAAATTGATTGTCGATATGATGGTTGAGGAGGTGAGAAAAATTGATCCGGATTTCATTGAACGAATTGGGGATGACGCTTTTGAAGAAAAAGATTTAGTTGAACACAAATTGTATACAGAATTAGCTGGTCGTGGCTTAACGCAGGAGAAGATGTATGAGGCGATTTAGTTGAACACAAATTGTATACAGAATTAGCTGGTCGTGGCTTAACGCAGGAGAAGATGTATGAGGCGAATGAGCAGTTTCGAGAGAGTTTTGATGCGGAGCTGGGAGATAGATGGTCGAAGCTGGTGATGTTTGATCCGAGAGCTGAGCATATTGTTGCGGATAGTGTTCGTGAGGTGATGGGAGTTGGGGCGAGCGTGATTGGAGATGATGAGGCGATCGACTGGGTCGTGAATCCAGCGAAAAATAAGTATATGAACGATGCGCTGAATTCGTGGAACATGTCCCCTCTTATGAGGACGTTGAATCATGCGCAGTACACTTTTAAGAAAAGAATGACCCATACGGGAGATAGTCAGGAGCAGCGACATCGCATGACTCCGGGGTCGAAGCCTTTATTACGATTAACGCATACGCTGAGACCGGACTATATGACGCCGCCTGTGTTTGAGAAAAATGAGGAGGCTATGAAGGTCTATACTGATGTAATGAATGAGATGTGGAGCGCGAAAAATAAACTTATAGAAATGGGTGTGCCCGCGGAGTTTGCCTGCTATATCCTGCCGAATGCGGTGATGCTGCGATACACGCAAAGTGGCTCCCTACTACACTTCATGCACAAGTGGAGGCTGCGTAGCTGCTTCTTGGCCCAGCTGGAAATTTATAACTGCTCGGTTGATGAGTTAATGCAGGTCAAAGAGGTGCATCCTCTATTGGGCAAGTATCTGGGACCACCATGTTTCACGCGATATCAGGGTGGTGTTGGACATGTAAGTAGCGACCGAATGAAGATGATCATGGGAGACAGTACTAATACGCATAAGAGTTTGGATTTGGCGACCACAGAGGGCCCGTGTCCCGAAGGACCACGATGGTGCGGGATTAATGTGTGGATGAATTTTCCAAAGACGAAGAGGCCGTTTTAGATAGAGACATCTCTGTTGTTTTTTTGTAAGCCGTATACGTTTTGTATATACTTTGTATGCTCTTTGTATATACCATCTCAATTTTAGAGAATGTTCTATGAGGCTCCAATTTTGTGATATTATTCGCGCACATGACTCATGAATTACAAAAACGAATGGATCGAGCGCTAGAGCGACAGTATGTGGCGTGTATGTTCGACTACGATGGCACGCTGGTCGAAAGAGGCTACCACATGCCGTTGCCGCAGTATATTCCTTCGGTATTACAGGACACTTCGAGGAAGGCGTATATGGCGATCTGTACGGCGCGGCCTTTTGAGGGAGCGTTTCGTGATGCGCATCATATGCTCGGAAAACATTTCGATGACCTGCGATCGAAGTGGGTGTGGATCTGCGAAAATGGCGGTGCAGGGTATCTATATGATGAGGAGTCCGGTACATATAAGGAATTCTATCGGGTCGCGTGGCCGACAAACGTTATGAGTAAGGAAGATTTTATTGCGCTTGTACACGCGACATTTGACAATCTGGTTGCAGAAGTTGACGTGAATGAGAGTGTGATTATTTTGCGACCGCAGCAGGTTAACGTACCGGCTGAAGAGATCGCTATTGCCTGTGAAAAAATACAAAATATTGGACTAAACATGCTCAAAGAACACGGACTGGAGGATGAAATTCGATTGGGAAATTCAAGTCTTGGGGTGATTCTCTATGGAGTTGATAGCGATAAGGATCGCGGCGTTGCGGAGTTTGGGAAGTTGCTGGCCTCGAGAGGCGTTGCACTGAGCGATGATTTGCGAGAAATTATTTTATTCGGGGATCGGCCTGTTCGTTACGGCAATGATGCGTATTTCTTGAATGGAAAACTTGGAAAACCAGTGACGGTAGGAGAAGATATCCCAGAGCGTGAAGATTTGATTTCTGTTATTGACGAAAATGGGAAGAGATTGATGGGACCAAGCGCAACGACATACTTATTGCGAAAACTTTCTTTCAAAACCTTTTAATATTTATTTTATCGATTTGCATATTGTGCATCGCATGCATGTTGTTTTATAATGAATGAAGTATGCACACCTCACCTCCTCCAATGTCATCACAGAAATTCTTTTCAATCGAGAGAGCTCAAAGTTCGCTTGTTTTAGTGCGCCCAATTGTTAAAGAGCTCCTAGAGCGACACAAACAGCTCGTGGTACTTCAGAATGATATTGCAAGGATGGAGATAAAATTAGAAGAGGATGAGTCCCTTGAGCATGTTATTGATTCCAATTATGAGGCGATGAATATGGTTCTCGATCGCATCGCGCACAATATCGAAGAGCTCCATACGATTGGCTGCATTTTTAAAGATTTTCAAGTCGGAATTGTCGACTTCCCTACTCATTTCGAGTCAAGAGATGTATATTTGTGCTGGCAGTTTGGCGAGAACGCGATCGGTCACTGGCACGAGATGGAAGGAGGATTTAAGGGGAGAAATCTCATCAATGATTCATTCCAGGTAAACTCAAGCGGAGCCGAGACCATCCTCGCATAATTGCCGCCTATATCTTCATCTACATCAAATGGAAACGAGTGATATGCTCATTATTGGAGGCGGTTGCGCCGGTCTTTCTGCTGGCATGTACAGCGCTAGATTGGGTTTAAAAACGACACTTTTTGCGGAGTTGCCCGGAGGACTTATCACGACAACTCACGTGGTAGAAAACTGGCCAGGCATTATTTCCATTTCCGGTCCGGATTTGGGAATGAACTTATGGGAACATGCAAAAGTAAGTGGCGTGAACATAAAAAGTGAGGTAATTCAGAGTGTAGAAAAACAGGGAGATATATTTGTGGCAAAAAGTCGAAGAAATGAGTACAGCGCGAAGACGGTCATTTTTGCCACGGGAAGCAAGCATAAGCATCTCGGTGCCCCGGGCGAAGAAGAGTTTGCTAACCGCGGCGTATCGTATTGCGCCCTCTGTGATGGCGCATTTTATAAGGAAAAAATCGTGAGCATCGTCGGCGGCGGAGATTCTGCGGCGAAGGAAGCTCTTTTCCTGGCGCAGCATGCCTCGAAGGTCTATCTCATTGTCCGAAAGGATGTGTTGCGAGCTGAGCCCGCTAACCTGAAGCTTATCGAGAAGGAGCCAAAAATCGAGATTCTCTTCAAGGAGGAGGTCGCGGAAATTATGGGTAGTCAAAATGTCGAGAAAATCCGATTGAAGTCTGGAAAGGAGCTAGAAATGCATGGCGTTTTTGTGGCGATCGGACAGATTCCTTTGACCGACTTGGCCGTGCCGCTCGGCGTTGAGCTCAATAGTAAGGGTGAAATTGTAATCAATCGCCATAGCGAGACGAATGTAGGGGGTGTGTATGCATGTGGCGACTGTACCGATACCGCGTTCAAACAAGCCATTACCGGCTCAGCAGAAGGCGTGACGGCAGCGTACTTTGGATTCTCATTTGTAAAAGGAGGAGGCGGCTTTTAGTCGCACCCCTCCCCTTATAGATATTTCAATGGGACCGTTTATCCCTTATTTTTTGGCGTTGCCTCGGGCGTAACCGGTTTTGATGCCTCCCCGGACATCACTACACCCTCCTGCTGATACAGCTGAGGGATAAGACTTGGATCATACTTCTCAACCTTGATTGTATCAACTAGCATTCCGCTGAAGATAATGAGAATTACATCTTTTCTCGTTAGAAGCATAGCCGGGTCAAGATTATCATTCTTGTAGTAGTACAAAAGGAACTTCGAGAATGCGACCTTCATGTATGGGATGTACCATGCCGTCTTCACGATATTCTTGCTCGTAGGCAGGGACATGTCTTTTGTGTTTGTGATATCCCACTGCTGAGCGGTTACGATAATCTTAATCGCCTCAGCGAGACTAATTTGATTTCCTGGAAGAATTTTTCCATCAGCAAATCCACCTACCCAACCAGCATCTTTCGCATAGCAGATATACTGAGCGTACCATTCTGACCCTGTGATATCCTTGAAGCAAGGTTTCGCAAAACCGCTTACATCTGACTTCAGTGCAATAGTAAGCATCTTGATAAACTCAGCACGATTCACCGGATTATTCGGTTTTAACGTATTGTCTCCATAGCCAAGAATTACCCCCTTGCTTACGAGGAATTTAAGGGCAGCCATAAAATCATTATTCTTCTTGTCCTCAGGACTAATATCCTTAAAATCTGGCATAGGCGTCGCGTCCATTGCCGACGTGAGTATTTCTTTTCCTGAAGGTTTTACGTTGTACTGATACATCAAAACGCCAATTGTAAGAATAATAACAAAGGCAAAAAGCAAAAAACTAATTCTCATCGACCTGTGCGCTCCAGCAATATTATTATGCATTGCTGATGAGGACTTCGGAGGAGAACTTTTTTTACGTGAAGGGTGTTTTGCCGTGGTTTTCTTAACCGTTTTTGCCATACATTTGTGAGTAAAGGAAATTGCTATTATTGTACGATGAGAGAGAAGGAATAGCAACAAACGAATTTGTTGGGTATACTCGTGTTGGTATTATTTTATAGGACCTCTATGACGAAAATTCGCGGACTTATATTTGATCTCGACGGAACTATTACCTTAACGCAGCAATTTCACTATCAGGCTTTTTCGCAAGTTTTCGCGAAATACGGTATCACCTACACCGAAAATGATGATCTCTATAAATATGCGGGCATGGGGTCCGGTATTATCTTTCCGACCGTATTTGCTGATCACGGACTTACGCTTACCCCAGAGCAAATCAAGAAATATTCCGATGAGAAAAAGGAAATTTATGACAAAATTATTCGTTCTGAAAAGATCGAACCCGTCACGGGAGTTGAGGACTTCCTGAAGAGGATGCAGAGCCGCGGATATCGAATGTGCGTCGCTTCGGGAAATAAACTAGAGTCGATTGAATATCTGCTTGATGCTATTCATGTTCGCACATTCTTCGAGTTCATCGTGACGAATAAAGACGCTGATAAGCCAAAACCAGCCCCTGATATTTTCCTGGCAGCCGCGAAAAAGTTTGGATTTGAGCCGGAAGAGTGTGTGGTTTTTGAAGATGCCGTAAATGGTATTACTGCGGCGGAGTCGGCAGGTATGACCAGTGTCGGTATTGCTACTCGCATTCCCGAGATGGATTTACGAAATGTGGGTGCGGATATTGTGGTAAATAATTATCATGAGTTAAGTGATGGAATGATTGATGAAACTCTTGCAGGTGGTATATAGTATTTCCGTAAACATTCTCAAACACCCTCACTCATGTTTGAACGAAGTAAGGCCCTTAAGTGGCTCGATCTCTATCTGCGCTACGTGAATTATCTCGGAGCTGCTCAGTTATACCTCAAGAGCAACTGCCTTCTCCGTCAGGAGTTACAGCAAAATGACATCAAGGATCGCATTCTCGGTCACTGGGGAACCGTTCCCGGTTTAAATTTCATCTATGCGCATCTCAACTACCTCGTCCAGAAACATAATCTGAACATGATGTTTATTGCGGGACCTGGGCATGGCGCACCCGGCGTCATTGCCAATTTATTTGCCGAGGCGAGTCTGCATGAGTACTATCCTGATTTAAAACTCGATGAAAAAGGGACATCTGCGTTGATTAAAATGTTCAGCTGGCCGGGCGGATTTCCGAGTCATACCAATCCTGGAACTCCGGGAGCAATCTTGGAGGGAGGCGAGCTGGGATATTGTCTTTCTACGGCCTTCGGTGCAGTGCTGGATAATCCAGATTTAATCGTCGCGTGCGTCGTGGGGGATGGCGAGGCCGAGAGCGGTCCACTGGCTGCCTCATGGCACAGCAATAAGTTCTTGAATCCGGCCGAGTCAGGCGCCGTGCTTCCTATTTTGCATATTAATGGCTATAAAATCACAGGACCGACGATTTACGGCACGATGAGTGATGATGAGCTGCATCAGTATTTTACTGGGCTAGGGTATGAGCCGATTCTGGTGGATGTTACGGATTTGAATAAAAAAAATCATCACGAAAAAATGATAAGCGCCCTTGAAAAGGCGTATGGCATGATACGAAAAATCCAGAAAAAAGCACGAGGGAGCAGTGAGCCTTACCTGAAACCTCAGTGGCCGATGATTCTCTTCCGATCCATAAAGGGTTGGAGCGGAATTAAGACGCTCCATGGCAAAAAAGTGGAGGGAACGTATCACGCACATGGCATTCCTGCCGGTCATCCCAAGACCGATCCCGAGGAGTTCAAAAAGGTGCGAGACTGGCTTATGAGCTATAATTTTACCGAACTCGTTGACGAGAAGGGCCGACCAAAGCCTGAAGTTATGCGTTTTGTCCCACAAGGAAAAAGCCGCATGGGAATGAACAAGCATGCATTAGGAGGAAATATCCGGAAACCCCTCAAACTTCCAGCTCTCGCGAAGTACGAGGTAAAATGCTCGAAAGAATATTGCGAGATTGATGTTAGTAATACTGCGATTGGCGCGAAATATATACGGGATATCTTTAAACTCAACGCCAAGAATAAAAATTTCCGATTTATGTGTCCTGACGAGACGGAATCGAATAAATTAACGGCGCTATTTGAAGTCACAAAGCGTGCTTTTATGTGGCCCGTGAAATCGTATGATGAAAATCTCGCCGTTGATGGGCGCGTAATGGAGGTTCTCAATGAACACTCGCTGCAGGGCTGGCTGGAGGGATATTTACTTACTGGCAGACACGGTATGTTCGCAACCTATGAGGCGTTCGCTACCATTGTGGCGAGTATGGTCGACCAGTATGCAAAGTTCCTTAAACAGTCATCTCATGTGAAATGGAGGAAGCCGATCTCTTCTTTGAACTATCTCCTTACGAGCGTCGGATGGAGGCAGGAACATAATGGATATTCTCACCAAAATCCATCATTTATTAGTAACTTAGTAGAAAAACATGGCGCTTTCTGTAGCGTCTACTTCCCTGTCGACGCGAATAGCATGCTTGTTATCCTGGAAGACTGCTTTAAGCGAACGGACTCCATCAATGTTATCGTTTCGGGAAAACAGCCAATGCCCCAGTGGCTCACGCTCAAAGAAGCACGCGAAGAACTCAAACTTGGCATTGGACGATGGGACTGGATTAATCCTTCGCATGCCGCTAACCCTGATATCGTCATGGCGGCCGCTGGTGACGTGCCGGTGCAGGAGTCTATGGCCGCTATTTGGTGGCTGAGGAAGTTATGTCCCGAGTTGAAGATTCGATTCGTGAATGTTTCAGAGATCTCCGCATTGGGTATTGGCGATGAGCGTCATCCCCTTGCACTCGAGGATAAGCACTTCCATCACTACTTCACGACCGATAAACATGTAATCTTTAATTTCCACGGATATCCGAGTGTCATCCAGAAACTTATGTTCGGGCACGGTGCACTTGCTCGCTTCTGCATTCGAGGCTATATCGAGGAGGGTACGACTACAACGCCATTCGATATGGTTGTTCGCAATAAAACGAGTCGCTTCCATCTCGCCATACAGGCCGTGAAGCATGCCTCCGAGGCAAACCCATCAGTTGCCAAGAAGGCTAATAAACTGATCAAATTTTTTGAACAACAATTAAAGGAGCACTCCAGATACATCCTCATTCATGGCACGGATATGCCGGAAATTGAGAAATGGAAGTGGGAAAATGTGTAGGTCTAATATATTGTACCGCTTGAGTCGAACGAGAACGAGTCGAGGACTTTGTCGAAGTCACAAGGCGCGTGCCAATCGAGAGAGAAGATGTGGAAGAACGTGTTTCCTCTTTTGATAATTCGACCGTGGGATGTGAGCATACGGTCGTCATTGAGAAGCTGTGAGCTATATTTCACTGAGCTCTCAGATGAGTCGTAATAATCATAATGACGCTTTCGAAGTTCCGTATTTTCATCGTTCATCTCGAGAGCGTTTGCGAAATCCTGGAGCGATAAATTTGGATCTTGAACCGTATAGGCCAT
The DNA here is from genome assembly GCA_026395555.1 of Candidatus Peregrinibacteria bacterium. Taxonomy (GTDB): domain Bacteria; phylum Patescibacteriota; class Gracilibacteria; order UBA1369; family UBA12463; genus CALREA01. Next base: position 16,384 of record JAPLYO010000015.1, on the reverse strand, counting down.
TACCGTGAAGCTTGGCGTTACGAGCGCGCCACTCTGACTTTTGATCTGAAATTTCACCTCACGGCGTGAGGTAATATGTACGGGTGTACTGTAGTTCCACTCAAATTTTTCACCATGCGTTATCTCATAGTTCGCAAATGGCGCGCGAATTGAGAATCCCATGTTCGTATCATTATAGGTCTGCCATACGTAGTCCTCTGGCTCGTAGCAGGCGGCATAATTTTGCTTCATGGAGAGGACGCGGTAGAGAATCTCTGCGACGTTTTCCCGCGTGAGTGTGGTCCATGGGTACATGATCTGATTTACGCGATCCATAAAGGTTACACCGATATCGTTGAGTTCCGGCGTGGCAAATATCTTCTTCTCAATCGCCGTGAAGAGAAACTGGTTATACCAGTTTGGATATTTTTGAATAAGATATCTCGTCGTGTCGGTATCCGGCTGAACATCGTTGAATCTGAGGATCATCTTGAGCGCCTCGGCCATATTCACATTTTGATTCGGCTTGAATGTCTTGTCAGGGTAGCCCTGGATCCACTGATGATCGTAGGCATACACGATATACTTGGCGTACCACTGATTCGTCGGAACGTCCTTGAACTGCACGTATTTATAGTTCTTTGAGATGTAATTTTCGTAGAGATTTGCGTTGAGCTCATCGGTAGAAACGCCCGGCTGAGAAGCCACAAGCATTTTAATAATTTCTGCACGTGAGATGAGTTTCGTTGGCTTGAACGTCCCATCTCCATAACCACTGATTACGCTGGCGTTCACAAGGTACTGTATCGCCTTATCACGAGGGCTTCCATCGGTTACATCACGAAATGATGCGGCCGATGTGATATTTGAGCTGGAGAGCATGAAAGCTAGTGCGAGTGTCAATGTCGTGACAAATTTGAGTGATCGAGTGTTCATTTCTGATTAATATATGGATTGGTTTACTATTTTAGTTCTTTTTATGTTTTTGTCAATGTATCCATTTGCATACCAAAGCTAAGTAAAGCTAAAAATGAAGCGAGAGATATCTTCACCTTTTTATGGAGTACATCAATTCCTTATATATTCTCTATATAATTCTAATATGTTTCTTATATGTATTATAGGAATTTAAAGTCAGCACAGTGGCTAAAGTCGCCTAGCGTTTCTCCGGAATAAACTTCATCGAGAGAGAGTTCACGCAGTGGCGGGTGTCCTTGGCGGTGAGGTGCTCACCGGTGAAGACGTGGCCGAGGTGGGCAGAGCAGGCATTGCAAACGATCTCGGTACGCTGACCGTCGGAATCGGGGATGCGACGAACAGCTCCAGGGATTTCGGAGTCGAAGCTTGGCCAGCCGCAACCGGCGTCAAACTTGTCCTCGGATTTATAGAGGGGTGTGTTGCACCGTCGGCAGACATAGGTGCCATTGGCGAAGTAGTTATCGTACTCGCCCGTAAATGGCGCCTCTGTCCCCTTGTTCACGATTATCCGCTCCTCTTCGGGAGTAAGTTCGTTGTAGTCCATTATTGTTCGTTATACGAGCACTTACGCCTGCTGTTCTAGTGCCTCGAGATACGATGAGACGAGACGGACACCAAAACCTGTTCCAAGAATTGATTCATACTTCTTAGGGTCGTGCGTGTAGGCCGTTCCCGCGATATCGAGATGGATCCATGGAGTTTTTTCGACGAAAAATTTGAGGAAGGCGGCGGCCTTGGAAGCGCCAGCGTAGTATCCTTCTTCCGTGTTCTTGATGTCGGCGATCTTGCTCTTCATCTTCTCCTCGAAGTCCGGATGAATAGGAAGCGGCCAGACGAGATCATCGGTCATGCGTCCCATTTTTCTCATAAGCTTCATGCCCTTCTTGTCTGTTCCCATCATGCCGGCGTAGCGATCGCCGAGAGCGACACAGCAAGCGCCCGTAAGTGTAGCGAGGTCGATGATCTGCTTCACCTTGTACTGCTTGATCGCATAGCTAATTGCATCGCAGAGAACGACACGACCCTCCGCATCTGTGTTTGTAATCTCGATCGTCTTTCCCGAATAGGATGTGATAATTTCTGATGATTTATAGGCTTTGGGACCTACGAGGTTGGCGGTAATTGCCGCGACGCCGATGACGTTGCGTTTAATTCCAAGTTTTTTCAATAAACTCATGACACCCATAATAACTGCAGCACCCGTCATATCGGTCTGCATATCACCCATGTGCTTCGATGGCTTGAGATCATATCCGCCTGTATCAAAAATAATTCCCTTTCCGATGAGCGCGATTGGCTTCTCATTTTTATTTGGAAGGTGTTCGATTACGACGAGTCGTGCATCGTCTTCCTCGGAGTCGCTCGCGCGATTTACCGCTAAGAGAGCGCCCATTTTCATTCTTGTTAACTCCTTCTTTTCGATAACAATGCACTTAAGACCCGCATCTTTTGAGATCGTACGTGCGTGCTCGGCGAGTGTGCGAGCCGTCAATATATTAGGCGGATCATTAATCAAACTTCGTGTTGTATTCACTACAGCGCCAACAGCCATTCCCTTTCTTAATTCAGTTTCAATCGCAGCCTTATGCGATGTTACGAGCGTCAGCCCTGATAGAATCTTTTTCTTCTCGACGTCCAAACTCTTTCCCGTCTTGTATCTTGCTACGAGATAATTTGCCATAAGCAGTACCTCTCCGACAACACGTGCGTAAGCGTCCATCTCCTCGGTATAGTAGAGTGCAACCTCCTTCTTCGACTTGGCGCGAGCCATCTTAATTCCTGTTGCTACTGCATTTCGGACGGTAGATTTTTTTAACTTATTCACATCTCCCAAACTTACCAAAATAATATCTTTGGGCAGTCGTGGTGCATATACCTGCATATCAAAGGCACTTTCCGCCTTTTCTAAAAGTTGCTTATTTTTCAAAGCGGACTTGATGAGCTCCTGAAGAGCTTTTGGATATTTAGAAATCTCAGGATGTTTCTTATCGAAAAGAACCGGGCAGATGAGAACCTCTAATCCTGCTGGAAGTGACGGAGAAAATGAAATTTGCATACCATTTCGTGTGTAATGAAGTAGATTTTTTACTTCAACACGATAGCCTACTTATCCTCTTTTCGCAAAAAGTTTTCCGCCTTCTTGAGAAGTTTCTGTGCGTTATCAAACGTAAGCTCTTTCATTGCCTCCTCATAGGGAAGCCACGTGGAACCTTGATGTTCATGGGATATTTTTACCTTTTCCTCGGATGTTTTTCCAATAAAGAAAATTACATCTTTGTGATAAAGCCTTCGCTCACGGCGATAATAATAATCAACTTTGTATCGGAAGTCTTTTCTGAGGACAATTTTTGAGATCCCTGTCTCCTCCTTCATTTCTCGAAGTGCTGTTTCGATTTCGTTCTCATCTTTCTCTACGTGGCCCTTTCCAAAATCCCAATGACCTCCAGGGTAGTGCAAAAGGAGATAATACCTCTCGCCTTTCTCTATACGAAAAAGAACTACGCCGCATGATTTCTCATAAATAGCATTTTTTGGCGGCGTCTTCAGGTGTGCAACCGGAGTTGTCACATATGGCTTTTTCTTAACTGAGGTTTGTATTTTATTCATCTGGCTGTAATATTACCGCCGCAGGTTCAATTTAGCCAGCATTAAAAACAGACATGCGGGTGTGGCGAAATGGCAGACGCGCTACGTTCAGGTCGTAGTGGGGGCAACCCCATGGAGGTTCAAGTCCTCTCATCCGCACCAGAAATTAATATTCTATGGTCGTATTGACCTATTTTATTAATTGTGTTTAAATGAGGATCCATTAGTATTTTGTATCACCTATTATGCTTAGCGCAAAGCCAGAATTAGTACTGCCAGAGGAGAGAGAATTCAGCTATAAACATGCTGGGTTTGAATTTCGCGGAGTGAAGCTGGATTGGAAAAATGATTATTTAAATGGAAAATATAATGTTTTCGTTTCGTCCGGGAGTGAGGCGGTAGGACGATTTACCTTTTTCACTTCAGATACATACGGATCGGAAATTATTTTTTCTGGTATGTTTATCGAACCGGCACTTCGTTCGCGCGGCATTTCCGGAGCACTTATGGAGTCACTTTTTCGCGTGGCGCATGCTTCGGGAAGGGAAATATGTCATGCCTGGCCACAGAGAAAACCGTTAATGGGTGCTATTTTACATAAGTATGGATTCGAGCCTGTGTCGCTCAACAAACGGGAGCTTCAAGAAACGGTGTACGTTGGCAAGGGCGATACATCGGCGCAAACCAGGCTGTGGTTTCCTGTTCCAGCGAAGGCTAGAGAGTTCGCGAACTCTAACATCGGAAAAGCACAACCATATTTGATTGTTGACTCCCTTCGGCAGATTCACGACGCGGTCCGAGTGGTTCTCAATACCGATTACGTTTTGACCTACCCGGAGCGAGCGCCTCAGATACGTTAGTTGCGCGCCTGAGCTTCAGTGGTTTTATTAATCCTGGCTTCATTTTTTTGCTATTTTGTGCTATAATTGCTCCATGGATAAAGAGCCCATTTCATCACACACACCTCCGGTACCTGCTACGCCCCGATCAAAAATTTCAGGAAAAATCGCTAGCGGTCTAGCGGCCGTGAATCTCATGGTGGCAGGCATTACCGGTTGCGCTACGGACGGTATGCAGCCCGTATCTGTTGCTGATGCCTCGCCTACAGGTGTCGACGTCGATCTCAATGCGCTTCAAAGTGCTATTCCTTGGGGAAAAACTGTGTGGGATGGATACGGTAAGGTGGGTTGGAATCCAAAACTTCAAGAGCTTGTCATGATACCAAAAGCCCCCAATGGCCCTGATGAAGAACACTCTGCGCTCGTTGTAAGTAATCAAGTCTTCAAGCAGCCATTTCGAATGAGTTTCACGATGAATACGATGGCGCAACTCCGCACTGGAGCCGAGCCTGGTCAGTGGGAGGTAGGATGGGCGGTTTTTGGATATGAAGAAAGTGGAAAATTCAAATACGCGACCTTAAAAACCAATGGTTTGGAAATCGGAGAGTCGCTTCTCAATGATAAACAAACTTTTCCATATACGGCGCCTTTTACTCCGGGAATTTATCCGATCGGTGCTGATTACCGCCAAGTTATCGAGGTGAGAGATAATGTCATTTCCATTACGGTTAACGGCGAAAAGATCAAGGACTACACCATGTTTGCTCCTGGATCTACTGATACGTTACCTCCTGAAGGTCGAGTCGGTTTTTATTCCGAGGATGCTGCAGTGAAAGTTTCCGATATTGTTTTCGAACAGCTGTAGGGACTTTTAAGCCTGATCCCATCCTTGCGCCCTGACCGCCTCCATAGCGGCGTTTTCTTCGGCCTTCTGTTTACTCGCGCCATTTCCTTTTGCGATCAGCTCTTCGCCAATATAGGCTCCCATTGTAAACACCTTGTTGTGATCCGGGCCAGTTTCGCTGAGAAGTACGTAGTGTGGTGTCGTATTGAGTTTTCCCTGCGCCATTTCCTGGAAGAGTGATTTTCCGTCGATATGAAGCCCTTTTTCGATAATCACATCGAGCTTGGTTAGGATGAAATCATCGATAAATTTCCGACTTACTCTGTAACCGCGATCGAGAAATATTGCACCAATAACCGCTTCGAGAACGTTGGCAAGAATGTGTGGCTTTTCGCGGCCACCAGAGTGCTCTTCGCCACGACTGAGATTGAGGTACTTCCCGAGACTGAGTTCGCGTGAGACCTCGGCCAGGTGATTTCCTTTCACGAGGGCGGAGCGCCAGTTCGTTAGCTCACCTTCCTGTTTGAGTGGATAGTTTTTGAATAAGTATTCGGTCGTTACGAGCTCCAAAACAGCATCCCCGAGAAATTCGAGACGCTCGTTGTGCTCCTTGAGTCCCTTCTGCTCGTTCACATATGACTTGTGGATGAAGGCTAACTTGAGAAGGTCTTCGTTATGAATCTGGACACCAATTTTTTTGAGGAGGGCTGTGTAGTCGTGCATAGAAATACTATAGCGTATAATACTTATTTTACTATTGGACTTCCTGTTTTGTGATCACGGTGCACACAGTATTTTTCCAAAATTTTACTTAAAACACCATTAATAAATTTCGGCGCATTGACGTCGGCATAATCTTTTGCCACCTCAATGGCTTCGTTGATGGCTACAATAGGCGGAACTTCTGTAGAGAACATAATTTCATATGTTCCAATTTCGAGGATACCTCGATCAACCGGAGCAATTTTCTCCAATGGCCACTCAACCGCAAACTCACGTATGAGGGGGAGGATCTCTTCTCTATACTTCAAAACACCCTCAAGCGTCGTTGAGGCAAACGTTATGACATCAGGTCCAGCAGGATATTCATTTACCACGTACTGCAAAATGTCCTGAGGCACTCCTCCATGGGTCTCATAGGCAAAGAGCGTCTGCATAACTGCTATTCGAGCTGCACGACGTGGGCTTGGCATCGGTAGAAAACTGGTAAAGTTTATATAAAGAAGCTCATATCTTACCTTTCACAAGGTGCGACTAAGCCTTATTAAGCCTTTATCTTCGTTACTTTATCGAGGGCGCTAGCTTTGTTGACCACCTTCTTTCCTCGGTAGTAACCACAAGTTGGGCAGATACGGTGATTTACCTTTGGCTGCTTGCACTGGGTGCAAGTAACAATTGGAGCTGAGTTGCTCAACTTTCTTCGAGCGTTTGTCGCAAATGTAGTATAGCGAGATCTAACACGTGAACGTGTTAGTTTTTGCTTGGTGGTAGGATGTTTAGCCATGGTTTTAGGGTATTACTGATCTATTTTTTACGCTGTATAATGTTCTTCAGGCCTTGAAACGGCTTCACCGACTCTTCCTGATTGTGTGGATTGTCGACCTGTTCGACGAGCTCATGACCACATTTAGCTTTGTTCTGATCCTTGCCGCAGACGGGACAGATCCCTCTACACGAAGGAGAGCATACTGGAAAAGCATCAAAATGCAAGAGAATTTCTTGACGGAACATGTTCCGGAGGTCGACCTCCATCCGCTTCAGATCGGTCGTATAGACGTCCTCGACGTCGGCAATATCCTTCGGACGAAGGAAGAGGAACTCCCTCTGAGCCAACGGAATGACTACCTCCTGCCCAAACACCTTGAGACACCTGCAACACGTCATATTGACTGTATAGGTGAAATCCTCAAGCTGAACGGATATACCATTCTCTGTTTTCATGAATATAACGTCCGTTGCGATGTCAGAAGTCAGCACGAAGTCCTTGGGATCAAAATCTTCCGATACCTCGAGGTGAAACTCGCGACTCTGCCCTACATCGGCTCGAATAAGATCCGACACATCGAAGGTAAGATTTTTATCACCCTCATCGGCATCGCTCTTCTTGGCCAATTCTATAGGCTCTTTCTTGAGAATTTTCTTCTTGGTCGGCTCCCGGTGAAGCTTTTTGGGAGCTGCCTCTAAGAGCTTCTTCGTTGTCTTGTTTTTGGTCTTCTTCGATAGTTCCTTCATACAATGGTAATAATAGTTTGTGATGGTATCAATAGGGCGACTTTTAGCGATCGCGGGAGGTGAAGCGGAGAATATAGAGGAAGAGATTGAAAATGTCCAGGTAGAGCTGCAGCGCGAGGTCCATTTCATTCTGCGCCACCGCGTACTTCACTCGCTGCATGTCGAACATGACAAAGCCGGTAAATATCATGACACCAAAAAAGCTGTAAACACCTTCCATGGCTGAGCTAAAAGGAAAAAAGACGCCGAGGAGCCCCACGACGATCAGACCGATCACTCCGAAAAAGAGGAGGCCCTGGAAGCGGAACATATCAATATTGGTCTTCCAGGCGACGAGGCCTGCGGCGGCGAAGGTGAGCATGGTCGCGGTAAGCGCGCGGAAAACAATCTCGCCGCCGCCACTCTGCGTCATGTACATATATATAATCGGAGCTAATGTTATACCGCTTATAAAGGCAAATACTGAAAAAAGTATGTAATTCAGTGGTTTTATTTTTTGCCACATTCGTGAGGTAAAAATAAGCACTATCTCAGCGGCGAATACGGCCCACATATATCCCGGATGAGCGATCATCACATCGAGCCCCTGATTGAATCCGATATAGGTGCCAAGCGCTGACACTCCGAGCGCGAGCCCGAAGAGCATCATGACGCGACCGAAAAATGTCGTTGATATTTGCGTAGATCCTGATTGTACACGTGTGATTTCCATATGTATTTTTGGTGAGTATGGTAGTTCTACAGGCCGACATTCTAGCAGAGATGGCAAGAAGTTTCCAGTTTTCCTACAATTCAACCTTTTCTGTATAATGCACCCATGAATCAGCTTACAAAGAGCCTCCTCTCATGGGTTGAAATTGATGGCAAAGCGCTTGTCGCCAATGCTCGAGCTCTACGTGCACAAACTGATTCTCGCGTTACTTTTTGTAGTGCTCTCAAGGCAAATGCCTATGGACATGGACTCATACTTTGCGCACAAATCTTGCAGCGAGAGGATGCAACCGATTGGATTGCCGTAAACTCCTTATGGGAGGCAGAAAAGCTTCGCGCGCATGGGATTACTCTTCCCCTATATATTATGGGATACATTCCCTTACCTGAGCTCGAGGGTGTTTTCGCCCATGACGTACGTATTGTCGTTTACAACCAAGAGACGGTTATTCGACTGGAGGAGATCGGGAAAAGACTGGGAAAAATTGCTCGGGTGCACTTGAAGGTAGAAACTGGCAATCATCGTCAGGGTGTGTACGAACACGATATTCCCTCTTGGATTACACTCTTCAATACATGTAAACACGTAGTCCTGGAAGGACTATCAACGCACTTCGCGAACATCGAAGATACTCACGATCACTCCTATGCACAGCAACAGATACAACGTTTTGACGGATACTTCTCGATATTTCGCGAGGCAGGAATACCTATTCCATATCTTCACTCCGCAAACAGCGCGGCTACTATTTTATTTTCAAAAACTCACGGAACACTGGTGCGAGCAGGCGTTGCGCTCTATGGTTTGTGGCCTTCAGATGAGGTAAATCATGAGGTGAATCAATTACGAAAAGATACCATTATCTTAGCCCCTGTTCTGAGCTGGAGGGCACGAATCGCACAAGTTCGTCCAATTCCAAAGGGTTCACTCATCGGATATGGCTGCTCTTATAGAGCCGAAAGAGATATGACCATTGCTATTATTCCCGTGGGATATTATGACGGATTTGATCGCGGTCTTTCGAATAATGGAGAGGTACTTATTCATGGACGACGTGCAAAATTATGCGGCCGTGTGTGTATGAATATGATTATGGTAGACGTAACTGATATTAACGATCTTCATGTCGAAGACGAGGTAACGCTCATTGGTCGTGACGGTAACGATGAAATCACCGCTGGCGAGATGGCTGAAAAAATTGGAACGATTCATTATGAAATCGTGACGAGAATTCGCGAGGACATTCCGAGAATTGAAGTTTGATTTCTAAAAACCCCTCCTTATTTCAGGGAGAGGTTTTGTACATGTATAATGCGCTATCTCTTTATTTTGTTGCGCAAGGTGCGGTCGTAATGTCAGCGCCTGATGGAGTCCTAAACATTGGACATGGCTCAACCCGAACGGAAGATTGATACTGAGTGCCCTCCTGAGCAGCAAGTACTGAGGCTCTAAGAAAGGCGCCTACCGGTACAGATGCCATGAGTGCGACTAAAATTCCTGCGGCTACCATGAGGTGCGGCAGATGCCACTGAGCGGCCTTACGAGCTTTCGTAGAGCGCTTCTTTGGGGCAGAGGTACGTTTCTTTGCCATGATTTGTCGAGATTAGGATATATGTATTTTTGTTTTGAAGTGAGCAACGTATGCCGATTTCAATACTACATTGTATCATATTTTTATAAATTCGTATAGCAGACTTAAAAGAAGGATGAAAAAGGGCGGTCTCCCTGCCTTGAGTTTCAAAGCATAGTGTGCTTTACTATTTGTGACTATTTTTACCTCATTTTTTCCTTCTTGTGGGCTTTTTTTCTCGCCGCATTCGACGAAGAGGCAATTTTTATCTCGCTCTCGACATTGGAACTGATGTTGTAAAAGCCCTTATTTGCTCTGCTGAAGGCGCAAAGGGTAAGGTCATAGGCGTTGGACGCAAATCTCAGCGTGTTGGCGATATGCACAGCGGTGTTGTTACTGATATTGCGAGTGTCATTCGTAACTGCCAAGATGCTATTCGTGATGCTGAAAAAATAGCGGGAGTTCATCCCGAGCAGATGGTTATCGGTATAGCGGGTGAGCTCGTCAAAGGCGCCACTATTACCACGAGCTATACTCGACGAGACCCTGATACAAAAATTGATTTATCTGAGTTGAAGAATATCGTCCACAAGGTCCAATGGAAGGCTTTTGAACAGGTTCGCTCACAGCTCTCTGAAGAAACCGGATACAACGAAATAGACGTGAAGCTCGTAAATGCAGCCATTGTCGATGTGCGAATCGATGGTTACAAGGTAAGTAATCCGATTGGCTTCCAGGGTCGCGAGGTAGTCATGAGTATCTTCAATGCCTTTGCGCCACTCGTACATTACGGAGCTCTCCAGACGATTGCGGCTGAGTTAGATATTGAGCTTCTTTCTGTTATTGCTGAGCCCTATGCGGTGAGCCGATGCTTACGAGAAGAAGATGGTGGCGGAAATGTGAACGCCATTTTTATCGATGTTGGAGGTGGAACGACCGATGTCGCTCTCGTGCAAAATGGCAGAGTCGATGGAACGAAAATGTTCACTCTGGGTGGAAGAACATTCACCAAACGATTGAGTCATAGTCTCAATATTTCCTATGAAGAGGCGGAGACGATTAAGCTCACCTATAGCGATAATCGACTAGAAAAACATTCTCAAAAAATTGTACGCGAGGCGATGAAGAGCGATTGCGATGTGTGGCTCAGCGGCATAATTTTGACACTAAGTGAGTACGCAACTGAGAGCCTTCCGACGAAGATTTATTTATGCGGAGGCGGATCGAGATTGCCGGAAATCTTTGAAGTTCTCGACTCACGCGAGTGGGTTAAAACGCTTCCCTTTGCGAAAAAACCGCAGGTGAGCTTCCTGAGTCCTAAGATGGTTGCCAATATGTTTGATGAGACAAAAATGCTTAAAGACATCGAAGATGTTACCCCGATGGCGCTCGCCAATATGGCTCTCGATTTTGCCGGAGAGGAGCACATTCTCTCCACCCTTCTTAAGAAAGTTGTTCGCTTGATGCAGATATAATTTTTCATTCTTCCTCCTCTTACTCATGGCTGAAAAAAAAGAAACCAACAAGGAAAAGATTATCGATTCGACAAAAACCGTATCATCTCGCAAGATTTTTTATTGCGATATTGATGACGAGGTGACGATGATTTTTGATCGCGTAAAAGGCACAAAACTCAAAGATGTGTACTTGGTTATTCCACGACAGGCTACGATGTTTCAGAGTCTCGTAAATTTAAAAATTCTTAAGAGAAAAGTAGAAGAGGCTGGCAAGAAGCTTCATATTATTACTGATGATGTAAATGGCGTACATCTCACGCACCAAGCCGGAATCCCCGTCTATGAGCGACTCGAGACGCAAGGTGGATACGTACCAAAACCGGAAGATGAGAAGATGCGAATTACTCCACTGAAGGCTACGGTAAATGCCTTAGAAGATGAGACTCCTACCAGACTTTCTGAGAAAAAACTCTCTATTTCCGAACTTCTCGGCCGCGGCCGCAAGCGCAAAATTCCATTTGTAAGTAGCGCTCTTCATTTCATAAAACATAAAGAAAAAAAGGAAAAAGATATGAAGTTTGTCGTTGTTTCCCCTAATAGACAGGCGCTTATCGCACTCGTAACGATCAGTATTCTCCTTGTGCTTATTATCTTTTATATCGCCCTTCCCGGTTCTACGCTCTACCTTACACCAAAATCGAATGTGATCGACCACTCGGTGAATTTGGTTTTTGCTGACTATGAGTCGAACAAAACAGAACTTGATAGTCACCCTCCGAAAGTACTCGGCTCACATAAGATCATGACGACTATTCACCGAACCATCCTTCAGGGCTCAACCGGCAAGATCTTCCAGGGACAGAATGCACGCGGACGTCTCACGGTCTACAATACACAGCCAAAGCCATGGCCACTCATCCCGAATACCCGCTTCCAGACAAGCGATGGTATCATCTTCCGCATTCAGCAGTTCGTTACTGTTCCGCCTAATCGTGGTGGTATAAATGGATCAATAGACGTCGATGTGACGGCCGATGGGCTCGATGCCTACAATCAGCCCGCCGGTGATCGTGGTAATATTCAACCATCCAAGCTCTTCCTCCCGGGACTTAATGCCGATAACCAAAAGAAGATTTTTGCCGAGTCAAAAGTCGCCTTCGTCGGTGGCTCTACCGCCGTGAAGAAAAAAGTCTCCGCGGAAGACGTCGCAGCCGCTACGAATAAACTCAAAAAAGATCTAGAAGACTCTGTCGAGTCCGAACTTGATCGCGCTATTCAGGAAAAAAATAACGATCTTGCCGATCGATCTAAATTCTCCCTCCTCAAGGGTAAGCTCGCTTATACGCTCTCAGAGCCACGAATCTCCATCGCGCCTGACGTGGTTGGCAAAGAAATGGATCAGTTCGAGGCTGTAGGAGAGATGGACGTTACCGGTGTCTATTTCAACCTCCAAGAAGTTCTCGATATCATGAAGGCCGAGCTCAAAATTCGAAAAAGTCCGGATAAGAGAATCGTAAAAATCGATGAGTCCACTATCACGTATCGTATCTTCGATGTTGATCCTGCGACGAAGAAGATCAAAGTTACCGCTACACTCAAGGGACTTGAGGAGTACGACATCAATCCATCTCGAGAAAATGGAGAGAGGCTTATTCAAAAAATCAAAGACCATATCGTCGGCCGTAAGACGCAAGATGCCAAAGACTATATCTTGAGCCTTCCTGAGATCGCGACGGTCGAAATCAAGAACTGGCCTATCTGGGCACCTACCATCCCTGGCATTCCCGATAACATCAGCGTTGAGCTCGTATCGTCTCCATAATGCCGTATTCTGCGGCTATTCATCACCTATTTTACCATCTGGACAAATATGCCTAAATCGTGGTATAATAATAAAAAAATAACCAAACAAATATGAAATTCTACCAAGACTTCGGATTCAAGTGGACTGCCGCTTCTACTCTTGTTCTCGCATCAATTTTTGCCATGACGAGTTTTAGCGCTAGCGCAGGCGCCCCAATCGCCAATCCACCCGGTGGAAATATCTCTCCAACATTTACCAATCTCACCACGGCTACTGACGTAATCGTCGGGAAGAATCTCCGTATTGGTGACTCTATTATGCCAAATAGTGGAACAAGCTTCGCTATCAAGGCCGATAAGGTAAACTTCACGAAGGACGTCGAGGTAAAGGGATCGGTTAAGACGGATATCATCAGTTCACTGTTAAATTATGTACGTATTAATGGGTTACAAATTAACAAACCGGTTGTAGGTCAAGGAGGTGCTAGAACTTCATTAACGGCATACGATGCCGTACAATTGGCCGCATCCGATGCCTTGTCATTTGGATTTGGCAGTGAAGGACTATTTATCAATAAAGGCCCAAATGGCAGCGGAAAATTAACGACAGATGGTGACCTTAGAACTAAATCTAATGCATACGTTGGTAATGATATTTACGTAAGTAATGTTACCCATTCACCGAGTCTGGAAACGACGGGTATTAGTGCCACAAGCGGCTTGCCCCAGGGGGATGATATTACATTGGATGGCTATACTACTACTGTAAAGTCTCCTCAATTTACCCTGGGTAGTGGCGTAGAGTTTAATAGTGATTTTCTTACTACTTATAGCGGAAACACTCCTGTAAGTGCTTTTACTGGAAATGTGGGAGTAGGCGGTGATTTATCGGCATACAGTGGAGCAGTTACTGGATACAATGTTAGTGCGCTTAATGGCATCAAGGCGAAAAAGGCCATCGGAGCATGGTACTATCCAACCTCAGGAAATCGTACGGTTTCCGGTGTTAATCAGACTGGTGCGGCGGCTATCGTTGACAGCGCATGTATTGCTCCAGCAAAAATCGTAGGATGCGAAGCGGTTACGGCTGATCCACTTCAGAATATTGAAGTTAGGGCACGTGTTCTGACTGGAGGTCTGAATACGACCTGCTATGTTATCGGCATGAGCAAGACAGCTGCGCAAGTTACCTATGCAGCTCAGGCTACATGCTTTGACCCTTCACAGAACAACTAGAAATTCCCCCTATTTCGAGGCTCCGCTTATGCAGATTTTCTGAACATCCGTGTTCTTAATTTGATTACAGATATTTGCGTTACCCTGGTCATGAGCCTGTAAAATAAGAACATTATCTCTGCATTGCTCTTTGTATGCGTCAGTTATTAAACTATCGCAATCTTGGAGAGATGATCCGCTTTGTGCGGCCATAAACTTCTGCTCTTCCTGCTGTCTTGTCTTCGCCTCTGTCTCCTTTACAGTGGCACCTAACTCGCATGCTTTTTTGTAATCTGCGTTTTTGATACTGACACAGATAGACTTATCGCCTGCTGCTATAGCGCGATCCGTTAACAGCGAATCGTTGACGGTATCTATACAATTCTGTTTCGCCAGGTTCTCTGTTAGACTTTTACACACATTAACGCTCTTGGAAGTTAGGGCTTTTTTTGTAATATCATCGCCTACTGTAGAAATCGGCTTATTTGCCGAACAGCCTGCCAAAATTAATAGGGCAAGGGTAAGCGGAATGAGAGAGGTTTTTTTCATAATGTGAGGTGAGATTTTATGAGGTTTGCCGAATTGTAGTTGTAGTTTTTTTTAGAGGCCGAGCTGTTTTCTGATCTCTTCGGCCTTTTTGGCGTCTTCGTCAGCCTTGCCCTGTTGCTCAAACTCGCCCTCGAGATCCATCCACTCTTCATAGTGCTTTTGCGCGAGCTTTTCGAGCTGCTCGACGTGCTTCTTGGATAGCTGTGCGAACTTCTCACGTTCTTCTTCAAAGATGCGGATTAATTCGTCAATTTGGGACTGTTTAAGTTTCGGAACGGACTCGACAATTTTCTTTTTCTCGTCCTTTGTAAGGGAGATCGATCCGGCAAGCATATGAAGGAAATACTGTTCATCAAACGAGAGTTCGTGTGGTGGAATCTTTACGCGTAATACAGCTGGAAGTTTATCGCCAACCTTGAAATTAGCAGGAGTCTCGTCCTCTTGCGGAGGTGGTGGTGGGATTGGCGTTCCGGCTCCGGCGTATCCGCCCTGCATCCCGCCTTGTTGCCCCTGCTGTCCAGCGTATGGATCCATCGGCATGCCTCCGCCTGGAGGCATCATGCCGCCCTGTGGTGGCATCGGCATTCCCATTCCCGGCTGAGGGTATCCGCCCTGATATTCTTGGCTGTTGAGGTGGTTGCTGTTGGAAATCGCCATAATATCCCTGGGGTGGCTGTTGTTGATACATCCCCTGAGGTGGCATCGGTGGCTGAGCCATCGGCTGCTGCTGAGGAGGCATCTGATAATATGGCTGTGGTGGTAGTTGAAAAGTAGCATCCTGCTGAGGTTGCTGCACGGGAGGAAGAGGAGGAGGAAGTGGCTGTCCTGCGCCAGCAGAAGCACCCGAGGTATTATCCTGAGGTGGAGGTGTTGGCTGGAAGCCGCCTTGCTGGCCTGCTGTTCCCTGATTTTGTGGATCTTGATTATCTGACATCGTGGGTATTTTACGGGTCTCGTGCTTGCGTTGCAAGCTGATTCACAGCTTTGCTATTTCTACTTTTTCTTTGTGACCGGTTTTGGAGTCGTAACGGCTGGGGCTGGTGCGGTAGGAGTCGTAGTAATCGTCGGTGCAGTTTGATTGTTGAAGTACGGTGTCATCATTCCAGGATAATACTGGTACTGCCCCTGCTTCGCCCCCCACTGCTGCATCATACGAGGTGTTCCATAGCCATATTCATTTATGCTAAGTCCCTTCGTAGACATAGCACCAAGAAGTCCCAGGTGAATAGCACATACTGCTGTTACCATGATGATACCGATCGCGATACATGACGTAATGATATCCGTCTTGTAGAGTACGGCGAGTGTTTTCAGGGAAACTGATATCGTAATGAGCATACCAAGCATGATTACCACAACGGCAAGTCCAAGTCCTACCATCGGAATAGCAGCTAAAATAACAGCGAGTAGAAGGTATACCGACATCAAGAAACAATTTACGGTTGAGACCTTGAAAGCATCAAGAAGTGCACCTTTTTCCGTAAAAATTCTCATAACGAGATGAATGAGTGCTGCCCTGAGAGCATTTGCAATATAAATTCCGACAAGAAGTACGACAAAATACTGAGCATAATTCCATGGCGTCCAGGAAAAACCCTTCATGGCGGTATTCATCCATGC
>JAPLYO010000005.1 GCA_026395555.1 Candidatus Peregrinibacteria bacterium | reverse complement strand
TGCATGCCAGCCCCTGGCGATTAAACATCTTTGGCTTCGTTTTCTGGTGCTTGCGAAGTTTCCTTCGCTCTGTCTCGGGTAGGGCGAAGATCACCTGGCACTTCTCGCTGCAGCAGGTAGACATTTTTGTTTGGCAATTTTCGCACTGGATGAAGAGAAGGTTACACATCTCGTTTGCGCAATTTGCGTGCGTGTCCGCTGGTGCATCGCACTGATGACACTTACTCACAACATCCTCCGTGATTCGCTCGGCACGACGTTCATCGAAGACGAAATTTTTTCCTTTAAATTTGGATGGAAGATTTTTTGCACGTACCTCATGGGCATAATTAATAATACCGCCGTAAAGTTGATATACATTCTCGAAGCCTTCGTTTTTCAGATAGGCGCTCGCCTTCTCGCAGCGTATACCGCCGGTACAGTAGAGGAGAAGCTTCTTATCCTTCTGCGAACTAAGGGCTTCCTTTACCGCAGGCAGTGCGTCGTTGAAGGTATCAACATCAGGACAGAAGGCGCCCTCGAAACGGCCAATCTCGCTCTCGTAGGCGTTACGCATGTCTACCACGAGCGTATCCGCATCACTCGCAAGAGCGTTGAACTCCTCGGCGTTCAGATGTGTTCCCACATTTTCAATATCATAGGTGTCTATCGGTAGACCGTCGGCGACGATTTGGCGCTTCACCTTGATTGTCAGTTTCCAGAATGACTCGGCCTGCTCGACAGCGATCTTGAGAGGCATATTTCGCAACTCTACTCTAGATTCGAGGCAGGCGATAAACGCATCCCACTGCGGCTCCGGTACGTTCATTTGCGCATTAATTCCCTCCTGCGAAACGTAGATACGACCAAGAATATTCAGGTCTGCAAACTCACGATATAGCTCATCGCGGAAATTACGCGGATCTGTGATTTTTACATACCGGTAGAAAGAAAGCGTCCTGCGGGAAAATGTCTCCGTTGAGATTTTTTTTAGCGCCTCTTCCTTGGACAAGTTGTTTGCGAGTTTATACATGTTTTTTTCGTTTGCGGAGATACTCGATACTCGGTGGAATAAATGAGGCACCAATGATAATTAGCACCATGAGAGTGAGATTTTTTTGAAGAAAGGGAATATTTCCAAAGAAGTATCCACCCATAATAAATGAAAGAGCCCAAAGGACGGCGCCGGTGATATTCCAGAGGAAGAATGTTGAATATTTCATTTTTCCTACGCCGGCTACGAATGGCGCAAAAGTACGTATAATAGGCATGAATCTCGCGATGACGATCGCCTTTGTGCCATAGGTTTCGTAGAATTTTTCTGTCTGCGTGAGATATTTTTTATGAAAAAACTTACTCGTATCCGAGTGAAATACCTTTGGCCCAATAATTCTTCCAATGTGGTAGTTCGTCGTGTCGCCGAGCACTCCGGCGATAATAATTATTGCTATGACCAGTGGGAGATCGAGGATGCCTACTGCAGAAAATGCCCCTAAGACAAATAGCAGTGAGTCTCCTGGAAGGAATGGAGTGATGACGAGACCCGTCTCGCAAAAAATCATGATAAAAACAATCATGTAGGTCCAGAGACCGTACTGTTGAATAATCGATGCCAAAGAAGTATCGAGATGCAGAAATAATTGGATGAGTGTTTGCATGTTACTCTTGTGTTGGTGCGTCCCCTAAAAATTCCGCTTCGCGTAGCGCCTGAAGTCGATCAACGTTCGCCTGAATTTTCTCAAATATTTTTCGCATAATTATTCCTGATAATGTTCGGAGATTGTCGGCGGGAAGGAGTAAGCCCCTATCCTCGAGAAAATAGCGCTGTGTAAGCATCATAAGCTCGATAAGTGCCGGCTGGATATCACCCTCCCCCGAGGGGAAAGTCTGCTGACCCTCTTCCGTCCTCGCATTCTGAACCATTCGCATAGGGTCGTTTTTTGCCTGTACATACATCATTTGCGACCATGGAATCAGCTCGCTATGAAGGTTGGCCGTCTGAGCTTCGTCGTCCGTCATCATGTAGCTCAAATCGTTTCCAGAAAGCGTAATGAGATCACTTGGTTCAGGCTGATTCTCCGTTGCGAGCCCCTTGTCATCCTCAATAATCGTCATCGAAAGCTCCCTCTGGGACTCTTGATCTCCGAGTAAGATGGTCGACAAGACGAATGCAGGTGGTACGTTCAAAGCCAAAACTTCCGCTGCGGCCATGGCTAGGTCAGATCGTTTTGATTTCTTTTGAAGGAGCTCAGTAATAATTTTTGCCAACTTATCTTCTTTCTTTTTCTTCTTCTGCTCTCCTTTCTGAAGGGCTTTGAGCTGCTGACTTGCTGCACGTTGCTGTTCGCGAAAGGCCTCCCGGGCTGCTTCGGACATTCCTTCGGAGCCCTGATCAGAGCCACCACCAAATTGCTCTAAATCACCGAACATATCTTATGTCTTATGGGAGTAAGGATAGAATTTGTCGTGTTTACTTTACCGCAATCGGTGCCACATTCACAAATGTTTGTGTCTGTGATCGACCGTCGAACTTCTTCGTACGCTTCTGTGCGAAATCGACGTTACCGTCTGTAAGTGCAAAAATAGTGTGGTCTTTACCCATTCCGACGTTTAAGCCAGGCATGAAGTGTGTACCACGTTGTCTGATAATAATGGCTCCAGCAGTGAGAAGTCCGCCACCAAATACTTTTACTCCTAATCTTTTTGATTTGGAATCGCGACCGTTTTTAGAGGAACCACCCGCTTTTTTATGTGCCATATAGGTAAAATGTGTGAATTAAAGCAGGGGCATTGTATATGGGAAGGCAGCCGTGTGCAAGGGATTTTTTGCCTACAGTGAGGGTTAATTACCCCCTAAGGCATACCCCTTCCCTAGCCTTGTTTTCAGCTTTGCAAATACTTCATTTCTGTGCTATAATGGGTAGATTTATGAAATATACAAAAACAATTAGTTCGGCAGCTTTGATCGCGATGATTTTGGGAGTAATACCCATGAATCTCGTAGGTGTTGCGCTTGCTGAGCCCATAACCGACCTCACTCCCGTTGAAAATATCTCGCAGGTTGATAAGGTCATACGAAAGGATACTGTACCGACCGAGGCTACTCCAGCTTCAGCCCCTTCCACGTCGAGCGCGCTTGACACTAAGAGTCTGAACAACGCCCTTTTTCTCCTCCAGATCCAGCAAGAACTTAAAAGCGCCTATGATGACTATCACAAGCTTAATACCGTCATTGATGGCTCTCAGGATCGTGTTAACGGATTAAAAGATAAGCTCGGAAGCCTACGTGATGAGATTTTGAACTTCCAAAAACAGATCGACGTCAGTGAGGCTCGCATCAAAAATGTCGCCACTCAGATTGGACTACAATCTCAGGAGATTGGTCTACTCGAGGAGGAAATTATGACTCGCGGTATCGCCCTGGAAGAACAAAAGTCTCTTCTAGCCGATTATATGCGGATGATCTATGTAAATGAAAACCGCTTCAAGGAGGATGATGGAGATTTAAGCCTGAGCCCTGCGAAACTTCTTCTATCTGATTCTACCTTGGGAGAGACGATTCAACAGATGACGACGTTGGATATGCTGCAGCATAGCGGTCAAAATATGCTGGAAAAGCTACGCAGCTCTCAGGAGGCCATTGCCGGCATACAAAAAGACGTCGCCGAGAAGAAGAAATCACTAGACTCGCTACGGGACCAGCTCCTCCTGCAACGTGCTAACCTCGAAGACCAGAAACTTGAGAAGGAAAAACTTCTCCAGATAACACATGGTGAGGATCAGACCTACAAAAAACTTATCGCACAGTCAACGCAGCAGCAGGATGAATCGCTGCTCGAAATTAATGCACTCCAGAGTAATTTCAATTACGTTAAGGATAATCTAAGCAAGTTGGGTAACTCCGTGGGCGTTGCTGATATTCAGAAGCTTCTCGATGATCGTACTCGACAAATCTATGACTTCCAGCAACAGACCGATCAGGACTCTGTATTACAGTGGCCCGTGAATCCTGCTCGCGGTATTAGCGCCTACTTCCATGATGGTGGATATAAGGGCCGTTTTGGTGTCGATCACCAGGCTATCGATATTCCTACCATGCAGGGTACGGCCATTCATGCGCCGAAAGATGGTATCGTCTATAAGGTAAAAGATAATGGCATGGGATACAGCTATATTATCTTGAGCCACAAGGGTCAGATTATGACGGTATACGGACACGTGTCCTCTATTCTCGTAAAAGAAGGCCAGGCTGTTACGGCCGGCACGGTGATCGGATTGTCTGGGGGCATGCTCGGAACGAAAGGTGCCGGCTACATGACGACGGGGGCACACTTGCATTTCGAGGTCCTCTACAAAGGCTCGCATGTTGACCCGCTTGATTACCTGTCTTTGAGTAAGCTGCCACTTAATGACCTGCCATCAAAATATGCTAAACGAGTTGAGAGCGAGGGCATCAGGAGAGCTGCGGCTAGCGAGGCGGCTGCGGCGAATAGCGCATCTGCTGGTAGTACGACCGAATCAACAAACAACAGCGCGGGACTCAATGGCATGACTGACCCTCAGACGGAGCTCGATGTTCAGAAGTCTGTCGAAGAACGTGGGCAGGCCGAGGTTGATGCATATAAGAAAATATTCGGAGAGTAATTTTATTACGCTATTCTGAATACTGAATTTTAGATGTCGAATCAAGTAATTTCTGTTTGGTTTTGCAAGTCCATAATTTTGTATATGTGGCTTGTTTGTGCTATATTTCTCGTGTCTGAATCGGACATAATTACATTACTCCATGAGGGAGGTACTGAGAATTTTATTCTTTTACTTTTCTTTTATGGAGCATATTTCGGATGGTGAGTTGTGGAGTCGGGCTGTTCAGTATGGTGAGGCGGCACGGAAGTGGAGGCAGAAGTTTTTAGGATTGTTGCCGGAGGTGGCTAAGCGCGAGTTGTGGCGTGTAAACGGATTCGAGT
>JAPLYO010000023.1 GCA_026395555.1 Candidatus Peregrinibacteria bacterium | reverse complement strand
GGATACATCTTGCAGGCAAATCTCGATACTGGAACGCGTGACAGCTGGGATTGCGGGCCCGTGCCGACCAATGTAGAGCTCTCATATGACATCGCTTACTGCGACAACCTCTTTGGATGCCAACATCTCTACTGGTGCGGCCGTCTCAAGGACTCAGAGTACAATATTAACTGTTTCGATGGCGAGAACCTCTTCGGCTGCCACTTCATGAAAAATAAGTTTCATGGCTTCTATATTCTCAATCAGGAGGTGACGAAGGAGTATTATGAAAAGACGGTTCCAGAGATTAAGAAAATGCTGTATGGAAAGGGAATCTACTCGCTCTACGACCTCTTAAACAAAGATCTATCGGAAAATAAAGTCTTCATAGACTCCACGGAAAAAGTGAGAACGTGTGCGATATGTAGTGCCGGATTCACCCTTACAGAAGCAGAGATGACATTTTATCGGGATAGAAAAATTCCTTTTCCAATATACTGTCCCGACTGTCGCATGGATCAGAGAACGCACCTCCGCAACGAACGAAAGATGTACAAACGTCTCTGTGATAGCTGCAAGCAGACATTGATCACCACCTATCCAGCCGAGAGTCCTCACGTCGTGTACTGCCTTGATTGTTACTGGAAACACATTAACTAAAACGTATATGGCTGAAAAAAATATTGAATCCACGTGTGAACTTTGTAGAAAGAGATTTTTGATTATCAAGCAGGAGAGCGAGTTCTACGCACGACAGCAGATTCCATTGCCGAGAAAATGCATGGAGTGTCGTCGAAAGCACCGCGAGAGCCTACGTAACCCACGAAAACTCTTCGAGAGAGCATGCGACAAGTGTCAGATGAAGCTCATGAGCTCCTACGCACCCGATAGCCCATATAAGGTCTATTGCGAGAAGTGTTATCTGGAGACGATATAAGGATGTGATGGAAATGATAGCATTTCAAAAAAAACACCCCAGTACATATCCCGGGGTGTTTTTGATAGTCAAAGAAAATCTGACGATAAACTAGCAGTTGCCACCCTTGCCGCCATTCTTGCAGCAACCAGATGCCATAGCCTTGTTCTCGCATGACTTGTCTCCCTTGTCGCAAGCCTTTGGTGGGCAGCATGGGCAGAGAAGACCATGTAATCCCATAAGGATGAAGAAGAGAGGCCAGTATTTAGCCAAAGTGAATTCGGCCCAAACGTTCATCGTGCCGAGTAAGAAGAGAACACCGAGAACCAGCATAATTGCTGATTTGCATTTTGAATGATGCATCATCATAAATAAAAAAGTAAAGAAATAGGGAAGTCCACACCATGATAGCACAGTGGACGTGAAAGTAAAATAACATGCGCAGTAACTTCTATTTTTTTCCTCGTACAATCATGGCCAGTTCATACTGTCGGCGCACGAACGATCCAAATCCGGCGAGGAGTAAGACGACACTCACGAGTGCACCAAGAAGGGGGATCATACAGACGAGTGTATAAACGAACATGCCGAGTGCCATGACGCCATAGGTCTTGCCGTTAGATCGAGGTTTGTGTTTCAAAATAACATTTCCCAAAAATAAACCAATAACGATCGGAGTAACGTACATTCCCGTAGCAAGTGCGGCGGCAACGATAAGAGATAGCGGTATTCCCACGACCGTAATTGCGGCGATCAAAGAAAAGGCTGCTCCGGAAGTCAGAACGAGGAAGCCAAGACCAAGATGCTTCCAGAAGTTCTTTCGCATCATGTCGGAAATCTTCGTGACCTCATGTGGGACAAAAAGGAATAGGAGAAGTCCGATGAGTAGGAGAGATATATAGGTGAGAAGCTTGAGAACGATATATCCAACACTAAAGAATCCAAGCACAACCTCTTTAAAAGCACCCTCACCATCTCCACGACGCTCTGTCTTGCCGAGAACAACGCCGGCAGGAATAATTGCCGGATTGCGAGAGTAGTATTTTAAATCACCTTTTATTTTGGCACTACCGGAGATATTAATGACATCGTCGGCAGTAATGTCTACATTTTGATTGACCCATCCTTTGAGCTTGAAAAAACTGGCACTTCCGACAACATCTTCGCTCACATTGCCATCAATAGTTACGACGCCTCCTGCGGTAAGTACACTGCCACCTACGGTTGAGTTTCGTGCAATTTCCAGTGTTCCCGCAGAAACGACGACATCGTGTTTTACGTTGCCAGAAATCGAAACGGTACCACCGAGAACACGAACGCTATCGCCAACATTGGCGTAGATATTGACCTTGCCTCCAAGAATCAAAACATCACCGGAAATATCGGCCTGAATATTCACAATGCCTCCCGCGATAACGGCATCGCCAGTGATAGGTTGATCAACATTTACCTCGCCTCCCGCAGCATAAAAATTATCCATGAGAGGAACGTTGACATCTACGCTTCGGCCGGAACCAAGCGAAAAGGCGCTAGTAGAGCCAATCGAGAGACTTAGCAGAAAAAAAGAAACAAGGAAAAGTTTGAAGGTTTTTTTCATAAACATAAAAAAATGGTGTGAGGAAGTTTCGCAAAAAGTATACTACTCCTTCACGAGCAGTGCCACTGTTTCGATATGTGCCGTCTGGGGAAATTGATCAAACGCGCGAGCCGATACAAGCATATATCCATTTTCGCAGAGTAACTTCGCATCACGCGCAAACGTTGCCGGGTTGCATGAGACGTAGACGAGCGCCCTCGGTGCCACGGCAACAACTTGCTCCAAAACTTGAGTCTCCATGCCGCTTCTTGGAGGGTCAATCGTCATAATGTCGGTATGCGAACCTACCATCTCGCTCAGGATTTTTTTCACATCTCCTTCACGGAAAGTGATGTTGGCAATGGAGTTTAATTGGGCATTTTCTTTTGCGCTCGCAATGGCGTTCGCATTGAGCTCGATTCCGATAACGGATTGAAGGTATCGGCTTAGTACAATTCCTATGGTTCCCGTACCGCAGTACAGATCATAGGCACTCATCGTCGAGAGTGTTTCATCGGAGAAGTGCCCTCGCAATAATGACATCGCCTCGCCGTAGATTTTTTCAGCCATCAAGGTGTTAGGTTGGAAAAACGCGAGAGGCTTCACGTGGAATTGAAGTTGGATATCCGAAATTTGCATCATCTCTCGGTAGTAATCTCTCCCCGACAACACCCGCTCTTCGAGTCGAGTTGGTGATCCCTTCGCATCATGCACGACGATCTGAACGACCGATACGATCTCAGGAAAAGGCGAAAGGATACTTAAAAACGCTTTCGTATCAAAAGCTGCATCCGAGCTCTGGACGATAACCATATACTCTCCAGTGCGTTTGCCCTCACGAACAAATACCGATCGGAGGAGTCCACGATGTTTTCGCATATCATAGAGGACATTTTCACCACGCGCATGCATCTGCACAAAAAACTCGCGTATCGCCTTGAATATCTCAACCGACTTGAGGGACTGCAGGAAGCACTCCTGAACATTCACCGTATCATAGTGCATTTTTTTTACATGGAACCCACCACTCAGTTGGTTGCTTTTCTGATCGATCGAGAAGCTCCACTCCATTTTATTTCGATAGTACCAAGGGTTGTCACAGCCAACGATCTCCCCAAAAACATTCCCGAGAATTTCTTCGGAAAATCCTCCAATATGCGAGAGCGTCTCGCGGACAAGCTGTTTCTTCCATGCGAGCTGTTTTTCGTACGCTAAAAACTGCCAGCTGCATCCTCCGCAGGTAGTAAAATGTTCACATCTTGCGGGAATGCGCTCCGGTGATTCCTTGGTAACTCGCTCCAATCGACCCTCTCCGAATGATGATTTTTTCTTGGTAAGTCGCACGTCCGCTTCATCTCCTACACAAACGTCATCAACAAAAACAGGAACTCGACGTTTTGTTACATTTTCACCTACCGTCATCTCCGTTTCAACAAACGCTAAACCCTGTCCGCCAAGTGCGAACTTCTCTATTTTTACCGGAATGATCATGCCTTTTTTTATCACCCCATATCTTTAGCATGGGTTAGCCAAAAAGTCGAATAATTTACAGGTAGGCTACTTGTTGCATATGGGGAGCTTGCTGTTCGGGCAGATCAGGTTCCCTGGACTCCCGGACCTCTTGTGCATTTCGAACTTTTTGTACAAGCGAAGCCCACTTACCTTTTAAGTGCGGTTGGAACTGCGGATTTGCCTCTGCGAGGGCGGTAGCTACCGCCATTCGCTGATCATCGGTCATAATATCAAACGCCTCATTCGTCATCTTGCCTTTTTCTCCGCCCTCAACTCGGATCTCCGGATGTACACGGCTGATGTCCATGAGAACACGAACCAAGTGTTCGCGAGCACGCAAGATAATTTGCGTGTACACCTGAAGGTGAATGGAGTCTTCTGGTGCATGAACGGTAACGCGAGTATGGGGATTAATGGAACGAGGATTGAGATGTCCATATCTGCTCAGAGTGATATCAACGCCATGAGTTTTAGCAACCGTCTTCATGTCATGGATACGACTCTCGTAGGCGTAATACGGCAAGAGAATTCTATGATATGCCGCACGGAGCTCATCGGGTCCCATGGTTGCCGCAATCTCGGGATCAATGAAGCAGTTAATGTCGGTAGATTCAGAAAATGGCTTTGCCTGGCCTTTTGCCTGATGTTTGGCATGTTGGCGAGCAATGTCCGCAAACGACTCCCGAAGCAGTCGCATCTCTTCAATTTCCGAAGGATTATCGACGATCGTGCGTATACCATCGGCATGGAGAAACTGCTCCTTTCCCTCAGAGTATTCGACAAGTTTTGTGAGGGGACTTTCCTCATCAGCGAGAAATCCGTCCACCTCGCCGTATCGAGAATTTCCGGTGATATACACGCCAAAGTCACTGCAGGCCTGCATCGTACCGTTTTTTTCTCTACTAGCCATGAGGCCAAGAATTTTTTTTGCCGCAGAGCGATTTGGGCCTGAAGGGAGTGATGTATTGGCGACAAGTTCAAGTGAGTCACGTGATACCACCTCGATGCCATCAACGATACCATCTTTCCATCGAGAATGAATCTGACCGCCGGAAAGACTAAGGGTCGTCGAGTCTCTGAGGAGGGCGATAACTGCAGCAGCCTGAGGGGTCCAGCTGCCACTTTTATCCGAGCGCAATGGGATAAAAAAGCCAAAACGATTTTTCGGACGACGAAATACGCGAAGTTCCATCTCTACAACGCCACCGGTCAACCCCCATAGTCCCTGGTGAGTTTCGATATCACGAGGGTCAGTAAGCGTAGTACGTTCAACCCCATTCGTAATGGTAATGGACTTGGCAATATCGGCAGTACGGAAGCGTGAAGGTCCCTGTGCGCCAGTTGCATACACGGCACCTGCATGAGCAATATCGATCGTCGTAAGATCAATAGGAACGCAGTAATCATAGAGTCCATCATCTCCAAACGCCTCTCGGAGTACGTGATTTGCCTGGGCAAACGTAATACCCGCCCCAATCGTTATGGTGTGGAGTTCAGGCCCCTCGCGATGCTGATTGAGACGAATTTCATTGGAGAGAATCTCTCTTTCGCCGCCGGTATGCGTTCGGTAATCGATGGAATCATATGGGAAGTTTCCATCAATATCTGGAGTAAGCGTAGCGGCCTGAATCCCCGCGAGATGCTTCGTCGAAGCATCTCGCGGCCGATGCATATCATCAATACCAAAATTATTCGTCGCACTCGTAAGAGCGCCGATCATCATAACCGATGAGCCACTATCTATGGCTGCCACGGTAGCGTCATGTATAGCATTTGTCCTGAAAACGACATCCGCCGGCAACGCCCTTCCGCCATTATCCTTCATGGAATCACCCGGAACATTTTTATCGTAAACTATGGTCGAGCGAGGGGAGTCCGATGCTGGCGATGCCTGTCTGTTGAGAGCTGGAGTCATCGATGATAGTAAAGGAACAGCCACAGCATAGCGGATAGGGATATTGATTCAACACAGGATAATTAAATGATCAAAAAAGCCCTTTAAAAGGCCAAAAAATACTGATAGTATAGGTGTTGAAGCTTAGTCAACATATTATGAATCAATCGATAGAACAGTTTCTTATTTCCCAGGGTCTCCACGCGAAAGACATCGAGGTATACTTGGATATGTGCAAACACAGTCAGTCATATGCGAGCTCCATCGCCACGAGAACCGGCATCGATCGCACGACAGTGTATTCAGTGATTAAGCGTCTTCTCAAGCTCGGTATTATTACGCAAACGAAGCTCAACGGAATTCGTGCCTATCTTGCGCTTTCTCCTGAGATATTTCTCGATAAGATTGATCGCAATATTGACGAGCTCACCGCTCAAAAGAAATCCACGCAAAACTTCATTGATGAGATGGCGAAGATCAAAAAACAGCACACGTACATAAAGCCAAAAATTCAAATTTTTGAAGGTGATGAGGCGATTATGAGTCTCTATCAGTACACGCTCTCTATACCCGGCACGCAGAAATCGTTCCTCACCATTAAGAGAATTCCGCAGTCTCTCAGTGACTTTCTCAAGAATCAGTATATTAAAATGAAGATTAAACATCGAGTTCACTCGCGCGTGCTCATCGCCAACACAAATTTCGCCCCAAAATATAAATCTCTCGACGCGCGCTCCAACCGCACTACGAAAATCGTCACGAAACATCCATTCGACCTTCATTCTGAGGTGATTATGTTTAACACGAACGAGGTGGCAATCATCGACTTCCATAAACAGATTTACGGAATCATCATCAAGTCCGACACCCTGTACAAAACCACCGAGGCTCTCTTTGACTACATCTGGGCCAGCGAGTAGGATGAAGGAAGGTTTATTTTCTAATATAAAGACATATGGCAAAGGTTGAAATCTATACGAGAGAGCTCTGTCCGTACTGCACAGCAGCAAAAGAACTTCTCCATGCAAAACAGGTAAAGTTTATAGAGTATCACGCGGGAGAAGATGAGGACCTCAAGCAGCAGATGCTCGATCGCTCCAACGGACGACGAACCTTTCCGGAAATTTTCATCAATGGCAAACACATCGGCGGATTCGATGACATGAACGCGCTAGAGCAAAACGGCACACTCGATAAAATGTTACAGGAGGAATAATACATGAAAAATCGCATCCTCGTCATACTATCGGCACTTATAGTTACCAGTCTTTTCCTCGGATCGAGACTGGCGATTGATGCGAAAAAGGAAATATCAGAAAAAGTTCTTACCTCTATCACGGGGTCATCTATCGCGCAGGATTTCAAAAAGGAAAATCCCATAATGATGCCTATTCCCACGGCTCGTCCGCAATTAGTCACATTAGCGCCAGCGTCTCCATATATCAAATTTCTATTTCTTGGCGATATAATGCTTGGTCGATACGTAAGAACGCTGATGGATAAAAGCCACGATCCAAATTACGCCTTTGCAAAAGCGCATGTCACATCTGGTCCCGGTGCAAATTTTCTTAATGGTTATTTTGATCGAGTCATAGCGAATCTCGAGGGACCAATTGTTCCGAATCCCAATTACGCGCAGACTGGCATGAATTTCGGATTTGCTCCCGACACGGCGAAAATAATTAAAAATAATGGCATCGACATTGTTACCGTCGCGAACAATCACGCGCTCGATCAAGGACAGAAGGGCTTCAATTCAACACTCGACTTTCTCCGACAGGCTGGCGTGAAATACTTTGGTCATCCGATTCTCCCGATAGAGTCCGATACGCTCTACGAGACGATCAACGGAAAAAGGTTCGCCTTCATCGGCCTCCATGACGCCACACATCATCTCGACGAACAGGCCGCCGCCAAGCTTATCCAGAAGATAAGCCCAACCGTCGATTACACTATCGTCGTTATTCACTGGGGGATTGAGTATCAGAAAAATCCATCATCGCGTCAGCAGCAGCTCGCCCATCTTTTTGTCGACTCGGGCGCGAACCTCATCATTGGCCATCATCCGCATATCCCACAGACAACCGAATACTACAAAGGCGTTCCTATCGTATATTCTCTTGGTAATTTCGTCTTTGATCAGTACTGGTCCGACGCCACGCAGCACGGTCTTACTATCGAGGCTGTCTTTTCCTCCGACCCTTCCGATCACACCGTTCACCTCTTTGAGCATCCTATAGACCTCTATCACAGCCAGCCGATGTGGAAATAAGCCAGATAATAAGGGTAATTTGCATTTATGTCTAAAAAATGGTACAATTGAAAGATACGGTCGAACCTAAAAACGGAAAACCGAATCCCTACTCACTAATAAAAAAGTAAAAATGCATATCAAATTCTGTGGAGCAGCACGTGAAGTAACAGGATCAAGGCACCTTCTCACGATAAACGGAAAGAAGATTCTTCTCGACTGCGGTATGGCACAGGGAAGCCGAAAAGAGTCATGTGAAAAAAATCAAAAGCTCTTGTTTGATCCGAAGGAGCTCGACATGATTATTATTTCTCACGCCCATATCGATCATACGGGAATTCTGCCATATGTAGTGAAGCAAGGCTTCAATGGCCCAATTTATTCGACACGTGCTACGGCAGATCTCGCATCATATATGCTTATGGATAGCGCGATGATTCAAGAGAAGGAAGCCGAATACCTCGCCAAGAAAGGCAAGCCATGCTCGACACCGCTCTACTCCGTAGAGGATGCGGAGAAAACGCAGAAACTTTTCAAGGGCGTTCCATATAGAAAGACGATCAATATTTCGGATGGTGTAGATCTAACATTCTACGATGCCGGCCATATTCTGGGTTCAGCGCAGATTTATCTTCAGATTGATGACAAGGAAACTGGGAAAAAATACACACTCGGGTTCACGGGCGACCTTGGTAGAAAAGGACTTCCCCTCCTTCCCGATCCGGACCTATTACCGGCAACCGACTACCTTCTCTCAGAGTCTACATACGGTAATCGTTTTCATACGGCCATTCAGACGGTAGAGCAAGATCTCGCTGATATTATTACGAGAACAGCCAAGCGCGGTGGAAAGATTATTATTCCCGCCTTCGCTCTCGAACGTACGCAGGAAATCGTCTACTATCTCAACATTCTATGGAAGCAGAAGAAGATTCCGGAGCTTCCGATTTATGTTGATAGTCCGCTTTCTGTAAATGTTACTGATGTTTTCAAAAAGCATCTTGAGTGCTTTGATAATGAAACGAATGAGGAGTTTATCAAGAATGGTGAAAATCCATTTGGTTTTGGTCGTCTCATTTATACAAAAAGCGTGGAGGAGTCGAAACATCTCAACGAGCTCAACGGGCCGATGATTATTATTTCTTCTTCGGGAATGTGTGAGCATGGACGTATTCTTCATCACCTGAAGAATAACATCGAAAATTCACACAATACTGTTCTCCTCGTCGGATATCAGGCCGCAAATACACTCGGTCGAAAAATTCTTGATGGTGAAAAGAAGATAAACATCTTCGGAGATCCATATGACGTAAAAGCCGAAATTGTGGTGATGGATGCCTTTTCTGCGCATGCCGATCGCTCTGACTTGCTCGATTATATGAAACGTCTTCATGATGTATACCCAATGAAGAAGATCTTCTTGGTACATGGTGAAGAGGGTCAGGGTCTCGACTTTGAGGATTTTCTCCACCAGAGCGGATTTCCGAATGTTGAGGTACCGGCTCCCGGTCAAGAGTTCGAGTTGCCAGAAAAGTAGCATGTGGTTGGCATGACTTTTTGATATTTGTTTTTTGGGACATCTTGATTAAGATACGCTCAAGCATATTTCTTAATCCTTTTTTTTCATGAAGCGACTCGCCGTTCTTCTCTCAGTTTCATCGTTAGTATTGTCTGGTTGCGGAGGTTCATCTACGCCAACACCTGCACCTACGCAGGAGACCGCCGCAGTAGCACCGGTAACAGCCGCTCCAGAAGGATCAGTTCCATTTGATTACCCTGTCGTTGCATTAACGACGGCAAAAGCGGGTGATAACGTTTTGACGGTAACATCTGCGCTCAAGGGAAAGGATGACACATATATTTATTATAATGCTGTCATGTCAGAGCCAGGAACGAACGTCTCCAAGGTGAAGTCTTTTGGAAGCGAACTTTCTATCCCAAACTCGATGATTATCCCTCTTCCAAAAGGAGAGAAGGTCAAGAAGGGCGATGTTGTCCTTACATGGTGGCAGTCCGGATCAGGAATGGAGAGAGCCATCGTCACAGGAGGAACAGAGACGCAGCCAAAGGTTCGTTACCTCGATATGGACTTCAACAGTTCATCTGACAAGGAAGACACACTTCAGGCAGATACATTCGTAAAAATTGCCGACGGATGGACTCCGGGCGTTACGGTTGGATGCATGGATGTTACGAGCACGAACTATGGTAAGTACGAGATTCTCAATGCTACCGACTCCAAGGTACTCGTAGGTGGATGGGCCGGTTCCATCAAGACATTCGATCGAAGCAAGTGCTTCACCGTTCCAGTAAAACCTACCGTAAAGGTTGGCGACTCCGTCTACGTTCCTAACTTTGGATCATTTACATCCGCCACGGTAAAGAAGCTTGATGCCGCTCTCGGACGAGTAACAGCAACGTACAGCTTCGGAGGTCAGGATACTGACGCAGCCATCGCTTATGGCGATGTCGCTACAAAGCTCGGAAACTAAGCTATTTCTCCTTAAAATGGGAATTATAGAGATATCTAAGGCCTGGACGTCAAACTCCAGGCATTTTATGTTGTTCTTCCTGAAAAGACCCCATTTTTTAAAAATCGATATGTTGATTTTCTATAAAAATAGTTTAGTGCAATCTTATATTTGAAAAATTGGTATTTTTAAAGCTGAAAATTTCGGCGCCGAAATTACAGACCAAAACAGATGAAGTATAAAAGTCAATATCCACGTTTTTTATAGTGACATATTCAGGGCATTTTTTAGGCATTAGTAAAACTGGGGTCTTTTCAGACCCCTCCTCTTGCCAAACGCCCTCACCTCCAGTAAACTCAACCTCGCATCCAGAAGCTTCTAGCTTCAGGCGCAACGTTCCATCTACAACTCGCGGGTATCGTATAATGGTTATTATGTCAGTTTTCCAAACTGAAGAAACGGGTCCGATTCCCGTTACCCGCTCCAACCAAAATTTAAAAGTATTCATGGCTTATATGAGCCATATTTTTTATGCCTTTAAAAAACACGTAAATTAGTAAAATACCAAAAAATTTGTTACGGCATTTCTGTCTGAAGTACCTCTTATTATAATTTTTCGAGAACCTTTTATCTCAACATCTTTTGCGCTTTCTCCCCAAGTAGGGCCGCCATCAAGCGAATAAATATGTGTTGTTTTGGAAATGCCCGGTCTGTCTAAACCTAAAACAGCTAGTCTTGCCTCATTGTACGTCTTGAGTGAATCAAAATGGATAACTCCAATTTGTATTCCTTGCGAAGTTTCCCTGCGAACAAGCGCTTTATCCACGACATTTGCAGATGACAAAAATTTTCCATTTCGAAAAATGCTTGGTAAAAAGAAGAGGCTTTTCTGACCCTTTTTTGCATCGGTATAAAGATTTTCGAAATCAGCTTGATGCTCACGGGCATGGGTGAAGGTGACACCTTTTTTATCGGCAATAACGATTCCGTAATCGTGCACTTTTCCATCTCCGCACGCACGACCACCGGCAAGCGATTTGCCCTCCATTTTGTACTTTGTAGAAAATCCTGTGGTCATTCCGTCCGGGGCAGTTGCAACACCCTTGAGGGTAGCTAAAAGATCATCCGCATGACCCTTAAAGACGTCTGGATCAGTTTCTTTTGTGACCAAATTCATCGTATGTATCGGCCAAAATTCACCAATACGGCCATTGGCGGTATTTTGAAGTTCCCATACAAATTCTCCATTGGCAAATCTTTCATCCATCCGTGCCAAATGAGTTTTAAGAATTTTTTCAATGGAGGACTCAGCCAATGCCTCTTCTGGTAATAACAGCCCGGCAGCAAAAGCGGCGGAAATTTGAAGAAGTCTCCTTCTGGAAAATTCATTATCTTGTGGTTTTTCGTGAGAGTTCATTGGCAATATGTATCAAGTGTCTAAATTATCTTCCAGGATACAGATGGTCAAAGTATAAAACAATAGTATATATATGTCAAGCGCCGTAAAGCTGAGGTTTGTAATGGATATGTCATTACGGAAGGCCAGTCCGAACATTCTTCACGAGCCCCTAAGTGAAACCTTTCATAGATGAAAGGCTTGATTTACGTATGGCAAAACACTAAAATGCATCACTTCACCTTAAGATATTAAACGATCACTGGCATGAGCAAAAAGAACGGAAAAGAAGTAGGGAGAGATCGGGATATGCCGAATTTAGAAAAGTGGTTTGGGACAGGAGTAAATCCTCTCGTCGCGATTAATAACCAATATTCTACGCCGACGGGATTAGGTGATGCTAAATCGGTCGGAGTGGTGGTGGAACAATTTAAGGGCAAGATCAATCTCGTCATGACTTGTAGACATGCATTTTTAGATCTTCACGCATCATCGCAGATAATACTTGGGCATAAATCACATAACGGCATCGGCATTTTAAGGCAAGAAAGCGATGCTATGTACGACAGAGAAAAGGATTTAGATTTAGCCTTTTTTCTGGCTGTCGACGAGCAGGGTACCCA
The DNA here is from genome assembly GCA_026395555.1 of Candidatus Peregrinibacteria bacterium. Lineage (GTDB taxonomy): Bacteria > Patescibacteriota > Gracilibacteria > UBA1369 > UBA12463 > CALREA01. The sequence goes on along the minus strand of JAPLYO010000023.1, from coordinate 21,439 downwards.
AAAGAGATTATTGAGAATTCCCGAAGAAGATCTGGCAATGCCTGCAAATGGTATTATGTTTAATGCAAAGAATGAGTCTAGCACTTGGAGACATACCTATAATGTTCAGCTCAGGAGGAATGTAGAAGTGAAAGAAAGGAGTATATATTCATATTTCTCCACCCGTGATGCAGGTGCGGAAGTTGTGTTACATTCGGATCTGTCTAGGCAGACTGAATTGGAGGCTACAGGGCTACATCGACATAGAGTACTGCAAATGCAGAGTAGGCCGGGATGTAGCGGATCACCTGTTTTTTCTGAAAGAGGTATTCTTTACGGAATAAATTTGAGGGGCACAGTTCCTGGCGATGGGAGACATGAGCACTGTGGCGACGAACTGGTATTGTTGCCAGTTAGCGCGATAGTCGAAACGAGAAAAAGAATAGACGCCTATATCCAGGATGCATTGAAAAATATATAAATTAGTCCATCAAAAAACCGCGGCTGTACGTATACAAACCGCGGTTTTTGGTATTTTCTACAATCTAAAACTAAAATCCATAATTCATCTTCTGGAATCCACTGTCTCCGCCTTGCGGGAACTCACCGCGAATTTCTTTTGGAGCAAGAGGTGCCTTCATGTTGGTAAATTTGATACTACTATTACCTTCGAGAGGCTTGCCCGTGACATCCTCTATGGATGTTTCGAAGTCCGCTCGTAGCCCGTCGAGATCTTCGAGAATAGAGACGGCATCATCAGGAGTGAAATCTTTTGACTTGAGGAGAGTCTTTAATTCTTCAAGTTTTGTTTTTGAATCAGCAATAATACCCATCGCTTCAGATACATCCTTGCCCTGATTCTTTACTTTATCGGCAGTTTTCTGAGCTTGTGCAATTCCTTTTTCGATCGAACGCACAGCGCCCTTCGTTAGGCTGTTGATAGCGTCGAGCATGCCTGCTGATTGGAACGCATCTTCGAGGTTAGGGAAGAAATCGTCCTGGAGAGAGGTAAACGCATCCTCGGCCTTTCCGCTTACAGCAGACTGTTTTGCCTTTTCAAGTGTCGCCTTGAGGGCGTCAATTTTGGTCTGAACCTCAGCGATGGAGGTACCGGCATCAACACCGTTTTTGACTAACTTCGCCTTTACGCTATCGAAATTTTTTCCTAATTTTGTGAGATTACTTTCTGCCTGCTTCAGGATACGTGGGAAGTTGGCGAGCATATTGAGCTCCTGGATATTGGCATCAAGGACGTCAATGAAGTCATTGAAATCTGACATAGCATTCATGGCTTCTTCGGTCATAGTTGAAGTGCCCTCGATTGTAGCGATAGCTGCTTTTGCCTTTGCGAGTGAGTCGACAACTTCTGCTGGAGCACTGTAGCCAGCCTTTGTGAGTTTTTCGATAGTCTTGTCCATCTGGCCCGTAGCCTTTTTCATATTTGATACGCCTTTTTTGAGCATCTTCAGGCCTTTTTCGGCCATACCTTTTCCGGCACCCTGCATACCGCTTGGCGCTCCATTTTGCTGTCCATTTGGCACTCCGGACTGGCCGAACTGCATACCATTTGGTCCAACATTTTTGGAATCATCGCCCTCGGGCATACTATATGGGGCACCTGTAGGCATGCCATTTGGTGGCATCATATTTTCATATCCCGGTGGCGGACCGAACGTCTGCGCCAGGACAATGCTTGGCACGGCAAGTGCACACGCGAGTGCGAGAATAGCTCCCGATCGCGCAACTGACTGAATCCTTTTCATAAGAAAAAAGGTTAAAAATTAACGTCTAGAATAGTACGCCGTGCATGAAGGCCATACAAGATTTGCCCAATGCAACACCTGTAATTTGGGGTGTAATAAGGCAATGCAAAAAATCTGAATATGTGGTATAATGAAAAGAAACAAAAAACACCATGAAATCGGTTAAAAAAGCTCATGTCAAAAAATGGAAATATACTTCCTGGATGGCGCTCGGTGCGATGATGATATCTGGCATGTTCTTTACGAAAACAAATGAAAAAAATCCATCATACGCGGACGTCGTGGATATTGGCGTCACGGTGGCCACGAATATTATAGATAGTACTCCGGCCATCAGCTCCGTCACGCTTAACTGTTCCAGGGTGAACTGGGAGGGCATGACCCCCATTAACGATATCGTTCCATTGCAGAACGGTGAGTACAAGGTTGACGTGTCGTTATCTCCATCTTTTTCGGAGATTATCGAGTCTTCGGGATATCGGACGGGTACGAGCTATGGAGTCGCCACCTCGCTGGGCACGAATCAAAATTACTATTATCGTCTACGCGCGCGCGATTACGGGCGCATGACAGAAGAGAGCCACTACTCATCGACGGTACCGTGTCTGACTTCTTCAGAAAATAATACGCCTCCGAGCCCGGGTGGGGGTGGTACGGGGTCTTCGTATGCTGCAACAAATCCAACCGCACCATTAACGCCCGATACAGTACCTTCCGCGCCACCAACGGCGCCAAGCACCGATAGTGCTCTCAACTGGGCAAAAACAATAATTGTCGATCCATTCATCAAAAAAGGTGGACTCGATATGTCCGTCGAGACAAAAACAACATCGGATAAATCTCAACTCATCTATGTCCGGCCGAAGAACATGCCAAAAGATGTAACGAATATAGCTCGCTGTAGCGCTCCCATGGACGCTGCAAGTATCCTGTCCCATACGAAAGAGGGAACGGTTGGTATCAGGCCGAGCGATCCAAACATGAATAATATTCTTTTTTCCTACCTTGATGAGCAGACGCATACGTGGGAGTTCATCCCTACATACAGCAATAACGTGAAAAAAACACTCGACTTCAAGGCTATGGGTATTGGAACCTACATGATGACAAAGGTCATCAACGCAGGAGGTGTATTTAAGGATAGTAAACCTGATGATTGGTTCCGAAGTTTTGCCGAGAATGTACGAATGATGAAAATTAATAGCGGCGATGGTAATGGAAATTTCGCAGGAAACGCAGAGATCAGGCGCGGTGAGGCCTATGCCATGATCGCGAAGGCATTCAATACGACGATTCCAGTGAAGTACGTTCAGAGAAATTATTTCACTCCGATTAGCCGCGGTGAGGCGCTAGAGGTGCTACTCACGAGTACAGGATTTACCTCCACATTCACAAACATATCACTCCCATTCAGCGACGTTCTGCGTTCAAGTAGTATATATCCTTTCGTCTCATATGCTTTTCAACTCGGCATTATCAAAGGTTTTGATGATAATACGTTCCGTTCGAACGCGACAGTGACACGAGCGGAAATGGCGAAAATCGTTATCAAAACTCTCGAGGAGCGCTACCTGCTCAAAACAATCGCGAACCCCGAGGTGAATAATTATCTCTGCAACGAGGTGGCAAATGGGGCAATTTCCATGAGGAAGATATTTGGTGAAATTTTTACGATTATACGTTGATCATATGAAGCCAAAGAAGGCTCATCTGAGCCAAAGCTGAATAATTGACAATAACGAAAATTGGTGGTAAACTTAATACCGATGAAAAACACCCAAAAAATCAAAAAATAAACAAAATTTTTTATGATGCACAAAAAAATCACCACCGTCACCCATTTGGCTCTCGTCTCGGCAATGTTGACGCTATTAATGGTACCATTTGCACAGCAGGCATGGGCATTCACGTCTATCACTACGGCATCTGATATCATGTCGAGCTCCAAAGATAGCACCGGTTCAAATCATGAGATTAAGGCTGGTTTGCCAACAGTCGTAGGCGCGGGAGGCACGATTCTGTATACATTTCCAGCTGGCTTTAATTTAACATCAATCGTGTTGGGAGATATAGATTTTGCTACAGGTGACACGAGTACTTGCTCAACCGCTACCTACACCGAACATCCTTTAGCGGCATCAGGAGGTTCAGATCCTACCTGGAACGCATCTGTATCTGGTCAGGTGATTACGATTACGGTCGGTACAGGTGGTACGACAGCAGTAAATAACTGCGTGCGTTTACGCGTAGGTACGAATACATCTACAGGTGGTACGGGTACTCATCAGATTACCAATCCAACAGCTGGTTCATACGCGATTCATATTGGGCCTACGCCAGGAAATAATATGGGAGATATCACGGTAAATATTATTAGTAATGACCAGGTGGCCGTTTCCGGGTTGGTCGGTCAGTCGTTAACATTTAGTTTAGGATCAAATTCTGTAACCTTCTCGCCTAGTCCGATGACGACAAGTGCACCATCAACCGCCTCGCACACACTCCTTGTGACGACAAATGCAGCAAGCGGAATGGCAGTCACGGTTACGGGAAGTACGCTCTCGCTCGGCGGATTGGGTGTGAATAATATAACGGCTATGGGAGGTACGACGAGCAGTGTCGGTACGAAGCAGTTCGGACTCAATCTCGCATCATCCAATGCCACGCCAGCAGTAGGGGCGGCCCCAAGTGGCTCAGCACCTATCGGCGATGTGGCTTCAGGCTATGGCACCAATGACAATTTTAAATTTGTAAGTGGTGACACGATTGCCAGTTCTACGGGTGCAATCAATACGACGACATATACAGTTGGCTATATGGCGAATATATCGGGTACCACTACAGCAGGTTCTTATTCAACAACACTGACCTACACCGCAACCGCTACTTTTTAAATTTTAGATATCTATGAAATATTCTATTTTTACGCTGTTATTTTTGGGAGCAGTAGTAGCTATGCCATTTCAAGCGCATGCCCTTACGATATCACCGGTAAAAATGGAAATATCAGGTAAGCCGGGCCAGACCGTGCAAGGAGAGCTCACGCTTTTTAATGAAGAAGCAAAGACGAAAACATTATATGCCTCGACAAATAATTTTGAATCAAGAGGAGAGACGGGCACACCATTTTTTCTTCCAGAGAGGACGGGATTGGCGACATGGATCAAGGTTCAGGACTCGGTAGTCATCAAGTCAAATGAAGAGAAAAAGATTCCTTTCAGCGTTGAAATACCAAAGACTGCCGAACCGGGTGGATATTTTTCCGCTATTTTATGGGCAACAACTCCTCCGCAGGCCAAGAAGGGTAGCCAGGTAGGAGTAGGTGGAAAATTAGGTGTTCTCGTGATGTTAAAGGTCGCAGGTGCCGTGAAAGAGGGCGGCGGACTTCTAGAGTTCGGGACGAAAGATGCGCAGAATTTTTTCAGTGCAGCACCGATAACATTTGCCTATCGCTTTAATAACACCGGCGGTGATCGCGTGGTGCCTAAGGGCGATATTATGCTTACAAATTTCGGATTCGGCGGAGCGAAGCTTTCTGCAAATGAGAAGGAGGCAAGCGTCCTTCCGGACAGTGCGAGAAAAATTGAGGTTACATGGGGCGATGAAAAATTAGCATCTCAAAAAGCCGGGTTTTTTGGTATGGCCGGACGAGAGTGGAGTGATTTTCATATGGGCTGGTATACGGCAAAACTTAATCTCGGCTGGGGTGCAGCAACACACAAGGCAGTAGTGGCAGAGTATCGTTTTTTTGTTATTCCATGGCAGTTGATTCTCGTGATCATCGTAGTGCTAGGCGCTATCGGATTTGCGGGCACATGGGGATTGAAGCGATATAATCACTGGATCATTTCGAAGGCTTCACACGGAGGCTAATTAGAATGTTCCGGTAACGACATAGTCCACAATATGAGAGTATGACGCTCCGGTAGTCGCTCCAGATATGGAGGCTTTATAGGTGCAAGTCGTAACTTCAGAGGTGACAGGGCTGGAATGAGATCGTGCTATTTTTTGTGATGAGGCGATAGCAGAGTCGCTCGTAAAGTCGTTGTATCCCGTATTGAGTCCATACTCCTCGCTACCTGCCGTAACGGCACCATCGGCAACGTCGTTAATATCATTCGCCCCGTTGCGTAAATTTCCGTCTTCGGAAACATAGAGAACATAGCCTCCCGCTGCGCTTGTCGAGACGGTAATGGTATGCGAGATAGCTGAAACGCTCGAGGAACTAAGTGTGCCAAAACTCATGGTATTACTCGCCAGGCTAGAATCTCTATAGGTATATCCCGATCCAGGAGTTTGATAGAATTGAATGGCATAATTCGGCGACAGGCTCGCGGTATTGTAGGATATTTGCAGACCATTCATTCCGTCCGCACTCTCAATACCAACCGTTGCTGAGGCACCGGAGTCATAGGATACATTTCCCGTATCGACGTCCTGATATTGGAAGGTGATGTTGTTGCTCGCCTCGGATAATATCACCTGGAAGGTAATTGGATTTGCCTGTGCACCATAGTCGTTAATGCCAAGCCAAGAGACGACAAGCTGCTTATTTGGCGATACGCCCGAGCTTAGATATTTTATACTTCCACTCGTAAAGAGGTCATCCCAGAAGGGTGCAAAAAAGTTATTGGGAGTGGCCGCGTTGGGTATGGAGGTATTGGTATAGCTACATATGCTACTGAAGGAGATGTAGCCGTTGTTACAGATATAGAACTGCGTGTAGTCGGTACCGCCAAAGTTAAAGGCGAATCCGATATTATACGGTCCGTACATGCTCTCATCGCCGAGCGCTCCTACGGAAGTTCCCGTGCCGGAAATATCACTCCAGTTATAATCAACTCCTGCGCCAATCGAGTAGGTGAGATAATCGCTTCCTGCGGTAATTTCAGGATAGACACTGTAGGTATTGAGGGCCGTATTATCAGACAATACGATACGCATACAGTAAGTGTGACCACTCGTCATCGCTAGATTCGAGAGTGAGAAATCCCACTTTCCATCCTGCCCTGCCAGAATCGACGATTGCGAGTTGGTAAAACTATTGCCCTCTTCATAGGTTTGATTGGCGACCGTATCGGTACTATGAGTAGGGTCACTGCCGCTAGCGGTAAGAGCGTCTCCGTCGGCTGGCGTGGCATTGCCACTAAAAGCAACAGCGGTAGTACCATCGACATCGGCATAGGTACCCGTCGGTGAGCTGCAGGTACCAGCTCCCTTATCAGCGAATTGGAGTTTAAAGTAAATATTATTTGAATTCAGAACACTTCTTCCTACATGAATAAGAGTTCGCAATCGGAATGTTGCGCCGGCTGTAACGGTAGGGGCGCTATCTTGCGCTGCAAGCGCTGACCCTACACTTGTTGAGTCGGTATTAGAAAAAAATCTATAGGCAGACTGAGTATACGATGACTGCGCGAGAAATCCGACAGCATAGTTCGCAGATAGACTCGCAGTATTAAATGAAAACTGTAATCCATCGGTCCCGCTGGAATTTTCAATACCAACCGTTGCCGATGCGCCTGAATCATAGGTGGCATTACCAAAATCAACATCCTGATATTGGAACATAATCATGTTGCTCGCCTCGGAGAGAATGATCTGAAATGTGGCGGCACCAGCCTGCGCGTTGATATGGTTAATTCCCAAAAACGATATAACAAGTTGCCCGTTCGGCGAAGAGCCCGTACTCTGATATTTTATGCTTCCTCCTGTATAAAGGTCATCCCAGAATGGTGCGATAAAGTTATTGGGAGTTCCTGAGTTTGTTATAGATACGTTGTTATAGGCGCAGGTATTATTAAAGACGATATAGCCGTTATTGCAGACATAAAACTGCGTATAGTCGGTTCCATAAAAGCTAAAGGTGAAGCCAATATTGAAGGGTCCGTATATACTATCATCCCCCAGAGTTCCTACAGATGTTCCGGTGGCAGAAATATCATTCCAGCTGTAAGAAAAAAATCCCTGATTTGAATCGGCATAGATATATCCATAGGTATCGGGTCCACCAGTCAGGGCAAATACGTCACCCTTTGAAAAGAAAAAGAGATTCAAAAAAAGTACAAAAAATAATACTAATTTTGAGAGGAATGCTTTATGGGAGGTGAAGAACTTCATTCAATTATTGTATGACTAAGTTGAGCTGACACATGGCGTTAGAAACCTCGTTCTTGGAAGAAATGCTGTAAATGATAGGAACATTAAATGATCCCTCTTGAGCGTCCGGAGCAATATCCGCGGAAATCATGAGATTATCGAAACTTATTCCGGTAATCTCCTTGAGGCCATTAGCGACAAAGGTGAGAATAGTACCCTTGGGCTCATCGCCAATTTTTACAGTGTTATCGATACCGCCCGAACCCTGTAAGAGAAGTGGAATTACCTGTGAGTGTCCACGCTGCATTTCTACGTGGAACGACTCGGCATTACACGACTGTGATGCAGCCGTATCGATGATAATTTCTTTTTCTGCTGTCGTCTTCGGAGTCTCGAGGTCTACGAAGGGAATATTTTGTTCAACTTTTTTTACGACAGGTTCTTCGACAGGAACTTCCTTTATGGGTTCAGGAGCCTTTGTGATGGCTTGCTTAGGCGCACAGGCCGGTGCTGTGTCCACGACCGACGGAGCGGCAGTTACGGGAGGGGAGACGACTTCTGCCGCGGGGGTAGTACTATCTATCGTCGTAGGTGCGCTGTCTATCGCAGGGGCTGGAGTTACATTCTCGACAGGAGTATCTACCGGCGGTGGAGCGACGACGTTCGTTGCAGGTTCGGCAGGGATTGGATTTTCGATTGGAGCGACGGTCTCGCTTGGCGGAACGGCAGGTTCATTCGTTGCGGGAATAACAGGAGCAGCAGGGGCGACTGGAGGAGGCTCACTCATAACTGTTTCAGCACAGGGTGGGGCTTCAACGGGGGCACTTACAGTAGCAGGCGTACTTACCTCAGGTGCAGCTGTCGGTGTATCTGGCGGCGAAATAATGGCTTCACCCGGGACGGCAGGAGCAGGAGTCACCTCAGGTACGATGGGAGTTTCACTTGCGGTCGTATCAGTCGAAACTGGGTCTGGAACCGGAGTCGGGGTTTCTGGAATCACCGTTTCGGTAGGAGCACTTGCCGCCACCACCACGGTCTCGGTAGGAACATCGGAAAGTATATCGACGAGAATCGCACGACTCATATCACGGGAGAGAAATGCAAAAAATACGAGTAATATCGTGCCGCAGAGTAGCGATAATTTTTTGTAAGCCCGGATCTTCGAGATGAGTCGATGGAGCATATGATTTTGTTTTTTGTTTCAGCTTTAAATTTCTCTCCATTATAGCAAGAATTCAGCTTTATCTCAAGCGGGGTATATTGCAGAATTGCAGATATATAGTATGAAAATTTATTAGCTTGGAAAAGGAAGAGAAAGTTACATTCTCAGGAGCTGCTCTCGAATTTCTTTCGGATCATGGACGGACGCGATTCGCGAGTTCCCCCGAGCGCTGTCGGACGAACCGACCGCCTCCATGTTGCGATTGGCAACACGCGCCGGCGCAAAACGCTGAATGCGACGAACATAATCCGCCGTGGCGGCGCCATAGGCTGCATGAATACCTCTCATGCCATATCGCTCACCGAGCGCCATATCTTTCGTCACATTATCTCCAACCATTCCTACATGACGCGTAATCTGATCACGCGTCATCGCAAGTAATATCTCGAGATTGGTGTGTGGTTTTTCTTCGGATACAATGACAACTCTTGGCTGATAGGTATCTTTGGGTGAAGTTTTTTTGAGGGAAGAAGGAATATCTCTAATCTCACCGGAGGGCATAGCGAAAACCGTATCGATGTATGGTAAAAGTTTCGAATGTGAAAGCCGAGCGAGTGCCTGACGAGCAGGTGCATCCGTGAGAATATGCTGAACGACGCCCTCCTGATGAAAATCTCTCATGACTTTTGCAATGCCCGGATACACATGAAGATGCTGCCGACGAACGGTCGCAAATCGAGTCTGAACCTGCAAAATAGTCTGTTCCCGGTTAAAGTTTGCAGCATTATGGAAAAAGCCCGAGGCCTCTAAGCCCTGTACTAATCCCTCATGCTCGAGCGTTCCATGAAAACTATAAAACTCCTTCATGGCATCAGCCGTCTCGTCAAAACTTCTTCCCGCAATGCGAGCAATTTCTGCGCACATCGCCTCATACGCAGGCACAGCATACTGCATCCAATCCCAAATAGTATTGTCCCCATCCCAGAGTACGGTGTGTAGATTATCGTGTTGATTCATGGACGAAATCATAAAATGAAGAGAGAAATATACAATAATGTAAAAAGAAAACAAGAATATGATGCAATCCAGCTTGAAAGATAAACAAAAAGGACCCCCATACGGGGGGTCCCATGATCTACTATTGAAATAAAATCTATTCCTTTACGGCATTCAGGATTGCGGCAACGATATAGCCAAAAACATATCCGACGACGAAAGTCAGGACGAGAAGTGTCAGGGCATCGAGATAGTTGAACGGAAGCATCGAGTAGGTGTAGCTCATGAAATGCATGGAGAGTACCCAATCGAGAAGCTTTTTTGCCACACCGGCTGCGACAAGTATCAACCAACAAAGGTGAAATCCTGAAAGGAGCGCGCCAAACATAAGCCCGCTACGGGTTTTACTGAGTGCCATAAGGAGAGAGGGTTAAAAGGTAACTCATTAGAGTATAGAACGACATAGGGTGAGCCACAAGCACTTTTAGCTTAAAAGGAGTGAAATAAGAAGCATCGACAAGTGAGTATGTACCTGTTATACTGCCGGGGCAAAAGGTAGAAGAACTTGAAAAGTCGAGTGTCTCAAGCGAAACTACGGTTTGCATATTATTACTCTAATGTTCACTATTTATGGTTGGTACAATTAAAAAACTTACAGACAAGGGCTTCGGATTTATCGCAGTCGAAGGCCAGGAACGAGATTTATTCTTTCACAGCAAGGGTTTGTCCGGCGTAAGCTACGACGAGCTTCGTGAGGGAGACAACGTCAGCTTTGACGTTGAGGAATCACCAAAGGGAAAGAATGCAGTGAACGTTTCACGCGTTTAATTTGGTACGCTCTTAAAAAGCACTATCAACAAAAAGCCATTATCCTCACGGGTAGTGGCTTTTTTCGTATAGGGCGAACAGATATACTCGCCATGAGCTATCGAGAATAATTATCCATTTCGAGCAGCTTTTTCACGCTTCGCAGCCTTCTTCTCTTTTGGAGAGAGTTTAGCGACTTTTCTATCTGCTTTTCGGGAACTGAGACCTTTTGCCATAGTGTAGTGAGGTAATGGAGTGATAAAAGTACATATGAGAAAATATCACAGCTCGCGACAGTGAACAATTCGGAATTGATAAGGGGCGGTAATCAGGCTAGAATATCGCCGCTAAGGAATATTTATATTCAATCTCATCAATCCACTCAATGCTCTTCCTCGCAGAGTTCATTAATGCAGACGTTAGAGATAGCGCCGACCAGAAGGTCGGACGTTTGATAGATCTGATCGCAACCGCTTCGGAAAGCGAGAAATATCCACCAATCACCGCCCTACTCGTGAAGACGCGAGGTGGTGACGAAAAATTAGTGGCATTTTCCTACGTGGCGAATATGGGGAGAGATGAGATCGTGCTCAAGACACTTGAAAAAAATATTACGATTAGGGATTCGGCTCCTACCGATATTTTCTTATATCGGGATATTCTCGATAAGCAAATTGTTGACCTCGAGGGGACGCGCATGGTGCGTGTGAACGATCTGCAATTCGGTATCATAGAAGGAAAAACAAGAGTCATCGGAATTGATATATCTACGCGCGGAATTTTGAGAAGATTAGGTATTGATCGATGGAAGATTTTCCGTTTAGCCAGAGCCAAATTTATCAATTGGGATAAGGTGCAAATCCTGGGATCATCTCTGAAGCTTTCTACGGTTTCGAACGAACTGGTTAAGCTTCATCCTGCAGATCTTGCGAATATTATTGAGGATATGAACGTAGCGCAGTCAAAAACACTCATGACCTCGCTCGATCCGGATACGGCAGCAAAGGTTTTCGAGGAGTTGGATGAGGATTTCCGACATTATATCTTGAAAATGTTTGATGCCAAGAAGGCTTCATTTGTTTTGGCGAAGCTTCCGATTGATGAGTTGGTAGACTACTTCAAGTCAATTCCAAAAAAGGATATGAAAAAGCTTTTATCAACACTTGATGATAAAAAGAAAAAAGAAGTATTGAAGTTCATTCAATATGAAGATGATACGGCTGGTGGTCTCATGACGACAGAGTTTGTTAAGGGTGATCCGGGATGGACGGTTCAAGAGACGCTCGATAAAATTAGAAGGGTGTCCGATCAATTCCGATCGATTAATTTTATTTATATCTTGAGCGATAGTGGGGAGTTGGTAGGCGTAGTTTCGCTAAGGGCTCTCATTATATCGGATCCAAAAGAGCGTCTCCGAAAAATTATGAAAAAAATTAAGCCTACACAAACAGTTCATGTAGATGCTGATATCGAAGAAATTGGTCAGGTCATGGTGAAGTATAGTATCCCAACCGTAGCCGTAACGGACGATCAGCAGAAATTTCTCGGTATCATCACGGCTGATGATATTCTCGATGAGTTCGTCTCGGTAGAGGAGTAGTTATAGAAATATATTCTGAAATAACATACATAGGAATGGAGCGAATAAAAAAATATTGGAAACAGGTCTTGTTCTTCCTCTCAATCATGGGGCCGGGTCTCATCACGGCATCTGCCGACAACGACTCCGGTGGTATCGCGACGTATGCTGTTGCCGGTGCGCAGTATGGCTATGCATTACTCTGGACGCTCATCCCGGTTACGTTATTGCTTATATACACGCTCGACATCTCGACGAAACTCGGCGTCGTCACGCACCAAGGACTTGCCGCACTTATACGAGAGAAATTTCGCGTCAAACTGACAGTTCCGCTTCTTCTCCTCGTTTTTGTGGCCAACTTCGGAACGACGGTAAGTGAGTTCGCAGGTATTTCATCTTCATTTAATATCATTGGATCACAAGTAGGCCTCTATCAGAAGACGGTCTCGAATATCTCATGGCTTAGCGGGCTCTCATGGGGGTCATTGCTGCAGAGTATTGCGGTCATTCTCTGCGCGCTGCTCATCTGGGTATTTGTCGTAAAAGGGGATTATAAGCGAGTAGAGAAGGTTTTTTTAACACTGATTCTTTTCTACGTTGCCTATATTATTTCTGCCGTCCTCGCGAAACCGGATTGGCATGCGGCACTTACGGCGCTTGTCGTTCCTACATTCAAAAATGATCCTAACTTCATATTCACGACGATTGGACTTATCGGTACCACTATTACGCCGTGGATGTACTTTTATCACAACTCAACAGTTGCGGAAAAAGGTATCAGCGAAGAAGACATTAAATACAGCAGAATGGATTCGATGTTCGGCGCTCTTATTACGGACATAGTGGCATTCTTCATTATCGTCGCCTCAGCGGCAACAATTTTTGTAAATAAACTTTCAGTCACAACCGTGGAGGATATCGGACGCTCGCTCGTTCCACTCGCGGGCGTTTACGCCGGATATCTTTTCTCATTTGGCCTCTTGAACGCCTCAATATTTGCCGCAGCCATCTTGCCGCTTTCTACATCATATATCATCTGCGAGGCGCTTGGATGGGAGACCGGTATTGATCGCGGTTTTATGGACGCGCCTCAGTTCTATACTATCTTTACGACGATGATCGTCGTGAGCTCATTGATTATTCTTATACCGGGCATGCCACTCCTCATGATTATGCGCGTATCACAGGTGGCAAACGGAGTTCTGTTGCCATTCTTCTTGGTATATCTCCTCTTACTGGCCGAAGATAAACGTCTCATGGGGAAGTACGCCACTCAAGGCGTCTTGCGTGTGATCGGATGGTTGGTTGCAGCGCTCCTCATCGTCCTCGATATACTGCTCGTTTTCGGTCCTATTTTTACTCACGTGTAGGACGCCATACTCAATGCCCCATCTTAATCGCAACATCTTCAAGGTCTATCTCTACTCAGTCTTTGAGATGATGCTTTTCACCGTCTCGATCCTTCTGCCTTTTTTTGTCTCGATCGGCCTGAAGACGAGTGATGTATTTCTTATACAGGCCATATTTGCCATTACCGTAGCGGTTTTTGAGATACCATCAGGATATATTGCCGATCTCATTGGAAGAAAGAAGATTCTTATTATCAGTGAACTGGTCGCCATTATCGGATTTGGAATTTATTCTCAGGCGAATGGATTCGCGGCTGTCGCTTTCGCGGAAATACTTTTAGCCATCAGTTATAGTCTCTACTCAGGCGTAAAGGAGGCCATAATTTACGACTCACTGCTTTTACTCGAGGAGCAGTCCACCTATCAACAGAAAACAGGAACAGCAGGAAGTATTGGCTTTTTCTCGGAGGGAGTTACCTGTATCGCCGGTGGATTCCTCGCCGCGATTTCGCTCAGACTGCCATTCTATGCTCAGCTCATCTCTACAGTCATCGCCCTCATCATCATCCTCACCTTCGTCGAGCCCACACGCAGTCGTCCACACGAAGAACATGTAGAGAATTTCAAGCGGGCGCTTTTTGGGATCTTTCTCAAGGATAAAAGAATGCTCTGGTCTTCGCTACTTTTTGCAACCATCTCATCGATTACATTTTGCAGCGTGTGGTTTTCTCAGATTATGTATCAAGAAAAGCATCTTCCGGTCGCATGGTTCGGCATACTTTTTGCCATAGGTAGTTTTGCGGTCGCGCTCGGTAGTATCATTTCTCACCGCCTACAGAAGAAAATGCCGGAATGGGCGCAGTACATCATGATCATGGCTATCGTCGTTATTGGGTGCCTTGGAATGAATATACCTGCCATCTGGGCCGTCGCCTTTACCCTCCTACCTCGAATGGCCTGGGGCATTCTCACCCCGCTCTCTCTCACCGTCGCCAACCGCATGATCGACTCCGACCTACGCGTCACCGTTCTCTCCATCCGAAACATGGTCGACAGGCTGATGTACGTAGCCCTCGCCCCTCTCATGAGCTTCGTTACCGACAAATACTCACTACCCGCAGCACTTTCCACCTCAATGGTAATTCTCGTCGCCTTCGGAGGCGTGGCGTTATGGAAAACAAATAGGTCAGGGGCACTTACAGGAGTGAAGGCATAAATTGCCTAAAATGAGAAAACATGTTATAATAATAACATGAATGAAGCAGTAAAAGAAATGGGTTCATTGTCCGATGCTTTTGAATCGGCTCTTCGTAGTGAGGTACCAGAAATGAAATTTGAAATTGTAAAGCAGGGAGACAAGACGGTATTCGTGTGTGATTATACGCCAAAAACGTTACCATGGGATCCGCATGAAGAAGTGAAAGACGCCGATACGCAGTTGTTTAAAAAGTTCTATGGAGCCTACAATAGGATGAGGCAAAATGGGGATTATAAGGGAGTAAATATATCCAGTAAAGGATGGACTGATCTTCGGGATGTTCGTTGTTTATTGGGTGATAGAATGAAAAATAGGATTTGGATTATGCCGAAGTCTCAGTGGCAGAGTCTTGGCGGAAAGCCATTTGTTATGAAAAATGAAAAAATAATCGACCTTTGCGTTAAGCGATCGAAGCAGAATAGCGTAGTCGATTGGCAATCGACGAACGCTCTCATAGGAGATAAATATGCTCAATTACCTGCCGTACTGAGTGGTGTTAAGCCGCTCGCGGTAGAGATAAAGTTTCATAATAATGCATTTTTAAGGAGCATAATTGAAACGGCGCCAAATCTAAGAGGCGTTGTGCTAAATATCAGTCATGGTGGTCGTCATGAGGGTAGTCACGGAAGTTACGATAGTGGTCACGGAGGAAGTGTCGGTCACCATGGGGATCCACACGGAGATGGCAGTGACGAGGAAAAGTCGGAAGAGGTTCTTTACAATCCTGTCGCGGTAGAGAGGGTGATAATGGAAAATGAATTACTGTTTAAGGAACTAGGAATGGAGAGTAAATCAGTAGAAGAAGTGGTAATTTTTATTTCGAGTTGGCATTTTGGTTCTAGTAAAACACCGCCCGAACTAAACGATAAGATGAGACAGGCGCTCGGTCTTTTACTTGGATTTGATAGAATTTCATGCGAGCCTGAGAAATATCACGAGAGAGGGAAGAGCCAATTTATCGCACCAGATCATGATCAGGCTCACCCATTTAATGAAATACCATTTAACTTTTTTGATGTTGATTACAAGATATATGATTCGAAACAAAACATCGCTTTTCAGGAATTGAGACGACAATATGATCAAGTGGTTGTTCAAATCGAGCAAAATCTCAAGCAAGGCATGAGCCCTAGGGATGCGCTACTATCCTTGAATGGCAGTAATAATTCAGATAGTCGCACGACGAACAAAATTACCTATAACTTTAAGCCGAATGAGTTAGGAGAGCTAGATGGAGTACGAGGTTTTCCGAGAGATTTTGATTTTTATGTAGAGGCAGGGAGTGCAAGCGAGGAAGAAAGAAGACAAATAATAAATATATACGAGGATGTGATTATAGAGAAGGTCATGAAGAGCAACGCGTTATGGGAGGATATGAGTAGGCAAGTTGTGCATTCCCCAGATGGGGCGTTTTCAAAAGAAGAATTTGAAGTAGACGGTTTCCTTGTTGAGATAGATATGTATGTAGATCACGGTCGTGTGAGAATCCGAGTTAATATGGCGAATAAGAGTTGGAAAAAGAAGAGGCAAGAAGAAATTGAAAGAGTGTTTGGCACTGGAAGTGATAGAAAGAGCAAACGATTAATGGACCTTTCCCAGGTAACGACAGACAGCGCAGGTGATGAATTAGCAATCGTAGATCCCAATTTCGATCCTACGAAAATTTTTGATAGAGGCGATAGGCCTGTAGATGCATCAATCATGGAATTAGTGAGAATTTTGAATATGGTTGGAATTGAAACGACAAACTCATGTGGTGGACATATCGAGCGTGAAGGACATGAAAAAGATAGAGGGCATGGAGTAAGTGAGGCGGGTGAAATTCACCTGCCCTATATGAATATTGCATGGAACAGTTTTTCGAAATTCGCAAAAGCCCTCGTACGTTTTGGGGAAAAATCAAAACAGATCGAATGTAAAGTGTTAGGACTTAATAATGTTTTTTGCAGTTTTCCTAAAGGTACTCCTTTGAAGGAGGCCCAGGAGGTATTTGAAGAATTTACGGATTTTCTGGCCAAAGAAATACATGGAGAGCACGAAAAAGGACTTACCCCAAGCGAAACACTTCACAGCATGAAGCGAAAAGTAAAGAAGGCGCTCGGAGAGACAAAAGGATAAATCTATGCCCCCATCACCTTCTTAATCTCCTCAACTTTATCAGTCTTCTCCCAGGTGAACTCCGGTTCACTCCTTCCGAAGTGTCCATAGGCGGCCGTTTTCCTATAGATCGGACGACGTAAATTCAAACACTCAATAATATCCCCGGGTGAAAGAGGGAAAACTTTTCCAACCATTTCAGCGATTTTTTCATCGTCCTGTATACCCGTTCCAAAGGTGTCTACATAGATAGAAACGGGTTCCGGGTAGCCGATAGCATACGCCAACTGAACCTCACATCGACGAGCCACGCCCGCGGCAACAATATTCTTCGCAATATAGCGAGCCATGTACGCACCACTTCGATCGACCTTCGTCGGATCCTTGCCCGAGAAGCATCCACCACCATGACGTCCCATGCCACCGTACGTATCAACAATAATTTTTCTACCCGTAAGTCCGCAATCTCCAGGAGGTCCACCAATGATAAATCTACCCGTTGGATTAATATGAAAAATCGTCCGCTCATCAATCAGTCCGCCACACACCGGCATAATAACCTCTTTCAAAATATCTTCGCGAATTTTTTCTTGTTCAATACCATCGTCATGTTGCGTCGATAGCACCACCGTATCCACTCGGATAGGCTTACCATCAACATATTCCACCGTAACTTGAGACTTACCATCAGGGCGCAAATAAGGGATCAATCCTGACTTTCTCACCTCGGCCAACTTTCGAGTCAATCCATGGGCCAACATGATTGGCAGAGGCATTAATTCCGGAGTTTCATTACAGGCGAAACCAAACATCATGCCCTGATCTCCGGCACCAATTTTTTTACCACTCGCCGCGTTATCATCCACACCCAGCGCGATATCCGCCGATTGCTCATTGATAGAGGTCAAAACCGCGCAGGCCTTATAATCAAAACCATAGGTAGCATTATCATATCCAATTTCACGAATAACATTCCGCGCGATCGCCGGAATATCCACATAGGTCTTTGTACGAATTTCACCCGAAACGACGACCAATCCCGTAGTAGCAATACACTCACATGCCACGCGTCCATCCGGATCGTCTTTCAAGATAGCATCAAGCACGCCATCACTGATCTGATCACAGATCTTATCAGGATGACCCTCGGTAACCGATTCTGAGGTAAATAAATGTCTCATAGCCGAACTATACTAGCGAATTTAACATGAAATGTAAAGGAGTCAAATTTGCGAAGTGAAGCTGTGGCAGGTATAATCCACCTACTAAAGTCTCTATTTTCTCAAAAAATCCCCTATGGAAACCAAGAATAACAAGTGGATGCTCTCAACCATTGGCCTTTGCGGCATTATTATTGGTATCGGGGTGGGAATTGGAATATCCCAGCTTCCATTTTTCAAAGCAAAAACCGTCCAGGCAAATGTAGCAGCAGCAGCTCAGCAGGCTCCTGGCCAGGCCACAAATGAAGCGGCAATGGTTCCCGTCAGTGCCGGTGATCACGTACGCGGTAACGCTGATGCCAAGATCTCATTCGTCGTCTACTCTGACACGGAGTGTCCTTTCTGTAAGCGTTTTCATGTGACGATGCAGCAAATCATGAAGCTTTATCCAAATGACATCAAATGGATCTACAGACACTATCCAATCGATTCTAATCATCCAAAGGCTCGTAACGAGGCCGAAGCGCTTGAGTGTGTTGCTACGATCGGAGGTGAGGCGAAATTCTGGGAGTATCTCGACAATATGATGGAGGTCACGCCTTCTAATAATGGTCTTCCGGTAGAGGAGCTTCCAAAAATAGCAGCCAAGCTTGGCATTGATGTCACGAAGTTCAACGACTGTCTCAAGCAGAGTCCATACGCGGCAAAAATTCAGGCACAGGTTGAGGATGCGGAAAAAATCGGCGCAGATGGAACTCCTCACACGATTTTGATCACTCCGGACGGACAGAAATATCCAATCAAGGGATATGTTGATGTTTCAACACTCTCAAAGGCAGTGAAGCAGATTTTGAAGATATAAAACTATCCTTCCTCATGCTTTTCGACATAAGCTATCTTGCGGCATTCCTTGGCGGCATGCTCACGCTATTGCCATCATGTGGACCATTCCTCTTACCAGCTTTTTTTGCCATCGCCTTCCGTGAAAAAAAGGATGTGGTGAAAATGATACTGATATTTTTTCTGGGACTTCTTATCACGTTTATTCCGCTTGGACTTGGTATTTCGGTATTCGTTCAATTCTTCATCAAAAACCTCAAGCTCGTACAAACAATCTCAGGTCTTTTATTGATTTTCTTTGGCTTCAGTTCGCTTTTTGGTTGGAATATCATTCCTAAAAAGCATCACCGCGCGGTCACTCCGGAGAAATCCGACACTCTCAGTATTCTCATTTTCGGAATGATGTTCGGCATCGCCTCAGGTGCCTGTACGGCCCCTATATTCGGTGCCGTTCTCACGCTTGCCGCGCAGCAGGGGACAAACTGGCATACCATCACCATTCTTCTTACATTTGCGGTTGGGATGATATTACCACTTCTTGCGCTCGCTCTCGGATGGGATCGTATTTCTGCCCGGGCAAAGAATACATTTTTTCATCTCGCCCTCAGGTTCACTCTTTTGAAGAAAAAGATCTCTATTCCGCTTACGAACCTTTTAGCCGCCCTCCTTTTCTTCGTCCTCGGCTTTCTCTTCCTCAGCGGCACTATTCACACCATCACCTCTACGGAATTTTTTACGGATCTCTCGATTACATTGAGTAGTAAAATTTTGGCTTTATAGCGCATAGAGGTGGAGTCGACGGCAAAGATGTGTACGCATACAAGCCTTTCGTGTATGATGTACTCTATTTTAAAATATCGCCATGGGAACGCTAGCTGATAAGCCAGGTAGTCACAGAGAGATACTCTCGCAAAAGCAAAAAGTTATTGTTATTGGTGCGGGCATAATAGGTCTTACTTCGGCTATAGAATTACAAGAAGCGGGGTATAAGACTGAGATTTGGGCAAAAGATATTCCTGGTCCGGTAAGCAAGTTGGCAAGTTTTTGGGAGCCATTTAACACGGACAACAACAAGGAACGACGTGTAAGAGGTGAAGTTTGGGGAAAGGATACGTTCGAAGTACTAATGGAGGGAATACGCCAAGGGGTGCAGGGTCTTAATTTGGTTAAAGGGTTAGTAGTATTTCCTGCCGAACGTGATGCTCCAGATTGGGCAAAAGCAGGATATGTAGATTCATTCCGCAGCATGAATCGAACGGAAATTGACGAGTATGCCAAGCAACACGGAATAAATGTGCCTGGTAGTATCAGAAGTGGATATACAGTTGATTACCCTGCATTTGATATGACGGTATATATGGAACACTTGATGGCTCGATATATTGCGAGCGGCGGAAAAATGGAAAATAGTACTATTAGCGATATGTCAGAACCGCTTAGTCAGGCAAATATCGTTATTAATTGTAGCGGTCTTGGAGCGCAAAAGCTGGGTGATGCACTGGTATATCCAACTCGCGGCCAGCTTGTAAAAGTGACGCGTCCCCCAGGGGTAAGCACCATCTACTGTGATGATGAAAACCCAGAGGGAATGGTGCATATCATGCCCCAGCGGGATCACATTATGCTTGGCGGTACCTATGAAAGGATGGATGGAAATATGAAAATTTCTACTGAAATTTCTGTAGCAATTCTCGATAGGTGCATAAAGGCTATGCCGGCACTTGCTCAGGCGCGAGTAATCTCGGAACATGTTGGGTTACGGCCATCCCGCAGGGAGGACGATAGTTTTCGCGGAGGTATTCGTCTTGAAAGGGAGAATTCAGGACTGCCTGCTGATGATGAAATGGCCGAAATAAGCGAAAAATTTGTGGTGCATAATTATGGCCATGGTGGCAACGGCGTGACATATTCGTGGGGATGCGCGAAAGAAGTTTTAGTGATAGTTGAAGAGGCTATGAGAGTAAGATGATTCAAAAATGATATGAAGAAGGTAAGTATGCGAAATATAATTCTTCACTTTTCTTCTGCATCCAAACCCTGATACTATCAGGGCACAACTTTTGCAAAATCTAATGCACAAAATTCCATCTACCATGTCGACGCAGCATCCGGATAATGCGAATCCCGCATACTGGTGCGATAAGAGCTTTATATCAACGACGGATGAGATTGAGGAGGCATATATCGCCTTCAAGGATCTCGGTTTTGATGAGTACATGTGGGATTGGGAGGGGAAGTTTGTGGACGAGGCGGTGATTGACAAGTTATATCGTAAATACAACGCCTACTTCAAGAAGCATCCGCTCGGGAAGGACAAATTCCTCACCTATCGTATCCCGAATATCTGGGA
>JAPLYO010000031.1 GCA_026395555.1 Candidatus Peregrinibacteria bacterium | reverse complement strand
CTTCCTGGCTTCAACGCCTTCCAGCGAAGTGAAGAGCTATTTGAATATCTTTCTACTAACTGCTTGAAAAAATAACGTATGTCTACAAAAATTACCGTATCGATTATTGGCATTACCGGCTATACCGGGCTTGAACTCTTGCGAATGCTCAAGGCACATCCGGATGTTGAGATAAAACACCTCATCTCCGCCAGCACAAAAGAAGGGGATTTGGCTGATCTCTATCCACACCTTAAGGGTAGTGGATCGTATCCACTTTCCGGGGTGAGCTATGAACAGGCAGCAGCGGAGAGCGATGTCGTCTTCCTCGCGTTACCTCATTCTATTTCTCAAGATATCGTTCCGAATATTATCGGTAAGACAAAAATTATCGATCTTTCCGGAGATTTCCGATTGAAGAATATGGAAGACTTCCAAAAATACTATGGAGTCGAACATCGATATCCGCAGGGTGTTGAAAATTTTGCTTATGGATTATGCGAACTGAATCAAGAGGCAATTACTCATGCGAATTGCGTAGCTAACCCTGGGTGCTTCGCTACCGCCATCTCGCTCGCACTTCTGCCATTTGAGGGTACATACAAGAAGGCGAAAGTAATGGCTGTTACGGGCTCTAGCGGCTCAGGAAAAGCCCCTTCTGAGGGTACGCACCACCCTGTTCGCGCCCACAATATGAAGAGTTACAAAATTGGTTCACATCAGCATCTTCCGGAAATTGCACAGACACTTGGCGTCTCGACGGACCAGCTCATTATCGTGCCAACGAGCGGACCTTTTACGAGAGGAATTTTCGCCACCGTATTTATCTGTGGCCTGACGGGTGAGCTTACGGGTCTGGATGAAAAGCAGTTACAGGATCATTTTGCGAAATATTATGCGGGACACCAGTTCATCAGAGTGAAGCCCGTTGTAGCGCTCGCTGATGTTGTTGGTTCGAATTATTGTGATATTTCGGTGACGAAGGTTGGCGACTCCGTCGTCGTACAGTCGGTTATCGATAACTTAGTAAAAGGCGCGGCGGGACAGGCGGTTCAGAATATGAATCTTATGATGAGCCTTCCTGAATCTCGTGGACTCGATCTACTCTTACCCCTCTATCCTTAAATCCTCTTCCTATGAACACCGTTGAAAAAGATAATGAGTTTAGTCTCAATGTCTATAAGCGATATCCTCTCACTCTCGTAAAGGGCAAGGGCGCTCGACTATGGGATGATACCGGAAAAGAATATATAGATTTCTACGCGGGTCACGCAGTCTGCTCGATGGGACAGTGCCATCCTGCTGTTACTGAAGCCATAAAAAAGCAGGCAGATGAGATGACCTTTTATTCGAATATTTTCTACTCCAAACCTGCTGCAGATTTGGCTGAGAAGATAGCAAGTACGCTTCTCCCTCATCCCTATAAAATTTACCTTACTAATTCCGGCTCAGAAGCAAATGAGGCGGCCGTGAAGATTGCGAGAAAATTATCCGGAAAGAAGAAAATTATTTCCTTTACGAACGCCTTCCATGGTCGATCGATTGCTAATATCGGTATTACCGGTGTGATGTCCTATCATAAGTTTGAGCCAAATATTACCTCCTACACATCATTCGCGACACTGGGTGATATGGATAGCGTGAAGGGCTTGTACGACGAAGACACTGCGGCTGTCATCTGTGAACCGATTCAAAGTATCGGTGGAATGTATATGGCCGATACACCTTTTTATCACGATCTGCAGGCGTTTTGCCGAGACAAGGGAATACTCCTCATCATAGATGAGGTACAGACGGGATGTGGCCGTAATGGCTCTGATGTTTGGTTTTCTCGTGCTATCGGACTTCATCCGGATATTATCACTACCGCAAAAGGTATTGCCGCTGGGCTTCCTCTTTCTGCTGTTATGGTCGCGAGTCATGTCGCTGACAAGGTAGAGGTATACGATCATGCTACGACGTTTGGAGGCGGAGCTATCCCATGTATCGCCTCTCTGGCTGTATTTAATACCCTCACCTCTGATGGCTTCATGAAGGAGGTTGATAGAAAGTCGAAAAAAATTATTGATGGCGTACGGGCTATTCCCGGTGTGAAAAATGTCTTGGGAATGGGGCTGCTGCTGGGTGTGGAGTTTGATAGTGACGTAGCATGGCTCGTGAAGGCGTGCTTGGATCGAGGATTAATTATTGGCTCCTCTAGCCGAAAAACCGTTGTTCGCATTACTCCGCCACTTGTCATCACCGACAAAGATATCGATGCATTTTTGGAAATTTTCACCTCTGTAATCTCCCACCATGACGCAGAATAAAAAACATTTTTACCTCAATAAGTTCGCCGGAAAAGTCTTTGTTTTGAAGATTGGCGGAGAGGTAGTCGCGTCATCTCGTATTTTGAAAAGTATCCTCCTCGATATCAAAAATCTCCATGAGCATGGCATTATGGTCGTGCTGGTACACGGCGGCGGACCGCAGGCTGATGACCTTTCCAAGCAACTTGGACATACTCCCGTGAAGAAAGATGGCAGACGTGTTACCGGAAAAAAAGATTTGGAGGTCGCCAAAATGCTCTATGGTGGAAGTTTGAACTTAGAAATTTTGAGCCTCATGAAGCAGCTCAAAATGAAGGGCCTACGCGTAAGCGGACTCGATGGAGATCTACTCGATGTGAATTTGCGATCGAAAAAAGAATTTGATTATGGATTCGTAGGAGATGTAAAAAAAGTTAATCCAAAGGTTTTATTTGACCTCATGGAAAAAGGCTATCTACCGGTCGTTTCTCCTCTTGGCGTTACGGATCGCGGCGTGATCGTGAATATCAATGCCGATACTATTGCGACCGAGATCGCCAGTGCTGTGAAGGCGGAGAAGATGGTTCTCTTTACGAATACCGATGGAGTTATGGAGAGCGGCAAGTTACTACGCACCCTCACCTGCACAGAGGCTCAGAATGTCATCAAGAAGGGCGTTGCCGTAGGAGGCATGAAGGTAAAACTCGAAAACTGTATCGACGCCGTAAAGCGTGGCGTAGTGCGTGTCCATATTCTCAATGGTCTCTCTCTGCACAGCCTCTTGGGTGAAATTTATACCAAACGAGGCGCCGGTACGATGATCATCATGGACGATGAGAAGAAGATTTATAGCAATGAGTAAGTTTTATTTTATCATTCCGTCATCATGAAGCCAGATCAATCTTTCGGAAATGTTGAGGGAATCACCTATTTCCCTGGTAATGGGCAGTCCGATAAACCTGTCTGTATTATGGGAAGTATTCATGGAAATGAGCGCGTGGGTGCCGCGGTTTTGAAGGAGCTTAGGGAGATACTTTCCACTACTGATCTGCGAAGTGATGTCTACCTGGTTCTTGGAAATCCTGAGGCCTATAGGGCGGATAAGCGATACATCGATACCGATATGAATCGACTTTTTGGAGCTGATCGTGACGTCGTGTCTCCGGGAGATAATGTCGAGGAAAAACGTGTCGCCGAAATTGCCCCTGTACTCTCCGAGAGTCACTATCTTTTAGATATACACTCAACGATCAGTCCCTCTGTTCCGTTCGTCTACTGCGAGCCGGATGCTGAGCATATGTCACTCGCTACGCTCATGGGTGTCGAATATATCGTCTCTCCCCCAAGGGACAACTCTCCCTCAAAGGAAACTCTTGCTAGAGCTGCTGAGCCGCCATCGCCTGATTTTAGACCTGTAGATCTCATATCATCGGCTGATAATTTTGTTGATAGACACGGGGGACTGGGCATTACCTTTGAGTCCGGTTGGCACAAAAATGAACTTGCCGTTGAAGATGTACTCATGAGAATAAAACTTTTTCTTCAGAGAACGGGAGCTTGTGATTTTGGCCTACCTGAGCCGGAAAATGTGCAGGAAAGCAAGCGACTTACTATTTATAATCATGTCGTTCCTCAATCAAATTCATTTACTTTCGCTCGAGCTTTTAGCAGTTTTGATATAGTGAAGGCGGGGGAGTTGATAGGTAATGATGATAACAAAGAGGTGCGCGCCGAGGAGGATTCCTTTATTATCTTTCCAAAAACAACCATAGAGCAAGGGAAGATTGCATGTTATTTAGCCCACGTTTCTTAATTTATTTTCATGAAAAAAATCTGGCAAAAAAAAGAGGGAATGGTGACCGATACATTCAACGAGCAGTATCTTGTAAGTAAGGGTATTCCTGATAATGCGCTTATTCCCTATGATATTGCCGCATCGAAAGCGCATGCAAAGATGCTTGAGAGCATTGGCATTTTGACGAAAGAAGAGAATAAAAGTCTCCAAGAGGGCTTGAATACGATTCTCGATCTCTATACAAAGGGAGAGTTTTCCGTGACGGTGGCCGATGAAGATTGCCATAGTGCGATCGAACGGTTTCTCACAGAGAAGTGCGGTGATGCCGGGAAGAAAATTCACACCGGCAGAAGCCGAAATGATCAGGTATTAGTGGCTACTAGATTGTATATGAAGGACGCGCTCCTTGGCCTCCGCGATGGCATCGACGAGTTGGCAAAACATTTTTTGCAGATGGCGAAGAAATATCAGAACGTTCCTTTCCCAGGCTATACCCATTCTCAGCAGGCGATGCTCTCATCACTGGGACACTACTTCTGTTCATTTGTAGAGAGCCTTATTGATGATAAAACCTTCACGGGATTTGTTACGAGCGCTATTGATAAAAACCCGCTTGGATCGGCGGCCGGATTTGGCGTGGCTATACCGCTGGATCGCGAATTAACTACTCAAGCGTTGGGCTTTGCTCAGGTCCAAATGAACTCACTCTACTGTCAAACAAGCAGGGGAAAGTTTGAGAGTATGACGCTCGAAGCGATCGTTCAACTCATGCTTACGCTTGGAAGATTTGCGCAGGATATGATCCTTTTCACCACGCGAGAGTTTGGGTATTTTCACGTAGATGATTCGATGACGACGGGATCATCCATCATGCCTCAGAAGAAAAATTTAGATTATATGGAGGTACTTCGTGGACAGGTGAGTGTGGCTATTTCGCTTCAACATCAGATTCAGGACGTGACGAAAAATCAACTTTCTGGATACAATAAAGACTTAAAGTTTGTGAAAAAAGCGATGCTCGATGCGTTTGATATTGCTACGAGTAGCATCGTGATTGTCGGAAAAATGCTTGATGCCGTGACGCCAAATGAGGATGTCATTGGATCGAAAATTTCAAAAGATATATTTGCAGCGGACATCGCCAATGACCTTGTAAAGAATGAGGGTATGCCCTTTCGAGATGCTTATCGTGTGGCCATGGAACGACTGGATGGGCTCGTGATCGACATCCAAAAAAATATTCAGTCCAAGATTAGCCCAGGGGCACCGGGGAATTTGGGAATAGAAAAATATGAAAAAATATTAGGTCTGTAATACTATTTATTTTTGTTTGTCGCGATATTCCCCGTCTGGTTATATATCTTCCCGTCTCGCGTAAAACCTGTCTTGTTTTCCAACTGCAACGTAAAAACTCGATCAGAGGATTCTTTCACCTGCCGACAAAGCGCCCTCACGTCCTGCTCCTTGTCGCCAAGAATCTCCTTACGCTCGCGTTTAAATTTTTCTACGTTAAGTCGCCCTGTTGAGAGACACTCGGCCTCTATGCGAGGAACAAGTACGTCGTTCACCAGTCGATTCACTTCCTCAGTTCCACCTGTGTATTTTTTTCTTGGACCTGGTCCATCATCCGCCGTTACCTTGGCGCCCAAAGCTGCAACTCCCACAACTACGCAGGTGAGCAGTGCCGTTGCCCGTACGCTTATTCCTGATTCTGACGGCCTATCGAGTGCCATAACATGATGGTTTTATATCCGAGGCGGTATTTTAACAATAACCACTTGTTTGTCAAATCATTGTTTGACTTTATTGCGAATATGTATTATAATAAGGAAAAATAAATACCAAACCAAACATCCGCTATGAGTCCACGCACACCTCTCTATAAACATACCTCTATTCTCCTCGCCGTTGCTTTTGTTGCGGGAGTCGGAATTGGTAGTGTGAGCGATAGCTTAAAAGGTAGCCAGTTCCAAACATCAATTATACAAAATTCTGCCTTCATCAAAACGCTTGGTAAGAAGGCGACTTTGCAGAGTGTCGGCAAGACTCTTGCATACGACACCAGTGATGGTGAGATTATTCCGGATCTTGCGGGAGATGCGACTGATCTGACTCCAGCTGATTTAAAACCCGTTGATCAAAAAGCACTGCCTGTTCCAAAAGTTGAGACGAATACCGCAGACATCGTAGCTCCTACTGTTGCTATAGATTGTACCTATGAAAAACCAACAAAGCCGGTATACAAGGCGACGGCCGTTACACAGAGTCAGGCATTTTCTGCCGGTCTGGGTGATTTGATTCGCGTCTCAATGGTCTATAAAAACGATGGAAATACTCCTTGGTTCTCTGATGCCTCCGGATGTAAGAATACGGTCGTACAGCTCGGAACTACTCGAGAACTTGATCGCGTAAGTCAGTTCTTCAGCAGCGGAAAGGATAGCGGCTGGGCTGATAATAATCGCGTAGAACTCACAACCCTTCGCGTAAATCCAGGTGAGGAGGGTGTATTTAGTTTTGATATGCAGACTCCACAGGACGCAGACTTATTCCGTGAATATTTCTCCGTACTTGTACCTGGCGTGAAGTGGATTGATAACAGTGAGTCCTATGTGGACATCGAGGTGGGCTCACCCTATGACCGTACAACACTGCTCCAGAAAATGAACTACCTCAATAGTTCCGTCGGCGCAAAGGTAGTCGATCTCTTGGGTACTAAGAGTGTTGACGTTGATTTGAGTCAGCAGAAGGCGCAGCTCAAACTTGGGGACTATGTCGTTCGTGAATTTAGAGTGAGCTCAGGTGCAGCTAAGCATCCAACGCCTCCGGGAAGTTATCATGTTGGATTCAAGGAACAGGTACGAATCGGAGGAGAATCTCCATATTATATTATGCCGGTATTCCAGGGGCTTGTGCGTGACGGACACTCGTTTGTAGGCTATGGCTTCCACGCGTTGCCAAGTCTAGGAAGTGCTTCTCTTCGAAACAAAATTAGAGCCGCTTTGGCCAAAGGCGAACAGGTACCTACGGAGTGGTTTGCCGGAGACTCCTTCTGGAGTGAGGCGCTTGACCATATCGGTTCTCCACGAAGTCATGGATGTGTTCGATACCTTCCTGCTGACGCTGATTTCATGTTCGCCTTTACGGACATCGGAACAGCAGTAATAATTCACGATTAAGTTCGATTATATAGCCTCTGTATAGGCAAAAATCGATGTTTAAGCCCCCATTTGCCTCACCGAAAGGAGTATGCTAGGATTTGTGGGCTTTTAGCATTGGAATGCATGGCGGCATAGCCAAGTGGTAAGGCAGAAGTTTGCAAAACTTCCATTCGTCGGTCCGATTCCGACTGCCGCCTCCAAAATTGACTCCTATCGAGGTGATTTCTTTGCGCTTCCTAAATCATAAAGATCTTTGAGATACGGTCCATAGTCATGACTACCTCCCTTTTTTCCTTTTTCAAAGCGCTTTTTCATCAGCCATTTTGCAAAAAGATTACAGAGATCATCGTCACCAATGTAAAATCCAACCCCCTTTTGCGTTACAAAGGACTTTAGAAATACCTTGATCAGGGAGCTCAATCCAATGCCGAAATTATCGTCACATTTTCTCTGTGCCATCTCATATAGCTGAGCATCGACACGAATATTCAACTGTCTCTGTTCTTTCATGACGAGTATGTAAAGGAATATATCACTATCCGATTGTATAGCACCACGCTAGTAAAAGCGATAGTGGTAAAAGTAAAAACCCTCAGTCCCGGGCCTGTAAAATATCTAGCACATCCACATTTTTCTGCTATACTGCTCCCACTATGAGTACTTTATTGGATGTATTGAACGATCGGCAGAGGGAAGCCGTTACTTGCACAGAGGGGCCGCTTTTGGTCATTGCTGGAGCGGGTTCGGGAAAGACGAAAGCATTGACCCATAGGATTGCGTATTTGATTCAGGAAATGGGGATTCCGGCCTGGAATATTTTGGCGGTAACATTTACGAATAAAGCTGCGAAGGAGATGAAGGAGAGAGTGGCGAGACTACTGGGAGTGCAGGTTCCGAAAGAATGGGATCAGGGAGCGGGATCCGAGTCTGCGCGCGCTGCTCTTCCTATCATGGGAACGTTCCACTCTGTCTGCGTGAGACTATTGCGAAAGTATGCGCACTTATTGGATTATGAAAATCAGTTCACGATTTATGATGCGAACGATCAGCAGATTTTGATGAAGCAGTTGATGACGGAACATCAGATTGATGACAAAAAGATGAATCCAAAGGCGGTGCTGGGAGCGATCTCGGGCGCGAAGAGTCAGATGATTGGGCCGGATCAGTATTCGAAATATACCGATTCTTTTTTCACGGAAAAAGTGGCGGAGCTATACGGACCGTACCAGAAACATTTGCGAAAAAATGGAGCGATGGACTTCGATGATTTGCTGGTAAATATGGTCGAACTGCTTCGTGGATTTCCTGATGTACTTGCTGAGTTACAGGAGAAGTTCCAGTACATTATGGTGGATGAGTATCAGGATACGAATCACACGCAGTATGTGTTGATGAATTTATTAGCGGCGAAATATAAAAATATTTGCGCGATCGGTGATGATGATCAGAGCATTTATTCTTGGCGTGGTGCGACGATCAAAAATATCTTAGATTTCGAAAAAGATTATCCGCAGGCGCACGTGGTGGCACTGGATCAGAACTATCGTTCGACGCAAAACATCTTGGATGCGGCGTACGGAGTAATCTCAAAAAACCGCAAGAGAAAGGATAAAAAGTTATGGACCGAGAAAGATGGCGGAGAGACAATTAAGTTGTGGATGGCGCGCAACGAACGTCATGAGGGCGAGATGGTCGCCGAGGAAGTTCTCCAGCGACTACGCGCTTATGAGAATCCTTCTTACAAGGAATTTGTTGTTTTGTATCGAACCAATGCGCAATCTCGTGTCATGGAAGAAATGTTTTTGCGTTATGGAATTCCTTATAAAATTATTGGTGGAACGCGATTCTATGATCGTAAAGAAATTAAAGACATTATGTCGTACCTGAAACTCATCGTGAATCCACGCGACTCCGTGAGCTTAATGCGCATTATTAATGTACCTACGAGAAAAATTGGAACCAAGACGCTTGAGATTATCCAGTCATTTGCCGCTGCCTACGATATGACACTATTCAGTGCGATGGAGCAGGCGCACCACATTCCGGATCTCGGCTCGAAGGTTATGGTAGTACAAGATTTTGTAAAACTCATTCGTGACCTGCAAAAAGTGGCGAGCGAGTGCAGCGCTTCTGGTGTAATTAAACATGTACTGGAAGATGCGAAATACCGAGACTTTCTTGCAGACGGTACGTCCGAGGGGGAAGAACGATTAGAGAACGTACGTGAACTTGTCTCCGTAGCAAAAAAATATGATGGTCTCGATGCTGGCATGTCTTTGCGGGTTTTCCTCGAGGAGGTCGCCTTGATTTCTGATGCCGATCAGGTAGAAGAAAAGGATAATTCCGTAACCTTCATGACCATTCACGCGGCAAAGGGATTAGAGTTCACTCATGTGTTTGTGGTTGGACTGGAAGAGGGAATTTTTCCAAGTAGTCGAAGTTTATTGGAACCAGATCAGCTCGAAGAAGAACGACGCCTCATGTATGTGGCCGTCACTCGCGCACGAGAGCGACTGTACCTGCTCCATGCTCAAGAACGACTTCTCTATGGAGAGTACAAATCAAACTCACCATCCCAGTTTGTGGAAGATATATCCGATACGCTTATCGAGAGAAATTATCTCTCAACCGCTTCGCTCAATACGGGTGCACTACGCAAGGCCGGTGGTATTAGCGATGAGATGGGACGATTGGAAGACATGTATCAGGGCCGCGGT
>JAPLYO010000025.1 GCA_026395555.1 Candidatus Peregrinibacteria bacterium | reverse complement strand
TACACGCCACAACTCGCGCTTAGCCACCTCCGGCAACAATCCTAAAAACTTCTGCCTCCACTTCCGTGCCGCCTCACCATACTGAACAGCCCGACTCCACAACTCACCATCCGAAATATGCTCCATAATAAGAAAAGTAAAAGAATAAAATTCTCAGTACCTCCCTCATGGAGTAATGTAATTATGTCCGATTCAGACACGAGAAATATAGCACAAATAAGCCACATATACAAAATTATGGACTTGCAAAATCAAACAGAAATTACTTGATTCGGTGATCAAGAAAACATACATCACACTACATCAAATTCCCCACCCCGGCCACATCAGTCAACACCGTGGACTCCACTCCGCGCGCAATCAACGCCGCAGCGATTCCAGGTAACTCTTTGCGATCATTGAACAATAACGCCGCATTCAATCGGAAGACTTTTGGACCGTGCGTCAAAACTGTAATATACATTTGCTGACCAGCTCCAGGACGTGCCACGGGCAGTATCTTCTCCCTGAACTCTCGCTCGCTTCCATGGAATACACCGGTAAAACTGAGCAAAGACTTCTTGATAACATTATTGCGAGCCAAGAAATCATAGACGGTCATACCGGTCATACGGAAGTTCGGATCTACAAAATAGAATCGCTCGTCCTCTGTCATCAAAATATCGAATCCACCAACGCCATACCATCCACGACGTCGCACCTCCGGCAAAATCTTCTCGAGCAATACTTTATTCAAAGGCTCAAAAAGCGGATCATGGAGGCAATCTTCAATAATACCGCCCAAGAATGAGCCATTTGGCGCAATGAGCTGCTCGTGCCAGTTAATAATTTCAATATCCTTCGAACTGTCATGCGGTACGCCAAACTGAACAGCAAAATTTCTATAAATTTTTACATACTCACTCGCCTGAATCATACCTTCCAAGTGGCCAAAATCAGCAACCGCCTTATCCAAGTCCTCCTGCGTATGGCAAATTCTCACGCCATCGCCGGACGACGAAGAGGTGACCTTGATAACGCACGGTAATGGCAACTGGATCACCTGCTGGAAACAAGCTCCATCCATAAACTCTTCATAAATCTCCGGGAGATACGCCTTCGGAATATATGAACTCATATTTCTCTTGTCATTGAGCCAGATGCTTCGATGTGGAGGAATCTGGAAAAATTCTTTCGCTCTCGGATCCAAATATGGCTGTGCCATAACCAACTTATGCGGCTCTGCTAGCTCAAAAAGCGCATTTTTAATCAATTTATTTCTCTTTGATCCTCTCACCTTACCTGTGATTTTTTTGGGTAACGTAATGATCTGTTTTCTATCAACGCGAATCACATCGAGATCATCCTTCAAGATCTTAAATGGTACCGAGTCGAGACATGCCGTAAAACAAATAACATTCACATTAGGACCAGCGCACACCATGGGCCTGCCGGATACCATCTCCTCAATTTCCGGAGGAACCCCATTAAAAAAATGCGAGTCCTCATCCGCCGGATATCCATAGAAATATTCCGTGCCTTCCGGGAAATAACGAGAGAGTGAGTATTTGTATGTTGACATGAAGAATAAAAAGCGAATAGAAAGATGCAAAAACAACGAAAATAGTATACATCATTATAGGGAAAAAAGCTAGCTCCAGGACTGGAAATGACCCGGAAAGCCGAGTAAAATAGATGCACCAAAAGACAACGACATTATGAAAAAAAACGCCAAAAGTCACAGTAAAAAATTAATTCTCAAGCTCCTCGAAGAAAAGCCTCGGGGCACCAAAGGAACACTCGTTCATATTGCGAAAAACATTATCTCACAGAAAAAGGCGCTTATAGAGTACGCTGCTGCTCACAGGTCCCCTCTTTATCTCATCGATGAAAATCATCTTCATCATGACGTACAAGCCTTCATGAAGGGCTTTAATGCGCACCTTCCTGGTCATGAGGCCTATTATGCCGTAAAGGCGAATTACCATCCATTTATTCTCAAAAAAGTAGTGCAGGATGGACTCGGACTGGATGTTTCAAGTGAGCGTGAGCTGAAACTTGCCCTCGAAGCAGGCGCCAAAAAAATCCTCTTTAGTGGTCCAGGGAAAAGCGAAGATGATCTACGTCTCGCCCTCAAACATGCCGATATTCTTACCGTAAATATGGATAGTTTCGAGGAACTTCACCGATTAGGAAAACTGACCAATGAGACAAAAACTCACATCCGTGCCGGCATTCGATTCTTTTCTTCGGTTCACGGAGCCTGGTCAAAATTCGGCATTCCACTCAGTCAGCTCAAGAAGTTCTGGAGGGAGGCGGAAAAATTTCCATATATCGATCTCCAGGGACTTCACTTCCACATAAGTCTCAATCTCAAGGCGGAAAAATACTCACAAGTACTCACCGAGCTCGCCACATATCTAGAGAAAGATTTCACGAAACAGTTACGTGAAAAAATTAAGTTCATCGATATCGGTGGCGGATACTACCCTGATAATGTCGAGGGATTTTACCCATGGTCGGATCACTATCCGTGGACACTTTCCGGCGGACATATCACGAAACTTGCCCATGAATATTACGGAGAAAAAGCCTCATTCAAAGACAAATACTACATCACACGAGCCGAGTCCCAAGAAGAAATGGCAAAAAAAATCGGCCAGACCATACAAAAACGTCTCAAGAAACTCGTTAACTGTGTCTACTATACTGAGCCGGGTCGCATTCTCGTCAATAACTCCACCTACATCATCGGAACCGTCATGGACGTGAAAGACAAGGTTATCATCACCGACATAGGTATCAACGCAACAGGCTGGGAGTTCGGACAACACTTCTACATGCCAATCGTCAATCTCACCCATCCGGACACCAAAGAAAAAGAAATGCTCGTTTATGGATCTCTCTGCACTCCACGAGACTTCTGGGGATACTACATTTACGCCAAAACAGTGAAGACAGGTGATCTCATCGTCATCCCGAATCAAGGCGCCTACAAATTCACACTCGCGCAAACGTTCATCAAGGAGATTCCCCCAACGTTTACGATTTAGTCGACCTTAAGAAGACGCACATTAAAGCCTATCCGTTTTGACGAGCGTGCTCAGTGAAGAAGACTCAACGCCAAGATCCAAAAGTCTCTGAGCATTTGACTTCAAAGATGCCGCAGTATCGAACAAGATTCCCGCATTGAAACGGAAGAGTCCATCTCGATGCGTAAGTGCAATCACACTCATGAGCTGATCACTGTGTCCTTTTCGTCCTAACGGAGCAATCTTGTTCAAGAAATCATCATAAGATCCACGGAATGATCCGGCAAAACTAGCAGTTGCATGGGATACCTGATGCGTCTGATGCAAATAGATAAACGTAAACGTCGCCGTCATACGGAAGTTCGAGTCGATGAAGTAAAACTCATTCTCATCAACAATCAACACGTCAATTCCTCCAACACCATACCAACCCATGGAACGAACTTTTGGAAGTATCTCGGTAGAAAGGACTTTATTCACGTTTTCCATACCGGAAATCGTCTTTGAAGGATCAACGATTCCAGCCAAAAATCCTCCATGCTCTGTAGTAACCTGCTCATTGTATCCAAGCATCTGGATAGGCTGCATAGGATCCGCAGGAATACCAAATTGAACACAAACATTGTGTGCACTCTGAATAAACTGCTCAATAATAATGGTTGTCGTGATATCAGAAAATTCTTTCTTGATAACATCAAACTCAGCTTGATCCATAGCGATGCGCACGCCATCACCGGAACTCGAAGAAGAAACCTTGATAACCGATGGGAATGGAATACTATCCGCTGACTGAGAAAACTCCTGACCATTCGCGTATGATCCCAAGATCTTCGGGAGATATTTTTCCGGAATGTACTGGTCTCTATTGAACTTGTCATTAAGCCCTATCGTCACACGCGGAGGAATCTGATACAAGTGCTGGAGATGGTCATCCATAAAAGGCTGCGCCTGAACGAGTTGTCCGGAAGAAATAGAGGAAGCGATAGACTCTTTAACGAGACGATTTCTCTCTTCGCCGGAAATATCATTGGTTACCGCACTCGAGAGACGGATAGCCGAGCTCTTCTCGATCAGATCAACACCAAAATGTTGCGTCATGATGTCCCACGTCAACGGATCCATTGATGGAGAGAATACAACACCCTTCACGTTTGGACCGGCGCATACGAGGCTTCGTGCAGCTACTAACTCCTCCATCCACGGCGGAACTCCATTAAAAAAGCTCGAGTCCTGACCCGATGGAAATGAATAAAAATAAGCCGTATTGGAAGGAAAAAACTCTGACAAACCCTGAAAAACACGAGGGGTTGGAGTTGGGTGAACGAGTTGAGAGAGCTCAAGGGAAGGCGTATATCCGTTTCTGATCTGTAAGGCTCCAATAGGTGTCATATAATGACATAAAGAAATAAAATCATCCGACGAGTAACTGTGTGTGGCGTACAAAAAAACGCCACAGGACATCAATTCTTATGGGACGATAAGGAAATAGCGCTCATTCACCGCCTTAGCGGGTAAAGGATCTTCCGAAAAATGAGTGAGCTGAGAGTTCATAACGATTTTTATCGCAAGAAACGTTATCCCCGAACCAAACAAAAATCAAGAGAAAATAGAGCAATATAGCCTAAATATGGCTACAGGGTGCTCTATTTTAGCTTCGACAAATACGTCGTTATGTTAGTACTCCAGAAGTCCCTTCTTGCGAAGCTGCTCATGGGCTCCTACCCCACCCCAGGTGGCTACGGCACGCTTAATTCCCATGGTCTGAAGCGATCGACCAGGGTTACCTCCCTTCAACGGTCTACCATTCTTATCCAAAGGAGGAAGTTCAATATGCCAGTTTTCACCACCCCAGTTATCCTCTCTGTTTGCCTGCGTATCGGAGAACATCGTCGCTCCTACAGCAACCGCCGTATGGAAGAAGATTCTCTGATAATCACGGCATGAAACCCACCAATCCCATGTAACCATATCTACAAGCTGATCTACGGTAACTTCATCCCCAACCTCAAACTGCCTTCTCAAATGATCTTGAAGCTGTTTATTGATCCTGACCTGTCCGCGATATTCATCATAATTTTTAGGATCCTCCATGTAGTCCATCGCTCCCTGTACGCCAATATCACCAGGGTTCACGCCCTTCACGCCAACATAGTCATAAGGAATCTGGGCATTGGCCAATCTGCCATTCATAAAGAGAAAAGCATCAACAGCGCCTCCTCCCGCATGAGCATTATTGGAAAAATTCAAAGGAACATCCATATTGAGTGGAACTGTTGGGGTCGATGGAAAAGCATTGGCGTTCGTGGCATAACGAACATTCGCAGCCATATCCAATAACTCCAAAACCACATCTTCTACTGATTTTCCAACCGCCTTCGCAATATTCTGAATATCGCTACTAATACTCATATCATCAATAAACTCCCTCGCCACTGGATTCTCACGATCCGCACGTACGGATGAGAATACGCCGTCGGCTTTCAGTCCAAGCTCATAAAGCTTACTGATGGAAGGATTCATATCTCCCTTCAAAACCTGATTAAGAATCATGGCGAATCCAAGTGCCTGTCGCTTAACGCTACGGAAACCATCAACAAGTACCATCTCCGCGCCAGGGTATTGCTCCTTCAAGAGACTATTTGCGCGCTGCAATCCTGTTAACATCGAACGTCTTCCGTAGACACCACCATCAGTCGTTCCACCCGGAAGTAACAATGAAGAATCGAGAGTCCCATCAACTAGCCGTACTCCGCCGTTATCATATGGCGTACGGCACTGAAGCTCTCCTGACATATTCACGAGCTCTTCGCCATTTTCATTAATACGGACATTCCTATACTTTCCATCATCTCCAAAATTACGATCATCGATACCTTTAAACTTCGGAAGCTTCTCAAGAACCACCGGACGCTCATGAAAAGGACGCGCATCATTACTATAAGCGGAAGGAAAACCATCGAATGCCATATAAAGTATGGGTAAAATTGTAAGCCTGGATGAAGATCCTACTGCCTGGCTATGAAGATTGTCAAATTTATGGGATAATTCGCTATCTCCAAGCGCGCGGATACATCACGCTATCATTATCCATTTTACTAGTCCCATGCTATACATTCGGATATAGGTATAAACATACCATCCCAACTATCTTCGCCTGTCGCCTAGCGAACATTCTCGCCAATACAAAAGACTTTGCGAGCAAACACGAGAAACACCCCCAAATGCACCAAAAGTAACAATCCAAACATCACGTTCATCATACTCAAAGAAAGCACTCCAAACCTCACGTAAGACCAGGTAACATTAAATCGATCCAGAAAGTCCTTCGCAAAAAAATACAGAATAATAAAGCTAAATTGCCACAAAGGGATCCTTTTTACATATTTCCAGAGAAGGAAGGCCTGAGAGGCGTAAAGCCAAACCCAGAAGATATTGCCGAACTCGTACCACGCGAAACCGCTCTCGTACATATAGTAGGCATAGAAAAACGGAGCAATGATTCCGTAGCCAATAATACCAAAAAGGGTAAATTGAAGCAGGAATTGAGAAAAATAACCCCTTTTCAAGAAAAGGAGATAGTTAAGTGCGAGGAGGAGTGGATACAGAGAGCAGACCGGCACAAATATCCACAGATACACAGGGGTCTCTACGAAGTCATGAAGATCAATTCTCAGCGCTCCAAAAGTCATCGCAAAGCCGAGAACGGCCAAAAACCAGAAGAAACGATGCGAAAAAGTGGGGATAATCACAGGCAATATAGTACCATAATAGGGGCAAATCGAAGCAACTTCTCATTGACAACAGGCGCATTGCACGGCTACAGTAACCGCGCACTAATTCAAAACACCTATGTCAAACGCACACGTCAATCACCACCACGGAGTCGTACTGAGACCTACTCAGCGTCCAAAATCCAGCGTATCAAAAAAGAAGAACAAGGCAGGAGCCAAGGCTCGTAAGGTCTCTGTTCTCGCAAACGTTGCTTCAAAGAAAGCCGAGCAGATGGCGAAGCTCGCTTAAAGTTTCACGCAATTGCATCCTAGGCTGTACCTCATTACACCTTAAGGCTATACTTCCAGTATGTTTTTTCGCGCACGGACAAAAAAGAGTTCAAGTCGTCAGGCACGATATGGCAGAGGTGTTGTTTTGACGAGTCGCGCATCACGTCGCAGCAATTCTCGAGCAGGCGGCAGCGGTAAAAGCATAATTTCCAACCTCTCTCTCCCCTCTCTCACCTCCATAAAGAGAGTTCTTCTCGCTATGATCGCGATCGGTATTTTGGGAGCAGGAACCTATTTCATCTGGTTCTCAGGATTTTTCAAGATCACCAAAATTTACGTACAGTATGAGGAGTTCCAAAATGAGAACAATGATATTTTGACCTACTTCGATGACATGAAAGGGAAAAATTATCTCTTCACCGATCCTACCCAGAAAAATTCAGAGATCCAAAAAGCCCATCCTGAACTCAGTAAACTGATCGTTCAAAAAATCTTTCCGAACACCATTAAAATTAGTTTCACCGAATTCCCTATCACAGCAAACGTCGAGTCAATCATAAACGGAAAATCTACCGAGAAGGTGCTAATCAACTCGATTGGCATGGTGATTTATCGTGACACAGAAAATCCAAATCTTCCCTATATCAAGGTAATCACCAAAAACGAAGATGACGATCCGGTAATTCCAGAAACCCCTACGACCCCTGACGCAACGACAACTCCATCACCGGTCACTGTTCCAACTCCAAACACAACAGCGACTCCAACGACCCCCGTTCCGACAGCACCAGCAGTAGCGGCAGTAGTCGAAGACTCCTCCCCTGTCATCTCCGCATCAAACCTCACGTACATGCTCAATGCCGCGAGCAGTTTCGAGGAACGATTTGGTATGAAAATTACTGAGATGCAACTTCTACCGCAAGCACGCGAATTTCATTTCAAAACAGAAAAAAACTTCGAGATATGGCTCGATATCCAGATTCCTTTCGAAAAACAATTTCTCAAACTCAAGAAGGCGATGACCACACTCGACATATACAAAACGCCGCTCTTTTACATCGATTTACGAGTCTCAGGAGCAAATGGAGAAAAAGTTATTTTCAAACGAAAAAAGTAGGGTATGATAGTGGTGAAAGACAGCACTCCCTAATAAACTTCTATGGTTTGGGCTCTCCTCGGTATTCTCATCGGCATCTTGCTTGGACTCGGCGTTGATTACACGATTCCATTTGCCTATACCAAGTTCACGGCCGTAGTGCTCGTGGGTATTCTTGATGCGCTCTTTGGTGCCATTCGCGCTGAAGTAACCAAGGATCAGTACGACGCCATGATCTTCATCTCAGGTCTTTTCTTCAATATCGTTCTTGCACTCGTCATCACCTATCTCGGCGACAAACTCGGACTCGATCTCTACCTCGCCGCAACAGTCGTTTTCACCTTCCGCATCTTCTCAAACGTAGGTATCACTCGTCGCGCTCTTCTCACCCGACTCCTCGAAAAACGTAGAAAAGTTAAGGAAGAAAACAGTATAGTATCTTTGTAAAGGGTATGGGTTTGAGAAAAAGGCCAAAAAATGCTATACTGTGCCTAACAACGTAAACAAAAACACACATGTCAAACGACGCTCTTTCGCAAGTACGTGAAATGATAGAATCAGCCGAAACAAGCCTGCGAGCGGCAAAGCAGCTTCTCTTTGAGATTACCGGCGACGCTCCTGTGAGCGAATCACCACGTTCAAAGCTCGTCAAAAAAGCAACAGCTCTCGAGCCCGATGCAACGGAAGACAACGTTCTAGAGGGCGTATTCGACGGTCAGGGCATGATCGGTCCCGACAAGAGAGCCTATCCCGTACCGGCAAATTATGCCAGTAAGTCCAAGCTTGTTCCGGGCGACGTACTCAAGCTCACCATCAAGGAAGATGGCGCTTTTCTCTATAAGCAGATCAAACCAATTGAACGCAAACACATCATTGGTATCCTGACAAACGACGACGGCCAGTACAAGGTCATCGGTCAAAATGGAAAAGCCTACAAGATTCTTTTGGCATCTGTCACTTACTTCCGAGGTGAGGTTGGTGATCGTGTAACGCTCATTATTCCCGCTGTCGAAGACAGTGAGTGGGGCGCACTTGAAAACGTCCTCCCAAAATCTGGTGATGACATGAACCTCCAGGAATTAAATATGGAACGATTTTAAGGCGCGAGCGCCGAGCGAGCGTTGATCCCGTTTTGTTTTCTCTTACTCACATATAATCATTCACCCTATGGCAGAACCAATCAAAACAACCATTCAAGAAGCATTTGATCACATCAAGTCATGGATCGCTGAGGGAAACAAGGACAAGGCCATTCAGGGATTAAATGAAATCCTAAACTTTGATCCTACAAATGCTGAGGCGCAAAAGCTGTTGCTCGAGGTAAAAACGAGTGGCGTTTCACCTGCTGCACCTGTAGCCGCGTCGACGCCTGCTCCCGCTCCAGCTCCAGCTCCAACCTATACACCTGTTGCAGCTCCTGTAGCCATGCCTACACCAATGCCTCCTCCTCCGATGCCTCCGATGAAACCTATGGATATGTCCTCTGAACCAGCCGTTATGCCACCAAGAGCCGTATCGATGAATGCATCAACTTCCGCACCGGAAAACGCTGAAGAAAAAGGGCAAATTATGATGGTAATCATGAGCAACATGAAGCTCATTGTCGCCGTAGGTGGAGTGCTTATCGCAATTATTGCCGGTTACATCTTCTACAGAAATGTTCTCTCTGATGTCGGTACTATCACAAGTGACGTCAAGAGTGTACAAGATACGGCTCAAACTCAGGCAAATCAGGCTGCGACGACACCGGCAACAGATACTACGACTGTCGCTCCAGATGCAACCACCGTTACACCTACTGACACTACGACCGTTCCAGGAACAATCGATACTACCGTCACAACGCCAGATGCGACCACCCCTGCGGTCGTCACTCCAACACCAGCCGACGCTACTACTCCTATAGTCAGCGATCCAAGCAAGGTTGAAGCTACGACAGGAAAGGTAAAGAGAAAGTAAACAACAGTACTAGTTCGTGCCCAAAGGATAAAAGATATGTGCGTACGCACATATCACTATTAGCGTATAATTATCAAATTAAACAATAGTAAAAAATCCGAGCTCTTCCAAAGCTAAAAAGATAAAGTCAAACATCCAGACGCAAAGCCACCCCCAGCCTTGAAAAAATAAGAGAAATATGATATAATAAACAGAAACGTATAAAAAACAAAAAACTCTTATGAAGCTCGATAAAATATTTCGTACAGGCATTCAGTACAAAGCATCAGATATTTTTATCGCTACGGGAATCAAACCGGTACTGCGAATTAACGGCGATTTGATTTCTATCGAAGACCATGCCGTTCTCACGAAGGCGATGGCCGAAGATTATTTATTGGAAATTCTCAATGAAACACAGAAGAAAAAATTTGAGCAAACACTCGATATCGACTTCTCTCTCGACCTCGAAGGTATAGGAAGATTTCGTGTAAATATGTTTGTTCAGCGTAAGGGTATTAGCGCTGTTTTCCGACTTATTCCGGCAGCGGTTTTCAGTCTCGACGAACTCGCATTGCCGCAACAGCTCAAGCAATTCGCACAGATCCGACAAGGAATTATTATCGTAACGGGACCAACCGGCTCGGGTAAAACAACCACCCTCGCCGCCATCCTCAACGAGATTAATGAAAAATACGGAAAGCATATTATTACCGTAGAAGATCCAATTGAGTTTGTGCACGAAAATAAAAAATCTGTCATCCAGCAGCGTGAAGTT
Organism: Candidatus Peregrinibacteria bacterium; assembly: GCA_026395555.1. GTDB lineage: Bacteria > Patescibacteriota > Gracilibacteria > UBA1369 > UBA12463 > CALREA01. The sequence continues at coordinate 16,186 of JAPLYO010000025.1, read as the reverse complement.
GGGACGCACACGGCGTCATTCGCCAAAGCGCTTAAAGGATCCATGCGTGAAAATCCGGATGTGATTATGATCGGTGAAATGCGTGATCTTGAAACCATCTCGCTCGCTGTCACCGCAGCAGAAACCGGACATCTCGTACTAGCGACGCTCCATACGAGCGGAGCCGCGAAGTCGGTCGATCGTATCATCGATGCTTTTCCGCCATCACAACAGAACCAGATTCGAGCGCAGCTCGCTGAAAGTCTCAAGGTTGTCATTTGGCAGAACCTTATCAAGACCAAGGACAAGAAGGGTCGTCTAGGAGCTCTCGAGATCATGATCGTCAACAACGCCATCGCCAATATGATCCGTAAAGAAAAGACTCATCAGATCAACTCCGCTATCGAAACCGGCCTCCGTGAGGGTATGCAGACGATGAAAAAAGCCGTCACCGACATGCTTGCCGCCGACCTCATCACCGAAGAAGACGCTCAAGCAAACATTCCGCCAGAATTTGAGATGTAACAGACTGTTCACCGAAAATGAAAAACACAAAAACAATCATTTCAAACACGCTTCTTGCACTCTTTATCGGAACGCAATTATTAGCGGTACCGATGGCAGGAGCCCAAACTACGCCTCCCCCCGCGGCCACTGTAGATAACACGGCACCAACACCGATTCCCGATCCGCCCATGCCAACTGGTCCAGATACAAGCGTCGTGACCCCTGCCCAAGAAGCAGCAATTCTCGATGGAGCTAGCACGACAGATCTATCGACGCCTGCAGAAAAACAAGAAAAATATTGTCAATTAGTCTACAAAATGTCCTGCAGCGATTACACCAAAGCAAATGCGACACCGGCGGAGAAAAAAGCCCTAGACGATGCAGCGGCAGCAACAAAAGCCGCAGAAGATGCATGCAATAGCACGGCTCAGACAATGTACGGGAAAGACATGAGCTGTATTGAACTTGAGCAAGCAAGAGAGGCCGACTGCAAGAACCCAGCAAAAAATAATAACGTACAGTATACAAGCTGTGCCGCAAAAGCAGCCGCACAAAGAAACATTCAGGGAGCGGGATTCAAATTAAATCTCAACTCTCTCACATTAACCTCTGGAGGACAGAAACAAGGATCAGCAATTTTCGCCAATAAAGATTATGCGAAATATGGTGTGATTGTAGGTACGCTTCTCAGAGTTATGGATATTCTCATCTTGCTCATCGGCTCTCTCGCGATGCTTACACTCGTACTCGCCGGCATATTCATGATAGCAAATCATGGAGACGAAGCGTGGGTGACGAAAGGAAAAACAATGATGCTCTACGCCATTTTGGGAATGCTCGTTGCACTATTATCATTCGCTATCGTCAACGTTATTCAATCTGCACTTGCCTAAAAAAACACTATGAAACGTCTCGCTACATTACTTCTGATCATCTTCTCGGCCATAACACTACTATTGCCAGGAATGGCTTTTGCGCAAGGGAAAGGAGGTAGTTCACTCACTCCGGCGGAACAAAACGCTATCACCAATCAGGTAGGCGCGGCTGGTACCGATCTGCTGCCAACAATTCTAAGAAACGCGGGCCTCTGCCTAACAAACGACGAAAAAACAAATTATATTACTACCGTGCTAGAAACACCGATTGATTCACCGGAAGACAGAGCGGCATTTGATGCCAACAATGGAGTGATCGTGAATGCAGATCAAACCATAACCAAAAGATGTTATCGTTTTACGCAGATTTTAGCCCTAAAAGCATCGGGCAATGATAAACAGCAATCAACCGATCAGTACCTCATCAAGGCCTGTCCATCAGAAAACGACATTCCCGAAGGATATGGTCTCCAGTCAACAGGTGACTATTACGACTGTCAGGAAGTTACCGTAATCATGTCCCCTCTTGAGCAGGGTGGTATCGGTGTACTCAATGTGTACGTAAGTCTCATTTACCGTTGGGTCGCAGGTATCGTCGGCATCGTAGCCGTACTCATTATGATCATAAGCGGCTTGCAAATTATCACGGCGCAAGGCGAGTCCGAGGCGGTATCAGCAGGCAAAAAACGTATCATGCAAGCCATCGGCGGCATAGTCCTTCTCTTTTTTGCCTCAGGCATTTTGTACATGATCAACCCAACATTCTTTAATCCGCCTACGTATCCAGCAGCAGCCACATCGACACCAACGCCAGCTGCTGTACCGACTACTGCTGCACCAACCACAACACCAAAAGAAATGACCACGCCTCCCCCAACATCAAGTGAGGTACCGGTAGGCGCTCCTCAACAAGTAAAAATAGACGCCATGCCTCCTGCTAATTAAACATATGAAAAAAATCACAAAAATCATCGTCGCACTCACTCTAGGAATATGGCTTATTTCAGCCACATCTGTCTATGCGCAAGCAATTTTGCCAAAACCAAAAACGCTTTCAGGGCAAACCGAAGAGCAACAGGCGCAGTACAACAAAGCGGGCGGAAGTACGACTGGCGGATACGGCGTAACGGTAATCATTCCATTCGTCACAACATTCTCTATAGGTTTCGCCGGAACGATGGCGTTCGTCGCACTTGTATACGGAGGTGTTCTCTACGTCTCAACATTTGGTGATGAAACGCAAACAGGTAAGGCAAAAAAAATAATCATGTGGGCGCTTATCGGTCTCGTACTAACGATGTTCTCATATGCATTCGTACAGATCATTCTTAAACTTAAAATAGGATAATGAAAAAAATACTTACTGCACTCATCCTCGGATTTATACTTATAGCACCAGCAATGGCGCTTGCTGATGCGACGAATGATGCAGCGGTGAAATCACAAATCGATAAAATCTTTACCATTCAGAAGGTACAGGGTACCGAGCAACTTCAAAATTTATCTGCCACCGTGACATCAAAAAAAGAATCAACATTTAGCGATATATTTGCCAGTATTATCAATATTCTCACAGGTGTCGCGGTAGTAATGACCTTTGTAGGAATCGTGACGGCAGGTGGATATTTCGTCTTCTCTGAGGGCGAAGAAGGTAGAATAACAAAGGCGAGAACCATCATTATTTACACTATCGTTGGCGATCTCATCATCGCAGTATCGTATGCCGTCGTGAAAGGAATTACGCTCATTAAGCCACTCCAATAAATACCATGATCAAAAAAGTCCTCACATCACTCATTCTCAGTATAATACTGGCCGCAACGGTCCAGGCTGCTATTGGAATTCCAAGTGAACTTCAGCCTCAAAACGTTCCCCTAAAAGGATTGAATGAGACCATAACGCAACAAGTCGCCGCAGGCGGACAAGATGGCGCGGTAACCGCTGCAAATACCGTACTGCAATACGTCGCCAATCTCCTCCTCTTCTTCGCCGCACCGCTCGCTGTTCTCTTCATTGCACGTGCAGGCGCCGATTACGCCTTCGCCCTCGGTGAGGACAGTAAAATAGAAAGCGCCAAACGCGAACTAACTTGGTCACTCATCGGCCTCGTCCTCGTCATGTTCTCTTATGTTCTCGTTCGCGTTATCATTCAACCGCTTCCATTGTTGCAACAGGCAACGAACGCGGCAAAAGTTCCAAATCCACCAGCCTCAACACTCGATTCCGCAACCCAGAAAGCATTAGACAAGCCATTTGGATCAGACGTAGGAAAAGATGGAGTAACTCCCCTATCACTGACCGCACCAGATCCGATTAAAAATAATACCGGCATGACGCTTGATCCGAGCGGAGACATCAAATCATCACTGAGTACACCGTCGAGCATAAACCCATCATTAACTGCCCCAATCGTAGACCCAACAACCGGACTCGATATACAGACAGGGCTACCTCCTCTGACAATTCCAAAAGCCCCAGCGCTTTAAATTGGATCTTAGAGTTAATATGTGGTATATATTTTATATACACTTTGTATATACATTGTATATGTTTTGTATATACCATACTTTAAAAAGATACATTTCCTAATCAAGATTTTTTATGAAAATACTGAATATTAAAATGAACGAGGCTCAAGAAAGAGAACTACAGATGCTGATGGAAAATGAGGGCTACACCAACAAATCCGAGTTTATTCGTTATCTCATGAAATTCTATAAACTGCATCAGGGGCTTAACATAGGTCCGCTAAACAATCAAAAAACCAACCATGTCGACCACAAAAACATCTCAAATATCACAGGCAATACCGTAAGTGATGAAAATCTTTCTCCGCGAAAAAGGGAACTTCTAAGTAATCCGAATATTTTTGACGAAGAAGTCAGGCAATTCATTCGTGAAATGGAAGAATAAAACGATCAAAACACGGCAAACTATACCGTCTTCTCCTCCAATCTCGGGAATAACACTCCTCCTTTTACGAGAACGGATCCTTCAATAAGCCCGCCCCATGTGAGGGCTCGTGACAAGTCATCAATCTTACCACTCTCGCCGAATTGAACGAGGAGTTTTTCGGAAGTAGTAGGCAAAAATGGAACTAACATCACTCCAATAATTCTCACCAGCTCGAGCAATCGATACATGACGGCAGCAAGCTCTTCTTGGTCGACCTTAGCAAGTGCCCAAGGTTTCGTCCTGTCTACATATTCATTACCAATATTCACGAGAATCCAGGTGATTTCCAGTGCCGCCTTCAGATCAAATTTATCAATAGCACGATGATACATTTCGATAAATCCATTCAAAGAGTTTACCGCCTCAACAAGCCCAATCGGATCATCCATAACTTTTTTCACCACACGGCCCTCGAAGTATTTTTCATTCATCGAGAAAACTCGATAGACCAAGTTGCCAAAGTTATTTCCCAAATCAGAGCTATACACTCCCGTAAATCGATCTCGACTGAAGTCACCATCATCAGTGGTAGAAATTTCTTTCAACAAATAGTATCGAACCGGATCTATCCCAAATTCATCAATATATCCAAATGGATCAACAACGTTACCAATAGACTTACTCATCTTCTGGCCATTGGAGGTGATAAATCCGTGTACATAAATTTGTTTCGGGACAGCGAGCTCAGCAGAAAGTAACATGCCAATCCAAATACCTGCATGGAATCGAAGAATATCTTTTCCAATCAAATGCACATCGGCGGGCCAGAAACTCTTGAAAGTTTCATTCTCCTCCTCGTACCCGATGCCCGTAATATAGTTTGAAAGCGCATCGCACCAGACGTACATCACCTGCGTCTCATCATCAGGAACGGGAACGCCCCATGGAAGCATCTGTTGAGGTCGGGAAAAGCTTACATCAGGAAGACCCTCACCAATAATATTCAAAATTTCATTTTTACGCGCCTCCGGAACAATCTTCAGTGTATCGGACTCGATAAGTTCACGAATCTTGGTGGAATATTTAGAAAGTCTGAAAAAGTAGTTCTCCTCCTTAAGGAACTCTGGAGCCTTCTTATGAATAGCACAGTTTCCCTCGATAAGATCCTTCTCGGGAACATAAGACTCACAGCCGACACAATAAAGTCCCTCATAGGTACCCTTATAGATGTCACCCTGAGCAAGCATCTTCTTCCAAAGCTTCTGGGCTCCTCGCTGATGATCCGGATTCGTCGTTCGAATGAAATAATCCTGACTAATATTCAAAGCTGAGGTGAGGGCCTGGAAACGCTCGGCGTTGGCGTCGACCATCTCTTGGGGTGTAATTCCCTGTTCAGCGGCCGTTCGATAAATCTTGATTCCATGCTCGTCTGTACCGGTCTCGAAGAAGACTTTTTCCCCTTTGAGGCGATGATACCGCGCCAAAGCGTCAGCTTGGACCAGCTCCATCGCAAAGCCGATATGCGGAACAGAGTTCACATAGGCGATCGAGGTCGTAATGAAGAAGTTTTTAGACATAGTGCTATCACACTAGCAGAACCGCAATCCGAAATAAAGGTAGACTGTAGAGCGAAAAAGGGTTAGACTCAGGCGCGCTTATGAGTAAAAATTTGATCTCGAGAAAAGAGTCGTTTACCTGCATCCACTGCGGAACAAGGACAGACTGGAAACCAGGGATAGAACGAAATCACTGCCCAAACTGCCTCTACTCGCTCCATGTCGACCAGGAAGTTCCAGGCGATCGTGAAGCTACCTGCAAAAGCCTCATGGAACCCGCAACGGTTTCGCTCGGAAGAAGATCAAGCTATATTATCACCCATCGATGTCTAGCCTGTGGCAAAATTATACCCAACAAGGCGGCAAAAGATGACAACATTGATCGACTCATTTCACTTATTAACGCCAACCCAAAGCTAGCCGTTCTCTCCTAGTTCCCTATTTCTAGCCCCATCAACACATTGTAATGAAAAAAAGCTCCTCTATCACTACCGTTCTGGAAAACACCGTTGAAGAAATCATCAAGCACTACTGTCCTGAAAATACTACGCTTATCTTGGGGGTCTCGGGCGGGCCTGACTCGATGGTACTTCTCTCGGTACTGAAAAAAATATCGATTAACTACCCTCTTAACCTGATCGTCGCCCATGTAAACCATGAGCTTCGGGGAAAAGAGAGCGACCTAGACGAGAAGCTCGTACAAAAAACCTGCAAGAAATACAACGTTCATTTTGAAGTTGAGCAGGTTAATGTAAAGAAATACAGCTCCGCTCAAAAACTCTCCCTCGAAGAGGCCGGAAGACAGATTAGAAAAACATTCTTTTATCGTCTCAAGGAGCAGTACGGTGCTGAGTATGTTATGACGGCACATCACCGCGATGACAACGTTGAGACAATGCTCTTCAATTTGATTCGCGGAGCCAGCGTGAGAGGTCTCTCCGGAATGTCTATGTACAGCCGAGAAATGCTTCGCCCACTGCTTGATTTCTCAAAAGATGAATTACTGGAATACTGCAAAAAAAATAATGTCACCTATAGAGTTGATAAAACAAATCTCGATTCAGAATTTACGCGCAACAAAATTCGAAATATCATCATCCCTGAAATTGAAAAAATTAATCCGGGCTTCCGAAATGCTTTTCATGAAAAAAGCTTTTACTTCACTGAGATCGACGAGGTACTTACCTTTTTTGCCATCGATTTTGTAAAACAATTCTGTCAGATGAACGCGGTTGAGGTTGAGTGCCCGATTGGTCCACTCAAAGGTCTTATGCCGACATTACAAAAAAGTGTCATTCAGTGGATTTACGAAATGTTTCACGGATCAACCGAGCAGCTAAGTGCCGATCAGATTCAAGACTTCATCGATCTCATTCAAAAGGACAAAACCGGAACGGAAAAGATTCTCGGCAATAGGTTGAGTCTAAGCATCGCCTATGGTAAGGCGCACTTTCAGAAAGAAAAAACAACGGAAAAACCGCTTCTGGCTGAGGAAAGAATTCAATTACCTCTTCCGGGAAGCATCTCATATCCGGGTGGAAAAATCATCACTCGCATTCACAACAAAGTTCCAAAGAAGGCAAAGAAAAATACGGTCTATATCAGTTTAAAAAATCCTGATTCGGAGTTCTTTATTCGAAGTGTCAAGGATGGAGATCGTTTCCATCCGGCAGGCATGGAGGGCAGCAAGAAAGTACAGGACTTTTTTGTCGACAAGAAAATTCGACGCGAAGCGAGGAAAAATATTCCGATTATCATCGACCATGAGGGAAACATTGTAGCCGTTGGAAGCCTAAGAATAGACAAAGGGGCGGATCCAAAACTTTTCGAATATCCGGTAATCGAGATCCAGATTCTTGAGAATGAAGGGCAATAAAGGTACACTTATTCACGCTTTTAGTACGCACTATTTTTTCCACACACATCTATGAATGACATGAACATGAACGACATGAAAGGACCGCAGAAGCGACAGAATAGCTTCCTCTATTTGATCATTATTGCGCTCGTAGTAAGCGCCGGTTTTCTCATGTGGAGCAAGACCGAGACACCTACGACAAAAATAACGCTGGATGCTGTGATCCAGGAGGCAAAAAAGGGCGAAATAGATACAATCGATGTCGTAAAAACACGTCTCGATATCACGCGCACCGATGGCAGTAAGCAGTACGCCTACAAAGATGGTGATACGCCAATTATGGATGTATTAGAGAAGTCAGGCATGAGTAAAGAAGATATCGCCAAGATTCGCGTTGAGGTAATTCCAACCGAGTCAGGAGACTTCTGGTTAAACATCTTCATGAGCGCCTTCCCAATCTTACTGATCGTTGGAGTGCTCGCCTATATGATGAAGCAGGCACAAGGAAGCAACAATCAAGCAATGTCATTCGGAAAGAGCCGAGCCAAGCTTTATGACAAAGAAAAAAGTAAGACGACATTTGAGGATGTAGCAGGCGCCGAGGAGGCGAAACAAGAACTCGTAGAAATCGTGGACTTCTTGAAAAATCCTGCAAAATATTTAGAAATTGGAGCCAAGATTCCAAAAGGCGTACTGTTGATTGGTCAGCCTGGAACGGGTAAAACACTGCTCGCACGAGCGGTTGCCGGCGAGGCGGATGTTCCCTTCTTCTCTATATCAGGATCGGAATTTGTTGAAATGTTCGTAGGCGTAGGTGCATCACGAGTACGAGACTTATTCAAGAAGGCAGCTCGAAATGCACCATGCATCATCTTCATCGATGAAATTGATGCCGTAGGAAGACATCGTGGAGCCGGAATGGGTGGCGGCCATGATGAACGAGAGCAGACACTCAACCAGATTCTTACAGAAATGGATGGCTTCGAGAAAGACACGAACGTTATCGTCATGGCCGCCACAAACCGACCAGACATTCTCGACCCGGCGTTGCTACGCCCGGGCCGCTTCGATCGACGCGTCGTTGTCGACCTTCCTGATCTCCAAGATCGCATCAAGATTCTCGCTGTTCATGGCCGAAACAAGCCATTAACAGAAGATGTAAATTTGGAAAAAATTGCAAAGCACACGCCTGGATTCTCCGGTGCTGATCTCGAAAATCTTATGAACGAGGCCGCGATCCTTGCCGCACGAAACACAAGAAAGAAGGTTCACATGGAAGACCTCGAGAAGTCCATCGAGAAGGTCGTCATGGGCCCAGAGCGCAAGTCTCGCGTCCTCAATGACCAAGAAAAGAAAATTACTGCCTTCCACGAAGTAGGTCACGCTGTCGTCGGCCACATGACCGAACACTGCGACCCAGTCCAGAAGGTTTCCATCATCTCTCGAGGCATGGCACTTGGTGTCACGTGGTTCGTTCCAGACGAGGATAAACATCTCTATTCAAAGGCAAAATTCGAAGATGAGATGGCATCGCTTCTCGGAGGATACTGCGCCGAAGAAGTCTTCTTCGGTGATGTTACGACCGGCGCATCCAATGATCTCGAGAAAGCCACAGGGATCGCACGTCGCATGGTCACCGAATATGGCATGAGCGATATGGGCCAGGTTATTTACGGCGAAAAAAATCATGAAGTATTTATCGGTCGCGATCTCGGTCACACCAAAAACTACTCTGAGGAAAGAGCTTCTCAGATCGACAAGTGCATTACGGAATACATTGATGCCGCCTACAAACGAGCCAAGGATACGATCACGAAACATAAAGACATCATGAAGGCGATCGCCGAAGAGCTTCTTGAAAAGGAGTCCATCTCACGAGAAGAGTTCGTAAAGTTCTTCCCAAAAGCAAAATCAAAAATCCGCCAAATAACCTCAACTCTTTTATGGCAAAATCACAACCAATCGGGAACTACGATGATCAGGAAGGCCAGCTCGCCCTCGACATCTACCAAACAGACGACGAAATAGTCATTCTCTCGGCCATCGCCGGCGTTTCAGAGGATGATCTCAACATCTCCGTCACCGATGAAGTGCTAACCATAAAAGGAAAACGTCACCTCGAAAACAAGGTAAATGAAGAAGATTATCTCACAAAAGAGTGCTTCTGGGGGGACTTTTCCCGCTCAATCGTCTTGCCAGCCAGCGCCGATTCAAGCAAAATAGCCGCCTCCTTCAAAAACGGTATCCTCAAAATTACTATTCCACGAACAGAAAAACTTCAGACAAAAGTAATTCGAATCAAAGGATAAGAAAGAAATAATAAGGACAAGAATCATTACGAACTTCACATAATTATGTCTCAAAAAATTCCAAAAATTACAAAAGCCGTCTTCCCTGCTGCAGGCTTCGGAACACGATTTCTCCCGGTAACAAAATCTCAGCCAAAGGAGATGCTTCCGATTGTCGATAAACCCGTAATTCAATACCTGGTAGAAGAAGCGGTCGATTCCGGAATTACCGAGATTATCATCGTTACTGGTCGCGGTAAGCGCGCCATCGAAGACCATTTTGACTCATCATGGGAGCTCGAGCACAACCTCGTAGAAAAAGGAAAACACAATCTCCTCAAGGACATTCGTAAAATCTCACGACTCGCCAAGTTTATTTACGTTCGTCAGGCTGAGCCAAAAGGCGACGGCGACGCAATCCTCTGCGCCAAAGAAGTCATTGGAAATGAGCCATTCGCCGTCCTCTTCGGTGATGACATTATCGATCACAAAACTCCAGCGACGAAACAGCTCCTCGATATCTTCTACCAAAAAAATTCCTGCGTCATCGCTCTCGAGAAAGTTCAACCGGAAAAAACGCACCTCTACGGAATCGTCGGAACAAAACAAGATGCATCAAATACAAATCCCCGCCTCCACCTCATCAATAGTCTTATCGAGAAGCCACAGCCCGCGCAGGCCCCTTCTGACCTCGCAATCATCGGTAAGTACATTCTTACTCCCGAGATCATCCCGGCCCTCCTACGTGCACGTCCAAGTCACGACAGTGAGCTACGCTTGATCGACGGCCTTCTCGAGCTCGGCAAAACACAATCTCTTTATGGCTATCAGGTCGAGGGCCGACACTACGACACCGGCGACAAACTCGGTCTCATCAAGGCCACCATCGATTTCGCTCTCGACCGACCAGACCTCGGCCCAGAACTGAAAAAATACTTAGAAGATTTATTCAAACTCTAGAACACATCATGCTTATATATCCTCCCGCAAATGACAGGGATTCTTTTGGTGACGACGCTACGACTAAAGACACTGACGACGCCATTGCGGCCCCTTCCGTAAATCCTAGCACGAGCATCCGACCTCGGCTAGATCCAAATAATCGTAGTGGCACTGAAACCATTGGGATAGAAGATTTCGTACGGCTTCTTGAACAGACAAGAATAGCTCTAGCTATGGACTACATGAAGCCTCGCATACCTCTCGGTCGTCCACCGGCCCCCGAGCTAGACTTCTCCACCCTCACGAGAGCAACCCGTGAAGCAATCAAGAAAAACGGGAAAGATTACTGAAGGCGGCACACTCGCCAGTCAATTTCAGTCACCTTTTAGTCCCCTTCCCCCAAAGCTACATCTGTGATATAATGGCAAGATACATTCTATCAAGTTCGCTTTATGGGAGTCGAAACAGCAGCCGTAAAATCTTCAGCAGAAATTCCAGGACTCAAAGGGATGGAAAAATTAAATACCATTCCCGCCTTGAAGGAAGGAAATTTTCACGAATTTCTCGATAAAGTCCTAGAGATCCGACGAGATCCCCTGAAAGAAAAATCAGCTTACGATGAAATTAAAAAAATCGATGACGATAAGACGCTTTCCGCAAATGACAAAAAAGCCCAACTACGTGCCATCGATCGAACAAAACTTTTTGCTACTATCGGGAAAAATATTGAGTTTGGCGAGAATAGTCTCGAAATCACACTCGACTTCGATGGTCTCGATTTTGCAGAGAAACAAGCCATCGGTGCCGGAGACATATTACCATCAAGCATAAAAAAAATTGCATTTGAGAAAAAACAAAACGCAAAACTAACCGTAGGAGAAAGAACCGTGGGACCAAATGGCCGAGAATACCGCTCAAAGAACCGCAATTATATCGCCAGCTACACGGGCACAAAACTCATCATCAACTACAAAGACATTCTTCCTATAACCAAGGAGCAAGAGAGAAAGATAGACGCAGCAGAGAAAAAAGGAGAAGAGCAGGCGGCGGAAACCGTCGGAACATCAAAAAAAGCCGCAGAAGCTCTCAAGAAAGACGTAGGACAAAAGCCTCAAGCTCAAGCAAAAACACCAGAAACAAACGAAGTCGGCGTATCGCATCAGCCCGTATTCATCGGAGATTCTCAGATGGAAGGAATGGGAGGTTACTACCTTCGAGGCAAAGGAATTGATGTCATCGATTTGCGCAGCATGAGAATGGAGAGCATTGCGCGTACATTGAAGGATCCCACAAAAATAGACATGTATTACGCAAAAAAGAGTAAGGAGTTCATCGAACGCAGAAAAAATCGCATTATAAGTGGCCGAGAAAAATTAAAAACCGCCGACTCTATCGTACTTCAGTGCGGAGGTAACAACATCGCCGCCAATCAATCTCTCGAAAAAATGCAGGCATCTCTTCAAAAACTCATCGGCACGATTCGTACGTTCAACACATCGGCACCTCTATACGTCGGAACTATCATGGTCAAGGAAGGTGTCCCGGAAACCGCCACAAGCCGTCAGTACAATATGTGGCTCAAGGAGCAGGCGTCTAAAGGAGCATTTCGCATCATGGACTCCGAAAAAATCGTAAAAGAGTCAGGAATCGTGCGACCAGCGGGTGTCCATCTTGACAGGGAAAATTACATACATCTCTCAAAAGAGGCTCTAAAAGCCATAAACTACCAGAAAGTCTAAGGGATTATATCACCCTTGAAAAACAAAGCTAAATCTGCTATAATACCCTGATACGCAAAAAATCGTATCCTCAAAAATAAAAACTAAAACAAACCATCCTATGTTGTACGATACAGATACACAGGTCAACGTCCTCCTCGAAGAAGCCGAGAAAAAGAAACAGCATGGTCAACACCAGGAGGCTATTAAGATTTGTGAAAGTATCTTGCATTACGATCTCGACGCCACTGAGGCCTATGAGGAGATTGCAGATAACTATCTAACTCTCCGTGAATATCAGAAGGCCAAGCGTGCACTCGACAGGGCAATGGTTCTCAATCCAGCCAGTCCAAACGCCAACTATCTCATGGGCTTTGTATATTCTTGCATGGGAAAGTGGAAGGTATCTATTGATTATCTCGAACGATCCGATGAGCTCTTCCCAAATCACCCGGAGATTCTCCGATGTCTTGGCTGGAGCATGTACCACGATGGCCAGAAGAAGCGTGGACTGATCCTACTCGAACGATCGCTTAATCTCGCCCCAGAAGACACCCTCATCCTCACAGACCTCGGCGTCCTCTATATGAACGAGAAAGATTTCGAACGCGCCGGACTTATGTTCAAAAAAGTCCTCGTTCTCGATCCTGACAACGAAAAAGCCCTTGAATGCCTCAACGCCGTCCGATTCTTCTCCGTAGAATACGGAAAGATTAAGAAGCAGATGAGTGGAGATACTGCCGCCGAACAAGAATAACATAAAAATACCAACTCATACTCACTCCATCGAACCCATTTTCGTTAAATCAAAAATTATTACCAGAAGATGCGATAGCGGAATTATCATTTTTTTTGGGATGGAATGACCAGCAAGTGATAGAAAAAATTCCACAACTAAAAACGAAAAATGCCAACGTCACCATCGTGACGGAGAAAGGACCAAAAGATCAAAGAGTATATGTTTCAATCGCACATACTGATGGAAGGCAAAGCACAACGTGCTTAGTTTTGCTTAATTCAAAAGAAGAAGAAAAGCCTACCTATATTCACGGGGCACACCCAGTAGGAACACCTGCCGAATACAAAGAAGCAGAAAGAATAAAATGTTTATCAGATCTAGAAAGAGTAGGTCCGAATAAGCCAGTTGGATGGATAGCAATTAAGTCGCTTACAGAAGTTGGTCAAATTGCAGACATAGAGCAATATCGAGCGCATCTTACGCGAAATGGCGTCAAAACACTCTTACTGACATTTGAAGAAAGTAAAGTTGCAAGCGGAGCATTATTTGCCTATCACGAAGAAGCCTTGAAAAATATGCTCGATAGAAATCGGGCACTTCTTGAAAATAACGGCTGGCCAACAGAGCCAGTAGGATTCATTTATTATTTGAAAAAAGAAGCGCCACGAGGAACTGATTTATTTAACTTCATCGCAGATACATTTAGCGATTTCAATAATGACGGGAGGAAGACGTAAGAAGTCTAAATATATAGATCTATGGTCGATCATAGCGCAGTATTCCTCATGGACAAGCGAGAATTCATTTCAAAACCGCGTCAAATTTGAAGCTAAAGTTCTGCCCGGGCAGAGATCTTTAGAGCACGAGAAATGCTTTACTTGTCAAGCAGTCCAAAAAGGTGCACACTAGCACGTGCTGGAATGTTCTTTGATGATTGCCAGACGCAAGGCAAAGCCGAGCGTCCTCTCCCTCTCCCGATTTAAAACCGGAAACGGGAACAGGACACTTCGCTACGCTTCGTGTCTGGAGGAAAGTCCGAGCACCATCGGAACGCTTAGCAGGTAACGCCTGCCGGTCTTGCAGTAATGCAGGGCAAGGGAAAGTACCACAGAGACAATACTAGCTTCAGCCGCAAGGCTGAGGCGAAAGGTGAAAAGCCCGATCAAGTCGGGATTTGGGCTATGGGGACTCTGGTTTCAGGGCAACATACCCGAAGTGGCAAACCCTAGGTGGTGCAAGGTGGCTGGGAAGAAAGGATACGTGTACGCAAGTGCTCCAAACGTCGGTTCCGACCGTCCTCCTCTTCTCCACTGCATGAGCGTGTCCGCGAGGGCACGCCTAGAGAGATAATCATCGGATGGCAACATCTCACAGAACTCGGCTTATAAGGAGCATTCCAGCATTTGAAAACTTCCATTCCTTACGGTTTTCCATTACCATTACGACGCATGAAACCCATTCGTCTCTTCTTCGGCATTATCAAAGTCCCCCTCGATTTTTTCCTTACGGTAGCGGCATTTTTTGTGGCGCTCAAGCTCAGAACGTTACCAGATCTTTTTCCCTCCATTCAGGCGCCATTTGATGTAACAACGCTTCCGAACTCGTCAGCATTTTTTTATTTCACCCTCAAAAGTGCCGCACTCCTGGTAGTGATTTTCGCCGTAAATCAGATGTACGTGATGAAGATTTATCGCGCACTATCCCGTGAGTTAGCCAAACTTCTTTTTGTTATATTTTCGTGGATGATGGTGATCATCGCATACTACTTCGTCATACGAACTTTTCCATTTTCACGTCTCGTTTTGATCTATGCCACCATTCTCACGGCACTCTTCCTCTCCATCTATCGCATTATTATTCACTACATCAGACAGGCACTTTTCCGCAGAGGAATAGGGCAATATCGTGTAGCAATTATCGGTGACGGAGCATTCGCAAAAGATTTTACCAAGAAAATTCAGAAACATCTCGACTACAAGTTCATCGGATATATCTTAGAAAAAGACCAACATGATGGTGAAATGAAAAATATCTTGGAACATTGGAAAATTTAGAAAAAATAATTCATCTATTCCAGATCGAACAGATTATTCAGGCCTCAGAAATGAGCGGAAGAGGACCAGAAATTCTCGCTCTCTGTAGGCAAAATCACGTGAAGTATTCTTTTGTGCCAAGCCTTCTCGAGGTGCAAAAAACCAACATAGAAATCTCGACCGTCAGAGGAATCCCCGTCATCGAACTCAAACCTACTCCACTCGACAGCTGGGGAAAAATTATCAAACGTGCATGCGATATCGCCGGATCAATCATCGGACTCATCATCGCTATACCTATTATGATATTGGCCGCCATAGCCATTAAACTCGACTCACAGGGACCGATATTTTTCACAAAACTTGATAACGGAAGTCCCGTACTGCGCGTAGGACAGTTCGGAAAAACATTCAAATTTTACAAGTTACGCACGATGTATCCGAACACGCATCACCTACGTTACGACAAGCTCGCAGACCAGAATATCCGCAAAGACTCCCCTCTGGTAAAAATTAAAAACGATCCGCGCATTACTCGCGTAGGAAAATTTCTCAGAAGATTTTCCATCGATGAACTACCGCAACTTTGGAACATACTTATCGGGAATATGAGCCTCGTCGGACCACGCCCACACTTCCCGGAAGAGGTCGCCAGGTACACCGCCAGTGAAAAATTTGTCCTCGAGGTGAAGCCCGGCCTAACCGGCATATCCCAAACCTCCGGTCGCTCCGACCTCGACTTCAAAGAAGAAATTCGCCTCGACACCTACTACATCCAAAACTGGTCCCTCGACCT
>JAPLYO010000020.1 GCA_026395555.1 Candidatus Peregrinibacteria bacterium | reverse complement strand
TATCCTTGATGCACTTCATAATGGACAAAGAACAGTCAGAAAAAATATTGAAAGAACTCGCGACGCTGAGCCAAACACTCCTAGCTCTTCACAAAGAGTTATTAGAGTTTGAAAAAAAGAACTACGAATCCATCAATGGGAAGATTAGCTCAAGTGGCGCCTTTCTCACACTTCTCATGAACGATCCGGCCTTTAATTGGCTCCGGAAGCTCTCCGGTTTGATCGTCATGATCGATGAAATGATCGATCCTACAGAGAAAAATCCAGTCGACCGATCCCCTCGAGAGATACTCCTCGATATAGAAAAACTGCTTCAGCCGGACGAACAAGGACAGGAGTTTGCTCAGAAATATCATACCGCCATCCACCACGAACCAACGATAGCCATAGCTCACGGACAGGCGATGAACGAGCTGAAGAAGATTATCACTATGACGATATAGCAGACTCAATAGAACCTAAAACCTCATTGGTTGCGCATCCAAAAGGGCATTCCAGTAATGGGCGTCCATTTTTCCATTTGACCATCGATAGTAGTAATTGCGATGCCGGAAGCCAAACGAAGTCTCATATTCTTTCTCGGTCATAACACCGGTGAATCGACCCGTTGATCGATCAATAGTACATGACGTCATCATCTGCAGTTTGGCCAAAAGTTGATCATCGCCAAGTGCGCGGGTGACAAGATGACGGAGTTCGGCAGAGTTCGTAATGATCGCTTCAGCATTTGTCGCCTGGTCCTCATCGACGTTACGCATACCATAATTATTATAAAAACCTTTGGGCGATCTAGCCTCTTTTTCCCATTTTTTCCCAACATACGTGCTATGAGAAGCCTTCTTCCAACGATAATTATCGTCCTGTAAATTATTTTTCCTGTAGTCGAGAGCATGAAACAGCTCATGGTGTAACGTCAGGGCAACGGTATCACGATTACCAAAACTAGCATTCACGGCGACAAAAAGCCTGCCTTCTTCATTCTGCCAGGCGAGACCATTATATGCTTCTTTTTTTTCCTTAACTGAGGAGCCGATAATAAATTTGAGTCCTTTAAAATTTTTAATAATTTCCGGAGGATATATCCAGAAAGCTTTTTGTATTTCTTCGAGAACGATAAGCACATCCTCGCGAGAAGCCTTCGTAACTTTTGTACCTGGCTCTGAATAATCCTTATTATACATAAATCGCAACCCATAGAGCGTTCGGAGGACATCTGCTTTCGCTTTTATCTGAGCATCCAACGTATCGGTAGGGAGCTCATGCCGCTCCTTCATATCTTTCTTGTCATGTTTCTTATTTTTCTGCTGAAACTCATTCCATAATTTTAAACATACCGGATAATCATAATGCCTCAAGGTGTATAGAACACTCTCGCCATAATACTGAATATCTTTTCTCAAAACCTCTTCCGCATAGGGCTGATCATAGAATGTATCAACATAGGCATATGTCCGGAAGTCCTGCCGCTGCAGTTCACGAATAGCAAATTCGAGATAATGCGCTCCATTGGGGAGCTGTAATAATGAGCGCTCTCGAAAATACCAAGCATCTTTCTTCACCGCCTTATAAAAATCCTCATCACTGAAGTCGCAAAAATTATGAACAAAATAACTACCGGTCGGAGGGAGTTGTCCGGCCATGATACCATTCGTAACATCCTGGCACATCGCCTCGGGTCGTTTTGATTTATGATCGGTACAGCCCGTCATACCTACCGTCGCCAAGATGGCTGCCGTAATAGGAACAGAAAGCCGTTTCAGGTACGAAAAAGACCAATGACTTTTCGTGGCTAGAGGTGCTAATTTCAATTGAAGCTGAGAATCGTTCGTCTCTGAGTTTCTAGGCGTAAAAGTCATAGGAGAAGTAACTTAACACCTTAAATAATATATGTCAATGCTAAGAACGCATGCAAAGCTATCAAGAGCGTACACTGAGGATAAGTACCTCAATCCCTTACTCACTTTTCAAATATCTTATGAAAATATCCAAAAGGGCCGCTCTTGTCGCGGTCATAAGTTTTGTTTTTAGCCTTTCTAGCATAATGAGTGCCAGTGCGGCATCAACACCATCACTCGCAACGACCAGCACATACGGAGTTCTCGCGCATACATTTACCTATGCTCATAGCGGAGCGGTGATCACGGGAGATCTCGGCTACACGACAACATCAGGAACAGGAGGATTTCCAAGCGTCAGCGGCGCGACAAACGTAACTAATGCCGCCTACAGCCAAGCGGGAATAGATCAAGGAACGGTCTCGGCGGCACTCAATAGCCAGCCATGTACCGTTAATCTCCCATCCAATGTCGACCTCGCGGTCTACAACTCAGGAGTATATACGCCGGGAATATACTGCACGCCATTCGCGAGCGGCGCATCGATTGGACTCAGTGGAATTACCCTTAATGGCAGCGGAACGTATATTTTTAGAATAGCTGGCTCACTCATCACCGCCGACCACTCGGTTGTCACGTTATCCAATGGAGCATCAGCGTGTAATACATTCTGGACAACATCTCCGGGCGCCGTAGTATCTATCCTTGGAGCCTACTCCAAATTCATCGGAACACTCATTGAACCCGAAGGATTAACATTAAAGGATCACCTCAGCTGGACGGGAAGAGCATTAGTCTATAATGGAACGCTCTCGATTGACGAGAAAGATGCTATCTCCGTACCCACCTGCACTCCCCCACCAACAACCGCAACATTTCACGTTATCAAAAAAGTGGTGAACGCCTATAGCGGCACAGCCGTACCGGGTGATTTTAATTTGCATGTAAAGCTTTCCGGTGTAGATGTCGCTGGAAGTCCACATGTAGGAGTATCTACTCCGGGCACGACATACACCCTGAACGCAGGTACGTACATCATAAGTGAAGATGCCGTCCCGGGATATACGGCGATCTATGGTGGCGATGACTGCGACTCTATCGGCCGACTCACACTCGCCGCAGGTGACAACAAAACATGCACACTGACAAACTATGATCAGGGACCTCCACCAGCAGGCACACTTCATGTCGTGAAGCAGGTTATCAATAACGACGGTGGAATAGAAACCGCCTCTTCTTTCACGCTCCATGTGAAAGTTTCAGGATCCATGGGGTCATCAGACGTCGCCGGAAGTCCAGCTGCAGGAGTTGGAACACCGGGAAAATTGTACACGCTCGCCCCAGGAGTTTATACCGTGGGTGAAAACGCCTTCCCTGGATATACCGCAAGCTTCAGCGGAGACTGCGATACAAATGGAAACGTCACGGTAGCGTTCGAGACAAGCAAGACTTGTACCATTACGAATGATGATGTCGCTACCTATATTCCGCCCTACATTCCACCGGTCGTTCCTCCATACACACCACCTTATACGCCACCATACGTACCACCTGTAGAGCCTCCTTACACGCCACCCATCGTCACACCACCATCATCCCCAAAAACAGCCACACTTCACGTAATCAAGGAGGTAATTAACAATAATGGTGGTACCAAAAAATCATCTTCCTTTAAATTATATGTCAAAAAAACCGGCTCATCCGGATCCGGGAATGTTGCAGGAAGTCCAGCGGCCGGCATGGTGGCGCCTGGAAAGTCCTACGCATTGAAGGTAGGAACATATGTTGTGAGCGAAAATACAAACAATTCTTATACCAAAAAATTCAGTGGCGACTGCGATGCCAAAGGAAAAGTTACACTCGTCAACGGAGATGATAAGACGTGCATCATTACAAATGACGATATGGCAGTGTATGTTCCCCCTTATGTACCGCCAGTAGTTCCGCCTGTTGTCACTCCACCTACAACCATCGAACCGCCGCCGGATTCGATCTGGACCATCTCTCCAAAACTACCAAACACAGCAGCAACCGCATCAAAACCATACGCACTACCAATGCGCATCAAAATTCCAAGTATTGGCGTAAACGCTCCCATTCAGCATGTAGGCATCGGAAAAGACGGAGCAATGGTACCGCCAACAGGACCTACGAACACCGCATGGTTCAATCTCGGCCCACCACCAGGAGTAATCGGAAGTTCGGTGATCGCCGGTCACTTCGGCCACTGGCTCAGCGGTAGTGGATCGGTATTCGATAACCTCAAAAAATTAAAAAAGGGCGACAAAGTACTCGTCACGGACGATGCGGGAAAAACAACAACATTCATCGTAAGAGAAAGTAAAATATACGACCCGGAAACCTATACTCCAGATACGAATATATTTCTCTCACATGACGGAAAAGCGCATCTCAACCTCATCACATGCGATGGCACTTGGAATACTGTCACAAAAAGCTTCCCGAATCGACGAGTAGTCTTCACGGACAAAGAAATATAAAATATTCGTTCACCAACTAACTATGTCAGAACAGATGCGAAATGATGGAGATGAAGCAGAAACACCCGTTTCCGCTGCACCAAACACAAGCGATGCCGGCACCCTCGAAAAGGGACCCGAACACATACCAACACCCGAGGAGATCCACGCCGTGATGGGAGCACTCATGAATGCCGGAAGGAGAGCCGGTCTCGTAAGAGAAGATGGAGAGCATACGGAAACAAAGAGGACGGTAGATGAAAAAGGCCTTTATGAGCTAGATATTGAAGTGCCCGGCGTAGAAGAACATGAAAAAGTTGCCTACCAGTATCGAAGATTTGCCATTCCCGATCGAACCGATATGCTTGTCGTACCCCCAGGCCTTCCAGAAATTCATGTAGCATATTATGAATACGGCGAGTACGTAAATGGTACATCGGCAGCAAGATACGTACATGGTGAGTGGAAGTTCTTAACGGATTAATTATTATTCATTCAACAGCAATATCATGTGCTTTTCTGCACCCGTTAGTTTTATCGCCGGAGCAGCGCTCGTTGCAACCGGAGTAGCCACCACACAAAAAGCACCAAAAAAAGAAAAAATGATTGGAGTTGTACCGATTATTTTTGGCGTACAGCAGTTGATTGAGGGAGGATTATGGATGACACTCGGGAGTGCGCCATGGAGTACTGTTTTTACCTATGGATTCCTCCTTTTTGCTTATGTAATTTGGCCGGTATATACACCGATCGCCGTTCTCTCGATCGAAACGTCCCCTCTTCGCCGAAAAGTACTCAAAGTATCTATAGTCCTCGGTGCTGTAGTGAGTGGGTATCTATTAACAAACATGTTTACACACAACGTGATGAGCGAGATCACGCACAAGGGTAGCTTGGTATATTTACAAACCATTACATTCTGGAAAGCAGCCAGTGTCCTCTATGTCTTAGCAACATGTGGATCATGTCTCGTTTCCAGCAAAAAATTTATTCGCATTTTCGGCATACTCTTATGCCTCTCACTTATTGCAGCCGCAGCATTATACCTAACCTCATTTGGATCGGTCTGGTGCTTTTTTGCGGCATTCCTCAGCCTATGGTTAGGCATAGCGTTTCTCGCGAATTAGAGGTCTATTATCAATTTAGACAGCTCCTCCTTTCCAGTGGCCGCATCAATGGTCGCGGCATTTGAAGGAACTTTGATCGTTGCATTCTTTAATTTTGCAGTACACTGGTCCTTCACGGTAAATGACAGTCCTCCGAGAACAACCTTCGCGACTACATCATATTGTTGCATATGAGCATCTCCGGCGATCACCAAGCTCGTCGGTGCATTAACCTGTTTTTTTGCGGTATCTTCACCTAAAAATGGCTTAAGAAGGGTTGTCGTACCGTCACTCGTGAGCGTTCCTTGATATATGGCAGGCTGTGATTTTCCAGGATTCGTATAATTTTTGAAAACAAACGATGACTTCTCGAGCGTACTTACAAGTGAGTCATTCGCTGCAGCTGAATAAAGTTTATTGGCAAAATCAGCATCCTCAAAAACCTTCCATCCGGCATTTCCCTTGTAATAAACGAAATTTCCATCTACGACTATCTCCCCTTTTGCTTTTTTGGCGGTCTTCATTTTCTGAATAGCCTCGTCGAGTGTGAGCTGACCTGCAGACATTGAGTCCAAAATTCCAAGGGAGTTGAGAGACTCTCGTGAGGTATACATCTGCTTTTTTTGGCCAAGAAGCGTACCAACGTCAGTGCGCTTGAACTTCTTGAGGGCGCTTAAAACTAAATCAACCTGTTTCTTGTCATCACCGGTTAACGTAACTCCTTTTTTTGTCTTGATACTTGTAGAAGAAGCTTTGCATGTAAAACCATAAGATCGTGTTGTGTCGGCATCCTTCCAGGCATTTTCAAAAAAAGTCGCAGTTGGTTTGGTCTCATTCGCTGCAAAAACTGGAGTAATCTGCGCCAGCAACATCACGACAGCCACTGAAGAAATAAAAGATTTTTTCATAGCAATGAGGTAAATAAATAATAAATAATTTGTAACTATTTCTTCTCATCAACCGGCTCAAGCGTAATATATGTCACCTCCCGCATTTCATTTGCCAGGTGCGTAAAATGCGTAATCTTCAAAATAAAAAAGAGCAAACTGAGAAACGCCATTGCGACAAAAGAGAGGATAATAAAAATAAGTTGTATGATAAAAAAGAGGGAAACGCCGAGCATAATAGGAATACCCACCTGTATAGGCTTAAGACCTTTTTCTATATCATCAACGGTACTTTGCATCTTGTCATGTGCCGCCTTGAGGGCCTTTTCTTTTTGAGATTTCGTCCCCGGCTGTGCCTCAATAAGAGGCTTCTGCTGATCATACAGATAATTAACTCCAAGCGTTTTGATTTCCGGTGGAAGTATATATCCTCCATGGCGAGCAGAATCGGTACTATACCCAAGCGCGAATGAAACCGATATAAGCGCCGCAAGAAGGGAAAAAAGAAGCACCTTCATATCCGAAAGAGGATGGAGTGAAAAATTCACCTGATTCCTCAACTGCTTGGAAATATAAAGTCCGTAAAGAGACATGCATACAAAAATTATTGCGGCCACGATCCAGGTAGCGCTACTTGAGCCAGTTATAAGTACATACAAAAAAGCCCCGGCAAGATATGCCAAAACGGCAATCCAAATCGGACGAACTACTACCGCTACGACACTGGCCGAAACGGCAAAAAGTAGAGACGAAATAGCAAGACGAATAAGCCACGGAATAGTCTTACCTGCCGTTGGCATAATCAAAAGATAATAGTCATTTGAAAGAGACGCCGAAACCTTTGCAAAAAAACCAACACAGACGATCAGCAAAATAATACAAGCCAAAGTCTTTGCGACGACAACGGCATCTAACTTTTTCGTGGAGTTAACGATAACGTGAGGCAACATACCATTATCATAACAGCATTTATTTTGAGAGAAAAGTCAACTTTACACTACATAAAACAAACGATACGATGCAACCTTGTAATAAATCCACAATATGTCAGCAAATCCTGAAACGAAACGAGCTCCAACGACCGTAAATAAAATCGGTGGAAAGAATATGTCGCAGCTGGACAAGGTTCTTAATGCGGTAAATATTTTTGAAAGTAGAGGAGAAAAAGTAGTACTGGTGGTATCGGCACTCGAAGGAGTTACAAACAAACTCATCAAGGCGATGGATGATCTCAATGGGCAGGATTACGGAGAATCAGATATTACGACAGCTTTCGAGGCCGCCAAGGCGGTTCACGGTGTAACAATTGAGAAATTTTTCAAAGGTGAATATAAGGTTGATGCCTATCAGGCTTACGACAGTGCTTTTGAAATTCTCAAACAGGCACTTATGAATCACAAAAAGATTTCAAAAATACTCATGCCCGTTGTAAATTCATTTGAAATTCGTGATCAGGTAATTGGTTTTGGTGAAAATATGGCGAGAAAATTGCTGGATATATTCTTGCAACAAGAAGGAAAGAAAACACGATTATATGAAGATGTGAGATGTGAAGAAACCGAAGAGGCCGGTGGAAAAATTTCAAGTAGAAGAATAGAAAAAGGTGTACACGGAGCCATTCGTAAGGCATTGGGCAGTGAAGAAACCGGAAATGACATACGTATTTTCGGGGGTCACGTAGCCGGCACACCACGAGGCATAACCATCGATGAAGGGCGAGGTTATAGTGATGTCACCGGAGTAGATGTAGCGGTCGTATTGCGAGAAGAGGGAGAAGACGTCACGGCAACAAGATTCTTAAAAGACGTACGTGGCATATACACCGCCAATCCAAAAAATCTGAATTCCAAGAAGAATAAAGCCGTCTTACATGAAGACGTCTCGATAAAAGTTGCTCTGGAGATCGCCGGGGCGGGAAGCAAGTTGATCAATCCTCGCGCGCTATCGCGCGCTCGCCAACACAACCATGATCTTCAGATCCGTGATATCAGCAACCTGGATGATGATATTGGAACAAATATTTCAACCGGAAGCATCTTGACCCACCACGCCTTCAAAACGATCGTGAGTAATATGAATATGGATGCGATAACCATTGATGTTCCGGAAATGGCAGATGAGCCGGGTTTCATAGCGGCAATCTCGGATGTATTCGCAAAACATGGCATAAGCATTGATGGCATTTTTCCAGAAGGAACAAGTATCACTTTCAGCGTTCCGCTGCCGGAAGATGAGTCCGACAGAAAAGTCGCACGCAAAATTATTCGCACCGTTATCGACAAACTCAAAACCATTGAGGTGAACGAAGAGCAGTATATCGTCGATGATATCGAGTGGGACAAGAGCCGAGCCTCCATATCGGTAGTCGGCAAAGAGATGCATGATCGAGTCGGCATGCTCGCAAACATATCCGGCGTATTCTCAGCATTCGGTATCAATATCACCGCCGTCGTACACGGATCCAAGCAAACTCGTATTAACTATCTTATCGATAAACAAGACTGCAAACGCGCCGAACAGCTTCTCCACAGTATTTTTGTCGACAACGACCCGGAGATTATTGCGGAGTTCACCAAGAGACGAGCTGAACAGACGGAGGCACTTACGACCACGTTCACATTGTAGGAACCTTCTTCGCATAATGCACCGTCAGGTATAACTTCCCCTTCTTCTCGTCAACGACGATGCCGAGGCCAATCTTGGTATACACAGAACTGACGACACTATTGTAGTGAGGACGGTAACTCTTCCCCTTCTCCGCCATATACGCATCGAACGTATAGCGAATCGTATCAATCATCTCACTTGTACAATCTTTTTTCGTACAACTATATGGACCCCAGCCGATGTTCTCCGTGAAGAGCGTTCCCGAGCCGCTGAAAACAACCCCCTGCGCGGCGAACCACTTTTTGATAAGAGTATAGTCGTAATATGCCGTTTGGCCGTTACGCTTATGATTGAGATATCCGCGCTCTTTCGCCGTCGTCGACCATGCGGTCGCGGTACGCTGAAGTGTCGGGCAGTAAGTATAGAGAGGAAGCTTCGCCTTGGTCCGGACCGTGTTGTACCAGCCGAGCCAGGTCGATTGAACCTTTTTTAGATCAACATTCGACGGAAAAGAAGATGCATGCACAGAAGGGGTGGGCATGAAACACAATCCTATAGCGAAAAAACTCATGATCGCAAAGGTGAGGCATCGAGAAAGCCGATATTGATCATCGAAATAATAACTCATTCGTTACAATATAAGCATACTTGGGTATACTAGCGCTATGATTTTCGGGCTCATTATACTCCTGATCGTTAATATCATCATTCTGGTGGGCTTTATCTTGATGTTTTGGGGAGCGCCATATGTACCATCGAGGAACATAAGCGTCGAAAATATGATGAAAATGGGGAATATAGGCCCAGGGCAGAAGGTTGCCGACCTTGGCTCGGGAGACGGAAGGGTGGTAATGGCGATGGCGCAGCGCGGCGCTGAGGCACATGGATACGAAAACGATCCCCTGCTCGTACTTCTCGCTCGATCTCGCATTCGCCGCGCAGGATTAGCAGGGAAGGTCTTCATCCACTGGAAAAATCTATGGAAGGTCGATCTATCCAGCTTCAACACCGTCACTGTCTATGGCATTCCCTATATGATGAAGCCTCTCAGAGAAAAACTTCAAAAAGAGATGCGACCCGGATCAAAGGTCATTTCCAATGCATTTCCCTTCCCAAAATGGGAACCAGATGCTAAAAATGAGGGTATATATCTCTACCATATAGAATAATTCCTGTAACATCATGGGAAAAAGAGCGTATATACATGCATGAAAGTAAAAATTCTCTCCATCAGTCTCATCGCTACCTTCTATGCTCTCTGCATTATATTAGTGCAGGGAACTTTCGCGATATCACAAGCCAAAGCCCCTTGGATTAATCAAGTGATACCGAGTCTCGCATCCAACAAGCCGGTAGATTCCGTACAGGTTCCAATTCTTACCTATCACTATATCCGTACCGTCACGGACAAAAAAGACGTGCTCGGAGCCAGACTTTCGGTCACTCCAGCCATATTTGAAGAGCAGCTGCAAACGTTGGTAAGTGAAGGTTATCACTCAATCACGCTCGATGATCTCAACGCATCATGGAAATCACAATTTGTCTTACCGACAAAGCCAATCATTCTTACCTTCGATGACGGCTATGATGATTTCTATATCAACGCCTATCCCCTTTTGCAAAAATATCAGATAAAGGCAACGGCCTATATCGTTCCGAACTTTCTCAACAAAGTTCACTACATGACCTCAGCGCAAATAAAAGAGCTCTCGCGCAGTCCACTTATTACGATCGCTGCCCATACGATGAATCATGCTGACCTACGAAAAACAAATACGAAAGTAACCACGCAGGAGGTACTTGGAAGTAAGGTATTTCTCGAAAAACTCATCGGAAAAACAGTAAATCACTTTGCCTATCCATTCGGAAAATACACAGACAGCACGGTAAAAATTGTAGAAAAGTCCGGGTTCACTACTGCCACAACGATGAAACGTGGAAATGAACACAAAGAAAAAGATCGACTTACGACAACAAGAATAGAAATAATTGGAGGGGATAGTTTGGAGATATTCAAAAAAAGTATACTATTACGGTAGTCCAACTCCCTTACATTTTTTTATTACCATATGTTCCAATCAAATCGTGAATCCACCGCGAAGGTTATTAGCGGTATAACTCTTGGTGCCGTACTCGCTGCCGTAGCTCTTTATTTTATATTTCCAACACATCGAGTACCTACGTTGAGCGCAAAAGATATCTCACTACGAGCCATTCAGGCCGACACATTAGGAATAGAAAAAGACACCGGATTCATCTTAACAAGTACAAAAGGCATTAGCGTAGACGATGTAAAACAGGTACTCAAAGTAACTCCGGAAACCGACCTCGCCTACACGCAAAAATCAGCAAATGAGATTGAGTTTGTGGCGAGCAAGCCGCTCACTCCAAACAAAGTCTACCAATTCAGCGTTCCAACAACCGAACAAAAACTCTCATGGGCCTTTCAGGTAAAAGGTGAATTTAGCATTACCGGAACACTTCCGGACAACAAACAAACTGGCGTACCGCTCGACACGGGAATCGAGATTACTTTTACGCATGAGAATTTCAAAAATGCCGAGCAGTACATAAGCATCTCACCAAAAGTCGAAGGGCGATTTGAAAAACACAAAAAAGTACTCGTCTTCGTTCCAAAAAAATTAGAACCAAAAACAATATATACCGTTACGATTAAAAAAGGTCTTCCACTCGATGGATCCCCTGTCACACTTCAAGAAGACAAAGTAATAAATTTCGAAACAGCCGCAACGGAATCACGCGAACCAAGCATATTTGAGCTCTCGGCGAACGAGATGCAGTTCGACACCGTGAATGACCAGGTCATGACCGTATTCGGAAACAGTCTCAACGCAGGCGATAAGCTTGAAGCAACCGTGTATCAGTTTTCAAAAGCACAGAACTATATCGACTCCTACAAAAAACTTCTCGGAACAAACTATTGGTCAACATTTAACAAATATCAGTTCGGGGACATCTCGAAAATTGCCACCAAAAAAAGTGTTCTTAATCTTGAGACAAAAGAAAGCTCAGGACAATCACTCGTACTCTTCCCAGAAAAACTTCAAAGTGGACTTTACCTCATAGCGCTCAAACATCCGGCTATCGAGGAGCCACGATATGCGTGGGTTCAGGTAACAAATATCGGCAGCTACATTCAGCTAAACAAAAACAATGCCGTTATCTGGTCTCATGATCTAAAAACGCAAAGTCCTTCAAAAAATGCGAAGGTAACATTTTCAGGAGGAACTACGACGACGACCGATGGACAAGGAATGGCCATCATTCCCGTACCTGAAGAGTTTCACAAAGAAGAAAATGGAATATCCACCATTACCGTCACTGCCTCAAATGGCGACTCACTCATTGCTTTTGTGAACAATTATTATGAGAACAAACGGACCACACAGGACTTCTGGAGTTATATCTCAACTGACAGGCCAACCTACAAACAGACCGACTCCTTCTCGTACTGGGGAGTAGCAAAATCAAAACACGATGAAGAAAAAGTAACAGAAGTTCACGCAACGCTACGCTCCACAAGTTACGAATATGAATTTACCAACGGCGATGGTCAGCCAAATCTTTTTGATACAACACTACCAGTAACGCCAAATGGAACATTTACGGGCGAGTGGAAGCTTCAGAACATTCCAACGGGTTCATACACCATGGAGATCACCGCCAATGGAACGGTCATTGCGACAAGATGGATTTCGATTGAACAGTATATAAAACCGGCCTATGCGATTGACATCGAATCGGTACGAAAAAACTACTTCACGGGAGAAAAGGCACGCATCAATATTTTTGCTCATTTCTTTGACGGAACCGCTGTAGCGAACAAACGTATCCGTGTAACAATGCGAGGATATCAAAATGTAGAAAAAATACTCACGACGGACGGACAGGGAAAAACATTTATCGATTTCATTCCGCCGGCAAGCGAATCCGCCTCAAATTATCCACAATACGAGGACGTGCAAGCAACACCGGAATCAAATGAAGAAGGAGAAATCAGCTCGGAAATCATGCTGTATGTATACACTACCGATATCAGAATCGAGACCGACACGGTACGAAAAAACGGAAAAGATACCGTAAATATTCTCGTACGAAAAATTGATCTCTCAAAAGAAGACATGAATGGTGAGGTCATTCCAAACTATCCGGTAACTATCAACTCCTTCGAGACACATTATGAAAAAAATAAAACAGGTGAAAATTACGACTTTATTAGCAAAAAAGTTATTCCAACCTATGAATATAATGCCGTGAAGACGTTAGGAACCACGAGCGCGCTCACGACAGACAAAGACGGAAAAATTGCATATACATTCGATTATGAAGAAGGAAAGTTCAAGACCGTAGAGATTACAGCAGAAGACTCGTTGCAGCACAAAGTCATGACGACGGCATACTCCTATGGTTATTCCGGATGGATGTATGATGGAGAGTCGGTAGAGGTCGATCCCTCAAACTCAAAAAATGGGTTTACGATAGATGAAAAAGTAAATGTAAAAATCACAAAAGAAGAGCTTCCTGCTCCAAAAGGAACGTATCTCTACCTAAAAACAAATTGGAAAGAAAGTAAGGGTTACCCATCGAACAACTCAAATTTCTCAACAACATTCGCCGAAGATGACATGCCTGGATTTTCAGTGGACGTCATATCATTCACCGGATCAACCTATACGAGAATAGGAAGTGGATATGCCATGATCGATCAAAAACAAAAGAATCTCGATATAGAGATTCAAACAGATAAAACCAGATATAGACCCGGAGAAAATGTCGAGTTGACGGTAAGAACAAAGAAGAACGGAAGAGGCGTTCCGGGCGATGTGAACATAAATTTAATCGACGAAGCCTATTACAAACTCTTCTACGAAGCCGCCGATCCACTAGCATCAATTTATGGTAACAATATGCCGTGGTACTCCAGACAGTTCACGTTTTATAGTCATGTAACGCAAACATATGGAGGAGGAGCAGAAAAGGGCGGTGGTGGTGGCGACAGTCCTAGAAGCAATTTCAAAGACAAAGCCCTCTATCAAACCGTCACGACCGACGGCTCAGGGACGGCCAAGGTATCATTCAAACTGCCTGACAACATTACATCTTGGAGGGCGACAGCGCAGGGAGTTGATAGCAACATGAATGCCGGAGTGAGTGTAAAAGCAATTCCAGTGGGACTTCCCTTCTTCATTGATGCCGTAGTAGCTCCTGAATTTCTCGCGTCAGACAAGCCAATACTTCAAGTGGCGAGTTATGGGGATGCGATTTCGTCTGGCAACGAAATTACCTATGCCTACTCAATTCCAGGACTTACGGTCGGACAGGAGACCGTTACGGGCAAAGGACTTGGACGGGCGGATATTCCTCTATCAACCTTAAAGACTGGCAAATACAAAATAACCATTTCTGCCACAACAAAAAGCAAAGACGGAACAGAAATGAAAGATAGCATCGTGAGGGAGTTCGCAGTTATAGACTCTCGGCTAAACACCATTCGAACATCCAAAATGGATCTGGCAGGCGCAAAAACAGTTCCAAACGAAGTCTTAGGATCTACATCAGAGGTAACCATGAAGGTGCAGGAAACGGAGAAGGCGCGCGCATATGAAACTCTCTGGAGCATGATAAATGGATCGGGCGCGCGCCTGGACCAGCAAGCCGCCGAGGAGAAATCTATAGAGATACTGAAAAACTTCTTCAAGGAGGAGGTCCCGGAGCTCAGCACGGACGTCTCGCTGGGTGAAATCTATCAGTCACCTTCAGGAGGCATGCGACTACTCCCGTACTCCAGTGACGATCTCGAGCTCTCAGCAAAAATAGCACTGCTCGGAGCCACAGGATCCACAACAGGCATCTCAAATGAAAACCTCAAATTATACTTCATGAGAATTCTCTCCGAAGAGCAGGTGAAGAAGTTTCCGCTCGCGACTCGTGAACGATTCGTCATGGCCGTCAGCGGTCTCGCAGCTCTCCATGAGCCAATCCTCCTCACTCTCCAGAATCTTGCCCTACAGACCGACCTCACCCCAATAGAGAAGCTCTACGTTGCGGCAGGAGCCATGGCCATCGGCGATCAACAAACAGCAGAAAATCTCGCCAGAGATCTCGTCTTAAATAATCTTGAAAAGATTAACGACTACAGCCGTCTCAAGGTCGGAAAAGACAATGATGACATCCTCGCTCATACCGCACTCATGAGCGTTATCGCTGCGGATTTGAACCTTCCGGAATACCAAAGCTTGGCATCGTACACCGCCGAGCAGCCCGGAAAAGACATTCTCACAAGCCTCGAGGAGGTAGCTGTTATAGAGAAGAGACTTCCATTTATTCCACAAGGAGATGCTACATTCGACTACTCCCTTAACGGAAAAAATGAACATATTACCTTGAAAAACGGTGAGCCATTCTCGACAATACTTTCGACAGATATGCTCAAGTCCCTCTCATTTCAAAATCCAAAAGGCGCCCTCACGGCAACCTTCGTCTACCACACGCAGGCAAACAAAGCGCAACTCAAGTCCGACCCAAACAAAAGCAATATCAAAATCGCACGTGATTATCTGCTCCACGGAAAATCCACCACATCATGGTCGGCGGGAGATATCGTATTCGTCGATATTCAGCCATCACTCAGCCAAAATGCGTTAGAAGGCTGCTACACGATTACCGAGCAACTCCCCTCAAATCTCAAGCCTCTTTCCTGGAATGTACAGACATTTGAGGAGGTAAATCAAAAAGATTACTACGGATCTCGTCCGTACTCCGTAAATGGCCAAACCGTTAAATATTGTGTATCCAAAGGATATAAAACAAAAATCCACTTCCCTGTTCGCGTCATCAACAAAGGAACATTTACCGCCGAACCAGCCGTCATTCAGATGTCCACAAAACCGGATATCGTAAACTCCACCGATGAAACTGCAATCACTGTTAAATAAATTTTCTTCAAGAAACAAAGCCATAAGCGCCCTCGCATCTGCGGGGGTTCTTATTGGCATCATTACGCTTTTCGCCACATCACATCAGGCCAACTCGCAAGATTTCAACACCAATCATACGAAAACTTTTTTTGAGGAGGGCGATTTCTACAGAGGCATTAAAGAAAAAAATCTCTTCACGCTCGATATGCCAATATACGGAGGCATACTCCCCCATCATCTCATTCCAAGCGATGGGCTCAATACATATTTTTCTCAACTTCAAAAACAAAATCCGAAACGAATTATCCTCATATCTCCAAATCACTTTCTTCGTGGAAATACGAATTTCATAACAAGCCCATACGGCTACAATACGCCATTTGGGAGTGTACATATCGACCAAGATCTTTATAAAAAAATTACTGATGCATCAGCTCCCACCGAGCAAAAACTCGATATCTCACGAAATGACGAGGCGATGAATATGGAACATGGGATTGGAAATTTAACTGCCTATATTCGCTACTATTTGCCGAAAACAACCATCATGCCCATCGCCGTCATGCCAACGACGACGTCTCAGCAAATTGATAACCTTGTTGCAAAAATTGCACCACTTATC
Source organism: Candidatus Peregrinibacteria bacterium (assembly GCA_026395555.1). GTDB lineage: Bacteria > Patescibacteriota > Gracilibacteria > UBA1369 > UBA12463 > CALREA01. The sequence goes on along the minus strand of JAPLYO010000020.1, from coordinate 17,176 downwards.
GATCGAGACACGATATTTCTCGCCTCCATTGACTTCTCGCACTACCTTCCCGCGGAAATAGCAGCTCAAAAAGACGAGACGACCTGGAAGCTTATCCAGGAAAGAGACTACAATAGAATTCTAAATCTCAATAATAACGACTACCTCGACACGCCACCATCACTCGTCACCATGCTCAAAACGATGGAACGCATTGGCGCAAAGAACATGAAACAGCTCTATCACAACAATTCAGGTTTTATCATGCACGACATGACGATGCCAACAACCAGCTACTTCATGCTTTCGTTTACAAAGTAGGAATAAATGTTCATAATAGGAAGGAAAGATTTTTCTTATTCTATTATTCTATTTTTTTATGGCAGATAATGTTGTTTCGGAAACAGTACTCGGCAGCTCCGGCTTCTTCGGACGGTACGGACGCGGAGTCACAGACTCGATTAAAGGGATTGGTGGAGGTTTCATCTCTATCGCTCTCGGTTTTGCCATTATTTACTTCACGGCAGGCATGGCGGAAAATTCTGCCATCGTTCAGAAACTCGCTCTCACGCCGGCAGAAAACGTAACGACCACACAGACAGGACTTATTAAAATTGCTGGAAAGCCAATGGTAGCATCACCGCTTACCGCTCCGAAGAGCACAGAAAAAGTTCTCTACTACAAAGACACCATTGAAGAGTTCAGAAAAATAGAAGAGACGACCACCTCCACAAAAACCGTTCAAAAAGACGGTCAGGACGTCCAGCAACAGATTGAGAGCAAGCAGTGGGTCGATAAGTGGGTCGACAAATCCGATACGACAAATGGCACAAAATGGACAAACTTTACTCTAGGAAAAGTTCAGGTAGAGCCACAGTCCAGCAGCGCCATGCTCAACGCGAAAACACTTTTCAGTGAAGAAAAGCCGGTAGTTGATCCTAATCCAAATACCGTATCTCAGATTACCTATCTCGGAAAATCTACAAACTCCTACCCGCCTACCAAGACTCGTGAAATCGTCACCGGCGTTCCGCTCGATCAGCCGATGATTGTTATCGGAGAGGTAAACAGTGGAGTAATCCGCTCAGGTAAGCCATTCATCGTCAGCAACAAAACTGATGCAGAAATTCTCGCTGACCTGAAGAGCACCGAAAAAATAATCTTTTGGGTTACAAAAGGACTCGCATGGCTCCTCGTCGCAGGTGGCCTCACAGCAATCATCGGACCGATCTTCGCCGTACTGGATATCCTTCCAGGACTTGGAGGCTCTCTCAAATCTATCGTCTTCCTCGTCAATGGAGTAATCGCCGCAATCATCGTCTTCCTCGGCACGCTGGTCATTGAATATTGGTATATCGCCTTGGGAATACTCATAGCGCTTATCGTCCTGCTCTTTGTTATGAAGAAAGGAAAGGCAGCAGCACCTTCAAACACAAAATAAAATACCGTGAAAGACCGACGACAATTTATCGTTATCGCTACAATCCTTACGGATATGGTAGGGCTGGGAATCATTCTCCCAGTCCTACCTATCTATGTGCAGCAGTTTGGAATTTCAACATTCACTATTGGGCTTCTCACCTCAATTTTTGCTCTATTTTCTTTTGTAGCCGGACCCATTCTCGGCTCACTGTCAGACAAATATGGACGTAGACCCATCCTTATTATCAGCATCCTGGGAACGGCGATTGGATGGTATATGTTCGCCATGGCACATCACCTTTGGATCATTTTCCTTGCACGTGCCATCGATGGCGCAACCGCGGGAAATGTCTCCGTTGCGCAAAGTTATCTCACGGATCTAGCCACCGACCAAAAAGACAGAATCATGAAGCTCTCGCTCATTAGTACCTGTATTGGGATCGGCTTCATCGCGGGACCAGCAATCGGAGGCCTCCTCAGTGAGTTCTCGCCAACACTTCCCTTTTGGGTTACGGCAGGCATCGCTACCGTCAATGGAGTCCTCGCAATCTTTTTTCTACCTGAAAGTATTCGCGAAAAGAAAAAGGATCTTCACATAGGCTGGAATCCTTTTACGAGCATCTGGTATGCCATTTCAAATATAAAATATCGCACCTATATCTTACTCATCTTCTTCACGACGCTCGCATTCGAGAGCTATCACTCGAGTTTTTTCCTCTATGTAAGCAACGTATTCGGCATGACAAAGGCCTCATCCGGATTACTATTCTCAGGAATAGGAATTCTCATAGCTCTCAATCAGGTTGTTTTCATGAAACATTTTTGGCTTAAATTTTTCAAACCACACAAAGTTCAAGTTATCACTGCTAGCGCACTTATTATTATCTTCCTCGGGCTCAGCCAGTTCTCGATGGTACCGTTCCTCCTTACAGTGTGCCTATTGGGCATTACCGAAGGAACCCTCATCAGCATGAATGGCGGGGAGCTGTCCGGCGTCGCGCAGGAACACGAACGTGGCAAGATTATTGGTATCTCTCACTCACTGATTGCTCTTTCGCAGATGATCGGTCCGGCTATCTCCGGGTACGCGATGGACTATCATGTTCGCTGGCCATGGATGATCGCCTCCTTTTGGATGGTCATCGTATTAGGCATTATTATCATCAAAAACAAGCAGCTCAAGAAGAGCGAGGTGAATTTAGAAACGGGAATAACATATTAAAAAAAGAAAATGACCAAAAAAGAACTTCAAGCAGCTTATGAAAAAATAATGTCAGGTCAAGCTACACTCATCGATGTGCGGACGACGGAAGAGCGGAAAGAGTGCGGATTTGAGCCAAAAGCACTCCATATGGACTTCGAACTTTTTGCCGAGGGAAAACTCCCAAACTTGCCGAAAGACACGGCTATATATGTTCATTGTAGATCCGGGGGGCGAGCCGGAGTCATCGCGCACGTGCTTCAAACCCATGGATTCAAAAATGCATTTAACCTTGGAGGCTTCGAAGACTGGGTGAAATTGACAAAATAGACAAAAAATGCTATAATAAAAGAAAGTAAAATATAAAAACAAAACGCATGAAAAACGCAAAAATCGCTATAGCTCTCGTCGCCCTCGCAGTTCTTGCAGTGGGAGGCGTATTACTGTTCCGATCATCTATCGACCTCAAAGGGTCATTTTACTACAAAGGAATGCCACCACAGACATCCGCTCCGGCTCAAACAGTAGCAGAGAACAAAGGTGCAAAATTTGAAACGCCAATGCAAATTTCACCTCTCATGAGAAACATTAATACGAAAATCACCGTTCCCTTGAACGCACCAAGCGCTCCTACGTCCCACCAGAAGATTATCGACACCTTCAAAACAGGATTAGTATGGGAGCCGGTCAAATGGGAAGAGACAAAATGGGCAACACAAAACGATTGTATGTATAACGTAGGCTCAACTAAGACAACGCTGTGCTCAGTAATGTCGCAATTCAACAAAGATAATGGCGACAATTCCTATGTTTACAAAATTCATCTTACGGACGAGGCGAAGAAAACGCTTGCCTATGCAAATGATGACAAATTGTATTTCAAATATGTATACAAACCACACTGGGGAGAGAAGGCTTGGCAGTTAATCGAAAGCGATATAATCAATTTCAAAATTCTCCCGGGAGCCAAGCTAATCATCGTTAACAATGGAGGTACGGGCGTAGAAGACAATAATATCCTCTATGATGGGACGGATATATATGTGAAGGTTGTCGTCCCATGGCCTGGATTAGCCATCGCATCTGACAAAAATCTCGATGAGTGGGGAAAAACCGATGTAGACATGTACTTCTACGACTCACTTGGAACGACAAGCACGCCAAAACAAATTCCTATCTCCACGAAATATCGTACAGAAACACTCGAGAGACCAAATCTCTACGTGCAAGCTACATCAAGTGGCTGCATCGGATTTGGGGACTTCGATTTCCAGGTGGTAAATAGTGGAGGTCCTCTCCCCTATTCTGCATATACCAGAATCCGACTCTACGCATCAGGCGATGGATATGGACCGAAGAATCTCAATGACGCTTTTGGTGATGCACGACCGATTATGGATGGTAACGGCGGTCGATCGGATTGGGAGTGTCACGATGCAGGTAATGGAAATTTATGGCTCGTAAGGGACACGATCTCCGGCGATACAACGATCTGGCACGACAAAGTTAACACGGGATACTAAAACTAGACGAAGGAGAAAACAAGAAATGCAAGAGATAGGCCGCGACATTGTCGCGGCCTATTGAGTGTGGTACCATTCCAACGGTTTATCTTTTTTACAACTTACTCTATGAATCTCTCTCGCACCGCAAAAATTTGGATCGGTATCGTTGCCGTCGTGCTCATTTTTGGCATGTGGCTCATGGGATCATACAATAACTTTGTAGGATTGGAGGAGAATGTGAAGACAAATTTTGCCAATATGGATACGCAATATCAGAGACGTTACGATCTGATTCCTAATCTCGTAGCCTCCGTACAGGGTACACTCAAGCAGGAACAAGATATTTTCGGAAAATTAGCAGAGGCACGAACACAGTACGGCGCAGCAGGAAATGATATCAACAAGAAGCAGACCGCAGCAAATGCCCTAGAATCAAATCTCAGCAAACTTCTCGTCATCGTAGAGAACTATCCAAATCTTCGATCAGTCGAGGCCGTACAGTCACTTATGATCGAGCTGGAGGCATCGGAAAATCGAGTATCCGTAGCGCGTGAGCACTACAACACCGCCGTGGAGTCACTCAACATAAGTACACGTCGCTTCCCTGGAAATATCGTCGCCGGATTGTTCAACTTCGAACAAAAGCAGAGATTCGAGGCGGAAGCTGGAGCAAAGGTAGTTCCAAAAGTCGACCTTCAGGTAAAATAACTCACTCTCATGAACGATAGTATGAGGTTTACGCGCTCACGGGCCTGCCTAGGACTCATGGCCATTCTGACGATACTTGCGACCACACCGGTGCTCGCAGCGTCAGATACGGTGTATCCAAAACCCGCAACCGTAAGCGACTATACCGGAACACTCACCGAACAGGAGCAGTCCACAATTACAGCAAAAATTAACGCCTTTCGACAAGAAACTTCCAACGAGATTGCTCTCCTCATCGTCAACACCACCGAACCGGAAACGATTGAGCAGTACAGCATTCACGTCGCCGAAGCATGGAAAATCGGTAAAAAAAACATTGATAATGGATTGTTATTCATCATTGCCATCCAGGATCGCCAAATGAGAATAGAGGTAGGAAAAGGGCTTGAGGGCGTACTGCCCGACCTCCTGACAACTAAAATTCTCTCAACCTATACCTCGCCGGAGTTCAAGTCCGGAAATTACTACAAAGGAATAAATGACACCCTGGATGTCGTCATGTCCGCAGCGAAAAAAGAATTTGATACGCAAGAACTTCTCAATAGCAGTAGCGACGCATCGTCAGGCATAAGTGAAAAAAATCTATCGTTCATTATATGGCTCATCTTCATATTCGCATTCAGTTTTATACAGTATCTCGCGAAGAGTAAATCATGGTGGCAAGGCGGTGTTTTTGGCGGAGGCGTAGCGCTTATCCTTGGTCTAATTTTCTCCTTCGGCCTAACACTCCTCATAGGAGTGACGATTGGTTTTGCGCTCCTCGGATTCCTCTTGGACTATGCTGTTTCAAAACATCCCGACAAGTTTGGCGGGGGAAGAGGAGGACCGGGAGGATTTTTCTTTGGAGGCGGGTCAGGAGGAAGCGGAGGAGGATTTAGCGGTTTCGGCGGTGGTGGATTCTCTGGAGGAGGTGGATCAGGACGCTGGTAGCACCCTCCAAACTTTCGTACCGTTACGAGGAAGTTCCTTCATCTTCACGCCAACCTCTATACCTTTTTTGGCAGTTTTCACATTTTTTCGATCGATCTGCATCTCAGCAATCACCTCTTCAAACATGCAACCATCACCCTCAAAAAGCAGTATGTTATTGAGCTTAATCGCCTGAGATAGCTTTATAATTGTTACGCTAATTTTATTCAAAACCATCGTAACTTCGCCAACAAGTACAAACCGACGCGGTGCGTCACTCATCAACTTTCTATTTCCTGAAGGTCTATTGTCGAGCAAAGAAGTCTGCTCCAAACTAATTCTCTGAAAGCTCGAGGCATGGACATCTTGCGGAGTAAACGTCATGACCCTTTTCGTATTGCGCGCACTTCTTGCGATTGATTTCACACTACTCAACTCATCCGGAATAGCCGAACCAATATCGCCAATCAAATTCATCGATGAGGTCGGGACTCGCCTATAACCGACTTCTTCGACCGTACCACGACGTTCTGTGCCAAATCCTCTCTCGTGAGAGCTCACACCTCTCTTACTCTTCCCTAGGTCTTCTTTTTGCCTATCCAGTGCCGTCCACGCCAAGGGATGTCTCGCTTTTGCATCAAGGCTTTTCTTGCGTTTATACGCAGGGATCTTTATTGTTTCGGGATCAATCGGATTATTCAGTGGAGTCATAGATGAATGATACTGCATGAGTATGTAACGGGTAAAGAAAATTAGGCGTAATCTCTCAAAACAGATAAAATAAAAATAATGAAAAACAACAAAGATTACGTCGTGCTCCTGCACGGCTTCTGGAGAACAGCAAAATCGATGGGCAAGATCGAAAACGTTTTAACAAAAAAAGGATATGCCGTTATTAATGTGGATTATCCATCGAGGAGAGAAAAAATAGAGAACCTTTCGGATAATTATCTAAAAAAATGCATAGAAGAGAGATGCACCGACAAAAGTAAAAAGATTCATTTTGTCACTCACTCTATGGGTGGAATTATCGTTAGATACTTTTTGTCCAAACATAAACTCATAAATCTAGGAAAAGTAATCATGATTGCTCCTCCAAACAAAGGATCAAAACTAGCCGATTATCTCAGCTCATTTCCCATACTTAATACGATACTTGGACCTGCTCTAAAACAGCTAAGCACAAAGAAAAACAGCCTTCCAAACAAAATAATACCTCCCAAATATCCAGTAGGCATCATCGCAGGAAAATACGACGAAAAAGTACCCATGGAGTCAGCGAAATTAACAAACATGCAGGACTTTCTTCTCGTATCTAGCACCCATACATATATTATGGATTCCGGCAGGGTAATAAAAGCCGTCCAACGATTTCTCGAAGAAGGGAAATTTTAAAACATCAATATCGGGCTATATCAATTACACCCTCAGCCATCCGAGATACCTCAATCGAGCAGCGACTAAGCTATATTTTTCCGCAGACAAATGTGGTCTAACACCAGCAGCATAATCAGCTTTAAGGTCTCGAGCAAAGGTATCGGCCAAATCCCCTAATAAAGATACAAACTGGTCAAATTTTACCCCCATTCGGCGAGCAATATCTGTAGCAAATTCAAGTGCAGCCTTACTTTCAACATCCGTAGCGGTTGTCAAAGCCTCAAAAGAAAAAGGCACATCCTGCTGGACGAGAGGAATTTCAGCTGGAGAATCTCTATGATCGCCTGGGGTTAGAGTTTGCATAAAATGTATAAATTATGAGTTGTCTACTTCGCTCGCTCGACGTACTCATGTGTCTCCGTATTGACGCGGATTGAGTCGCCTTCTTTGATGAAGAGTGGAGCGCTGATAGTGGCACCTGTCTCGATAATAACAGGTTTCGTTCCGCCCGTAGCCGTATCGCCCTTTTCACCTGGCGGAGCTGAGATGACTTTGAAGTCCATTTTCGTAGGGAGCTGAACTGATGCAGGGTTGTCGTCAACAAATACCACGACAACTTCCGTACCATCGATCAAGAAGTCTGAATCATCACCGATCATCTCGTTAGAGATAGTGAACTGATCATAGGTATTGTTATCCATGAACGTGTATTCCGTAGCGTCCTTATAGAGGTACTGGCAACGCTTGTTCTCCATATTGGCTTCTGGAACATCTTCACCTGACTTGAAGGTAACCTCAACGTTCTTTCCCGTCTTAACACTCTTCATTTTCGCGCGAGTGAAAGCGGCTCCTTTCCCAGGATTCACAAACTGGTATCCGACGATAACGTAAGTATCACCATTGTATTTTACGGCTGCACCTTTCTTGAATTCTGATGTTTGCATAGGAGAAAAAGTTAGTTGTGGAATCAGGCGGGCGCATTCTACCACATGTATTAAACTCTACAAGTCTCGAAACGGGAAAAAGATGACGTTTTCTATAGAATTCTGATCTAGAAGCAGCATAATGAGTCGATCTACTCCCAGAGCGATACCTCCGGACTCAGGCATTCCCATAGCCAGAGCATCCAAAAAACCCCTATCTACATCATAAAGCGGCTTGCCCATCGTCGCTCGCTGCGCTCGCTCCTCCTCCAACCTCCTCCCCTGCTCCTTCGCATCCGTAAGCTCTGAAAACGCATTACACAACTCAATTCCGGAAATGTATATCTCAAATCGCTCAGCATATTTCGGATTGGCAGGGCACACCTTCGAAAGTGCCGCCATGCTCACTGGGTACTCATACAAAATCGTCGGACGTCCCATACCCAACTTACTCTCAATTTCATTCAGAAAGATCAGGAAGAACGCATCGTCATAATTCTCAGCCTTATAGCCTTTCTTCTGAGCTGCCTCAATCAATCTCTCCGTGTCCTCAAAAACCTCTCGAGAAATTCCTGCATACTTTTCAAAAGCCTCAATCACACGTAATCGTTCGAAATCTCTCGCAACATCAATCGTCTTGCCCTGAAAAATAAAATCATTCTTCTGAAAAAGTTTTTCACACAGATACCGAATCAACGCCTCGGTATCAGACATAATCTCCCGATAATCACTATTCGCCCGATACCACTCAAGCATCGTAAATTCAGGATTATGTAGAGCCCCGCCCGTCTCCTTATTCCGGAAGCTTCGTGTAATCTGAAAAATCTTCGAAAACCCCGCCACCAAAAGCTTCTTCATGGCATACTCCGGAGAAGTAATAAGATACATATCACGCTCCTCACCGCCTCCTTTCATGGGCTCAAAACGCGTCTTGAACACATCAAGATACGGTTCCATTCCAGGCAAGTTCACGAGTATGGGCGTATCTGTCTCCCGAAAATCCATACTCCAAAAAAACTCCCTAATGGCGCGTATAATGAGGGTTCTCTTCTCAAGAGTTTCCCGAAGTCGAGGGTCATCGCGAATGATACTATAATTAGGTTTTTGTGCCATCGGGGGTAACTTTACACGAAATAAAAAAAATACTACACTCACAACACTATTTTCATAATAAAACACGTCTTATGAAGAACACCCGCCTCATTATTATAGCTTCAGCAGTCCTGCTGACCATCTTCCTTCCTCTTGCAGCGTTTGGACAAACAGATACAGCAACTACTCCTGCCATAGTTCCAGCCGTACCACTATCCGATGCTGCAGCCCCAAAAACCAAGAAGGACAACTTCGGACAGGAGATGAAGAAGATCAATATGGAGAAGAAAGATGTAAAGAAAACAAAGCTGGACCTAAGGAAAGAGATCAAGAAGACAGAGTTGGTCAAAAAAACCGAGAAGAAAATTATCAAAAAAGAGGTAAAGGAGGTAAAGAAAAATGAGACGAAGAAAATCATCAAAAAAACAAAGAAGGCTCTAGGGCTATCGAAGCAGACAACGACTCCGGCTCCAGCTTCAACCCCAGCGGCAACTCCAGCTCCAGTTGTCACTCCAGCCACCACCCCTGCCCAATAATATACTGGACAAATAAGCCAAAAAAAGATACAAAGGGTGCGACAAAACGCACCCTTTTTTAAATTCCAATGAGTAAAAAAACGAACCCAAAGCAGAAACAAGAAGCAAGCAGCTACGAAGGTCGACAAGACCACATTCGTGAACTAAAGCTACCTGCAATCGAAACATGGGAAAACCAGTACCCTGATAAAGAGTATGTTATCGACTTCACCGTACCGGAGTTTACCTGCATCTGCCCAAAAACCGGACTTCCCGATTTCGCCTCTATTCAGTTCATCTACGTACCACACAAGGACTGCATCGAGCTTAAGTCATTCAAGGAGTATATTCTCGCCTATCGTGAGCTCGGCATTTTCCATGAGCACGTTGTAAACAAAATGATGGAAGACTTTGTTCGTTACTGCAAACCAATGAAACTGGACATCATCGGAGATTTCAATCCACGTGGCGGTATCAAAACCATCGTAAAAGCATCCTATGTCCGTCCAAACAGCAAACGTCGTTAAGACGATCGAGATCGCTGAGATATTTGAAACCATTCAGGGCGAGGGAAAATGGGTCGGCACTCCCGCGTTTTTTATTCGTACTGGTACGTGCAACTTACAGTGCAGCTGGTGCGATACGCCCTATACATGGAAAGCAGGTGAAACAACCTACGAGAAACGAACCTACGAAGAAGTATTCGAGCAGGTAGAGAAGTCCCCTATTCAGCACATCGTCGTCACCGGAGGAGAGCCAATGCTTCACCAAGAGTTCATACGTGCCCTTCGAAAAAGAAATCCACATCGATTTATCGAAGTAGAAACAAACGGAACCATCCCGACCACACTGCCGCAGGGAACCGTCAACCAGTTTAATATCTCTCCAAAACTCAGCAATAGCGGAAACAGCTGGTACAAGCTCAATCTTCGAGTTGATACCTGCATCTTCAAGTTCGTCGTTCAGTCACCGGATGATATCAATGAGATAGAAAAATTTATCGAGGAGAACAAGATCGATCGTACAAAAATTTTCCTAATGCCAGAGGGGACGACTCGGGATATACTACTATCGCGCGCCAAGTGGCTCATTCCACTCTGCCGAGAGAGAAAGTTTCACTACAGCCCGAGACTTCACATTATGAAAAATATTCGATGAAAAAAGCACTCGTACTTCACTCCGGGGGACAAGATTCCACAACATGCTTGGCGTGGGCCATGAAGAAGTTCGACGAAATCGAAACGGTAAGTTTTGACTATGGACAGCGCCACAAAGTAGAACTACAAGCCGCAAAGCGCATCGCCAAAAAACTCAAACTCAAACACACGGTTCTTAAGACCGACATTTTTTCACAACTTGGAAAAAACGCCCTCACGCACAATATAAAAATTACAAAAGGAAAAAATGGCCTACCCACAACGTTCGTCCCTGGTCGTAATATATTTTTCCTCACTGTTGCCGCCGCATACGCCTACTCGCATGGAATAACAGATATCGTCACGGGCGTCTGCCAAACTGATTACTCTGGTTATCCGGACTGTCGCGATGCAACCATTCGCTCATTAGAAAAAACGCTCACTCTCGGAATGGACTATAAGCTCAAAATTCACACACCACTTATGTTCCTCACCAAGGCGCAAACGGTTGAGATGATCGACAAGTTAGGATATTTCGACTTACTGGCTGATACGCATACGTGCTACGAAGGATCCCGACCACCATGTGGAAAATGCCCTTCATGCAAACTTCGAGCAAAAGGCTTCAAAGAGGCAAAAAAACACGATCCACTCCTGAAGTAAATCTTCACACTCACCTCATGCTCCCCTATCCAAACATATCCCCGGTCGCACTCAGTCTAGGTCCGGTAAAAATTCACTGGTATGGCATTATGTATCTCACGACATTCTTGATCGCCTATCTACTCATACCTATTTTTTTCAAAGAAAAAAAAATCACATGCAATAAAGATACCGTTGCAGATCTACTCTTGATGTCGCTTCTTGGCGTCATTTTGGGTGGCCGTCTTGGATACGTTTTATTCTATCAACTCCCCCTCTACCTTCAGCATCCGGTCGATGTACTCAAAATTTGGGAAGGCGGCATGTCATTTCATGGAGGAATGCTCGGCGTTATCCTAGGTTTCATACTGTTTGCCAGAAAAAATAACATCAAATTATATCAGCTCACTGATGCCATTATTCCTATTATACCCATTGGAATTTTTCTCGTGCGCATGGGCAACTTCATCAATGGAGAGCTCTATGGCCGCATAACCAACTCCGCAATCTGCATGCGTTTTCCAACCGACATTTTCAACTGTCGTTATCCATCACAGCTCATCGAAGCCCTCCTGGAAGGCATCCTACTCTTCATCATACTTTTCTTCGCACGTAACAAGATCAAGACTCCGGGCGTCCTGAGTTGGATGTTTATCACAGGATACGGCTTTCTTCGATTCTTCGCCGAATTCTTCCGCGAACCCGACGTTCAAATCGGGTATCTCTGGAATACCATCACGCTCGGTCAAATCTTCTCAATACTGATGGTAATTATCGGAACAATCGGAGTTATAAAGTGTGCCCCCAAGGGACGCATCGGCTGATGTGCGCACGCACACCTTACTCGCAACAAATAATTATTGCTTCCATTTAATAGAACATCCCATGGATGGATGTTGAACCTCCTGAGGCACTTCGCCCTCTATCATTTTTGCCAAAGCATCACTCAACTCATGCGTGGTAGCCTTCGACTCATCTTTCCAATTGTTATCAATACGACCATGATAGCGGAGCATTCGCTCTGCATCATACACAAAAATATCAGGCGTACACACAGCGCCATAGACACGAGCAACGTCCTGAGTCTCATCAAAAAGATAAGGGAAATTCATATTTCGCTCGCTGGAAAAAATCTTCATCGCCTCAAAACTATCCGCAGGGTAGTCGGTCGAATCATTAGAATTTATACCGATAAACCTCACTCCTCGCTCAGAAAATTCTCCTTGAAGAGTAATGAGTCGATCAATACACGCCTGAACATACGGACAATGATTACACATAAAAATCATCACAAGAATATTTGCATCTTGAAAATCCGCAAGAGAATGCTGTTTATCATCAACGCCCTGTAAAGAAAATGAAGGTGCTGCAGATTCTAACGTGACCGCAGTTGATTCTATAAGTGCCATAGCTTTGCAAGTATAGAATTAGTGATACAATGTAGCAAGAATTCTTCACTCATTCGCTCACAAACCTCCTCATGGCAAAAAAAATTATTGAAAAAATGTTCGAAGCCCCCGCACAAATGCTCGATGGCGGCATGAAGATGGCCGAGAAGGCGGAAAAGCAAATTGTGAATAAAAAACCATTCAAGGCGGCAGAGGAGTACTGGGAAACACTCGGCCCAGGACTGACTACCGGTGCCGCGGACGATGATCCATCAGGAATTGCAACCTACTCACAAGCAGGCGCACAATACGGATTTCAATTGCTCTGGCTCTCGCTCTTCACCTTTCCATTCATGGCAATCGTGCAAGAGATGTGCGCACGAATCGGTCTCGTCACGGGGCAAGGACTTGCAGCAAACATCAAAAAGCATTACTCAAGAAAGGTACTTCTTTTCTGCACAGCACTACTCTTCGTCGCAAATACACTGAATATCGGAGCCGATCTAGGAGCCATGGTTGAGGGTATACGATTACTCTTTCCTCAGATCAGTTTTGGGGTAGCGATGGCCGCCTTTGTTATTTCGATGCTCCTTCTTCAGATCTATACGACATATGCGCGTTACTCCAAATATCTGAAGTATCTCGCATTCGTACTTTTTTCTTATGTATTCTCCGCACTTGCAGTAAAGCTCAACTGGTCAGACGCCTTGCGGCACACAGTAATCCCATCGATGACCTTTGGAAAAGATCAGATTATTCTCATCTGTGGTATCCTGGGTACTACCATCTCTCCATACCTATTCTTCTGGCAGACATCCCAAGAAGTAGAAGAAGAAATTCTCAAGGGTGAAAAAACCATCAAGCAGCGAAAAGATAGCGTAACGCCACAAGAAATCCGTAGTTTACGCATCGACGTTTGGTCAGGCATGTTCTTCTCAAATGTCGTCATGTTCTTCATTATCGCTGCATGTGGAGCGACACTCTTTGTAAGCGGCATTACAACTATCGGAAGTGCGGCACAGGCCGCACAGGCGCTCCGTCCGTTCGCCGGCGAGAGTGCCTACGTTCTTTTCGCGCTCGGCATTATCGGAACCGGCCTCCTGGCTATCCCTGTTCTCGCCGGCTCCGCCTCCTACGCCATCGCAGAGAGCTTCGGATGGAAATACGGTCTCTACCGTAAGCTCAAGGACGCCTACGCCTTTTATGGAGTCATCATCATCTCCATGCTTATCGGCACCGGCATGAACTTTCTTCATATCAATCCGATCAAGGCGCTTCTCTACTCGGCCGTAGCAAACGGCCTCGTCGCACCATTTATCCTCTTCTTCATTGTAAGAATAAGCAGCAACGAGAAAGTCATGGGAAAGCGCGTAAACGGCAAAATCATCGCTGGACTTGGATGGCTTATCACCATACTCATGGTTATTGCAGGTATCGCAACAGTATGGTCGATATTTGGATAAAACGCTTCTCTCTGCCAATATCCTGTGCTATCATGGCAATCGCCCATGTAGTCACACATTGTCATTTATGACTCAATCCAAAGCCGATCTACACTTCCACACCTGGCACTCAATTGACTCCTTCATCTCACCGAAGGATGCCGTAAATTTGGCTATAAAAAAGGATATTCGCGTCCTGGCTATCACCGACCACGATACGATTGAAGGAGCAAAAGCAGCAAGCAACTATGCCTCAAAACACAAGCTACCGGTTGAAATTATTATCGGTGAAGAAATTTATACCAATGGCGGTCATGTGATTGGCCTATTTCTCAAGACAAGAGTTCCTTCATTCCAATCACTCGAAGATACCCTCATTCAGATAAAAGCTCAGGGCGGTCTCACGATCGTTCCTCACCTTATGTTCGAGGAAGATGCATTGGGAGAGTATATCTATCGATATCAGGTTTGCTATCTTGATCTTCTGAATCGGCCAGATCTCTTGGCGATGATAGACGCCATCGAGGTTCAAAACTTCACTCTCATCGAACCGCAATACTTCGAAAAAACACACTTTATTAACGAAAAATTCCTCCAGAAAGCCGAGGTCAGCTCAAGCGACTGTCATATCAAAATTAACTTTGGACACACCTTCTCCCTCTTCGATGGAGAAACAGCGAACGACCTACGGAACGCAATCCTCGAACGAAAGACCACCCCCCTCTGCATTAGAAAGAAAAGCCTTGTTCATCAGCTACTCGGCTTCGGCCCTGTCGTAAAACTTCCAATCCACATTACGCTTCAGTTCACCTATCGTATCATCGAAGGTGTCTATGTAAAAACCAGAAACACCATCAGGAAGCACTTCCCATCAAAACAGCACAAGCCGGTATAGAGCTGGTAAATACTGACATAAAAAAAAGAGCCTCATTAGCTTGAGGCTCCATTTCAAATTGTAGGAAATACTACTTCGATCGCTTGTCGAGAACCTTCAAGCCCTGAGTAGAAACCTTGATTCTCTCAAAACGCTTCTTCAATGGGTTCCAAACACGCTTCCAAAGCAAGTTAGGCATAAACCTTCGCTTGGTGTGGCGCATGGAGTGACTTACATTGTTTCCAGCTAATGGCCTCTTTCCTGTGATTGAGCAGACGTTTGACATAAAATTGACGTTTAAAATACTTCGCTGAAGCTGGAACAATCTACCAAGAGATCTAGAGAAAAGCAAGCCAAAAGTCAGCTTTAGGCTCTACTTGTCACCATTTCGAAAGCATGGGAAACTGGAGCCAACCATTGACCAATACACATATGTCACCAAAAAACTCTCCTACCCGAACCGAGAACGATGCGATCGGCAATATCGAAGTGCCACGCGATGTTTATTATGGCTCATTCACCACGCGAGCACTGGAGAACTTTAAAATTAGTGGCATTACAGCCCCATGCAGTTTTAGGAAGGCCATTGCCTGTGTGAAATACGCGGCAGCAGAAACAAATCTCGAACTCAAAAAACTCGACCCTACATTAGCAAAAGCGATGATTACCGCCCTGCAAGAGTTTATCGGAGGACAGTTTGATCATGAGTATATGATTGATATTTTTCAGGCAGGCGCGGGGACACCATACAACATGAACCTCAACGAAATTATCGCCAATCGAGCCAATGAGATACTCGATCCAAAATCAGTAAAAGGATCGTACAAACCGGTAAATCCAAACAATCATGTGAATATGGCACAGTCCAGCAACGATGCCATCCCTACTGCTGTACGTATCGCGATCGCATGGGAATCAGAAGATCTGCAACATGAGATGAAAAACTTCATCGCAGCACTCAGGAAAAAAGCAAAAAAGTTCGCTAAAATTCTCAAAGTAGGACGTACGCATCTCCAAGACGCCGTACCGGTGACTCTCGGTCAGGAGTTCGAATCACTCGCCGTCGCCGTAGAAAAAGACCTCATCCAGCTCAAACATGCCACGAGCCTACTCTATGAGATTGGCCTCGGAGGCACCGCACTCGGCACAGGCATCAATACTCACAAACAATACCAAAAACTCGTTACGCGTCATCTTGCGAAGCTCACGGGCCTCCCACTCAAGCCCACGGCCAATCTCTTCGAGACGACGAGCAATATGAATGTTTTCACAAGTGTCTCATCCGCAATCAGGAACTGCGCCATCACGATGCAACGCATCGCTCAAGACCTCAAACTTCTCAACATGGGACCACTTGGTGGTATCGGAGAAATCATTCTCCCCGAGGTAGAGCCTGGCTCGTCTATCATGCCGGGGAAGGTCAATCCATCAGTTCCCGAGTGCATCCAGATGATCGCCTTTCAGGTTCAGGGAAACGATCGTGCTACCGAACTCTGTGTCATGCATGGCCAGCTCGAGCTCAACGTAATGACCCCATTAATTCTCAAAACACTCACGGAAAACTGTTCACTTCTCCGCAACGGACTCGAGATGTTCCGCACCTTCTGTATCGATTCGATTATTGCTAATGAAAAACGCTGCCAAGAACTTCTCGAAAAATCCCTCTGCGTAGCCACCGGTCTCAATCCGTATTTGGGATATCATCTCGTCGCCGAACTCGTAAACGAAGCATTGAAGCGAAAAACATCACTTCACGCCCTCATCCTCGAGAAAAAACTTATGCAAAAAGACAAGCTAGATGAAGCTCTCAATCCGAAAAATCTCACCCAGCCGAATATCGGGTAGCTCGCTAAACGCCGCACGCAGCCACAAAATTACGTAATCAATCGCAATTTTCTTTTCTGCATCTTCACATCGATACTATGCGCAATCTCATGATGCTGTCTGCAGAGTGGTGCCAAGAAGTTGGGATTGTGATTACGGATCATGGAGTACCTTGCCGTATGATGGATGTTTTGCGATGACTTATTGCAATGAGAAATAGCACATTTTGTTCCGTATTC